>NZ_JBFBAW010000012.1:0-323583 GCF_040682435.1 Lentzea sp. NPDC051208 | reverse complement strand
CGAACACCAACACCCCCTCGACCAACACGCCATCGCCGACACCGAACGTCAACACGCCCCCGGCCAACCCGACCACCAACACGCCGCCGGCCAACACCCCGCCGGCCAACGCGCCGTCGCCGCGCCCGGACACCACCCCGTCCGCACAGCCCCCACGCGCCGACGCACCGCCCGCACAGACGCGCCCCGCGCCGCCCACCACCGCGCCGCCGGTCAACACCCCGAACACCAACACCCCCTCGACCAACACGCCATCGCCGACACCGAACGTCAACACGCCCCCGGCCAACCCGACCACCAACACGCCGCCGGCCAACGCGCCTTCGCCGGCCGCTGCGGTCAACACCCCGCCGGCGAACGTCTCGCCCAGGAATGCGCCCGACACCAACGTCCCGCCCACCAACGCCCCCAACCCCGGCGGCGACCCCAGCATCAAGACGCGGCCCGCTCCCCCGCCACCCACCACCGGTGCCGGGGCGAACCCCAGCACGACGGCGAACCCCAACGCCGCTCCCGATCTCGTCGTGGCGCCGGTCGTCACACCCGCGGCGAACAACCAGCGCTCGAACAACGACTCGGACAGCGACAGCAGCTCGGCGTACGAGGACGCGCTCGAGCCGACGCCCCAGCAGCGCGTGGACGGCTACCGGGCCCAGGACCCGAAGAACGATTCGGGTTATTGGCCGGACGACAAGGGCGAGCTCATGTACGGGCCGAACCCTGCGTCGGACTTCGTCAGCATCAGGGTCGACGAGAACACCACGGTCGGCCTGACGCCGTACATGACCAAGCAGTGGCTGGCGGACAACGGGATCAAGCTGCCGAAGGGGGCCACCGTCGAAGGGGCGATCCACCCCCTGCTCTACGACGCGGGTCTGGGCGGTGGCAACCGCAAGCCCGAGGTCTACGGCATCGACAACGCCGCCGACTTCCACAGCGAGATGATGGGTATCGCGGCCGAGCAGGGAATCCAAGAGCAGCAGCACGTGCTCGACGCGGTGAACGACCTCGCCACCGACATCACGAACAAGTACCCGCCGGACCAGTTCTCCTACGTCGGCCTGGGCCGCAGTCCCGCCGCGGTGGTGGCCGCGCTGCAGGACCAGGGCCACGACGCGGTGTCCATCCCGCTGTCGAACTTCCGGCCGTTGCCCTCGGACCCGGACTCGATCCTCATCCCGGCCTATCACGGCCCCGACGGCAGGCCCAAGACCGAGCCGCTGACCGACCAGCAGCAGGACATGCTCGACCAGCACTTCGACGAGTTCCTGGGCGACCTGCCTCATGGCAAGAACGTGCTGCTGATCGACTACACGCAGGGCGGCCTGTCGCTCGTGTCCGCGCAGTACCAGCTGCAGCAGCACGTGAACCACAACGCCACCCCCGACGCTCCGCCTCCCCGCGTGCAGGCGTTCGCCATCCACGAGGCGACGAACCGCAACGACATCCTCAAGACGATCAACGCCGCGGCGGATCCCGGGTCGAAATTCCAGAGCTTCTACGAGAGCTACCTGGACCCCAGCGGCCGCCGGAACTCCCGCCAGGACTTCAGGAACAACATCGAGACCCACGAGATCCCGTTCCGGCACCCTCTCGGCGACGCGTTCCGCAAGGAAGCGTTCGACGAGTTCGCCGAGCACGGGTCGTACAAGATCCTCGACCAGAACCCGGAGACGTTCCAGCAGGACCGCCCGCACAAGAACAAACCGGTCGAGCCCGGTGTCACGACCGCCTACGAGGTGCTGCAGGACGCTGTCGGGGAGGGCAGGCCCAGGCCGACGCCGGATACCGCCGACAACGGCACGGACGGCGGCTCCAAGGGCGGCGGTTCTCGCGACGGTGACGCGCAGGGCAGCGACCAGGGCAGCACTCGCGGCGCGCCCCCGTCCTCCTCGACCGGCACCCCCGACGCGGACACCGGCGGCAAGTCGAGCACCGACACCGACACGGCCGCGGACACCAACGCCCCCAACCAGAACACCAACGGCGACAACCGCCCGACGCCCACCAGGGACGCGACGGCGACCCCACCGACTCCCCCCGCGCCGGTCCCGCCCGCTCCCCCGGCACCGCCTGCTCCGAGCTCGAACACGAAACCGGACGGCACCCGCAAGGACGTGCCGAAGGTCGGCGCGCCGCCGGCGATGACGCCGCCGACGCCGCAGTCGCACCAGGGCAAGGACGTCCTCACCGACGAGTCCTGGCGGCACGACCCCGCCAGGACCGCGGACTGGTCCAACCCGGACAACCCCGCCGACCGCAGCACCTGGGCCCATCGCCGCAACGACACCGACGTCCGCACCGTCGACCTCGACGTCCGCGACGTGCGCACCGACAGCACGCCGTCGAAGATCGAGGCCTACAAGGGCCTCATCAACTACGACCTGCGCCGCATCGAGACCAGCCCCGGCAAGTTCGTCCAGGAATACACCGTCAAGGTCCACCTCGAACCCACCGGCAAGGTCACTCCCGACCAGCTCGCGCAGATCAGGGACAACGCCACCAACGGCGTCAACAACCTGCTCAACCAAGGCTTCCGGCTCCCCAGCGGCGACCAGTTCCACCTCAACCTCGAGTTCACCGACAACAAGGCCGACGCCCACACCACGGTCAAGATCGACCCCAAGAACCCGAACGTCGACCAGGACCACTGGAACCCGGACACCAGCCCCGAGGTCCTGGCCCACGAAACCCTGCACTACCTCGGCGTCCCCGACGAATACAAGGACACGACCCGAGTCCTGCAACAGCACGACACGAACTCCGGCGTCCACCACGACGACGGCGGCCTCATGGACACCGCCGCCCACCTGCCCGACCCCGGCATCCGGCCCCGCCACCTCTGGCTGATCGAACGCACCGCCACCAGCCAGGTCATGGTGCCCGACACCACGATCAACCCACCCGGCCCCGCCACGGTGCCGCCGCCCGCAGGCTGGACGCCCAAGCCACCGACGAACGACGGCCCTGTGTCCACGCCCGGCACCGACTCGGACCCGAGCCCCGACGCCGACCTCCCGACCAGGCCGACGACCATGCCGGGTCGGTTCTACGGCTCGGACTCGGACTCCGACTCGAACAGCGACTTCGACGTCGACGTCCGTCCCAACCAGACGCACCTGCCGAACCTGGACCGCGTCGGTCTGGTCGAGTCGGTGCTGCGCAGTGCGGCGTTCCAGAACGTGCCGGTCCCGAACGCGTCACCGCTGGTCGGTTCCGGCGACGTTCGATCCACTGTGGACACCGTGCTGAGCGATATCCGGCAGAACCCGCAGAACCACAACCACCCCGGCCTGAACCCGCCCGCCCTGGCGAACTGGGTCGCGAGCCGGATCAGCCAGGACACCCTGGCGAAGTTCCACCCCGACCTGGAACCGAACACCCCTGGGCTCACCGCCGACGCCAAGGTCGAGCAGTGGCGGGCGAACCTCGCCGACGACCTGGCGAACGGGTCGTCGAAGCGCTGGGACGTCGTGAACGCCGGCCCCAAGGCCGCCGGTACGAACCCCGGTGACGCCGACGTGATCAAGCACCTGACTCAGCAGCTGACCGCTAACGGCGCGCTGCCGTCGTCGGCCGACCTGGTGGCGAAGGCGCTGCAAACGCCGTCGTGGGCCGACTCCCACGTCGGATCGCACCTGCCCGACTCGATCGCGCAGGCGTTGGACGTGCAGCTCGTCGTCGCCGACAACGGCGTGCAGACGGTGCACGGCCCGGACGGCGCGACGCAGGTGCAGATCAGCTCGCAGAACGGCACCTTCGGCGCGCTCGGAGCCCCGACGCCTCAGGAGATCCGCGCCGGCATGGAGGCGTGGCTCGCGGGCAAGTCCTCGGCGGAGGTCAACCAGACCATCGCCGATCTCTACAAGGGCCGCCAGGACGAGGGCCTCTACAACGCCGCGCAGAAGGTTCAGCTCGTCAAGCGCGCAACCGCGCACCCCGGCGGCCCGCAGGCGTTCGTGAACGCCCTGAGGGAACGATCCTCGGCCCTCCAGGACCGCATCAACGAGGTGAAGGCGCAGGCCCCCCGCAGGCCCAGCCTGTGGAAGACGCCGCAGCACACCGAACGGCAGGCGCAGATCGCCGCGCAGGTCAAGACCCTCACCGACCTCCTCGACAGCACCAACACCCAGATCGAGACCCTGGCCGCGCAAGGCCCTGGTCTGGGCACCACCCACCTCATCGACAACTTCGTCGCGGGCCCGAACGCGGACAAGCTCGAGCACGTCCCCGCGGACGTGCTCCCCCGGCTCGACGCCCAGCTGACCGCGCAGATCGCGGCGGCGGAGAACGCCGGGTTCGACGCCTCGAACCTGAAGAAGTTGCAGGAGCGGGTGCAGAACGAGGCAGACGTCCGCACTGTGACGAACCACGCCGCGACGCGTGGTCTGGACGGGCTGACGGCCCAGTTGGACGACGCCAGGGAGGCGTTGCGGAACTACCGCGACGGCAAGGCGTCGAACACGGGTTTCCACGGCTTCCTCAACCAGATGCTCGGTCAGGAGGTCGACACCTCCGTCGACTTCGACCAGAAGATCGCCCAGGCCGAAGCCCTGGTTCAGCAGGCTGAGCGCAACCTGTCGTTCGCGAGCGATCCCGACTACGGCAACCGCTTCGAGAAGGCCGCGGAGAAGTACTCGAAACTGCAGTCGGCGATGCAGCGGTTGGACCAGCTCAACGCGGAAATCGATGCGCGTGGTGAGCGCCTGCGCGATCTCGACGCCAGGACTCGGGAGTTCAACGCACGCCAACTGGCCCGCGCTCTCGAAGAGCGACAAGCCCAGCAGGACGCCGAAAGCGTCCACAGCGCTCCTGGTTCCGACGCGGAGTCGGACGTCGACGCGCGGTCGGATGCCGATGCACAGTCGAACTTCGACGCGCAGCCGGACAACCGCGTGCTGACCCCGCGGCACGAACACGCGGCTTTCCGGGCGTCGCTGTACGGGAAGTCGCAAGCCGAACTCGCGGAACTGGCCGCGCAGCACAGCACCCACCCGGACCGCTCGTTCGAGATCGAGCAGATGTCCCGCTACCAGGAGATCGCCCAGAAGGAAGGTGGCCTCCAGCAGCACCTGCGGGACCTGCAGAGCGAGATCCGCCAGACCCGCGAGGAGGCCCGTGACCTCCAGCGGACCACCGACGCCCTGCCGGACGTGCTCAAATCCGAGCTCATGCGCACGGACCAGGCGCAGCGCCACGCGGAGCAGCAGCGGCTCACCGACCACGCGCAACAGCTCGACCAGGAGCTCATGCGGCTGCAGTACGACCGCACCGACGCGCTGACCACCTACGCGCTCACCCTGCCCGCCGACACGACAGCACCCGAGTGGCAGACGGTGACGCCGGTCGACGCCGAGATCATCGAGAACCGCGTCACCGACCTGATCCGCGACGCGCGCATCGGCGGTCTCCCGACTCCGGAACTCGACCGCCTGTACGACCAGATCCGAGAAATCCGGATGATGGAGACGCCGACGCCGTCCCGGCCCGAAACGCCGACGGTCGAGGTGGACGACTCGGCGTCGGTCCGATCGGACGACATCGCGTCAGCTGATCCGGACACCGACGTGCGGGACCGCGAGAACACCCCGCCGGCAGAGACCCCGCAGGAGCAGGCCGCCCCCGCGGCCGAACCGCGGCCGTTCATGCAGGACCCGTCGGCGCATTCCGCGGCCCCGGACATGGACCTCGTCGTCCCCGGTGGCTTCGGTCCCGTCCACGAGGGCACACCGCAGCGGTCGTTCGAGGCGTCGCTGTACGGCCTGGACACCGCGGCGCTGCGGGACCTGCAGCAGACGTACGGCCGTGACGCCGCACGCTCGGCGGCGATCGAGCACATGATCGAGGTCTCCCGGCAGTCGGGCCCGCCCGCGACCCACGACCAGCGCACGCGAATCGCCGAACAGCGCCTCGCTGAGATGAAGACGGCCCGCGACCGGTGGAACGCCTCGGACCTGGTGCCCGACCGCCTCAAGACCCAGACGATGCTGGACGAGCAGGCGACCCGGCGGGCGGGCGCGGACCGCCAGGTCGAGTACTACCAGCGGCGGGTCGACCAGCTCACGAACAACCGCGACGCGGCTCTCACCACGCACGCGCTGCAGCTGCCGGCCGACGTGGACGCGCCCGGCTGGCGGCAGTTCGGCGACGCCGACCTCGCGGCCGTGCGCAGCCACGTCGACCAGCAGATCCGGGACGCGCAGGCGGGTGGGCACAACACCGCTCACCTCGAGGCTTTCCTCGACTTCACCAACGAGCTTCAGGAGACGCGTCGGAACGAGGACGCGGACACCCGTCCCGCGCCGGAACCGGAGACCCGTCCGGCGCCGCCCAGGCCGACGCCCAACCCCGTCATCCCGATGACGACGATGGCGCCGCAGCCGGTCGGCCAGCTCCCGGACACGAACCTGCCGAGCTTCTTCCAGGACAACAAGGCGCTCGGCTCGATCGTGCCGACCGACGTGCGCGGCGCGGACGCGGTGGTGCGGGAGATCAACGGGCTGCGGCCCGACGACGCCGCCCGCATCAAGAACGCGATCGAGAACGACTTCGAGACGTTCCTCGGCGATGGACGCAACTTCCAGGTGAAGATCGGCAACGCCTGGTTCGAGGCGAACGTCCGCGCGGAGATGCACGCGGACGGGAGCAGCGTCACCGACGCCGCGAACACGAAGGTCGACAAGAACTACCAGGCCGCCGCCGCGTCCACGACGACGAACAGCATCTCGACGTCCAACGACGTCGGCGGTGCGGTGACGGCCGGCGTGGCGATGGGCCCGTACGGCTCGCTGGGTGGCAAGGCCGCGCTCGCGACGCCCGCGGTGTCGCAGGCCACCAGCACCTCCATCACCGAGCAGCGTGCGATCAAGGGATCGGACTCCGGGTCCAAGAAGATCACCGTGCCGGTCTCGTACGAGATCACGCTGTACGACGCGTCGGGCAACCCCTCGCTGTTCTCGACGCTCAGCACCGGTCCCGACGTGACGCTGCAGGTCCCGGCGGACCTCAGCACGATCGTCGACTCCGGCAGGTCCTCCGCGGCGGTCACGCCGCCCGACGCGGCGTGGGGCCTCAAGGCCGAGAACGTCGTGCCGGAAGCCGTGGTGGTCAAGGACTCCGGGAAGCTGTTCAACGACGTCGCGGAGAACCTGCACCCGTCGATCACCAAGATCGGTTCGCCGGGCCGCGAGGCGCTGCAGAACTTCCTGAGCCCCACCTCGATCCGCAACAACCTGCCCTCGATGCTCGGCGGCTTCGTCACCTCGCCGGACCTGATCAGCCCGCACGCCAGCAAGGGCGCCGCGGTGCAGATGAAGGCGACGCTCAAGGACGCGAAGCTCATCGGCACGCACGCCGACGCGGCGCTGGACCTCAAGGACACCTTCTCCTGGGGCAGCAGTGTGGCCGCGTCCAGCAAGACGGGGTTCGACGTCACCGCCGGCTTCGGGGGCAACATCGGCGTCCCCGGCAAGGTCGGCGGCACCGTCGGCGCGACCGCCGGCTACTCCGCGCGCACCGCGGAAGGCGTCAACGCCGGGTCGAGCTCCAGCCGCAGGTCCGGCATCGGGGTCAAGGTCGAGACCGGTCTGTACGAGGTCACCGCCGAGGTCGAGGTCCAGGGCCCCGCGGGCAAGCCCGTGACCATGGAGATCACGACCCACATGCGCATGGGTCTGGGCGAGGCCGGTGCGGTGGGCCTGCCGACCTCGGCCGGCACCCGCAACTCCACGACCGACCCGGCGACCGCGGACACCAGGTTCCTGCCGCCCTACGTCGCCGACACGCTCGCCGCGGGCAACGCCAAGGTGGGCGAGTTCGTGCCCGCGACGCAGGTGCAGAGTCAGGTCGAGACGAAGCTGCGGGAGCTGCCCGGGTTCGAGAAGTTCCTGCCGAAGTGGAACAACCCGGACGCGAACCCCCGCTCCAGCAAGGGCCAGGGATTCGGTGACGTGGCCGAGCGGCTCGCGAACCAGCGCAAGCTGGACGCGAACCTGTCCCCCGCCGCGTTGAAGGCGAACATGGACAGTCTGCTCGGTCCGGGCCTTCAGGTGCAGCTGAAGAACTCCGGCAGGACGACGAACACCTACGTCAACGTCACGGTCAAGGCGAAGCTGACCAACCCGAAGCACCTCGGCAAGGCCGACGGGCGCACGGTCAGCGACTCCACCACGAGCGGCCCGAAGCTCGACGCCAACACCAGCACCACCAAGGGCTGGACCGGTGGCATCACCGGCAGGGCCAACATCCCGGTGAAGACGGGCGTCGCCTCGCTGACCCCGATGCCGCAGGCCGGTGTGTCCTACAGCCACTCGTGGACGGACAAGACCTCGGCGGGGCCGGCCGTGAGCGCCACCTCGTCGAACCCCGGCAGCCCGGACGCGCAGGTGTTCCAGGGCGACGTGGAGTTCGAGGTCGAGATCACCACGTTCACGCGGCCCCGGACCTGGGTCCGCACCGTCGTGCCCGGCGCGCCCGGTCAGCACGCGCCGGACGTGAAGACCGTAGCCAAGACCGGCGCCGGCCTGGACAAGATCGACGGCAAGGTCAACCTGTGGGTGTCGGACTCCTCGACGCTCAAGGACAACCCCGGTGACGGTTTCAAGCCGGGTGACCCGTTGGCCACGCCGATCGAGAACTCCCCGACCGTCAAGGACCTGCTGAACCCGGCACAGGCCCGCCCGAAGTCGCCGGAGTTCCTCCACGTGGAGGCTGTCGCCAACACGACGGAGCTGCGGGACCAGGCGATCGACGCGCTCAACCGCGCGGCCAAGGGCGACTCGGCGCTCACCACTCCGGGCACGGCGTCACGGGCGCAGATCGACAGGATGTTCGCTCCGGAGAACATCAAGGCGAACCTGCAGCGGCTCATCGAGACCGGCGTGCAGGAGCAGGGCCTCAAGTACGACCGCCGCGTCGCCGACCGCTCCGGCGCGATCGGCATGTCGGTCAAGCTCGGTGAGGCGAAGCTGGTGTCCATCTCGGACGCCACCGGCACCGACAACTCGTTCAGCGGTGGTTACAAGGCCGGTGGGTCGTCCACGACGAGCCGGTCGGTCGACCTCGTCGCCGGCATCAACGTCCCGGTGCGTCCCAACGTCACCCCGCCGGCCGCCGGCCAGCCGTCGAACCCCAGCGGGTCCGGCGGTGTCGCGGTCACCGGCAAGTGGACGCCGTGGTCGGACAACAAGACCACGTCGAACGAGATCGGCGGCAACGTCGACCGCGGCCGGACCACACCGGACGACGCCCGGACCGTGCTGGTCCAGGTCGACGCCGAGTTCACGATCGTCGGCGAGAGCCGCGCCGGGAACTTCGTGCACGGCGGCACGCCGAACGCCCAGGGCGTGAAGGTGAACCTGCCGAAGTCCGTCTTCGTGCGGGTGTCCGAGGACGTCGCGCGGGAGATGGGCGTGCTGCCGAGGGTGGCGCCGAACGTCCCCAAGCCCGACTTCCCGAAGATGGCGCCGCCGTCGACGGTGGCACCGGGCGAGCCCGGCGCGCTCGGGCTGTCCAACGTGGAGAAGGTCCCGGACCTCTCCGCGGCGGTCAACGAGCTCACGACGAAGCTGTCCACGAACACCAAGAAGTTCGGCAGCGACCCGCTGATCCCGGACTCCGTGCTCAAGGACTCGATGAGCAACCTGCAGCGCATCGTCGACCTCAACTCGCCGTCGAGCGTCAAGGCGATGATCGACAGCGCCCTGGACGGTGGCGTGCCGCTGCTGGTCCACCAGCCCGGCACGTTCGGCAAGGACTCCTACCAGGTCACGCTGCGGGCGAAGACGGGCGAGCCGAAGTTCGACCAGGTCGTCAACGACGGCGTCGACATGTCCCACAACGACGGCGGCTCCCGCAAGGAGAGCTACGGCAAGGGCCGCGGCACCGGCTGGGGCCTCGGGCTGCGGGCACCGGGCCTCGCCTCGCCGGGGAGCGCGAACCCGAACGTCTCCGGCACCGCGGGTCTCAGCGCGATCGCGAACGTCGGCTCCGCCCAGAGCAGCTCGGTGACGGCCTCGACCAGCATGGCGTTCGGCCACAACCGCACGGCGAGCGGTCCGGCGGCGCGCTACAACGTGCCGGTCGAGTTCGAGCTCGTCGTGGAGAAGGGCGACAAGGAGGTCGCGAAGGTCCGCAGCGCCGAGCAGGACATGGTCGTCCGCACGCACGCGGACAACCAGAAGGTCTCGGAGCCGACGACCGGTCGCGGCACCCCGCAGCCCTACATGTCGGCGGCGAGCAGGCGCGGCGGCGAGTTCGGCACGCCGGAGGCGACCTACGCCTTCCAGCAGGACAGCCGCGCCACCCAGCTGCCGGCGACCGCGTCGGTGGAGAACCTGCGCGGCGCGGGCGACCTGCGCGACGCCGCCGTGAAGGCGATGACGGAGGCCGGCGCGGGCAAGGGCCTCACAGGCAAGGGCACGGGCTCGCTCAACAGCCTGCTCTCGACGCTCAGCCCGGAGAACCTGCAGCCGCACCTGCCCGCGATGCTGTCCGGCCCGCTCGACGTGCCGGGTCTCAAGGAGGCGGCGCTGACGTTCGGCCAGGACGCCGACGTCAAGGTCTACGCGAAGCTCGTGAATCCGCAGCTGGACTCGCTCAGCGACGGCGTCAAGATCGAGACCCCGCTGACCACCAAGACGACCGACGTCTCCAGCGAGGCCAAGGTCGCCGACACCTCCGACGTGGCCGTGGGCCTCGCCCAGGGCAGCGCGGCGGTCAAGCAGGGCGACCCGAAGGACACCGTCAACTTCGGCACCGGCGGCGTCGAGCTGAGGCACGCGAACGAGGACTCGTCCGCGGTCTCCGGCGGCCCGGCGCAGGCCCAGGGCGGGGGCGTCAAGCCCAAGGACCCGTCGCGCACCGGTCTCGTGCAGTTCGACGTCGAGTACCGCGTGGTCGCGACGATCGGAGGCAAGACCGGCGTCGTCGACCTGACGGTGCCCGGCTCGGCCGGCGTGCGCATGCCCGCCACCGAGGTCGAGTCGGTGCTGAACCAGAACTTCAGCGACTCGTTGAAGGACGCCCAGACGGAGGTCAAGAAGACGGCCGACGACTGGCGCGAGGCGGAGAAGAAGGTCGACGAGGCCCGGCACGAGGCCCAGGAGGTCATCAATTCCGCGGCCGCCGTGCTGGCGAGGACCGACCAGCCGCTGGGTGACGCCGCGACGAAGCTGAACACGGCGATCGAGAACCACATCAACGCCGAGGCCGAGCGCCGGACGCGGCAGACGGCGTTCGACACCGCCGTGGCGGACGTCGCGCAGACCCGCGCGGCGATCCAGGACCTGACGCCGCGGATCTCGTCGCTCAGCCAGGACGCGCTCGCGACCAAGGACGCCCTGGACGACGCCCAGATCGGCGGAGCGCCGAAGGCCGAGCTGGACCGGCTCGGGCAGGAGGCCGACGCGGCGCACACCGCGTTGACCGACGCCCAGCAGCAGCTCACCGACGCCCACACGCAGCTCGACGTGCAACGCAAAACCGCCGTCGACGCCCGCGCGGAGCTCCAGGCGCAGCAGAAGGCCGTCGCCGACGCCGAAACGGCCCGCACCGATGCCGAGGAAGCCCACAAGGCACTCACGGCCGAACGCGCCGAGGCCGAGAACAAGATCAAGGACGCGGAGACCAAGCTCGACGACGCCCGCAGGGCCGCGGACGCGGAGCAGAAGAAGTGGTGGGACGCGAAGGCGGAGGCAGACCGCCAGGTCGACCTCTACAACGCGACCCCACCGCCCGCGACCCCGCCGCCCGCGCCGCCGGCCCCGCCCGCGACACCCGGCGACGCGACCACGAACACGCCTGCCCGCGACGCGGCCACCAACACGCCACCCGCCGACGCGACCACCAACACCCCACCCAGCGACGCCACCAGCACCGCAGCGGACGTGAGCCAGAAGCCGCTGCCCCCGCTGCCCGCGGAGTCGTCCGTGGCGGAGGGCAGCCGTAGCGGCGCGGAGACGAACTCGCCCAGTCCTGCTCCGACGACCACCAAGGCGCCGAAGAAGGTCCGCGGCGGTGGCGCGCCGCCGGCGATGACGCCGCCGACGCCGGAGTCACACCGGGGCAAAGACGTCCTCACCGACGAGTCCTGGCGGCACGACCCCGCCAGGACCGCGGACTGGTCCAACCCGGACAACCCCGCCGACCGCAGCACCTGGGCCCATCGCCGCAACGACACCGACGTCCGCACCGTCGACCTCGACGTCCGCGACGTGCGCACCGACAGCACGCCGTCGAAGATCGAGGCCTACAAGGGCCTCATCAACTACGACCTGCGCCGCATCGAGACCAGCCCCGGCAAGTTCGTCCAGGAATACACCGTCAAGGTCCACCTCGAACCCACCGGCAAGGTCACTCCCGACCAGCTCGCGCAGATCAGGGACAACGCCACCAACGGCGTCAACGACCTGCTCAACCAAGGCTTCCGGCTCCCCAGCGGCGACCAGTTCCACCTCAACCTGGAGTTCACCGACAACAAGGCCGACGCCCACACCACGGTCAAGATCGACCCCAAGAACCCGAACGTCGACCAGGACCACTGGAACCCGGACACCAGCCCCGAGGTCCTGGCCCACGAAACCCTGCACTACCTCGGCGTCCCCGACGAATACAAGGACACGACCCGAGTCCTGCAACAGCACGAGACGAACTCCGGCGTCCACCACGACGACGGCGGTCTCATGGACACCGCCGCCCACCTGCCCGACCCCGGCATCCGGCCCCGCCACCTCTGGCTGATCGAACGCACCGCCACCAGCCAGGTCATGGTGCCCGACACCACGATCAACCCACCCGGCCCCGCCACCGTGCCGCCGCCCGCGGTGACCTCGCCCTCGTCCGGCGCTGCACCGCACGGCGTTCCCGCACCCAGCCCGAACGCCGCTCCCGGCACCGGTGCCGTCCCTCCGTCGTCGCCGGAACCGGCCGCGGTGACGCCCTCCACCCGGCTCCGCTCGGCCTCCTGGCCGCTGCCCCGCACGCACCAGGCCGCCCAGCAGTTCCAGGCGCGGCCTGCTCCCGAGGGACACAGGCGGGAGTCCGTCAAGAGCAACAAGCGCGAGTCCACCAAGAGCAGGCGCGAGTCCATCAAGAAGCTGTTCACCGTCGAGGTTCCGGGGATGTTCAGGAGGGAGTCGCAGGCGTCGGTGCCGTTCACGGCTCCTGCCGCGGCCGTGACGCTCACCTCGTCCGACCCGTGGGTCGGCTTGCTGCACGCCCAGGCCGATCCGTCCACTGTGGATGTCGACGTACTGAAGGACCACGTCGCCCAGGCGGTCGCCGAGGGCAAGCCCGGCAAGGCCCGCATCCTGATCAACCGCCTGCGGGGATCGGACAAGCAGGCCGAAGTGCAGCAGCACTACGACGACGCCGTCGCCGCGCGGGGCGACGAGGGTGCCGTCGAGGTTCCGAAGGAGCTGCACTTCGCCTGGTTCGGCACCACACCGAACCAGGCCGCCGTGCAGAGCCTGCTGGAGTGGGCCGCGAAGGTTCGCGAGAACAACGAGAACTCGACCGGTCCCGACCAGAACTGGAAAGCCACGCTCTGGACCGACGCGTCGTCGGCCGATTGGACCCCTGAGGTCAAGCAGCAACTCGTGGACGCGGGCATCGACATCCAGCCGGACGTCGACTCCCTGGTGCACGACCTCTCGACCGACGTGCAGAGCCGCACGGACACCCGGACGACGATCGACGACGTCTACTCCGCCGCCAAGGACCCGAATGCCAAGGCGTACAACCTCCAGTCCGACATCGCGCGGTACGCGGTGCTGGCCAAGCGCGGCGGTGTGTACGTCGACGTCGACATCCGCCCCGGCGCGGTGTCGCTGAACGAGGTCGGCGACCTCAAGATGCAGCCGACGGACGTGCCGCTGATGGCACCGCGACTGCGGGACCAGCACAGCGTCGACAACGCGTTGGCAGGACTGGAGGACGTCGCGCCGGGCGCCGCTCTCAGCACGGCCGCCGAGATCCAGTACGACAAGGGCGAGCTGAACAACAACTTCATCGTCGCGCCGCCGGGCAACGACTTCATCCACGCCCTCACCGACGTCATCCCGAAGAAGTTCGAAGGCCTGCAGAGCTACGGCATGTCGCAGGAGGCTTTCAGCAAGGCGCTCAAGAAGCAGGCGCCGGACATCTCCGGGCCGAACGTCCTGGTGGCCGGTGGTCTCACGCCGACCACCGGCCTCATCGGCCAGTTCACGATGCAGCCGGAGAACCACGGCCTGCGGGCCGAGATGAACTACCTGCCGGAGCCGGTGCCCCTCGTCGACAAGCGGGACTACAGCGCCCTGTTCGACCCGAAGGTCAAGAACAGCTGGTCGGGGCTCGAGTGGGTGACGACCGAGAGCGAGGCCCAGATCGACACCGGGTCGTCGCAAGCGTCGCTGCGGGCCGCGAACGTCCCGAACGCCGACGTGACCGCTCTCGCCACCGCTCGTGCGGAAACGACCCCGGACGTGCACGTCCGGTCACGGAGTCCCCTCGTCCCGAACGATGCGGCGACGCCGGTCACGAGTCCCGCCGACGTATCAGCCGACGTATCAGCCAACGTCTCAGCCGACACGGACCCGGCCCACGGCACGACAGCACGAGGACAGCACGACAACGCCACGCGGCACGAGCTCACCGAGCAGATCGCGGCGATGGGACTCGACGCACGGCACGCCGCGTCGACGTTCGACGGCCTCAGCGCCCTGGGATCGGTGGAGAACCACGTCGCGGACGTGCTGTCCTCCCCCGGTGTGCAGGGCCCGGTGAACCGGATCCTGTCGGCCTCGGGCTCGTTGAGCCCGGAGCACGCCGGGCGGGTACGTGACCTGGTCACCGACCTGCTCGTGACCACGAGTGCCGTACCCGTGCGGCATCGCCGCGTCGGCGACATCACGAAGCTGAACCTCGGTCACGTCCACGACTGGCAGACCGCGCGGCCGATGCCGCCGGCGACGCTCGAGCACGTTCTGGCCGAGATCGCCGCCGACGTCGAGGCCGGCCGTGTGCCGCTGTCCGACCTGCCGCACCACGCGGCGGACCCGCTGCCCCGCCGACTGGCCGTGCTGGGGACGCTCAACCTCGCACCGCACGCGCGGGCGGGGCTGCTGGCGCACCCGCCCTTCGCGGCGCTGCTCGACTCACCCCACCTCGCCGACGCGCTGTTCGCCGGCAAGGGCCTGGACGAGCAGCGGTTCCTGAACACCTGCGAGTCGGCCGCGGTCCACACAGGACTGCGGAGCGTGTTGCCCACGGTCATCGCACAGGTGCACGCGGGCCGCGCGGTCGCGGACAGCGCGGAGCAGGCACTGCTGCGTGCCCTGGAGAACAGCCCTGAGCTGCTGGCACGCAAGGACCGCCCCGGCGGGCGCACCGTCGAACAGCTCGTGCGGGACCGGATCGCCGAGGCACGCGAGACGTTCGACCGGCTGGAGCAGCAGTCGAGCACCGACGCACCGGACTGGGCCGCCATGAGCGACGACTGGGGGCGGGTGATGCAGAAGCTCGCCGCCGTCTCCGACCCGAGCGAGGGCGTCGACTCCATCCCGGTGCTCAGCCGCAAGGCCATCCGCGGAGCGTGGGCAGCCAGCGCGGTCCTGTCGCTCCCGATGGGAGTCGACCGGCCGGGCCGGCGGGGCACCGGTGTGAACGAGGACTACCGGCTGCTCGCCGAACAGGTCCTCGCGGATCCCACTCCGTCAGGCAGGACCAGGCCGCTCGCGGACATCGTGGACGACAGGTTCTGGTCGCGGGTGCACCACCTGGGCGCGCTGCCCGTCGCACTGGAGGGGCGGTTCACCGCGCACGCGCTGTCCGTGCAGGCGGTTCGCCACGAGGGTGTGGAGGTCTACCTCGTCGGCGACCCGAAGAAGAAGCACTTCGACATGCTCACGCAGTCCGAGTTCGCCGCATGGGCCGCCCGCAGCAACGCCGAGGCGGCACTTCCGCTCCAGACCACGGTGATCACGAGCCCCGCGAACGTCCAGCCCGCGGCGCCCGGTGGACCGGCGCACCCGTCGACGAGGCCCACCCCTCCCGAGCCACCGGCCAGCTCCAGCCCTCCCGTGCAGTCGACGACGAACTGGACACCACCGGAAACGTCGGCTCCCGACACCACCACCGCGAGCCGGCACGACGGCGCGGCCGAACAGCAGCGCGAGATCACCACGGCCGCCGCGGGCGACGGAGCCCGCCCGAAGCAGGACCGCCCGGCGGACGTCCTCGACTGGGCGCGACGGATGCCGCTGGTCGACCTGGCCATGACCGATCCCGGCGCCAAGATCCGCCAGGGCCAGAGCACGCGCGAGCACACGCAGCGGGTGCTGGAGGTCCTCGGACGGCCTGCTCCGCGGTCGTTCCCCGGGATCGGCCGGATCCTGCCCAAGATCACCGCGGTGACCGCGCAGGGTCCCGAGGCCGCGACGAGGAACGACGCCATCGCGCTGGCGTCCGTCGTGGACAACGTCGCCAGGGACATGGCGGAGGCGTTCAACGACCCGCTGTTGAAACCGGTGTTCGCACGCAAGATCATCGAGTCGCAGGCGGACCGGCTCCACTGGGACGGCGACGCGTCGTCCTCGTCGATGTCCCCGGAGGCCGTCCGCCTGGCCGGTGCGCTGGTCTCCGACGACCCGCTCACCTCGTACATGCGGGGAGACGTCGAGCTGCCCGCCGTGGCAGCCAGGGTCGAGGACGTCGCCCAGCGGGCCGGTCTGGACGCGCAGACGACCTTCGACCTCCTGCGCAGGCGCTACGAGGCGGAGATGCTCTCGTACACGATCTCCGAGATCCAGGCGGGGAGGCTCAAGCGGGATCCGAACGCCGACGGGTCGTTCGACCTGGAGAAGCTGCCCGGCGAGATCGCGCCGAGCCACTTCCGCGATGTCGTCGAACTCCGCAAGACCACCACTCTGCACCGCTTCTTCGGCGGTCCCGAACGGGGCAAGCCGGAAGAACGCGAGTGGAACAACAAGGACCTGGTCCTCACCACGGCCGCGGCCACACGCCTTGACAGCCTGCGAGCCGTGCTGGCGCCTGCCCCGGCGGCGACTGCCGCAGAGGTATCCACGGCCGATGCCACCGCACCTGCGGCGGGGCCCTGGACCCCGCCGGCCGCGCTGCCGTTCACGGCGGCCGACCTCGCGGCGGGCAGGGATGGGCTGGCCTCGTCCGCGGCCACCACCTCGGTACCGCCGCCAGGCTCCGCTGAGGCAGGATCGCTGACCCAGCGCCAGTACGAGCACCTGCGCGACATCCGGACCGACCGAGCCGAGGGCGACCAGGCGGTCACCGAGGCGGCGGCACGCCGGGAGTCGGTCAAGCAGAACCTCGTCGAGGAGCTCTCGGTGCCGGACCTCGCCGCCGCCGAGCAGGTGCTCGCGAAGGCCGAGGCCTGGTTCGCCACCGCGCCGATCACCATCTCGCTGAAGGGCGAGACCGTTTTCGGCACCGACCAGGGAGCGGCGTCGCTCACCCGGCCCGACGCGCGCTACCTGCCGGCCGCGGAGGTCGGTCTGCGCGTCGTCGACTCGTCCACGCTCGAGTCGCTGCGGTCCAAGGAGAGCGACGTGGACGCGCGCCGTGCCGAGGTCCACCGCCTGGAGGCCGAGCTGGTGCAGAAGGCCCAGACGGAGGACGCGTTCAACCGAAGCTCGGAGTTCAAGGCGCTGTGGACCGCGCACCACCGCGCCAAGGCCATGCTGACCGCCAGCGAGATCGACGCGGCCAGGACGCCGCGGCAGGTCCGCTACCTGGAGGGGTTGCTCGCCGAGGACCCGGACTTCGCCTTCTGGACGCAGTCCAACGAGGTCAACGCCTCTCGTGGTGACAACTACACGCGGTGGCGCCGGGAGAAGGACGACGCCGAGTCGGGCAGGCGCGGGTTCGGCCCGCACGAGGCCGCGGTGTTCGGCGCGGTGAACGTGAACTACGACCGGACGAAGGGCTTCGAAGGAACGGCCTTCTACGGCGAGACCCATTTGCTGCTCGAACCGCACGTGCGCCAGCGGTCGTTCTACACCTTCGGTGCGAGGGGGCCTGCACGCAGCAACGTCGTAGACCTGATGCACGACATGTTCGAGCAGCGCCACACGGACTACGTCAACGGCATCGTGCAGAACGCCCTGGGGCTGGAAGGGATGGTCCCGCAGCGGAACCTGCTGCTGGAGACGCACGTGTACGGCGATGTCGTGTTCGGTCGCGACGTGGCGGAGGTCTCGGTCCCCCGCGCAGGGCTCGACCCGGCCGTGCGGGCGCGGATCGAGGCGTTCGCGGAGACCCACGGCATCACCCTGGTCGAGTCGGACCCGGCCGCGTGGCCGGAGCAGAAGGCCGAGGTCGACGCCGCGGCGGTCAGCAGCGCGCTCGCCGCTCCACCGGCGAACCAGGATGCAACCGAGGCCAGCCGTGCCGGTGCGGGTGACCGGACGACCTCGGGTCAGCCGGTCGCCGCGCCGCAGTTGCCGGAACTGGACCTCGGCAGGCCGTTCGTCGAGGACCTCTTCGACGAGATCGACGCCAAGACGTCCGCCGCGCCACGTCCGGCAGAACTGCGGGACTCCGTGCAGTGGCGGGTTCCGGAGGACGCCGCTTCACTCACCCCGGACCGGCTCGAACGGGAGTTCGGCATCCCGAAGGTCAACCAGGAGCGGTTCCAGAACTTCGTCGACCGCTTCAACATCGTGCTGGACGTCCGTCCCACGAACCCGGACTCCGTTCGCTGGCTCTACGACGGCGCGATGCCGAAACCCAAGGACATCAAGGCGAAGACCATCAACCAGGCCGACGTGCTGCTCGGTGCCGACGCGGAGCACGTCGGGCTCGTCGGGTTCTTCCAGCCGGACCCCAACCCGGATCTCTCCGACGTCGACCCGGCGATGCGGGACAAGGTCGCCAAGCGCTTCAACGAACGCGCCGCCGAGTTCGCCGAACTGATCGGCACGATGGAGAAGTACGAGCAGGACGGCAAGTTCAAGGTCATCGACGGTGTCGTCCACGGGTCGAACTCGCGAGGCGACCTCGTCTGGGTGACCGGTGACGCCGACATGTACGGCATGTACGACACGGAGGGCAACCGGCTCGGCGAGGAAGACTACGAGGGCATGGTCTTCCTGCTGGTCAACCGCAACGTGGGGGTCCAGCACGGAGCACACCTGTACTGGGACCCGGCCACCGACTTCGACCGGAAGATCTTCGACACGATCGTCAACAAGCACGTGACCGAGGAACCGCTGGTGCGGTTCAACCCGGGTCAGCCGGCGTCCCTCGTGCTCGCCGACCCGTTGCCACCGCGCGTCGACGCGGACAGCCAGGCCGCGCCGATCGAATCCGGAGGTTCCGAACGGCACGAGGTGGCGGAGGCCGCCCCGCCGAGCCGGCTCAGCCAGTACGAGGAACACGTCAGCAGCACGCGGCGGCACCTGCGGCACCTGGCGTTCGACGTGGTCAACCAGGCCGCTGCCCCGGCTGTCACCTCGGACGGCCTGTACGCGGCGGTCGGACAAGTGGTGCGCCAGGACCCGGCGGCCCTGCGCGGACAGGTGCTGAACCACGCCGCCACCACTGCGGCGGTGAGCCGGGCGACCGCGGACTTCACCACGTCCAGGCCGGTCCACACAGGACACCTGACAGGTGCGCTCGTTGAGAACGCCAACTGGAAGATGCACGCCGACGCGAACGAGAACACCGGTGCGGGAAACGCGCGCGACCTGCTCGGCCACCTGATCGCGACTCAGCTGGGCACGACCTTGGTGATTCACCAGGGCGCGGGCACCACGCCGCTGGTGCTGGCACCGATGGGCGACCACGCCGGAGTTTCCGTCGAGGTCGACATGGTGGTGGTCGACGGCCGCGTGACCTACCGGCCTCACCAGCCACTTCAGCAGGGCGTGTGAATGCATTAGCGTGACCAGCGTGGACGAGTTCGCGCAGGCGCTCCGGACGGCGATCACGAATCGCGGTCTCGGTCTCGAGCGCCTGCGCGAACACCTCTCCCAGAACGGCGTGTCCGTCTCGATGGCCACGCTGAGCTACTGGCAGACGGGCCGCAGCCGTCCCGAGCGGCAGAAGTCGCTGCAGGCCGTCGTCCACTTGGAACACATCCTGCAGCTCCCGCCCGGCCACCTCTCGGAACTCCTGGGACCACCGCGCCCGCGGGGCCGCTGGCTGCGTCACGCCCCGGCACCGATGTCCGCGTTCTGGTCCCCGCAGACGCCCGTCGAGCGCGCGTTGAACGGCCTCGACACGCAGTGGGACGACCAGCTGCTGCGCGTGAGCCAGCAGGACTTCGTGACGATCGGGGCGGACCGCACCGAACGGGTCTTCCGGTCGCGGCAAGTGCTGTCGGCGTCGATGACCGGGCCCGACCGGTGGGTCGTGATCATGCACGTCGACGACCACGACCGGCCGTTGCCGCTGGTCAGCGCCCTGAAGAACTGCACGGTCGGCCAGGTGGTCCGCGAGCCGGCCGAGGGGCTGCTGGTCGCGGAGCTGCTGTTCGAACGGCCGCTGCGCAAGGGCGAGAGCATCGTGATCGAGCACGAGCTGGTGAACCAGGATCCGTGTCCACCCGCGACGAACTACGAGCGCAAGTTCCGGCTGCCGACGCGGGAGTACGTGCTGGAGGTGACGTTCGAGGGCGCCCCTCCCCGTTCCGCGGTCCAGCTCGCGGACGGGTCCGCGGTGGCGCCCGGCCACACGCTGCTGGACGTGGCGCTGGACGTGCGGCCCGGTGTCCGCGGCTTCAGCTGGACCTGGTGAAGCCCTTCGACGACGGGACCAGCGCGGCGGCCGCGGGGGCGGCGAAGCAGATCACCGCGCAGCCGCCCAGCACGACGCCGGCCCCGAAGTGGTCGATGGCCGGTGCGATGAAGGCCAGGCCGACCGGCGCCAGGCCGAAGGAGAGCAGGAAGTCGAGCGAGGAGACTCGGGCGAGCTTGCCCGGCTCGACCTCTCGCTGGACCGCGGTGAACCACGGGATGTTGAACAGCTCGACCCCGACACCGCCCACGACGTAAACGGCGATCACCACCGACCAGTGCACCGGCAGCAGCAGGGCCAGCGGGACCAGGCCGTAGCAGGCCAGTCCGGCCAGTGCGGCCCATCCCGGCGTCTTCGGGCGCCAGCGGCCCATCAGCGCGGCTCCCGCCAGCGCACCGAGGGTGTACGCGGTCGTGGCGGCCACCAGCACCGCTTCCGTGTCGTAGCGGTCGCGGCTCACCACCGGCAGCAGGACGGCCGTGGCGGAGTAGCCGAAGGCGACCATCGCGGTCAGCGCGCCGAGTCCGGAGAGCAGCCACGGGTGCCGGCGCGCCTCGTTCAGGCCTTCGAGGAAGTCCGCGGCGAAGCTGGCCCGGGCGGTGGTGCGATCCGGTGCCCTGGTGCCCTTGGGAGGCACGAACGCGGCGACCAGCCAGAGGGCGGCGGTGATGATGAGCAGTGCCCTGGCGTCGACCAGGAGCGCGGCGAGAGCGGTGAGGCTCGGGGCGGCCAGCGTGGTCACCCTGATGGCGACGGTCGTCGCCGCGTTGGCCTGCTGCCGCTGCGACTCAGGCACCACCTCGGCCACCATCGCCTGGAACGCGGGCCGGCAACCGCCCTGACCGGCACCGACGATCGCGGCCGCGGCGGCCATGAGCACCAACGAGCTGCCCATGCCGAGCGCGATCACGGGTGTCATGACCGCGCCGGTGAGGCACGACCAGAAGACGACGTTGCGTCGTGAATGACGATCGGCGAGCACACCGGCCACGGGTACCGCCACCAGGAAACCGACGGTTCTGGTGGCGAGGACGACGCCGAGTTCGACGGCGGTGATCGACCGTTCGAGAACGGCCAGGCCGAGCACGAACGGCAGGGCCCACATCGCGAGACCCGACACGGTCGTACCGGTCCACAGCCGCACGAAGGGCACGTTCCGCAGGACAGATGGCGCTGTTGCTTTCTCCGTCACGACGCCCAAGGTTTCACCACTGGCGGACTCCTGACCACACTATTCCCGGCGACAGCGCAACGGGCGGCTGTTCCCCCGCGCCTCGAAGGGAACAGCCGCCCGTCGTGCCGTCCGATGTGGACAGATCAGCCGATCTTCTCGATCCGCGCGTTGCGGATGAGGAACTTGCCCGGCTCGCGGACCTGTTCGAACGCCGCGTTGTTCAGCAGCGCGCAGCTGCCGGACGCCGACGCCACCTTGACGGTGGTGGACTTGTTGTTGTCCAGGTTCGTCACCTTGAGCGTGGTGCCGATCGGGAACGTGCCGCTGGACGCGGCGGGCGCGCCACCCTCACCGGACAGCGTGACGGTCGAGCCGGTGCAGACCTGCTGGCCGGTGGCGCCGTTGTCGCCCTGGTTCGCGTCGGGCTGTTCGCTCGGCTGGGCCGTGGGCGCGGGCTGGTTGCCGGCGTTGTTGTTGCCCTGACCGGTGTTGCCCTGGTTGGCATTGCCCTGCCCTGCGTCGGCCGCGCCACCGTCACCCTTGCAGCCCGCCGCCTTGCGTCGCTGCTGGATGAGGTCGACCACGGCCTGCCGGTTCGCGATGCGCGCCTCGGACTGCGAGTCCGGGGTGGCCTTCTGGCCCGCGATGAAGCTCAGGTTGTTCTGCAACGCCTTGTCCAGCCCGCCGCAGTCCTCACCGGACGTGGCGGCCTGCCCGGCCTCGGGCTTGGCCTGGACGTCGTTGCCACAACCGGCCGCCGCACGCCGCTGGTTGATGAGGTTCACGACCTGCTGGCGGTTCTGGATGCGAGCGTCCGACTGCGCGTCCGGGTTCGCCTGCTGACCGGCGATGAAGTTCAGGTTGTTCTGCAGGGCGGTGTCCAGTCCGCCGCAGTCCTCAGCCGCGTTCGAGTTGGTGCCGCTGAAGGCGAAGATGCCGCCGGCGACAGCCGCGATCGCCAGCACGGCGCCCGCGCCGATCATGGCGGGCTTGCGGTGTCGAGCGCCCATTCTGTGTCTCCTCGGGGGGTCGAACGGTGTTGTACCGATGACTACGGGGAGGTCACGGACGGGGTTCAAAATGGCCTGGACCTTGTTGTTTTTAAATGCTTTTAAGGTTTTCGCAGTGCTGGTGATCTTGCTGGTCAGAGTGCTTTTCGGGCTGTGGAGCGCTTTGGCGCCTCGCTTTGTTCGTTTTCCTGTCTGGTTGTCAGGCAGACTCGACAGCACGCTTCAACCGCTCCAGCGTCGCCTCGATGTTGCGCTGGTTCGTCACGGCGCGGTCCCTCACCCCGGTCGCCAGCATCGTGAGCGGCACGTACCAGCCAGGCCGGCGGTCCCACGTCGACTCGGTGACCCGGCACCCGCCCGCGGTCTCCTCGATGTCGTACTGCCAGCGCGACACCGCCAGGCCGAGCGACTTCACCTCGAACGCGAACCGGGTCGCGGAGCAGTCGGTCACCGTGGAGGTCGTCGGCCACTTGCGCCAGCCGCGCTGGTTGATGCCGCGGAACCGCGCACCGACCCGTGGACCCGCGGCGTTGAGCCACTTGCCGCCCGAGTACTCCTCGGCGCATCCGCTGAGCCCACGCAGGTCGCTGACCAGGGCGAACACCCGCTGCGGCGAGGCGGCAACGTCGATGTGCGCGGAGGCGTCCGGCTTCATGCCGCCGAACTTACTACGAGTAGGTTCAGTGCGCCAGCCACTCGCGAACGGTGCGCGCGGACGGCACGATCGCCCTCGTGGCGTCGAGGTCGTACGCCACGGGGTGCGTGCGCAGCCATCGCCACATCCTCGTCAGGTCGTCGCCGACGAATTTGTGGAACAGCCAGATCGGCATCGGGAAGCCCCGCGGCGCACGACCACGGGTCTCCCGCCAGAGCGCACGGCACTCGTCGACGCTCCGCACGTCCGCGCAGAGCGGGAGATCCGCACCCACGAACCGGTCCGGCTCCGCGAACACCCTGGCCGCCACGGCGCCGACGTCGCCGGCCGAGAACCACAGCAGCGGCCGGTCCGCGCCGATCAGCTTCGGCATCAGGTGCCACATGGACACGGCCGGGTAGAAGTCCTTGTCCGTCATCAGTTCCATGAACGCCATCGGGCGCAGGACGGTCAGCGGCAGCCCGAGCGACTCCAGGTGCGCCCGCACCACCAGTTTGTTCTCCCACTGCCGCACACCGGTTCCCGGCACTCCCGGCCCTGCCGAGGCGTACACCACGTGCCGCACGCCCTCCGAAACCGCGGCGTCACCGACCGCGCGTCCTTGCTGGACCTCCTCGTCGAGGCCGCTGGTCATCGGGTTCTGGACGCTGAACACCCCGTGCGCGCCCGCGAAGGCGGGGCGCAGCGAGTCGGCGGACGCCATGTCCGCGCGCACCACCTCGGCGCCCGCCGAGGCGAGCCGCCCGGCCGCGGGTGACGAGGGGTCACGGGTCAGCGCCCGCACCCGCCAGCCGCCGGCGAGCAGGTGCCGTGCGACCGAGCCGCCCTGGCGTCCGGTCGCACCGGTGACCACGACCAGTCTGGCGTCGTTCATGGCCGACCTCCTGTCGGTCCGACGCGAAAAGCATCCGGAGCCGCTACCGCGGCTCCGGATGCCCCCGCTCGTTCTCAGTCCGTGCAGGACACCGGCGAGTCGAAGTGGCCCGGTGTCGTGGGATAGGCGAAGCCGATCCCGTGCTGGTTGTTGTCGGACGGGTAGACCAGCGCCAGCTCGCGGAACGCCGAGGTGCCACTGGTGGTCACGTCGCCGACCGTCTGGCCCGCACCCGAGCCCCAGGCCAGCTTCTGCAGGAACACCTCCATGCCGGGGCTGCGCTGACGGATGTCGTTGTAGCCGCCGTAGGAGGCCGGGCAGTGCGTGTACAGGTTGTACGCGCCGGCCCAGTCGATCAGGCGGTCACCGGGGTTCGGGCCGTTCTGCGCGCGGTCGGCCTGGAGCACGTCGCGGTCCCAGCCGCCGTAGATCCAGTCCGTGCCGTCGTGGTGCTGGTTGTCGGCCAGCGTCGCGGGAACGGCGGGGTTGTCGTTGGTCTTCTCGGTCATCTCGAGCCACAGGCACGGGTCGACCGCGCCGTCGCCGAGCGTCTGCGGCCACAGGCCCTGCGCGCAGTTGCCGGGGTAGGAACCGCGCGGGTTGAAGTCCAGCACGTCCGACCCGAGCGCTCCCTCCTGCGAGGCCGGCGAAGTACCGCCGACGCCGCCGAAGGTGTGGTCCAGGAACCTGTCGTTCGTGCCGCGCGAGGCCGCGTCGAACGCGCCGTTCGTGAGGCAGTCCGGAGTCTGGGCGTCGACCACGGGGTCGCAGCCCTTGCCGCCCCACAGCACGTCCGCGCCGTCGCCGCCGAACGTCCGGTCGCCGCCGCTGTCGGCGTTGACCAGGTCGTCGCCGAACCCGGCGTGGATGTTGTCGTTGCCCTGACCGCCGCGCATGCGGTCGTTGCCGCCCTCGGCGATGCCGTTGTGCGGCATGGCCGGTGCGGTCGGGCCGCCGACGAACTTGTCGCCGTTGACGTCGTGCAGCAGGTCGGCCCGCCGGTCGTAGGAGCCGGCGCGGAAGCCCGTGTAGGACTCCTGCGGCACCGAGTTCAGGCTCACCGTGAAGCCACGCGCAGCCACGTCGTTGGCGTTCATGTACTCGTTGACCACACCACCGCGGTCACCGAGCATCGCGTCCTCGCCGTCGCCGCCGAACATCACGTCGTCGCCGAGCTCGCCGTACATGTCGTCATCGCCGTTCTGGCCGTGCATGGTGTCGTTGCCGTCCTGACCCCACATCCCGTCGTTGCCGTCGTCACCGAACATGGTGTCGTTGCCGAAGGCTCCACCGGGTTCACAGGTCGCCTGAGCCGTCGTGCAGAACCTGGTCGACGGGCCGATGTCGGCCACGCGCGACACCGTTGCGTTCGAAGGCACTGCCCCGGACTTGTAGCGCTCGGCGTAGACCTGCTCGGTCATCGACCCCGGCTGGCCTTGCAGCGTGCGCCGCAGGGAGCCGTTGTCGCCGAGCTGGACGTCGTCCTCGCCGTTGCCCTCGAACGCGTCGCCACCATCGCGGAAGCCCTGGATCGTGCTGCCGCCGATCATGTCGTCCTGCCCGTCGGGCGCGGTGCCGACCAGCTGGTCCGGTCCGCTCGCGGTGCCCGGCCAATCCGGTTCCACCAGCGGTACGACCGTGGTCTGCGACGACGGGGAGCCGAGCCCGCGGTCACCGCGCAGCACGTCACCGCCGCCGTTGCCCTCGAGGTAGTCGGCGTTGCCGTCGCCGGTGAGGAAGTCCCCACCGTCCTGGCCCCACTGGACGTCCACGCCCGAGCCGCCGGACATCCGGTCGTCACCGAACCGGTCCGCCGGACCGGCCTGCAGGTCGTAGCGCTGCACGATCCGTTGTGCGGCGGGGTTTCCGCCCGCGGACCCGAGCCGGACCGTGGCCCGCGTCGGGGTCTCCCCAGGCGCCGGGCGCAGCACCACGCCGTTGTCACCGATGGCGACGTCGTCACCCGGACCGCCGAACATCGCGTCGGCCGAGTCGAGCTGGCCGGCCGTCGTGTCGCCGGTGCCGGACAGCGGCGTGCTGTTGCCACCGACGAGGTCGTCGTTGCCGTCGTCGCCCTCGATGAAGTCGACGCCCTGCGAGCCCTCGACGTAGTCGTCGGAACCGTTGCCCTTCAACCGGTCCGGACCGGTCTGGCCGATGATCACGTCGTTCGCGTCGTCACCGTTGACCTCGTCCGGACCGGACGAGTCGGCGTGCGGCGTGAGACCGAGGTCGTACAGGAAGATCGCGCGCCCGGTCATGCCGCGTTCCAGCGTGATCCGGTTGAGCGTTCCACCGCGCACGAGCCGGCCGTTGTCACCGAGCACGACGTCCTGGTCGTTGTTGCCGTGGACGACGTCTCCGGCGTCGGGCTGGCCGGCACCGGCCGATTCCTCGGTCGAGCTGCCGCCCACCAGGTCGTCCTGACCGTCGTTGCCGTCGATCCTGTCCCGGGCGGGACCGCCCTCGGCGTAGTCGTCCGACCCGTCACCGGTGATGGCGTCGTCGTCACCCTGACCGTAGATCACGTCCGAGTCGTCGCCACCGCTGATCTTGTCCTTGCCGGACGTGCCCGCGGCGGGCGTGTACCCGAGGTCGAGCAGCTCGGCCTTGTGCGCCTTGACGAACTGCCGCTCGAGCGTGACCGGCGTGGCCTGCGGACCGTCCACAAGGGACAGCACCGCGTTGTCGCCGGCGATCAGGTCAGGACCCGAGTCGCCGAACAGGCTGTCGCCCGCGTCCGGACGGCCGGCACCGGAGGCCACCTCGGCGCTGCCACCGACGATCCGGTCCTCTCCGGAGTCACCGTGCACGACGTCGTCGGCGTTGTTGCCCTCCAGGTAGTCGTCCTTCGGGCCACCGAACACCTCGTCGTGCGCGAGACCACCGAACGCCCGGTCCTCGTCCTCGCCACCGAACACGAAGTCCGCACCACCAGCGCCGGCGTTCGCCCCGTCGAGGTCGAACGGTGTGTCCACACCGTTGTCGCCGATGACGACGTCGTTGCCGGTGTCGCCGTAGAGGAAGTCGCCGACGTCGGGCTCTCCGGCCTTGCGCGTGCCACCGATGACGCGGTCGTTGCCCGCACCGCCGAAGGCGCGGTCGACGCCGTTGTTGCCCTCGATCACGTCGTCCTCGGCACCGCCGTACAGCGCGTCGTCGTCGTTGTTGCCGTAGACGTGGTCCTTGCCCGCGTCGCCGTAGGCCACGTCCTTGCCGCCACCGCCGTAGATGGTGTCGTCGTCGTTGCCACCGGCCAGGACGTCGTCGCCGAGCTGACCGCAGAGCCGGTCCTTGGCGGACCTGGCGTCCACGTTGTCCGCCGCGCCACCGGCGGCCACGATCTCGACACCGGTGCCACCGGTGATCATGTCGCGGCCGTCGTCGCCGTCCTGCGGTTCGGCAGGCGGCATCGACGCGGGGTCCTCGCTCGGCGGTGTGCACGGGTTGGCGTGCTTGTCACCGAAGACGTCCGCGCCACCGTCACCACCGATCACGTGGTCGTTGTGCGAACCGCCGACCAGCAGCTTCGACGACGGCGTGACACCGGCGGGCAACACGCGGTGCTTGACGGCGCGCACCGGGCCGAACACCCCGGAACCGGTCACCTCGCCGACGTCGGACGGTTCCGCGATGACGTAGTCGTCGTGCGGCCCGCCGTACACCTTGTCCTTGCCGTAGCCACCGGTCAGCACGTCGTTGTTGCCGCCGCCGCGGATGTCGTCCACCTGGTCCTTCAACGAGTGACCGGTCACGAAGTCCACGCCCTGGCTGCCGTACACGGTGTCCGAACCCGTGCCGGTGTCCACGACGTTGATCGCGTCCTTCATGTTGTCGCCGTTGAAGCCCTTGTCCGCGGGGCCGTGCTCGTCGACACCGGTCTGCACCTCGGTACCGGTGTAGATCGTGTCGCCGCCGGAGCCACCGGAGATCCGGTCGCTGCCGGTGCCGCCGATGATCACGTTGGCTTGCGCGACGAGGTGCGCCGGCGGGGTGGTCTTGCCTTCCGCGAGCGGGCTGTCGGACGCGATGCCGATGTTGTCGTCGTCGGGACCGCCGTCGATCCGGTTCTTGCCGAGCCCTGCCGCGATGCGGTCCTTGCCCGCGCCACCGCTGACGGTGTCGTCCGCACCGCCGACGGTGATCACGTCGTCGCCGTCGCCACCGGTCACCGTCGCCGTTCCTTTGCCGCCGAACGCGGCCGCGAGGTCGCCGGTCGTGATCTGGTCCTTGCCGGGACCGCCGTTCACCACGGACCTGCCGATGCCGGTCTTGACCGAGTCGTCGCCGTCACCACCGGTGACCTCGACGTCCTTGTCGAACGGCTGGGCTTCGGCCTTGGCGTCGTTGGCGGCGCCGCTCTTGTCGCCGTCACCCTGGAAGACGATGATCCGCTTCCCGTCGTCACCGCTCGCGTTGCCGACCACCTTCGTGAGGTTCGGGTCGCGGAACTCCTCGCGGAAGCCCAGCGCACTCACGGCGAAGCCGTCGAACCCGCCGCCGTCCTTGACGAGTTGAGTGATCGTCCACTTCTCCTCGTTGTTGTTCGCGGTCCACTCGGAGTGACCGCGCTTGCCGATGTCGCCGTCACCCATGTGCAGCACCAGCGTCGTGCCGCTCTTGTGTGCGAGAACGGGTGGCGGTGGCGAACAGTCGGGTTTCACGGAGAAGTCGAGCAACGTGATGTCGGCCAGCGTGAAGTCGAACGAGACGCTGAAGATCGAGAACCCGAGCGTGATGTACACCTTCAGGAACAGACTCAGTCGTCCGTCCATGTTGAACAGGCACATCGGGTTGTTCAGCGCCACCTTCGAGAACTCGAAGAACCGGAACTTGCCGTCGTTGTTCGGGTCCGCCCAGGTGAGGTTGATCGTCAGCGCGACACCGCCCTTGATGCCGACCTCGATCACCACCAGGCTCACCGCCGCGCCGGCGGCCAGCTCGCCGCGGAACGTCACGACCGGCAGCGGCTTCCCGGTCTCGTCCTGCGTGACCAGGTAGATCGAGTCCAGAATGGACGCCGCCTTGCCGGACCCTGCCAAATACGATTCGGCAGCCTTGCGGAGACCGAACGTGTCGAAGCCCGCCCGGAACCGCGCCTCGACCGAGGCGCTGCCGGAGATCGTCACCAGTACCGGCGGCGGCGCGTACACCGGGCCGAACGACTGGCTGTAGGAGAAGCCGAGGCGCAGCGGCCCCGAGTCGAACCGGACCAGGTCCACGTCCTGGCCCATGATCAGGCCGAAGAGCTTCGAGGGCTCCTTCAGGATCGGGAACGTGAAGCCGGCCTTGTTGCCCTCCTCGCCCTCGGACACGACCTTCGCCCCACCGGCCGACGCGTCGATCTTCGACGCCAGGTCACCTGGCGCCAGGTTGATCTTGTTCGGGTCGATCAGGGACGCGGCGTTGTCCGGCGAGTTGGTCGTGGTCTTCGCCTTGTCGCCGAGCACGGAGAAGCTGCCGATGTCGATCGCCCCGCCGTTCTGGGTGATCTTGCCGATGAGCTGGATCGCGCGCAGGACCTTGTCGACGAACTCCAGTTCCGGGCCACCGGCGATGGTCGAGAACTCCTTGGCGATGGTGACCAGGTTGACGTCACCGCCGCCCACTGCTCGCGACAGGTCCGACAGCACCGGGATCGGGGCGTAGAGCTGGTCGATGATCGGCTGGATCGGCTTGGTGAACAGCGCGATCTTCTCGACGATCGGTTTGAGCACCTCTCCGAGGAACTTCCCGGCGTTGAGCTGGACGTTGTTGAACGCGATCTCCGGCGTGCCGTCACCGGGCTTGCCGCCGAACGCGTTCCACTCCCACTTGAGGTGGAACCAGCCGTTGACGCCCGGCAGCGGACCGGCGCTCACGTCGAAGTCCCAGTCGATGCCGGCCTTGGCCTTCAGCGAGACGTCGGTGACCTGGCCGACGTCGGCCAGGTCGGCCAGCGTGATCCGGTCGTCGTTGGCGGGCCCGCAGTTCTCGTAGCAGGCCGCCTGTCCCTTCTTGTGCAGGTCGACGACGAACATGCCGGTGAACAGGTCGGTCGCGCCGCCCGCGTGCTGCTTCAGGTTCACGTCGAGGAACGCCAGGCGTGCCTTCATCGCGTCGGGCAGCGTGAAGCTCAGCTTGACGCCGAGCTCGGGGTTCGGCCCGTCCTTGGTCGCCACGTAGAAGCCGCTGCTCTTGTCGACGCCCGCCTTGACGTGCAGGTGGTAGGCCAGCGCCGCCTTCATCTCGGGCGCGCCCGGCGCCGCCTTCAGCGACAGGCCGGGGATGCCGATGTCCAGCGGGCTTTGCAGCGCAAGGGTTTCCTTGTCGCAGTCGTTGCCGAACACGTCACCGTCGCAGACGTCGAACGTGAACGTCGCACCGGTGATGTCCGCCAGCGACGCCGCCGCCGGGCAGTCCGTCAGCTTCGGGTTCGTCGTCGCCGGCACGTACGCCGCGCCGTTGGGCGTGTTCTTGTCGTCGAACGACACCGCGTCCGCACCCAGGTCACCCTTGATCACGACCCAGTTGTTCGCGTTCGGGTCGGTCTTGCGGATGACCTTGTAGCCGGTGGCGTACTGCGACTTCTTCCAGGTGATCCGGTTGAAGTTGTCGTTGGTCAGCGGGTCGGCGCCGTTGGTCACCTCGGCGAGGGCCGGTGGCGCGTCCTTGCCCTGGGCGCTCGCGACGACGCCGTAGACGTACTTCTTCGCCCCGGCCGTGCCCTGCGCGGTGGCCTTCGCCTCCGTCGCCGGTTGCAGCGTGGCGTCACAGGTGAAGCCGACCGCGACCGCACTGCCGACCGCGGGCTTGAGGTGGTCGTTGACCCACGTGGTCAGCTCGCCGGTGTTGTTCACCCGGCCGCCGCCCGGCAGCTTGGTCATCGCCTCCTGGATCTTGGCGCGCAGCTGGCCGAACTTGTCGGCTCCCTGCTGGACGTCGTCACCGACCAGCGGCAGCTTGCCGTCGAACGCGGCCGTGCGCAGCGCGCGCTCGATCATCGCCAGGTACTTCTCGATGCCGTCGCCGAACTGGGAGAAGTCCAGCAGCGCGTCGAGGATCTTCTGCCCGAGGTCGGTCGGCATCTCGAACCGCTTGACGCCACCGGGCAGGTCGGGGCTGAACGAGAACGCCTGATCCAGGTCCGCGACCTGACGCGGCAACCGGACGACGAACGAGTCACCGGGACTCGACAGCTTCGTCCAGTTGACGTTGTCGGAGCTCACGAACACGGGCATGACCGCGCACAGCGCGAGATCGGTGCCCTGCGCCGGGTCGCCCTGGCAGGTCACGGGCTGGTTGTCGCCGTTGAGCGTCAGCTGCACGCCCTTGACGAAGTCGCTCAACGGCACCGGGTTCTGCCCGCTGAAGCCGAGGTGCGCGTTGTAGTGCGCGTTCGCGACGGCCTTCTCCGGGCCCTTCGGGTTGCCGAGCGCGATGGACAACGGCCCGACCGAGGACTTCACGACCCCGGTGATGCCGCCGTGCGCGGTGATGTCCACAGTGGAGTCGGGCAGGACCTTGAGCCCGCCCGCGTTCGCCGGCCCGTCGCCGGCTTCCAGCGGCAGCACGAACCCGATCTTGGTGGAACCGGTCAGCGCCAGGTTCGCCGTGGCCTCGCCCTCGGCACCGACCAGGGACCTCGCGGTGCCCTTGTCGTCGGTGAACGAGAACCGGACCGGCTGCGAGGTCGCGACCTTCCGCAACACGTCGACCTTGAGCACGATCGACGGCTTCGAGTCGACGACCTGGTAGGCGAACGAGATGCCGCTGCCGGTGGGCAGCGCGGCGTTCAGCTGCGTGACCAGGTCCTGCAGGTAGTCCGGCGGTGCCGCGGTGAGCCTGTCGACCGCGTCCTCCAGCGGGCTGCGGAACGCGTACCCGGTGCCGTTCGCGGGTACCTGGCCCCACGGTCCGGCGAGCAGCACGCGGTTGTTCGCCGGATCGGCCGCCGCGACGACGGCGACCTGGGTGCCGACCAGCACGGCCCGGCCCTTCAGATCGGGGCCGAACGCCTTGTCCCCGGTCCTCGTGTCGTCGCGGAGGAAGCCCACGCTCACGCCGTTGATCGTCGTGTTGCCGTAGTTGCCGGTGCCCGCGTCGGCGCTGCCGAGCAGCTCGGACAGCGACTTGCCGACGACCGGCAGAGGCGTGGTCATGGCGGTCTTGACCTTGCCGTCGCCGTCGACCGCCTGCAACGAGCCGTTGAGCACCTGCAACGACTTGATGATCTGGCCGAACATCGCCCGCGGGTTGTTCGGGTCGAAGTCGAACGCCTTGGCCTTGTCGAGCGCGTCGAGGCCGGTGAACTCGATCTTCGACGGGTCGGTGATGTCGGGCATGGTTACGCCGACCTGCACCGGCCCGCCGAAGAAGTCCTGGATGCCCGGCACGTCGAGCTTCACCGTGGCCGTGGCCTTGGCGCCCACCGAGACGGTGAGCAGGTTCTCCGGTTCGAGCGCGGGCGTCTCCGGGTTGTCGACGACCTTGGCGAAGATCTGCGACAGCGGCAGGTCGCCGTCGGCGTCACCGATCTTCTTCAGGCTGATCGACAGCATGTCGGTCGAGCCGTCCTTCGTGGACATGTGCAGGTCGCCGGACATGTGCACCTTGAGGTACCCGACGCTGCCGTTGACGTCGACGTTCGTGTCGACCTGGGCGCTCGCCCCGAGCAGCTGACCGCCGGTGCGCAGCAGGAACCGGTCGGGCGTGCGCGGCAGGCTGGACACCAGGGTCGTGGTGCCGTCGGGGTTCTTGTCCGCGAACGGGCAGCCGGTGGCCGCGGCGTCGGGGTCGAGCGGCTTGCACGCGTCACCCTTGATCGGGTCGCGCAGGTCCAGCACCAGCGTCGCCTTGGCCTCGTAGGACGGCTTCACGGTCGCGGTGGCGTTCAACGCGTTGGCGCCCTTGAGCCCCTTGCCCGCGAAGACGTCGCCGAACGTGACCTGGCCGGTCATGGGGTCCGGCGCGTTGACCTTGTACGGCGACTTGCCGGCCGGGGTGCCGCCCTGCCAGCCCTCTTCGAGCGTGATCTCGTCGGCCGTGTTGCTCTTCACGACACCCTGCGAGGTGCCGGCGGACACGATGCGCCCCTTGAACGCGTCGACGGTCCACGGCTTGGTCTTGCCGACGTGCTTGAGGGTCGTGCCGGTGTAGGTGACGCCGTCGCCCTGGCCCGAGGTGAGACTCGCGACCACGTCCAGCGGCTGGCCGTCGTTCGGCGCGTCCTGCTTCATGGTCAGCGTGAACTCGAGCTTCTTCACGTCGTCGCGGTAGTTCACGCCGGACACGGCGATCGGTCCGGCGTTGAGCTTGGTGAAGAGCTCCTGCACCGAGCTGAACTTCGGCAGCCCCGCCTTGGCCGGGTCCTCCTCCGGCTTGAACACGTTGTCGTCGACGAACTTCGCGAGCGCGCTGCCCGCCTTGACCGCGTCGGCGAGCGTGCCGCGCATGAACGGCAGGTTCACGTTGCCGACCGGGTCGGCCGTCGAACCCCACTGGGCGCGCTGCACCGCGTCGATCGAGCTGACCAGGTGGCTCAGGCCCTCGAGCAGGTCGCGCGGGCCGAGCGTCGTGAAGCGGGTGAGCTGGGCCAGGTCCGGGCCGGTCACGGTGATCGACGGCGCGCCGCTCGCGATGTCCGGCCACTGCACGCCGATCGTGCCGGTGAGGCCGCCGGCGTTCGCCCCGGCGAGCTGCTGGGACGTGAACTTGAGGCTGGCGTCGACCTTGCCCGCGGGGTTGCCGAGCCCGATGTGGAACAGGCCCGCCGCGGCGCCGGGCTCGGAGATCTCCGTGAGCCTGCCGTCGCCGTCGGGGTCGTCGGCGAACGCGGTGATGTTCGCTTCGACCGTGACGTGGCTGGCGCCCTTGTCGAGATCGACACCGAGGATGCCGAAGCCCGCGGACGGCACGGCGTCCGGGTCGAACGCGCCCTTGGCGCCCACGCTGAACTTCGGCGAGTCACCATCCTTGACGAGCCAGAACGCGCCGGTGGACTCCTGGTAGGCGAAGCGGAACTTGGCGTCGAACGTCAACGTCACGTCCACGGCCCCGGACGTCGTGAAGCTGACCGCCGGGTCGGCGACGCTGATCGGCTGCTTGTCCGCGACCGTCGTGACGTGCAGCGTGGCGTCGACCCGCTTGACGCCGTTGGTGTCGCTCGTCTGCACGGTGAGCGTGCCCGGCCTGCTGTCGCCGAGCGGGTAGGTGCCCGCGAGGTCGGGGAAGTTCTCCTTGTCCTTCAACGGGTCGTGCACCGTCTTGGCCACGAGGTCGCCGAAGCCGAGCGCCGCACCGGGACTCACGCCCAGCAGCGGCAGCGCCTCCCCCAGCTTGCCGACGTTCGCGAGCTGTTTCGAGAAGTCACCGAAGGCGCTGATCCCCGCCAGGATCTTCTGCACGTCCGGTGCCTGGGCCACCGCCGGTGGGCTCACGGCCACCAGTCCGAACAATGCCAGTGCACCGCTGGTGAACGCCGCTACCGCCCGCCTGCTTCCGCGTGAGTACCGCATGGCCGGCCCGCCCTTTCGACGGCGTGGCCCCCGATGCCTCGCTGCCAGGTCCGATGTCCAGAGTGGAGTGACGCAGGCCACACACATGTGCCGCCAACGGGTAGTCGTCCCGCCAGAAGGGGTCGTTACCCCTGCATCAGGCAGACCTGGCGATTCACCCGTTCAGCCCACCAGACATCTACTGGGAGTGGGCCAGCTCCCGGATCGGCGTGCCCTGAACGAACGCGTGGACGTTCTCCACGGCCTCCTGGAAGTACGTCCGGTAGTTGGCCCGCGTGACGTACCCGAGGTGCGGCGTGGCGAGCACGTTCGGCAACGTCCGGAGCTCGTCGGTCACCGGCAGCGGCTCGGTTTCGAAGACGTCGAGACCCGCGCCGGCGATCCTGTTGTGCCGCAACACGTCCAGCAGTGCCGCCTGGTCGACGATGGCCGCGCGCGAGGTGTTGACCAGGAACGCGGACGGCGTGAGGCAGGCCAGCGCCGCGGCGTCCAGGAGACCTCGGGTGCGGTCGCTCAGGACGAGGTGGACGGACGCGAAGTCGGACTGTCCGAGCAGCGCGTGCAGGGAGGGTGCCAGCCGCACACCCTCGGCCTCGGTGCGGTCCTCGGTCAGGTTCTGGCTCCACGCGACGACGTCCATGCCGAACGCCCTGCCGACGCGCCCGACGGCCCGGCCGATGTGGCCGAAGCCGACCAGGCCGAGCGTCGCGCCGGCGAGGTCGACGCCGATCGTGCTCTGCCACGGGCCGCCGGAGTGGAAGGCGGCGTTCTCGACGGCCAGGTGGCGCGCGAGTCCCAGGATCAACGCCCAGGTCAGCTCGGCCGGCGGGGTCTTCGCGCTGCCGGTGCCGCAGACCGTGACGCCGTGCTCCTTCGCCGCCGCCAGGTCGATCGACGCGTTGCGCATCCCGCTGGTGACCAGCAGCCGCAGCCTGGGCAGCCGCGCGAACAACTCCGCCGTGAACGGGGTGCGCTCACGCATGATGACGACGCACTCGGCCTCGGCCAGGGCGTCGGCGGGGTCGTCGAGGTGCTCGCGCAGGACCGTGACGTCGAGGCCCGACCAGTCGGCGTGGGCGAGCGCCGCACCCTGGTAGTCGTCCAGCACCACACACCTCATGCGCTGATCATGTCAGAGTGGGGGCATGGGAGCCTTCCACCTGGCACAGGCCAACATCTCGACCGGGCGGTGGGCGTTCGACCACTGGAGGATGCGCGGGTTCACGAGCCGGATCGACGCGATCAACGACCTGGCGCAGCAGGCCCGCGGCTTCGTCTGGCGGCCGGGCTCGGATCAGATGACGGCCGATCTGCGGCGGCTGGGGCGCGATCCGATGCTCGAGGCGTTCAACCTCAGCGTGTGGGAGTCGATCGAAGCCCTGTGGCAGTTCACCTTCAGCGGCGTGCACCTCGAAGCGGTCAAGCGCACCAAGCAGTGGTTCGACCCCGAGAGCGTGCTGGACGTGATGTGGTGGGTCCCCGCCGGGCATCGGCCCACGACGGACGAGGGCCTCGCGAGGCTCGACCTGATCAGTCGGAACGGGCCGACGCCCGAGGGCTTCACGTTCCGCAGGCGGTTCACGCCAGAGCACCCCGGACGATGATCTCCACCAGCGGCCGGGGATCGATCGCCTCGCCCCGCCCGAACTGCTGCAGGAACAGGCCCTGCACACAGGCCCCGAGCGTGTCCGAGGCCGCCAGCGGGTCGCGCGCGCCGAGACCGGCGAGGGCCGGGACCAGCATCGACGCCATCGTGGCCTTGCCGCGCACCAACGCCTGCCGCACCTGAGGATTGGTCGCGGCCTCCACCCACAGCACCATGCGAGCGGTGACCGCGACGGCGTTCGGGCCCGTCATGAACTCGTAGAGCCGGCACAGCTCGTCGACCAGATCCTCCGGCGACGCCGGCCTGAGCGTGGTCTCGACCTGCGGGACCTCCTGGCGCACCATCCAGTCCACGACGCCGTCGAGCAGCGCGGCCCGGCTGCGGAAGTAGTTCGACGTGGAGCCCTTCGGCAGGTCGGCGCGGTCGTCCACGCGCGCGTGGGTGAGGCCTCGCAGACCTTCGGTGCCCAGGAGTTCGACGGCGGCGGCGAGTGCGCGGTCCCGGTTCGACATCACCGCACTACTATAAACGTAGTGACGAGACACTACGAACGTAGTACCGTCGATCCATGACCGCGACAATCGCCCTGATCGCCTGGATCGTCAACACCGCGATCGGCTTCGTGCTGCTGGCCCGCGTCCTCAGAGCGCGAAGACGGGTACCGGCCCTGGCCTACTACCACCTCGTCACCTCGATGGTCGGCCTCGGCGTCTGGATCGCTTTCGTGGCAACGGGTTCGACACTTCTGGCCTGGACCGGATTCGCGGTGCTCACGCTGCACCTCACCCTCGGGGACACCCTGATGGTGAAGGGCTGGCGGAAGAGCAACCCGGACGCGCGGGGCATCGTCTACTTCCGGGCGATGACGTCCCTGCTCAAGAGGCCGATTCCGCTGGCACACGCCTGCATCTCGCCCCTGGCCTGGTTCCCGGCCCTCGCCGCCGCGGTGATCAGCAGTTAGGGTGCGTGCTCCGGCCGGCGAAGCGGTCGCCGAGCCAGTTCATCGCGTTCGAGCCCCACGCGCTGACCGCGGTGACGTGCCCGAGCAACGGCAGCGGCGTCCACTGCACGTCGGCTCCGAGCGAGCACCACTGCGAGCGCAGCTTCTGCCCGACGGCGAACGGAATCAGCTCGTCGAGCGTGCCGTGGTAGAGGTACACGGGCGCGGCGGGCTTCACCGAGCCGAGCGCGTTCTCCTTCAACCTGTTCTGCCACACCGGGTCGAGCATGACGTCCGGCCGCGTGGTCAGCGCGTTGAGCCGCGTGAACGGTGCCACCAAAGCGATCTCGGCCACGCAGGACTCGCGGATCTGGTCGATGACCTGCTTGCCGCGGGCGTTGAGCACCGACGACAACGGCAGTTCGGGATAGGCCTGGGCGTATCCCGCCGCGGCCGCGAACACCAGTCCGGAACCCGCGTTGCCGTCGTTGAACTTCGCGACCGCGTTCAGGTCGGCGGGCACGCCACCCGCGGCGACGCCGACGACGTTCAGCGCGGGCGCGTAGGACTTCCACTGCTCGGCGGCGGCCGACGCGGCCTGGCCACCCTGCGAGTAGCCGAAGACACCGACCGGGGCGTCCGCGGACAGCCCGGGGATGCCGCTCGCCGCCCGTGCCACGTCCAGCAGGGCACGGCCCTCAGAACGCGCCACCGCGTAGGTGTGATCCCCTGGCGTGCCAAGGCCTTCGTAGTCGGTCACCGCGACCGCCCAGCCGTTGAACATCGCCTGCGCGAGGAACGCGATCTCGACCTCGGTGCCGTTCTGCAGCTGCTGCGACGGCGCGCACCGGTCGGCCATGCCCTGCGTGCCCATCGCGTACGCGACGATCGGGCGCGGGCCGTTGTTCCACGGCAGCGGTGACACGAGCACCATGCCGGACACGACGGTGGCGGTGCCCGTCGCGGACGTCGAGTTGTAGCGGATGTCGTAGGCCTTCACCGGAGCCGGTAGCAGTCTGAGCGGCTCCGGGTGCCACGCCACCTCCCGGCTGCTGACCAGCTCCCCCGGCGCCGCGGCGGTGGCGGGCGTGACCAGGCTGAACATCAGGAAGACGGCGGCGAGCACGGCACGGAGCTGCATCGTTGGACCCCTTTGTGGTAACCGGCGTTACCGCAATGTAGGGCCGAACGCCGCAACAGGACAATAGTCCGTTCGGCTTTATGGATTCATGTCGGTGTCGTGAGCGGAAATCGACCGAGCCAGTTCGCGGTCAGACGGGCGGATCGTGGTTCCGCCCCCGTGTCCTCATACTGGACCGTATGGGGGCGCGGGGGCGGGGCCGCGAGCCGTCCTGCTGAGCGTGAACTGACCGGCCGATTTCCGCTCACGACGCCAAGCTCTGAGGGAACGCGAAGACGCGATCCGGGTCGTACTTGCGTGCCACCTCACGAAGCCTCGTGAGCGACGAGCCGCAGTAGGCGTTCGCCCAGTCCGGCATCTGCGGGTCGAGGTAGTTGACGTAGCCGGTGGCGCCGAACATCTTGCCGAGCTCGTCCCGGGCGACACCCATCGCGCGCCGCGCGTTCGCCTCACCCGCCTGCAACGACAGCTCGACCTGGATGCTCGCGAGGGCGCCGCGGTGCGGGAACGCCGTGGCCGGGCCACGACCGACCGCGCCGCCCAGCGCGTCGATCATGTTGTAGGAGTTCGGGGTGTTCTTGAAGATGTCGGCGAGCTTCTGCGGGTCGGTGATCGGCCCGGTCAGCATCCGCGACGTCGCGACGTAGCTGCCGCGCGACTGGCTGCCGCCGCCCCCGTTCCAGCTCGGCCGGCACGAGCCGTCGCTGACCCGGCACCACGCGAACCGCTCCATCGCGGCGAGGAAGCTCTGCTCCGTCTCGCGGCGCGAGGTGGGTTGCGAACCGACGCGGCGGACGAGGTCGTCGAGCAGCAGACGGAGGTTCGCCGGCGTGCCGACGAAACAGCCGCCGACCTCGACGTACGGATTTGAGCCGCTGCCGACGCCGACGGTCGAGGTGAGGGCGTCCGGCGCCTTGCCCTGCCAGTCCGGCCACGCGCTGAGCAACGAGGCCAGCGCGGCCGACGGGAACTGGAGCGTGAACGTCGTGAGGTTGCGAGCGGGTTCGGTGCGGAACACGAACGACGTGACGATTCCGAAGTTGCCACGTGCCGTCCGGCCGGACGTCGATCCGGTCGAGGCCGCGCACGTCGACGACCAGGGCACCGTCCGCGGTGGAGTAACCCGGATAGCTGTGGCCGCCGCAGCGTGCGGTGATCTTCGTCCGTTCCTGGCGCGCGATCTCGACGCAGCGCTGGACGTCCGCGGGGGACGCGACTCGCGCGATCGCGCTGGGACGCTGGGCGTCGTACTGCGTGAAGTAGCCGAGTTTGGCGTCTCTGTAGGCGGCGTCGCCCGGCCTGATCAGCTGGGCGTCCATCGTGGACTTGCCGATGAGTGCCGACACAGCTCCCCAAGCGGCTGTGTGCAGAAGTGCCCTGCGACGCAACATGGCACGAACGTAGGAGCCGGATGAACTGGGGCACAACGGATTCGGAGACCGGGAACGATCCCGGCTACGGGTTCACAGCCAGGAACAGGAATGCGGCCAGAAGCACCAGGTGAACGCCACCCTGCAGACGCGTCGCCCGGCCCGGCACCACGGTCAGGACGCTGACGAGCACCGTCAGCAGCAGCAGGATCATCTGCGTCGGCCCGAGGCCGAGCATCAGCGGCCCGTCCAGCCAGATCGTCGCCAGCGCGATGGTCGGGATCGTGAGGCCGATGCTCGCGATCGCCGAGCCGTAGCCGAGGTTGAGGCTGGTCTGGATCCTGTCGCGCAACGCGGCGCGAGAGGCGGCGATCGTCTCGGGCAGCAGCACCAGCAGGGCGATGACGACACCGACGAACGACTGGGGGAACCCGGCCGCGCGCACGCCCGCCTCGATCGCGGGCGACTCGATCTTCGCGAGGCCGACCACCGCGACCAGGGCGAGGAGCAGGAAGCCGAGCGAGGTCAGCGCGGCCCGGCTGGACGGCGCCTCGGCGTGCTCGTCGGCCTCGATCACGCCGTCCTCGTCGACGGGGAGGAAGAAGTCGCGGTGCCGGACGGTCTGGGTGAAGACGAACAGCGCGTACAGGCCGAGGGAGGCGATCGCGGCGAACGCGAGCTGCGGGCCGGAGAACTCGGGGCCGGGCGTGGTCGTGGTGAAGGTCGGCAGCACCAGGGTGAGGGTGGCGAGCGTCATCACGGTGGCGAGCGCGCCGCCGCTGCCCTCCGCGTTGAACAGGATCGTGTGGTGCTTCAGCGCGCCGAGCAGCAACGCGATGCCGACGATGCCGTTCGTGGTGATCATGACCGCCGCGAACACCGTGTCGCGCGCCAAGGACGAGGCCTCGGGTCCGCCGGACACCATGAGCGTGACGATCAGCGCCACCTCGATGACCGTCACCGCGACCGCGAGGACGAGGGATCCGTACGGCTCCCCCACCCGCAAGGCGACGACCTCGGCGTGGTGCACGGCGGCGAGGACGGTCGCGGCGAGGACCAGGGCGACGAGCGCGACGAGCAGGCCCCCGAGGTCACGCCCCCAGGTCAGGGCGAGCAGGACCATGCCGAGCACGGGGGTGATGGTCGTCCAGTGGAGCAGCGGGAAGCGGGGAGCGGCGGCCATGATCCAACCCTCGCATGCCCGGCAGCCCGTCCGCCATTCGGCGCAACACCCGTTTCGGATGCCACGAAATGTGGAGCGGAGCGCCCCTGCCGCGCCCCGCTCCACATTTATTTGAGGTGCCGTGTTCGATTCCTAGAAATCGAAGAGGGCACCGGTGTGCGCCAGCATGACGCACGAGTTCGGGTAGGTGTGCACCTCGCTCACGGGCTCACCGCGCCAGAAACCGAACATGGCGACCTTGACGGGCGCGTAGTGGAACGTGCACGCCCGGTCGTCCGCCTGCATGGTCTGCAGGTCGGTCCCGGCGGAGGCGAGCGTCGCGCAGGCGAGGGCCCTGCGCGGGTGCTGGTCACCTCGTTCGCAGGTCAGCACCGTTGCCTTGAAGGCGTTGCCGTCGAACTCCGAGTACTGGACGGAGAGCACGAGCGCGGTGCCGCCGCGGGAAGAAGACGGGGACTGTGCCGCGGGAGCGGCCTGGGCGATGCCGGCGAAGGCGAAAAGCGACACGAACAGAGCGACGAGACCAAAGATGCGGCCGGACATGAAAAACGGTCCTCCTGAGACCTCACGAATACGGGCCGGTTCTCGGCCGATGCAGATGTTGCCACCCCGAATCGCTGTGGCGAAAGGGGCCAGGATTCGTTCACCGATCACATTCGTCCGCTCCACCGAAAGCGTGATTGGGCCGAACGGATGTGTCGATCGCCACGTTCGCGGGGACACAGCTGCCGAAGGACTGTTACGGGTTGCTGACAGACGTGGCCGCGTGCCGACGTATTATTCGAATCATGTCCAAGACCTCCAGACGCGTCGTGTCCGGCGTGCTCCTGATCGTCACACTCGTGGTTTCCACCGGCGGCGCGCTGGGTTACCTGGGCAGATTGACGCTCGTGTTCGACCGCCAGCCGGGAAAACCGCTCGCGATAATCGAGGAGGTGCCCGGACCACCCGACGGGCCGAACTGCCCGATCGACGCGCGCTACTTCGACGAGGAGCCGGAGGGCCTGCGCCCCGAGGTGCTGCAGGCATGGCTCAAGCTGCGCCAGAAGGCCTCTGACCAGGGAATCAAGCTCTGCCTGAACGACGGCAAGCGCAGCCGTCAGCAACAGCAGGCGGAGTTCGACGACGCGGTCAAGAAGTTCGGGACCGAAGAACTCGCGGCGAAGTACGTGTTGAATCCGCCGGACCGCTCGATGCACGTGATCGGATTCGCGGTCGACGTGCAGCCGATCGAATCAGCGAAATGGGTCGAGAAAAACGGCAGCACCCTCGGCTGGTGCCGCCGTTACGAAAACGAGCAGTGGCATTTCGAGTACAACTCCGGCTATCTCACCGGAGGCTGCCCCGCCCTGATCCCCAGCGCGACGGGCAGCTAACCCCCGCGCAAAGGTCTAGACGCCTGGGGTGCGCGAGAGGTTGCGCCGACGTAATCTGACAAGCCCAGTTACCAGATTGGAGCACGTCCGGTGGCCCGTGCCTACGGCGGCATCTCACCCGAGCAGCGCAAGGCCGAGCGCCGGGCGAAGCTGCTGCAGGCCGGTCTGGCGCTGTTCACGAGCACCGGCTTCGCGGCCACCAAGATCTCCGAGCTGTGCACCGAGGCCGGTGTCTCCACGCGCAACTTCTACGAGGAGTTCGCCTCGAAGGAGGCCCTGCTGCGCGACCTGCACGAGCTGATCAACGCCGCGGCGTTCACGCGGGTCCGCACGGCCCTGTCCGAGCTGGAGACCGCCGACCTGCGGAGCCGGATCACGACGCTGCTGGACGTGTTCGTGCGCAGCGTGACGGCCGACCCCCGCGCGCCGCGCCTCAACTACGTCGAGGCCGTAGGCGTGAACGCGGAGATCGAGCAGCAGCACGTGCGCTGGGTGAACACATGGGCTGAGTTCATCGAGTCGGAGGCCCTGGCGGCGGCGGCCGCGGGCGTGGCGCCGCAGCGGTCGTACCGGCTCACCGCGATAGCGCTCGTGGGCGCGATCACCGGCCTGCTGCGCGAGTGGCAGGCACACCGGCCCCCGCTCGCGGTCGACGAGATCGCCGAGGAGATCCGCGAGCTCATGCTGGCGGCCATCCTGCGGGCAGACGTCCCGCACAAGCGCTGAACCGTTGGGCCACTGCCGTCCGTAATCCCCGATGTGAGCCGATTCGCCGTTCTCGCGCTGCTCGTGTGCCTGGGTGCCTGTGCTGCTCCGCCAGAGCAGGAGACAGCCTCGCTGGCCGAACTGGAGGCCGCTGCCGGTCCGGTCGCGGGGCCCACCCAGATCCTGCCGGGAGACATCGCGAAACTGCAGGTCGTGGAGTCGCCCGCGGTCGGTGCCGTCATCGCCGACCGCGAGCGCAACACCCTCTACTTCAACACCCAGGACGGCCCGTCGAAGTCGACCTGCCTGGAACCGGAGTGCACGCTCGTGTGGCCGCCGTTGCTGGCCGCGGGCGGCAAGATCGAGGCACCGGGCTTCGACCAGGCGTTGCTCGGCACGACCAAGCGCCCGGACGGGCTGGAGCAGGTCACCATCGCCGGCAAGCCGGTGTACCGGTACGTCGACGACGAAGTGGCCGGCGACGCGACCGGGCACGGCGTGGACGACAAGTGGTTCGCCATCTCACCGACCGGCTCGAAGGCCACCCGCTAACCCGAATTTCCGGCGCCCGCGCAACCGCGCCGCGTGACGCCCGCACGACACACTGGAACCGGTGACCCCGCAGGGTTGCCGGTCTGTCGCGTTCGGGTTACTCGAACGATTCGTTTGTACCGGAAATCAAGAAACCGGTTTCGCCCGGAACCGGTTTCAGGTATCAACTGTGAGAGCGCTCCCATAGACGCTGCCGCCGCACGAGCCCTCTCGGAGACCACATGGATCGCGACGACGTGCCCTACCTCGACGCCACGCTGCCCACCGCAGAGCGGGTAGCCGACCTGCTGGGCCGCATGACGCTGGCCGAGAAGGTCGGCCAGATGATGCAGCTGGACTCGAGGGAGGACCTGGACGACCACGTGCTGCGCAAGCATGTCGGGTCGATCCTGCACACCTCGCCGGAGCGAGTGCTGCGCGCGCATGACCTCACCACGCGGACGCGGCTGCGCGTCCCGTTGCTGATCGCCGAGGACTGCATTCACGGCCACTCGTTCTACGAGGGCGCCACGATCTTCCCCACGCAGCTGGGCATGGCGGCGAGCTGGGACCCCCAGCTGGTCGAGCAGGTCGCCCGCGTCACCGCCGTCGAGGCCGCCGCGACCGGCGTGCACTGGACGTTCTCGCCGGTCCTGTGCATCTCGCGGGACCTGCGCTGGGGCCGTGTCGACGAGACGTTCGGCGAGGACCCGGTGCTGATCGGCGAGCTCGCGGCGGCGATGGTCCGCGGCTACCAGGGCGACGGCCTGGCCGACGAGACGGCGATCCTCGCGACCGCGAAGCACTTCGCCGGGTACTCCGAGACCCAGGGCGGCCGGGACGCGAGCGAGGCGGACCTGTCGCGCCGCAAGCTGCGCTCGTGGTTCCTGCCGCCGTTCGAGCGGGTCGCGCGTGAGGGCTGCGCGACGTTCATGCTCGGCTACCAGTCCACCGACGGCGTGCCGATCACGGTCAACTCGTGGCTGCTCGACGAGGTCCTGCGCGGCGAGTGGGGCTACAAGGGCACGCTGATCACGGACTGGGACAACGTCGGCCGCATGGTCTGGGAGCAGAAGCTGCAGCCCGACTACGCGCACGCCGCCGCGGCCGCCGTGAAGGCCGGCAACGACATGATCATGACGACCCCGCAGTTCTTCGACGGCGCGTTGCAGGCCGTCGAGGACGGTCTGCTGGCGGAGTCCGACCTCGACCGCGCGGTCACCCGCATCCTGACGCTCAAGTTCGACCTGGGGCTGTTCGAGAACCCGCGCAGGCCGGACGCCGAACGCCAGCGCGTGATGATCAACCACGACGACCACGTGGCGCTGAACCTCCAGGTCGCGCGCCGGTCGCTGGTGCTGCTGCGCAACGACGGCGTGCTGCCGTTCGGCAAGCCGAAGGGCAAGATCGCGGTGGTCGGCCCGCTCGCCGACGACGCGCAGACCCAGCTCGGCGACTGGGCCGGCTCGTCCGGTCAGGCCGACTGGCTGCCCAACGGCCACCCGCGCGAGATGATCACGACGGTCCTCGACGGCCTGCGCGAGCTCTCGTCGCAGGAGGTCACCTACGCCCGCGGCGCCGACATCCTCACCCTGGAGCCGGACCCCGAGGGCGACACGTTCCCCGACGGCCAGCCGCGCCCGCCTGTCGTGAAGGCCTGCGCGCCGGACGCGAACCTGATCGCCGAGGCCGTGGCCGCGGCCGAGGGCGCCGACTACGTGGTCGCCGTCGTCGGTGACGTGATCGAACTGGTCGGCGAGGGCCGGTCCACCGCCACGCTCGACCTGATCGGCGGCCAGATCGCCCTGCTCGACGCGCTGGCCGAGACCGGCACGCCGCTGGTCGTGGTGCTGCTCGCGTCGAAGCCGCTGGTCCTGCCCGCGTCCGCGCGCAACGCCGCCGCGCTGCTGTGGGTGGCGAACCCCGGCATGCAGGGTGGCCGCGCGATCGCCGAGGTGCTGCACGGGCTGGTCGAGCCCAGCGGCCGGCTGCCGATCTCGTTCGCGGCGCACGCCGGGCAGCAGCCGACGTACTACAACCAGATCCGCGGCCAGCACGGCACGCGCTACGCCGACCTGACGCAGGAGCCGGCGTTCGTGTTCGGCGAAGGCCTGTCGTACACGACGGTCGAGTACGGCGACCTGCACGTGGAGACGGCGGTGCTGCGTCCGGACGAGACCGTCAAGGCGTGCATCTCGCTCACGAACACCGGGTCACGGCCTTCCCGCGAGACCGTGCAGGTCTACGTCAGCGACGCCGTCACGTCAGTGAGCTGGGCCGACAAGGAGCTCAAGACCTTCAGGCAGGTCGACGTGGCGCCGGGCGAGACCGTGAAGGTCGACCTCGAACTGCCCGTCTCCGCCTGCACGATCGTCGACGCGGACGGCCACCGGGTGGTCGAGCCGGGCGAGTTCGTCCTGCTGGTGGGCCCGAACTCGAGGGACCTCCGCCGGGCGGAGTTCACCGTGAAGCCGCTGCCTTGAAGGGGCCGGGGACGATCGTGAGGTAGCGGGGAGGGATCTCCACCGCCTTCGTGATCGCCTTCTTGACCGCCGGGACCAGGTCCGCGTCGACGAGTGCGACAGCGGGCCTGCCCGGCGGGTCGATGAGCATGCCGGCGCCGCGCGCGCCCGCCGCGAGTGCGGCCTCGACCACCGCGTCCTGCTCCGGATCCGGGTCCTGAGCGCGGTGGTACGCCGTCAACGCCACGCCGAGATCGTCTGCTTCGCGCACGTAGGGCCGTTCCACCTGCGGTTCCGGGCGCCGGATCCGGGTGTCGACGACGAGCAGCCGTTGGCCCGGCAGATCGAGCGCCTCGGCGCGCGCCTGTTCGAACCGCTCGCCCGAGAGGTCCCTGAGCGCCAGCTCCACGGCCGCGTTCAGCGCCTCGCTCGCGGACAGTCCACTGCCCCGCGGCAGGTCGACGCTGCACATCAACGCGGCCCCGCCCCTCGCACGCACGCCCGCCGCCCAGGCCGGGACGTCGCCGGACGGCAACAGGGCGCGCTCGGTCGGCCGGTTCACCGACACGAGTTCGAGCAGGCCGTCGTCGCGCCGGTCCCCCGCCACGATGGCACCCCACTTGGCGGGCACCTTGATCGCACCACCGAGCAGGTTCAGGACTCCGGGGGCGTACCAGACGCCTTCCGCGGGCCGTCCGAACGTGCGCCGGAACGCGTGCGGCACCAGCCTGAGCTCCGGCGCGAGCTCAGGCCGATCCGCGATGTCCACCGTCATGCCTGCTGCACCAACGCCTTCTGGGCCAGCAACCGGTAGGCGTTGCCGTTGCCGGTGCGCGCGGCGAGGAAGCGGTTGACCGTCTGGTCCAGCGCCAGCGCGACGAAGAACGCCGGGATGCCGAGCGACCACAGCAGGAAGCTGCGGGTCCTCCTCAGCCGCACCTTGCCCGGCCGCCACGGCGCGGGCGTGCGCGGTGCCTTGTCCCCCAGCCACAACAGCAGCGCGAGCGTGAAGTCGTTGCACAGGTGGGCTTTCGCGCGTTCGGTGGCCACTGTGGTCAGTCCGCGCTCGGCGAGGGCGTCCTGGAGGTTGCCGATCGGCATCATGTGCTGGTGCTGCGGCTGGAACCACGGCATCCAGTACTGCCCGAACAGCCTGCCCAGCCGCCACTCCGGGTCCGGCAGCTCGATCAACAGGTAGCCTCCGTCCGGCAGCACGTCCGCGGCGATGTCGAGCTCCTCCCACGGATCGCGCACGTGTTCCAGGTAGTGGTGCATGCTGATCACGTCGTAGCGGCCCTTGAGCTCGCCCGCGAAGTCCTTGAAGCTGCCGCGGTAGGAGTTCTCGATCCGGCCGAGCCGCGCCGCGTCCTCGATGGCCGCGCCCTGGTCGAGCCCGTCGAACCTCGTCTGCGGCAGGACCTCCTTGGCTCCCAGGCAGAAGTGCGCGTGCCCGGACCCGACGTCCAGCCAGCGTTCGGGTTTGGTGAACGGTTCGACCATGCGCGCCCGGCCGTAGTAGGGCTCGGTCTTGCCGGAGAACACCGCTTCCGCCGACGTCTCGCCGAGGCCGTCGTAGAAGTCGCGGTAGTAGAAGCCCAGGCCCTCCTCGGTCAGGCGCGGGTTCTGCCAGACGTGTCCACATCGGACACACCGGTCCATCGTGAACGTGCCTGGCTTGCGCTGCACCAGGTCCGTCGCGGTGACCCAGCGGCGCAGGTCCGTGCTCCCGCACGACGGGCAGTTGGTGCGCGGCGCCTCGTGGAAGTTCCGGTCGCGGTTCTGCTCGTACCAGGGCGTGGCCTGTTCGAGGTGCTGGGCCTGACGCTTCTCGGCCGTCGACTTCTTGCCGCCGGAGGTCTTGAACCACAGGTAGGGCGTGCGCAGGACGCGCGGCACCCACAGGTCCCGCGGCTTCAGCGGCGTGCCTGCGAACACCAGGACCGGGTGCACCGAGTAGGCGGCCAGCGCGGCGAGACCCCACTGCCAGTTCGTGACCAGGGCGGCGACCACGGTCGCGTACCCGATGACCGAGCCCGCGATCCACAGCGACGGCCGCTTCCCGAGCCGCCGCAACGTCGCCGCGCGGTACCCGAGGTCGTACGGCCCGGCCTTCAGTCCCGGCGCGACCGCGATGTCGACCCGCGCGTGCACGTGGTCCTTGACCCGCCGCACGTACGCCACGAACTCGGTGGGGTCGTCGGGATCGACCTCCTCGACGTACGGCTCCCGCACCAGGACGGCCTGCGACGCGCTGATCCCGCGCGCCCACTGGTCGTCGCGGTACTTGCCGGGGTCGACCGCGCCGAGCAGGTCCAGCGCCGCGACCGTGGGCAGGTCGCGCGGGACGAGGTCGACGAGATCGGCGTCGGACTCCCAGGAGCCCTCCGGATGGACTCCGGTGGCGGTGACGATCGAGTGCCCGCTCGCGCCCTGGGCGAGCACTCGCAGCTTGGACGCGCGGGAACGCAGGCGCAGCACGTCCAGCAGGACGACCACCACGACCAGCACGCTGAGGATCACCCGGCCACCACCTTCTCCAGTAGGTCGGCTGCGGCCGCTGCGCCGCCTGCCGCCGAGAACGATTCGCGCACCAGCTCGGCGGCGGCCGCGTACTCCGGCTCGTCCAGCACGGATGCCAGTGCGCTGCGAATGTCTGCTGCTCGCGCCCGTGAGTAGGTCAGCCGCACCCCGGCGCCTGCCTCCACGACCTGGGCGGCGACGGTCGGCTGGTCGTCGCGGATCGGTGCCACGACCAGTGGCAGCCCGTGCGCGAGCGCTTCGCAGACCGTGTTGTGGCCGCCGTGCGTGACGACGGCGTCCAGGTGCGGCATCAGCGCGAGTTGCGGCACCGAGGGCAGCACCAGGACGTTCGCCGGGGCGGGCCTCGGCGGAGCGACCATCACGGCCTGGACGTCGAGTTCCGCGACCGCCTCCAGGGCCTGGCCGAGGAAACGCTCGCCCGCGGGACCGTTCAGGGTGCCCAGGGAGATCAGCACCCGCCGCCCGCCGGCCAGCCTCTCCCAGGGGAAGTCCACCCGTTCCACGCGGTGGGTCAGCGCGGGGCCCACGAACGCCACTTCCTCGCCGAACTCACCTGCCACCAGCGCCTTCGAGCTGTAGACCAGCACCAGCCGGTCGGAGAACCTGATGTCGCCACCGGCGAAGTCGTGCAGCAGGTCGCGCACCCAGGCGTCGACCTTCGGCATCGTCCTCAGCGGATTGACCAGCTCGGCGGACGTGCTGGCCGACGTCACCCACGGCAGTCCGGCGCCGCGCGCCACCAGCGGTCCCGCCAGCGCCTGCTGGTCGGCCACGACCACGTCCGGGGCGAACACCGTGACGGCGTCCGAGACTCCCGGCACCATCGCGTGCCCCAGCGGGATCAGGAACTCCTCCCAGAAGAACTTGAGCACGGCCATCCCGCGCAACGCGAGCCAGCGCTCCCGCTGAGCGCGGATGACGGCTTCCAGGTGGTCGTCGATCGCGCCGAACACGAGCGCGTTGTCCGGCAGGAGTGGTTCCAGCGTGCTGGGATGCCCGACCCACGCGACCTCGTGCCCGCGCGCCAGCAACTCGGCCCCGACGGAGGCGGTCGGGTTGATGTGGCCGGTCAACGGCGGCACGACGAACAGGAACCGGCTCATGACGGCAGCCAGTCGAACAGCACGTCCAGCAGCTCGGCCGTGGCCTCGCGGAGAACCGTGTGCCCCAGCCCGGGCACCACGTGCAGCCGGCACGACGGGATGCGCTCGCGCAGTTCGGCGGCGGCCCCGATGAGTTCGGACTCGGCGCCGTAGACGCCGAGCACCGGGCACCGGACCTGCGTGAGGTCGAGTTTGGCGCCGCAGCCGAGGTCGTCGATCAGCGTGGTGCCGTTGAGCAACGCGTTGGCGTTCACGGCGAGCTTCGCGATCTTGCGCTGTCCCAGGGCCATCAGCTGGTCCTGCGTCCGGTCGAACTCGAGACCCAGCGCGGCGACGGTCAGCGTGTTCGTGATGTCCTCGAACCACGCGTCGCCGACCACTCCCCCGACGGCCGACTCGACCAGCACGACGCCACCGACGCGTTCGGGAGCCTGCACGGCCGCGTGCATCGCGACGACACCGCCGTAGCTGTTGCCCAGCAGGAAGACCGGCTCGGGCACGCCGATCTCGTCGAGCACGGCGACCAGGTCGAGCGCGCTCTCCTCCGGCGTGTAACCGGACGGAGGCCGTTCGGACAGGCCGTGCCCGCGCAGGTCGAACAGCACGGTGCCGTAGCCGGCCTGGGCCAGCGGCGCGGCGAGCGTGTAGTAGAAGCTGGACAGGTTGTCCATCACCAGGCCGTGCACGAACACCACGGTCGGTCCGGCCTGTGTGCCTTCTGGAGGCCCGAGCCGCTGCACGTGGAAGCGCAACCCTCGGGTGTGAACCTCAGACACGGGCCGTGATGTGGTCGACGAGCCGGCCGACGGACATCGCCATGATCTCGTCGATGTCCATGTCCGCCAGGAAGGCCACGAGGTCGACGCCGTAGTGGGCGTTGAGCTTGTCCGCCAGGGCGACGAACTCGATCGACTCCAGGCCCAGGTCGTCGCTGAACGTGGTGTCGCGGGTGATCTCCACGCCCAGCAGGAAGTCGGGCCCGACCACCTCGGTGATCAGCTTCGCGACCTGCTGCAGCACCTCGTCCATCAGATCTCCGTTCGCACGCGGGCCGCGGCTCGCCCCGGTTCGGATGTCACTTCGACTCGCGGCACGGCGAAGGCCCCGCGCACACGGCCGTCGGCGGTCACACTCAGTTCGGCCGGGTAGATCGGCCCTGCTCCGCGATCCCACAGCCACGAGCGCACGGCGTCCTTCACCGCGATCACGCGCAGCAGCCAGTCCCGCTGGGCGGGCACGTCCAGGTCGCCGTAGTGGTGCCGCTCGGCGGAGTTCAGGTAGCGGCGCATGATCAGGTCACGGGTCGCGCTGTCGGCCCAGTTCTCCACCACGCACACCCGGTCACCGTCCTGAGTGGACAGCATCTCGGTGCCCGGCTTGAGCTTGACCTGCCAGATCCGGTCGTCCGTGGTGAACCGGCGGGTGGTCCAGCCGGTGATCCGGCACCACAGCACGCCGTTCACGGTCAGCTCGGCGTCCGCGATCATCACCTGCGGGGTGACCTCACGAATCCACGCGGTGCAGCGGACGTCACCGGAGGGCGCCGGTCCGTGGAACGTCACCCGCTCGATGCCGGTCGGCAGCACGGTCTGGTCCTCGGTGCGGCACACCTGCATCCAGTGGCCGATCAGCTGCCCGGCGCTGTCCAGCAACGCTCCCGGCGCGGGCAACGGCGTCAGCACGCCCGCGATCCCGTTGTCCGCCAAGCAGTCGATCTTCGTGACGCCCGCGAACGCCGGTCCGTGGAACATCCAGTTGTCCGCGTACAGCTCGACGGCCGTGACCGGCGCCTCACGGACGCCTTCGAGTTCCCTGCCGACCGGCTCCGGGGTCTGCGGGGACATCAGCACGACGCCCTCGGCGTAGTCGCCGACCTTCACCAGGACCCGGTCCTGACCTTCCGCGCGGGCGGAGATCTTGACGGTCGTCGCGGGCAGCGCGGTGAGCCAGCGCTTGGCCCTGACCTGGGCGAACCCGTGGACCGTGCCACCGGTGAGCCGGCGCGCGGCGTCCGCGAACACCTCCAGCAGACCGGTCGCGGGGACGATCGGGAACCCGTCCGCGAGGTCCGGCCAGCCCGGTGCCTGCGGGAACACCGAGTGGTCGGCCAGTTCCGGCATGGTCCGCAGCGAGAACTCGCGGGTGAACCCCGCCTCGTTCGGCCTGAGCGCGCCGACGACCTCACGCGCGACCGCGTTGGTGTGGGCGAGGAGTCTGTTGACGGCGGCGGACATCGGGCTGTCGCCGGCCACCAGCACGGGCTGGGTGCCGAGTGCGTCGAGCGTGATCTTCGGTGTGCCGAGCCGGAGCTTGACCTTGTGGGCGGTGCCGCGCTTGAGGCCGAACGCCCACAACGCCTCCGGCGCGATGTCGGCGTTCACGGCGATGTGCGGCCTGTCGTTCAGCGTGTCCCCGACGAAGCCGGTCAGGCTGCCCTGCCCGATCTGGACGAACGCGCGGAAACCCGCGCCGTGCAGGCGTTCCAGCAGTGGCCGGAACCGGACGGGCTCGACCAGGTGCCGCAGCACCAGTTCGCGGACGTCGTCCGCACTCATCGGTTCGAGGGAGTTCGCCGACCACACCGGGACGTCCGACGCGCGCACCGGGAGCTGGTCGAGCATTTCCTTGGCCCGCCCCAGGTACGGGGCGAGCGCCGGGGTGTGGAAGCCGGTGCGGAACGGCATCAGCTGCGCCATCACGCCGTTCGCCTTCAGCGTGCCGAGGACCTGTTCGAGGCGGTCGATCGGGCCGCAGATCACCGACTGGTGCGGGCAGTTGTCGTGGCTGATCGTCACGCCGTCGATCAGGTGCTGCTCGGCGGCGTCGGCGGAGCAACCCAGTGCGGCGTAAGCGATGTCGACGACCGCGACCGCGCCCGGACCGAGCGCCGAGACGAACTCGTCGATCGTCGGGTAGATGCCGCCGACGACCATCGCGGTCCACTCGCCCATGCTGTGCCCGGCGAGCGCTCCCGGGGTGATGCCGAGCGCCATCAGCTCGCGGGCCTCACGGCGGCCGTCCTGCAGCAGCCCGACGGCGTGGTCGACGACCTCGCCGCTGAACTCGCGTTCGAAGCCGGGGAACAGGAACGCGACCTGGTCGGTGCCGGTCAGCAGCGGGTGCGGGGAGAACCAGATGTCGTGGCGGCCGGGCCACGCCTTGCCCTGGGCCAGCACGCGTTCGGCGAGCTTGAGCTTGCGCTCGTCCGGGTTGCCGATGGTGAGCCGGAACGCCCTGTCGGCGGTGGAGGTGCGGCGTTCCTTCAGCGCGGTGGCGAGTTCGTCGGCGGTGTCGGCGGCGAACGTCATGACCGGCTTGCGCGGCTTGGCGATCGTGTGGCCGTCGAGGACGGCGTGGGCGTTGATCCCGCCGAACCCGAACGCGTTCACGACCGCGCGATGCCGTCCGGTCCACTCGCGAGCACTCGTCACGGGTGTGAACCTGGTGCCGGCCAGGCTGCTGTGCGGGGTGTCGACGTGCAGGGTCGGCGGAAGCGTGTTGTGGTGCAGGGCGAGTGCCGCCTTGATCAGCCCGGCCATGCCGGCCGCGGGCATCGCGTGGCCGATCATCGACTTGACCGTGCCGATGCCGATCTCGTCGCCCTGCCCGCCGAACGCGCTGATCATCGTCTGCAGCTCGGCGGCGTCACCGGCGGGCGTGGCCGTGCCGTGCGCCTCGATCAGACCCGGCGACTTCTCGCGGGGATCGAGACCGGCATTGGCCCAGGCTCGTTGCACGGCGAGGAGCTGGCCGTCCGGGTTGGGCGTCATCATGCTGGTCGCGCGGCCGTCGCTCGCGGTGCCGATGCCGCGGATCACCGCGTAGACGCGTTCGTCGCCGACGTCCTCCAGCCGCTTCAGCACGACCATGCCGACGCCCTCGGACAGCAGCGTGCCGTCCGCGTTCGCGTCGAACGGCCGGATCCGCTCCGTCAGGCTCAGCGCCCTGAGCTGCGTGAACACGCTCCACAGCGTCGGGTGGTGGCAGACGTGCACGGCGCCCGCGAGCATGGCGTCCGCGCGACCCTCCTGGAGTTCGCGGACGGCGTGCTCGACGGCGACCAGCCCGGACGCGCAGGCCGCGTCCACGGTGTACGCGGTGCCCTTGAGGTCGAACCGGTTGGCGATGCGCGACGCCGCCAGGTTCGGCACGAGGCCGATCGACGACTCCGGCTGCTCCGGGCCGAGCCGGTCGCGAATGGCCTGCCGGACGGTGTCCAGCTCGGTGCCGGCGAGGTTCGGGAAGAGGTCCCCGACGACCGACACGACCTCGTCGGCGAGCCTGACCCGCTGGTCCAGCCGCGCGCAGCCGGGCGTGAGGTAACCGCCGCGTCCCACGACCACGCCGACGCGGTCTCTCGACGGCAGCACGGACTCACCGCCCGCGTCGGCGATGGCCTCGGCGGCCGTGGCGAGGGCGAGCAGCTGGTCGGGCTCCGCGCCGTCCACGGTGGACGGCATGATGCCGAACCTGGTCGGGTCGAACTCCGCGAGGTCGTCGACGAACCCGCCCCTGCGGCAGTAGAACCTGTCGCCGGTCCTGCTGTCCTGGTCGTAGTAGGTGGCCGGGTCCCAGCGGCCCGGCGGGATCTGGCCGATCGCGTCGACGCCGCTGACGATGTTGCGCCAGAACGTCGCCGCGTCCGGGGCACCGGGGAAGACGGCGCCGATCCCGACGATCGCTACGCCTCCCATCGGTAGACCACCTGCACGTCCTGACCGTTCGCGATCTCGTTGAGCAGCGCGTCCACGCCCTGCGCCGGCTCGATCATCGGGATGCCGCGGCGCGCGTACTCGCCGGCGAGGCCGGACGCCATGCCTGCACCGGCCCAAGGACCCCAGTCGACGGCGACGACACGGCGGTGCGCGCCCCAGAACCTGGCCATCCGGTCGAGCGCGTCGTTGGCCGCCGAGTAGTCGGCCTGACCGCGGTTGCCGAACACGCCGCTGACGCTGCCGAACAGCACGAGGAACCCGTCGCCGAACGCCTTGGCGCCGTTCACCTTCGTCGCCCAGACCCGGTCGAACGACTTCTGGGTCTTGGCCTCGATCAGCTTGTCGTCGAGCACACCCGCGCCGTGGACGACACCGTCGAGCCGGCCGAACCTGGCCAAGATGTCGTCGACCACCCTGCCCACGGCTTCGGCGTCGGTGACGTCGCACTCGTGGTAGCGCACGCTCGATGCCGTGGCACGCAACCGTTCCATGGTCTGACGGACTTCGCGTTCGGCGAGGACCTTGCGCGCCAAGGCCTGCACGTCGTCCTTCTCGCCGAGTTCGAACAACGCCTTCACGAGTTCGGGCTCGGTGGTGGCGTGGCTGAGCCGGTGGTCCTCGGACGCGATCGGCGTGCGGCCGATCAGCTCGACGTGGCAACCGGTGCGCTCGGCCAGTCCGGTGGCGGCGAGCGCGGTGATGCCGCGGGCGCCACCGGTCAGCAGCACGACGCTGTCGGCGTCGAGGGTGAGGGGCGCGGGGTCGAGTTCTGCCTCGGCCACCTCGATGACCTGGCGCCTGCCCGCCTGGTAGCCGACGACGGCCGGGCCGGGCCCGATCTCGGCCAGCAGCGCGGTGGCGATGTCGCGGTGGCTTTCCTTGGGGTTGACGTCGACCGAGCGGACCACGAGGTCCGGGTACTCGAGCGCGGCCGTGCGGATCAGGCCGTGCAGCCCGATGTCCGACGGCAGCTCGTCGGGCTGGTGGTCGAATCCGAACGTGCCGCCGCCCGTGGTCACCACGACGAGCGCGACCCCGTTCGTCACGCACGCCTTGACCTCGCTGAACGCCTCCGGCAGCCGTGCCTGGAGCCGGATCACGACGTCGACGCCGGTCAGGTCGGCCGGGAAGGACGGCTCGATGCGCGGCCGGGCGGTGTGGCGTTCGAGCAGGTCGGCCAGTTCGAGCCCGATCCCGTTGTCGTCGACGATCAGCACGGTCTTGCCGGTGAGGTCGGCGGGGGCGGCGGGTTCCGCAGGCACGACCTGGGGAACCAGCCGGACCAGTCTGCCGGGAGCGGGAATCGCGGTGCCGCCCGGCGCGGTGGCGGAGTTGGTCGCTGCGAGCGCGGCGGCCGGGATGGTGGTGGCGGTAGCTGCGGTGAGAGCGGGGGTTTCCCCGAACCAGGCGACGATCCCGTCGATCGTCTTCACCTGCGCCAGCTCGTCGACCTCCCCTGCCGCGCCGAGTTCCTGGGCCAGCTCGCCCACGATCTCCGCGCGCTTGATGGAGTCGATCGACAGGTCCGCCTCCAGGTCCAGCCCCGGCTGCAACATCTCGACCGGATAGCCCGTGCGCGTGCTGATCGTCCGCAGCACGACCTCCCGGACGTCCTTGCCCACCGCGGCGACCGGGGCCGCGGCGCCGAACCAGCCGACGATGCCCTCGATGGTCTTGAGCTGCGCCAGTTCGTCCACCGACCCGGCGGCGCCCAGCTCGGCCACGAGCTCGCCGACGATCTCGGTCCGCTTGATGGAGTCGATCGACAGGTCCGCCTCCAGGTCCAGCCCCGGTTGCAGCATCTCGACCGGGTAGCCGGTGCGGTTGCTGATCGTCCGCAGCACCACCGCGCCCACGTCCTCCTGCGGCTTCGCCACCTGCTCCGCGACGACGGCGACGGGCTGCTGGTCGATCACCTGCCGGGGCGCCGGGACCGGCGCGGGCTCGGTGCCGAGGTAGCTCAGCAGGACGTCCCGCTGGGCGCTGACCGCGTCCCGCATCCCGTCCAGGAACTTCTCGATGATCTCGTCACGGCCCAGCCCCGACCCCACTCGCAGCGTCGGGAACTCCGTCGCGGGCCGGAGCCCGCCGGGCAGTGCGTCACCGTTCGCGTCCCGCACGAGTCCTCCATCCACGTACCAGCCAGGCCGCGGCGGCACGGCCGTGGCCGGTTCGGCCCTGTCCTCGAACAGCGGTGCGGTGTCCACCTCGACACCGGCGACCGCGAGCGTCGCCAGAGTGCGCAGGAACGTCACGTGGTCGTCGCAGCGCAACGCCTGGTGCGGCCGGTCACCGAGGGTCTTGCCGACCAGTGACGTCAGCACGCCGCCGGGGCCCGCCTCGACGAAGATCCGGGCGCCCGCCGCGTACATCGACTCGATCTGGTCCACGAAGCGCACGCGGCCCGCGAGCTGCGCGGACAGTCCTTCGCGGACGTCGCCGTGCGGAGCCGCCGACACGTTGGACCACACCGGGAACCGCGTCTCGCCGAGGGAGATCTCCGCGAGACGGGCCGCGAACCGGTCGCGGGCACCGGCCATCAGCGGGCTGTGGAACGCGGCGGCGACCGGGATGTTCTTCACGGTGAGCCCGGCGGCCCGGAGCACCTCGACCGCACCGGCCACGGCCTCGGTCGGGCCCGAGATCACGACCTGGTCGGGCGCGTTGTGGTTGGCCACCACGACGTCCGGCGGCAGCAGCGCCTCGACCTCGGCCACCGTCGCGGTCACCGCGGCCATCGTGCCGGGGTCCTCGCCGACCGCCTCCAGCATGGCCTCGGCGCGCGCGACGCTGAGCTCCAGCAACTCGGCGGCCCCGAACACACCGGCCGCCGACAGCGCGACCAGTTCGCCGTAGCTGTGCCCTCCGGCCAGGTCCGGCCGCACACCGACGGAGTCGAGCAGCGCCGTGACCATGAGCCCGGCGATGCCGAGCGTCGGCTGGGCGTTGCGGGTGTCGGTGATCTCCGCGCGCTGCCGGGAGACGTCCTCGGCGGTCAGCGCGGCCGGCGGGTACATCACCCGCTCGTAGCGCGCGTCGAGGAAGTCCTGCAGGCGCGGGAAAGCGGTGACGAGGTCGAGCAGCATGCCCGGCCGCTGGCTGCCCTGGCCGGGGTACAGGAACGCGACCTGGGGCCGCTCCCCCGTCCGCAACGACGCGGCGTCCGAAGCACGCCAGGCTTCGACGTCCGCCAAAGCCTTCCGCAGTGCGGCGTGATCACTCACCACGAACGCGGCCTGGACCGTGCCGCTGCCACACGCCGCGGCCAGCGAACGCAACGGCGTCCGCTCGTCCACCAAAGCCGCGAGACGGGCGGCTTCCCGTTGTGCGGCAGCTGGGTCGTCGCCGCGGATCAGGAACAGCTCGGCGGGCCAGGCGGTCAGGCCGTGCCGGGGTTCGTCGGCCCCGGTGTAGCCCGCGATCACGGTGTGGAAGTTCGTGCCGCCGAACCCGAACGCGCTCACGCCCGCGACCCGGTTCCGGCTCGCCCACGTGCGGTGGCCGAACGCGAACGGGCTCGTCCGAGCGTCCCAGAAAGCGTTGGGCTGCTTGACGTGCAACGTGCCGGGCCGCACGCCGGTGTGCACGGCCAGGGCGGCCTTGATCACGCCCGCGAGTCCGGCCGCACACTTGGTGTGGCCGATCTGCGACTTGACCGAGCCGATCGTGCACGTGCCGGGTTCGACGCCGGAGAACATCTCGGTCAGCGACGCGAGCTCGGTGCGGTCGCCCACCACGGTTCCGGTGCCGTGCGCCTCGACCAGTCCGACGGCGGTGACCGGCAGCCCGGCCGCCGCGTAGGCGCGGCGCAGGGCCCGTTGCTGGCCTTCCGGACGCGGCGCGGTCAGGCCCAGCGACCGGCCGTCGCTCGACGCGCCGATGCCCTTGACCACCGCGTAGACGCGGTCACCGTCCCGTTCGGCGTCGGCGAGTCGCTTGAGGACGACGGCCGCCACGCCCTCGCCGAGTGCGATGCCGTCCGCCGCCGAGTCGAACGTGGCGCAGCGGCCCTTGACGGACAAAGCTTTCACCGACGCGAACATCTGGTAGTCGTGCGCGCTGTTGTGCAGGTCGACCGCGCCGCACAGGACCATGTCGCTGGTGCCGCCGACGAGTTCCTTGCACGCCACGTCGAGCGCCGCGAGGCTGGACGCGCAGGCCGCGTCGACCGTGTAGTTCGCGCCGCCGAGGTCGAGCCGGTTCGCGACCCGGCCGGCGATCACGTTGCCGAGCACGCCCGGGAAGGAGTCCTCGGTCAGCGACGGCAGGTGGTCGTCCAGACCGCGGACGCCCAGGGCGGGCAACGCGGTGCGGACCGTGTAGGCGTTCGCGAGGTCGGCACCGGCCTCGGCACCGAAGATCACCGACGTGCGTTCGCGGTCGAACACCCGCGTCGCGTAACCGGCGTCCTGGAGCGCTCGCGCCGAGACTTCGAGCGCCAGCAGCTGGGCGGGTTCGATCGAGGTGAGCGAGGTGGGCGGGATGCCGTACGCCAACGGGTCGAAGGCCGTGCGCGGGAGGAAACCACCCCATCGGAACGGGCTGCCGTAGCGTTCGGGCGACCAGCGGTCCGGCGGGATCTCGGTGATGGAGTCGGCGCCCGCCAGGACGTTCGCCCAGAACTCCGCGACGTCACGCGCGCCGGGCATGATCGCGGCCATGCCGACGATGGCGACGTCCAGCGGTGCGGGCTCGGCGGTGTCCGCGACGGTCTCGGGCAGCACGCCGGACACGATGTCCTCGTGCAGCTCCGCGATGGTGGTGCGTTCGGACCGCAGCGTCGCGACCTGGCCGATCATGAACATGCCCTCGCGGCGCTGTTCGTCCTCGCCGACCGGCTTGAGCCCGCCGTCCTCGCGCACGAGACCGCGGCTGGCGAGCCGGAGCCGTCCCAGGTTGAGCTGTTCGAGCCTCTCCCAGCTCTCCTGTTTCGACAGTCCGGTCAGCTCGGCCCGCGCCTGCTCGAAGGTGTCCACATAGGACGTCTGCGCGCAGCGGACGGCGTGGCCCGGCGAGGTCTCCAGCAGCGCCGTGTCCTCGCACTCCAGCGCGACCTGCTGGAACACCGGCTGGATCGCGCCGTGCGTCACGGCTTCCTCGGTGAACAGGTAGGCCGTGCCGACGAGAACACCGACCGCCGCGCCCCGTGCCGCGATCGACGCGGTCATGGCGGAGATCATGGCGGCCGAGCGGGCGTCGTGGATGCCGCCCGCGAACAGGGCGACCACGTCCCTCTCACGCCCGCGCAGCACGTCGATCTGCTGCTGCCACAACGTGAAGCTGGTCCGGGGACCGGTGTGCCCACCGCACTCCGAGCCCTCGAAGACGAACTTGCGGACACCCTCGTCGAGGAACCGGCGCAGCAGCGCGGGCGACGGCACGTGCAGGAACGCCTCGATGCCGGCGTCCTCCAGTTCGCGCGCCTGCGCGGGCGTGCCCCCGGCGACGATCGCGTACTTCGGCCGGACGGCCAGCACGGCCTCCATCTGCCGAGCCCGCAGTTCCGGCGGAGCAAAGCCGAGCAGGCCTACGCCCCAGGGCCGTTCGCCGAGTTCGGCGGCGGTGTGGTCCAGCAGTTCACGGACCGCCGGGCCCTCCATCAGCGCGAGCGCGAGGAACGGCAGCGCACCACCCTCGGCGACGGCCGCGGCGAACGCGGGCTGGTCGCTGACGCGGGTCATCGGGCCCTGCGCGATCGGGTACCGCAGGCCGGGGACGCGGTCGCAGAACGGTCCGCCTGGCCGGATCGAGCGGTGCTCACCCGCCAGGGTGAGATTGTTCCTCATCCCTTGTTGAATGGCTCCGACCACGCCTCCGACAGTGCCGAACGAGGTACGGTAAGAATCCGCCAGGGAACCTTCCTGACCAATTTCGAGCGCGTTTTGACGAACATGAACGCGTAACCCGTCGTTCACGACGGTGTCGGCGCCGTCCATCATCCGGACCGCGTTGACAATTTCGCCGGAAATATGTTTTCGCGCTTCTGCGACGAGTGCGAGCTGGCCTTCCAGCACCACTCCGCGAGCACCCCCGGCGACCGCCGCCGCAGCCGTGTCGGGGCCGATCGACCCGGCCACCCAGACCGGCAGGTCGGTCAGCGCGAGCACCTGCTGGAGCAGCACGAACGCAGGTGAGCCACCCACTCGGCCGCCCGACTCGGCACCCTTCGCGATCAAGCCGGCGGCTCCGAACTCGATCGCCGCAACGGCTTCCGCCACCGAGGTGATCACCGCGAGGACGCGGCGTCCACCCAGCTCAGCGAGGTTCGGAACATGTCGAACAAGATCCACGACGACGGTGTCGACGGTGTCCGGCAGGGGCACGGTCAACGGTCCGTGCAGCCGCACCCCGAAAGCACGCGGGTGACGCGTGGTGACACGGCCGAGGTCGGCGGCGGCGTGGGGCCCGAGGTCGAGCACACCGAGCCCGCCGGCTCGTTCGGCCGCGACCACGAGGGCCGGGTTGGGGGTGCCGAAAGGACTCAGGCACAGCACCCGTTCTCGATCCGACAGCATGTCCACTGCGCTCACTTCCTCACCCTGCAGGGTGGGGAGAAAGGAATTCAGCTAGGGTTACTACTGACCGGTACGGTGACAGCGCGCTCACCGTACGCACAAACCCGAGGCGCCGTCGAGGGGGGTGGTGAAACTTTCTCATCTACGTAACCTGACGAATGGCCCCGGATGGCGGGGCCTCCTACTCCGGTTCGCGGATAGCGCGACGTGCTATGGCATCAGCAGCACCGGCTTGATCACCTCACCCGCCGCCGCCCGCATCGCGTCCCCCACGGCGCCGAACGGGAAGTGCGTGACGACCTCGTCGAACGGAAACCTCCCCTGCCGGCGCAGGTCGATCAGCGTCGTGATGAGCGCCGTGCTCCACCCCTCCCCCCGAGCACGCCGACGACCCGCTTGCCCCACAACGTGCTGAGGTGGTCCAGTTCGACGCGCGCCGCTGCCGGCGCTCCGCCGATGAGAGCGCACGTCCCGCGCATCCCCACCGACTCCACGGCCTGACGGCAGACCGTCACGACTCCGGTGCACTCCAGACTGAAGTCCGCGGGCCCGGCGCAGATCTCGTGCACCGCCGCGCCAGGCTCGTCCACGGCGACGTTCACCGTGTCGGTGGCGCCGAACCGCCGGGCGAGCGCGAGCCGGGACTCGTGCCGGTCGACCGCGATGATGCGGGTCGCCCCGCTGTTGCGCGCGGCCATGATCGCGGCGAGCCCGACCGTGCCGGCGCCGTGGACCACGAGGGACGAACCGGGGTGCGGCTCAAGCACGTTCAGCACGGCGCCCGCACCGGTGGACAGTCCACACGCCATGGGCCGAGCAGTTCCCGCGGGAACTGGCCTTGGATCAGTTCACCCACAACGGACCCGTCGATCCGCTTCAGTCGTCCCAGCCGGGACACAACTGGTCGAGCGTCCGGCTGGCGATACCCGCGAGAAACAGATTGGTCTCGCGGTAGTACGGCAGCGCAAGCACAGCAAGGTGCAACGCCCAGCCCTTGGCGCGGGCCCAAGCGGCGTCGTCGTACTCGCCCATCTCCCGCTGAAACACCTTGCGGCCGCGTTCGTCGAGGTAGAGCCAGGCCGTCATGAGGTCACCGGCCGGGTCGCCGACGCCCGCGCTGCTCCAGTCGATCACGCCGGTCAGCTCGCCGCCGGTGAAGATCAGGTTGCCGACGTGCAGGTCGGCGTGCAGCCACCGGCCCGGCTGGTCCCAGCGCGGGGCGTTCAGGGCGTCGTCCCAGATCGTGACGAGTCTGGGGTCGCCGCCGACCTGCGCGATGCAGGAGCGGACGGAGTCGTCGTTGTCGCGGGCGTCGAGACGGCCGCGATAGGTGGTCCACGGCCGGCCGGTGGCGTCGACCTCGTGCAGAGCGCGGATCAGGGCGGCGAGCCGGTGCGGGGTGTCCTCGGACACTTCCTCGGCCGGGGCGGTCTCGCCCGCGACCCAGCGCACCACCGACCACTGGTACGGGTAGCCCAGCGCGGGCTCGCCCAGCGCCAGCGGTTCCGGCACGGCGACCGGCAGGTACGGCCCGACCAGGGGAACGACGACCGCTTCCTTGGCCGGGTCGTTCCTCGCCCATTCCCGGCGCGGCAGCCGCACCGCCAGGTCGTCGCCGAGCCGGTACAGGGCGTGGCTGGTGCCGCCGTGCACGAGCTCGGTGATCGGCAGACCGTGCCAGCGCGGAAACTGCGTGCGGACCAGTTCGTCCACAAGGGACACGTCGGTGGCGGTCTCGCCGTCGAGCATCGATCAACTCCCCCGGTTGAGCCTCCCATGCAACACCGCGCCTGGGGCCGGGGCAACTCGTTTACCCGGCGCGCCGGTCCGCGAGGCGCACCACGTTCAGCGACCGCTCCACCCGGAACCTGCTGCTCGACGACACCAGGTACCCGACGCCGCGGACGGTCTGGACGATCTCCGCCGCGTCGCCGAGCTTCTTCCTCACCCTCCGCACGTGCACGTCGACCGTGCGGCCGCCGCTGTAGTCGTCGTCGACACCCCACACCGCCGAGAGCAGCTCGCGCCTGCGGTGCACGCGGTCGGTGTGGGAGCACAGGTGGAGCAGCAGTTCGAACTCCAGCCGCGTCAGCTCGACGGGCTCGTCGTGCACCAGCACCTGCCGCGTGTCCGGCAGGATCCGGACGTCCGCCTCGTCGACCACGGCCTCGACCGCCGGCACCAGGCCCGCGTCGGTCAGCGCGCCGAGCAGCCGCAGCGCGGTGTTCTCGTCCCCGGTGTCGATGGTGATGCTGAACCTCATGTCGCACCTCCTCAGCTCTTGGGCAGGCCCTGCGGGTTGATCTCCGACGTCGGCACGGCCTCGTCGGACAGGCCCCAGCGCTCCAGCACCTCGGCGTACTTGCCGTTGGCGATCAGCTGGTTCAGCGCCTCCTGGACAGGAGTAACGAGCCCGCTGTCCTTCTTCGTGGTCGCGGCGATCTTGCCCTGGACGGCGGCGCCGCCGGAGAAGTTGCCGATCACCTCGGTCTGCCCGGACGTCGCCGCGTGGTAGGCCGACGTGGGGTTCGGGCCGAGGTAGGCGTCGATGCGGCCGGACTGCAGTGCCAGGTAGTAGTCCGACGAGTTCTGGAAGTACTTGATGTCCGTGGCCTTCAGACCCGCTGAGACGTTCGCCGCACTCCAGTCGACCAGGATCTTCTCCTGGTTGGTGCCCGACGTCACGGCGATCACCTTGCCCGCCACGTCTTTGGGCTCCTTCACCTTCCAGGTACCGCCCTTCTTCGCCTCGAACGCCAGCGTGTCCAGGCGGTAGGTGGCGAAGTCGTACTTCTCCTTGCGCGCCTCGGTCACCGTGATGTTCGACAGGCCGAGGTCGTAGGCACCGCTGTCCAGACCGACGAACAGGTTCTCCCACGACGCGACCTCGAGGCGGGGCTTCAGGCCCAGCACGTCGGCGACCAGCGTGGCGATGTCGGTCTCGACACCGATCACGGTCTTGTCGTCGGTGGCGTAGAACCGCAGGGGTGGTGCTGTGCCGGCGGATCCGCCGATCACCAGTTCCCCCTTCGTTCTGAACTTCTCCGGCACCTTCGCGGCGATCTTGTCGTCCTTCACCGCGGTGACGCGGTTCTGCTGCGGGCCGAGGTTCACGCTCAGGCCCGGGACCTCGGCGGGCTCCTCACCACCGGCCGTGCCGCAGGCAGCCAGACCGAACGCCAGCACGGCGAGAAGTACTTTGCGCACAACGAACTCCTTCTACAGAACCTTGGACAGGAAAGCGCGGGTGCGCTCGTGGACGGGGTGGTCGAGCACCTCGCCGGGTGATCCCTGCTCGACGATCACGCCGTCGTCGATGAACACGATCCGGTCGGCCACCTCGCGGGCGAAGCCGATCTCGTGCGTGACGACGACCATCGTGGTGCCGGAACGGGCGAGGTCGCGCAGCACGTCCAGCACCTCGCCGACCAGTTCGGGGTCCAGCGCGGACGTCGGTTCGTCGAACAGCACGACCTTCGGCCGCGTGGCGAGGGCACGGGCGATGGCGACGCGTTGCTGCTGGCCGCCGGAGAGCTGCCGCGGGTACGCGTCCGCCTTGTCCGCGAGCCCCACGCGTTCCAGGAAGTGCCGCGCGTCGGCGAGCGCCGCCACCTCCGCGATGTTCTCCAGCGCGGTGAGGTGCGGGAACAGGTTGAAGTTCTGGAAGACGAACCCGATGTCCCTGCGCTGTTTGAGGATGTCGCGTTCCTTGAGCTCGTGGAGCTTCCCGCCGCGGCGCCGGTAGCCGATGAGCTCGCCGTCGATCGTGATGTACCCGCGATCGACCTTCTCCAGGTGGTTGATGGTGCGCAGCAACGTCGACTTGCCGGAGCCGGACGGCCCGAGCACCACCACGACCTCGCCGGCCGCGACCTCCAGCGACACCCCGCGCAGCACCTCGAGCGACCCGAAGTTCTTGTGCACGCCCAGAACCTCGATCACCTGCGGTCTCCTCGCGCGAAGTAGCGCTCGACGTGGTGCTGGCCGATCGAGAGCAGGGTGGTCAGGATGATGTACCAGACGGTCGCGACCATCAGCAGCGCCACGACCCGCGCGTTGCGGCCGTAGATGACCTGCACCTGGTAGAAGAGCTCGCCGATCGCCATCACGGAGACGACCGACGTGCCCTTGAACAGGCTGATCACCTCGTTGGCCGCGTTGGGCAGGATCGACCGCATCGCCTGGGGCAGCACGATCCTGCGGAACTGCCGGAGCCTCGGGATGCCCAGCGCGGCCGCCGCCTCCAGCTGCCCGCGGTCCACCGAGATCACGCCGGACCGGACGATCTCCGCCGCGTAGGCCGCCTGGTGCAGCGCGAGCCCCAGCACGGCCGCGCCCATCGGGCTGATCAGCGCGATCGTCTCGAAGCTGACGAACTCCGGCCCGAACGGCACACCGAGCGAAAGCCGCTGGTACAGGTAGGAGATGTTGAACCAGAACAGCAGCTGCACGATCAGCGGGATCGACCGGAACGCCCAGATGTAGGTCCAGCCCACGGCGCTCAGGAACGGGCTTTTCGACATCCGCAGCACCGCCACGACGATGCCGAGCGCGAACCCCAGGACGGTGCCGAGCACGGTCAGCACGATGGTCGTGCCGACGGCGGTCAGGATCGACCGGGCGGTGAAGTAGCGGGCGAACGTCGGCCAGTCCCACGCGGGGTTCGTGACCAGGCCGTGCACGAACTGCGCGGCGAGCACCAGCACGAACGCGACACCGACCCAGCGCCAGGGGTGACGGGCGGGCACGACCGGTAACGAGGAGAGATCATCGTCCTTTGTGGACACGAGCGTGAGCGTGCCAGAGGTCATGGCGAGTCCTTGCTGCGGCGGGGAACGTGAGACGAGCGAGAAGGGTCAGCTCGTACAGGCGGTGCGACAGCGGGAGGACAGGACCAACGCGGCAGCGCCTTTCATCCTGTCCTCCCTTCCCTGCGCTCTTGAGGAGAGCACTCACTCAACGACGCTCACGTTAGGTACCGGCGAACCGGCCGGGCAAGGACGTCCACGTGCTGAACAACTATCGGATACCGAGATGATCCCTCAGCGTCGGACCTGTGTAGTCGGCCCGGAAGACGCCGCGCTCCTGCAGCAACGGCACGACGGTGTCCGCGAACTCGTCGAGCCCGCCCGGCGTCACGTGCGGCACGAGGATGAACCCGTCGGCCGCGTCCTGCTGCACGAGGTCGTCGATCTGCGCGGCGACGCTGTCCGCCGACCCGATGAACGTCTGCCGGGCGCTCACGTCGATCACGAGGTCGCGGAGGGACAGGTTCTTGGCCGCGGCCTTCTCCCGCCACTCCCGCACGGTCTGCGCCGGGTCCTTGAACATCCGCACGCTCGCGCGGCCCTTCGCGATGGTGTTCTCGCCGATCAGCGGCTCGACCTCCGGCAACGGCCCGTCGGGGTCGTAGCCGCTCAGGTCCCGGTTCCACACCTGCTCCAGGAACCGGATGGCCGTCGCGCCGCTGACCTGCTGCCGCCGCACCACGGCGGCCTTCTCCTGCGCGTCCGCGTCCGTGTCGCCGAGGACGAACGTGGCCGCGGGCAGCACCACCAGCTGGTCGTGCGTGCGGCCGTACTTGGCCAGCCGCCCTTTGACGTCGCGGTAGAACTTCTGGCCCGCCTCCAGGGTCCCGTGCCGCGAGAAGATCGCGTCAGCGGTGGCGGCGGCGAACTCCCGGCCCTCCTCGGAGTCTCCCGCCTGCAGGATCACCGGACGCCCCTGGGGCGAGCGCGGAACGCCGAACGTGCCGCTGATGTCGAAGTGCTGGTCGGTGTGCTCGAACGGCCCCACACCGGTGTCGAACAGCTTCCAGGCGGTGCGCAGGAACGACTCCGCGCGCGTGTACCGGTCCTTCTGCTCGAGGAACCCGCCGCGCCGGAAGTTCTCACCGGTGAACGCGTCCCACGAGGTCACGACGTTCCAAGCGGCACGTCCGTCCGACAGGTGGTCGAGCGAGGCGAACTGCCGCGCCACCTCGTAGGGTTCGTTGAAGGTGGAGTTGATCGTGCCCGCGAGGCCGAGCCTGTCGGTGACGGCGGCCAGCGCGGCGAGCACGGTGAACGTGTCCGGCCGGCCGACGACGTCCAGGTCGTAGATCTCGCCGCCCTGCTCGCGCAGCCGCAGCCCCTCGGCCAGGAAGAAGAAGTCGAACTTCGCCCGTTCGGCCGTCCGTGCCAAGTGGACGAACGACTCGAACTCGATGTGGCTGCCCGCCTGCGGATCGCTCCAGACGGTCGTGTTGTTCACGCCGGGGAAGTGCGCGGCGAGGTGGATCTGCTTGGGCATCTCGCGTTCCTCCTAGGCGAACTGGTTGGCCGGGCGGGCGAGGCCGAGGTGGCCGCGCAACGTCGTGTGCTCGTACTCCGTGCGGAACAGTCCGCGCCGCCGCAGTTCCGGCACGACCTCACGGGTGATCAGGCGGAGGTCGCCGTGCAGCCGGAATCCGGTGAAACCCTCGCCGTGCCAGGCGATCAGCTCCTCGACCGGGGTCGCCGCGTCGACGTCTCGGAACACGAGCCTGCCGGATGCCGAGACCTCGTCCGCGAACACGATGTCCCCCAACGGCTCCGAGGCCGCGATCAGCGGATGGCCCTGCGGCGGACGTGGCGTGATCGACGGCCCGCGCACCTTGAACCACCGGCCCTCGAAGTCGATGTGGTGCAGCTTCTCGCGGTCGATGAACCGCCCGGTGGCCACGTCGCGGATCTCCGCGTCGTCCTCCCAGCTGTCCCACAACCGGCGCAGCACCTCCGCGTAGTCCGCGGCCTCCTCCCACAGCTCGGGCTCCGGGCCGATCGAACGACGCCCGAAGTGCCTGGCGTCAGCGGGATCGGACGCGACGGCCAGCTGCACGCCCGCCCGTCCCCCGCTCACGTAGTCGAGCGTGGCGATCGCTTTCGACAGGTGGAACGGCTCGGTGTGCGTCACCACCGCCGTCGGCACGAGCCCGACGCGCGTGGTCAGCGGAGCGATGCGCGCGGCCGTGAGGACCGCGTCCAGGCCCGGCCGGCCGCCGAGCGAGTCGTCGAACGTGACGAAGTCGAGCTTGGCCTCCTCGGCCTCGCGCACGAGTCCGGCCCAATGCCTTGCGGTGAAAGCCTCTTCGCCAGTGGCGTGGAGCGCGGCGGCCAGGTGCAGTCGTGTGCCCACCGGTCCCCCTCTCGTCGTTTACCCGCATTCTGTGGGCGGAGAAGGGGCTCGTGCCGGGGCGGCCACTGGGTGGGACTCCTGGCCGGAGCGGGAATATTTTCGTGCTTGCGGATCGTGGCGCGGCGATGTCACGATCTTCCGCATGACGACTCGAAAGGGCGTGCGCGCCCTCGCGCTGTGAGCGCACCGAGCGGGCTTGAGGCCCGCTCCTCCGATCGTTTCCCATTCCGGGACCACTGGCAGACCGTTCGGGCGCGGATCGCCGCGCTCGTCTGGTGCCTGCGTCACCGGCTGCAGCGCGGCGACTGGCAGGGCGCCCCGAGCCGAAGTGTTGCGTTGACGTGAGCGTCAAGGTTTAGCGTTCGGTCCATGAGGATCGGCGAACTGGCCAAGCGAGCCGGCACCACGACCCGTGCGCTGCGCTTCTACGAGTCCGAAGGGCTCCTCGAAGCGGGACGCACGCCCAACGGTTACCGCGAGTACGACGAGCACCACCTGCGGCTGGTTCGCGAGATCCAGTCATTGCAGGCGGTCGGGCTGTCCCTGGAGGACACCCGGCCGTTCGTCGCGTGCCTGCGGGCCGGGCACGAGTCGGGCGACTCGTGCCCGGACTCGCGGGAGGTCTACCGGCGCAAGCTCGCCGAGGTGGACGCCTGCCTGGACCGGCTCAACACCGTCCGGGAGTTCCTGCTGGCCAGACTCGCCTTCCAGGACCCGTGCCTCGTGCCCGAACCCAAGGAGTTCCAGTGCAGCAGCTGACCGACGCCACGTTCTCGGAGCAGACCCGGACGGGGACCGTTCTCGTGGAGTTCTGGGCGCAGTGGTGCGGGCCGTGCCACATGCTCACCCCCGTGCTGGAGGAGATCGACCGCGAGCGGGACGACCTGACCGTGGTCAAGATCAACGCCGACGAGAACACCGCCACCGCCCGCGACCACCAGGTCATGTCGCTGCCGACGATGCTGCTGTTCCGCGACGGCGTGCCGATCCGGCAGATCGTGGGAGCGCGTCCCAAGTCCCGCCTGCTGGCCGAACTGGATGACGCGCTGAGCACCTGATCGGCCTATCTTCTAGCGCATGCTCGGTCTCGAACTCGTCGTGGTGCTGGGTGTGTGCATCCTCGCGAGCAGCATGGTGTCCGGCCGGTTGCGGGTCGCCGCCCCGGTGTTGCTGGTGGTGTGCGGCGCGGTGCTCGGCTTCGTGCCCGCCCTGCAAGAGGTCAGCCTGCCGCCGGAGGCGATGCTGCTGATCTTCCTGCCGGCGTTGCTGTACTGGGAGAGCCTCAACACGTCGTTGCGGGAGATCCGCAGCAACCTGCGCCCGATCGTGCTGCTCAGCACGTTGCTCGTGCTCGCAACGGCCGCCGCCGTCGCGTCCGTCGCCCACGCGCTGGGCCTCGGCTGGGGTCCGGCGTGGGTGCTCGGTGCAGCTCTCGCACCGACTGACGCCACGGCCGTCGCGGCGATCGCCCGTGGCATGCCGCGTCGCACGACGACGATCCTGCGCGCCGAGTCGTTGATCAACGACGGCACGGCTCTCGTGATCTACGCGATCGCCGTCGCCATCACCACCGGTGAGCAGCAGTTCAGCACCGGACGGGTCGGGCTGCAGCTGGTGCTGTCGTACGCGGGCGGCGCGGTGGCCGGGCTGGTCGTCGCGTGGCTCGCGGTGCAGGTGCGCAAGCGGCTCGACAGCCCGTTGCACGAGAGCGTGGTCAGCATCCTGACCCCGTTCGCGGCGTTCCTGCTGGCCGAAACCGTGCACGGCTCCGGCGTGATCGCCGTGGTGACGTGCGGCCTGACGCTGGCGCGGGTCGGGCCGCGCATCGTGCGCGCCGACACCCGTCAGGTCAGCTACGCGTTCTGGGGCATCGCGACGTTCGTGTTGAACGGTGCCCTGTTCGTCCTGATCGGACTCCAGGCGCACAGCGCGATCCGGTCGCTGGACGGCTCGGAGACCCTCGCGACGTTCGGTGCCATCGGGCTGGTGGCGCTGACGGTGACGGGCACGCGCCTGCTGTGGAGCTACACCACTCCGTATGTGATCCGCGCCCTCGATCGCCGTCCGCAGCAACGACTGCGGCGCGTCGGTGCCCGCCAGCGGCTGGTGTCGTCGGCCGCCGGGTTCCGCGGCGCGGTGTCGCTGGCCGCCGCGCTGGCCGTGCCCGAGACGGTGGTGGGTGGCGGGCCTTTCCCGTTCCGCGACGAGATCATCCTCATCACGACGGGCGTCGTGGTGCTGACGTTGATCGTGCAGGCGGTGCTGCTGCCTTCGATCATCCGGTTCTCGCAGCTGCCCGAGGACACGGCGCTGGACGAGGAGCTGCGGCTGGCCCAGACGACGGCGTCCGAGGAGGCCTACGAGGCCCTGCCCCGTCTCGCCGACGAGGTGGGCGTCTCGGACGTCGTCTACAAGCGGGTGCGCGCCGAGTACGAACACCACCTGGAGGTCGTGCGGGCCAAGGAGGCTGGCGACGAGGAGGTGGCGCGGTCGGAGGTCGAGTACGCGGCGTTGCGGCTGGAGCTGATCGCGCACAAGCGGGCGACCGTGGTGCGGTTGCGCGACGAGGCCGCCATCGACGACATCGTGCTGCGGACGATCCAGCGCAAGCTCGACGTCGAGGAGGTCCGGCTCTCCAGGCGCGAGGTCGAGGACGACTGAAGTTCGGCCCGTGATCACTCGGGAGCGCGTGCTGGGCCGGATCGCCGACCACCTGGTCGGCCTCGGGCGTCCGCTGCGGGTGGCGGTGGACGGGATCACCGCGTCGGGCAAGACGACGCTGGCCCGAGAGCTGACCGCGGCAGTCGCCGCACGGGGACGGTCCGCCGCGCACCTGTCGATGGACGGGTTCCACCACCCGCGAGCCGTGCGGCACCGGCAGGGCCGCGACTCGGCGGACGGCTACTACCTGGATGCCTACGACTTCGGCGCGTTCTCGCGGCTGGTGCTGGAGCCGCTCGGGCCCGGTGGGGACCGCCGGTACCGCGAGCGGATCATCGACCTGCGCTCGGACACTCCCCTGGACGAGCCGCCGATCACCGGGCCGGACGACCTCGTGCTGGTGGTGGACGGGAGCTTCCTGCAACGCGAACTGAAGTGGGACGAGGTCGTCTTCGTCGACACGCCGTTCGAGGTGGCCTTCGAGCGCGGCACCCGGCGTGACACCGAACTGCTGGGCGGGCTGGAGCAGGCGCAGCGGGCCTTCGGCCGGCGGTATCACGCCGCGAGCCGCCAACCCGGAGCTGCTGGAGCGCGAGCTCGGCAAGAACGCCGCGCTCACCGAGGCCATCGCGGCCGCACTGCACGCGCGGTGCGGTGATCCTGACACCGCTTTCCTCGCCGCCGGTGCCGCCATGCTCGCGCAGCAGGCCGCGTTCCGGCAGTGGACGCAGCCCGGTGAGACCCGGACCTTGCGCGATCTTCTGCTGGACGCGGTGCGCGCCCTGCGCACGACCGTCGGTTAGCTGACCAGCGAAAGGCCCCGGCGGACCGGCTCCGGAGCAGCCGTGGCGGGTGCGGCCGAGGGAACCTCGACCTCCTCGCCGCCGATCTCCCGGGTGATCCACGCGCCGGACTCCACCAGGACCTTCAGCGTGCGGGTGTCCAAAGCGTTGACGCGGCCGTAGTACCACTCGTCGGTCGCCAGCGGGCCCATCCGGTCACCCATGCGGTTCTTGATGTCCAGGACGCGCTCGAACAGCGTCTTGACCAGGGCGGCGCGGTCGGCGGGACCCTGGAGGCCCTCGCGGATGCGGTCCTCGATGCCGCGCGGGGTGCCTTCGGAGTCGGGCATGAGCATGGTGGTCCAGGCGCGGGACTTCTCGCGGTACTGGAGCTGCTGCATGACGCCCTCGTGCTGGGCGAAGTCGGCGGCGCGGAAAGCCTTGCCGCGCCAGCGCTTCTGCAGGTTCACGGCGAGCGAGAGGGCGCTCTTGAGGCCGGTGTTGAGGCCACGGCCCGGCCAGAAGTGCAGCGAGTTCGCGGCGTCGCCGAGCAGGAAGCCGAACGTCGACGGCGCGAGCTGCGCGGTGAACTTCGACATCTGCTGCATGCCGAGCGTGAACGAGTTGATGCCGACGACGTCCGCCACGCCGACGCCGAAGAAGCGCAGGCCGTCGAGGATCCGGGGCCACAGGTAGGAGAGCTTGTCGACCGACGGCTTGAAGACGGCGCGGTGCCGGTCGCAGACGAAGCGGCCGTTCGAGGCGGGACGCATGGTGCAGCCGAACTTGCCGATGCACGACACGGGACCGCTCTCGCCCAGGGCGACGATCTCCGACGCCTCCTCTGCGGTGAGGCGCATGTTGATGAAGCCGCCGCCGAGCGAGTTGAAGAGGAACCTGTTCTGCGCCACGGTCAGCGGGACGGTGTGCTCGTCGGGCGACTTGGCGGTGACGCGGATGCCCAGGACGCGCTCGTCCAGCGGCGAACCGTCCACGGAGAACAGTTCCCGGCTCGGGGTGCCGAACTGGGACGAGAACGCCTCGCGGGTGGCGGAACGGGCGCCGTCGGCGATCGCGAGCACGTGCAGGCCGTCGAAGCGGGCGGGAGGCGTGTAGGCGCCGGGGACGACCTCGATGCCGTAGACGTCCTGGGCCATGTCGAGCAGGGAGTCCTCGATCCAGCGGATCTTGATGTTGCGCGGACGACCCTTGGACGCCGGGGAGTCCGGGCCGAGCGGCCACATCTCGAAGAACTTGCCGGGCGCGAACAACCGCTCCTGGACGGCGACCGGCAGGGAGGCCCAGACGTTGCTCTGCAGCGTCACGACCTGCTCGCGGCGGTTGTTGCCCTCGGCCAGGCCCTTCCACACGACGCGGTTGCCCTGGCGCATCCAGCGGCGGTCGTGCACGCGGACCGAGACCTGGTCGCCCAGCAACGACTTGATCGTGCACGCGAAGGCGAGACCGACCGGGCCGCCGCCCGCCACGTCCACCCGCAGCGGAGCGGTCTGGCGCAGCGGCACGACCCGGCTGCCCTGCTTCGGCAGCTTGACCGTCGGACCGCATCTACCGATCAGCACCGTCTTCTCGTCCGCCATGACCCATCCCCCTCGATCCCGTTCGACGGCGGGAACACGTAGTGGCACGGGAGACGGTTCAACGGTTCTCGAAGAATTTTTCCAGGGGCCCTGTCGCCGCACTCAGCGCGGCGACAGGGCGGAGCGGTCTACGGGATCCAGTGGTTGCCGGACACCGTGATCATCACCTGGAGCTGGATGCTCGCACCGAAGTACGTGTTCGTGTCGATCGGCGTGGTCAGCATCTTGTTCCACAGCGCGTCCAGCCACGCCTGGCTGCCCGAGTCCGTCGTGGCCGCGACCGCGAACGGCGCGAAGAACGCCGCGTCGCTGCCGCTCTCGATCTGGGTGCCGCCCAGCGAGTAGCCGATCGCGATCCTGTTCGGGTCGCCGCCGGTCTTGCTCCTGATCCACGAGTTCATCTTGCGCGCCGCCACCAGCGACTTGCCGTCACCGGTCAGTGCGGCGTCCGCACCGATGCGCCACGGGTCGCGGCACGCGTTGTACCAGTACTTGCCGTCGGTGTCGTCCCGTTCGAGCATCTTGCCGACCGCGGGCTTCACCGTGGAGTTCGTGTCCTGCACGAAGTCGGGCAGCAGGCCGGTGCTCGGCGCGTACTTCGACTGCAGCGTGGCGATCAGGTCCTGGTGCTTGGCGCGGATCGTGTCCCACGCCGAGTCGCCGGTCGCCTTGCGGAACGCCCGGAAGTGGTCGGACATCCAGTCGGAGGAGCGGGAGCCGTAGTACTGCCTGCTGTTGCCCGAGTTGGACCAGTCGCCCATCAGCAGCAGGTTCGTGTTCGGGTTGACCAGGCTCTTCTTGATCGCGTTGATGTTCCTGATCGCGATCTGGCGGTAGTCGTACGTGCCGGCGCTGCCCCACTGCCGGTCGGCCAGCAGCAGCCCGTAGGCGGTGTCCATGTCGCCGTCGGTCGCGCTGTCGCCGCCGCTGACGCTCCTGCAGGAGGCGTCCTGTTCCGCGGCCAGCAGGTCGGGGTTGATGACCGACGGGTGGGCGAGCTTGTACTTCAGCAGGCCGTCGAAGATCTTCTTCGCGTCCGGGTCCGCACCGGCCATCTGCGCGGTGATCACCATGCCGTAGCCCTGCGCCTCGGCGACGTACGGGTGGTCGGCGTCCGGTGAGATCACCTGGTACCAGCCGTTGCCGCAGTTCTGCTTGACGAACGCGGCCTTCCACCTCTGGTAGTGGTCGACGATCTTGGCGTCCATTGTGGACGTGCTGCCGGACGGCCGCAGGATGCCGGCCGCGTACGGGGTCCGGCGGCTGCCGAACGGGTAGCCGAGGCCGCTCGACGGCGGAGTGGTCGTGGTCGGCGGGGTGGTGGTCGTCGGCGGGGTGCCGTCACCGGCGCCGTAGACCTCGAACTCCCACAACGAGTAGCCGTACGAGGTGCCACGCGCAGTGCCGTGTACCCGCACGTACCGGCCGGAGCCGTACAACGTCAAGTCGTCGGTGCCACCGTCACCGGCGCTGGTCGAGTACACGTCGGACCAGGAGGAGCCGTCGGGAGAAATCTGCACGCGGTACGACCTGGCGTACGCGGCCTCCCAGCTCAGCTTCACCCGGCTGATCGCGTGCACCGAGCCGAGGTCGACCCGCAGCCACTCCGGGTCGTGTCCCTCCACCGAGGCCCAGCGGGTCGACGCGCTGCCGTCGACCGCCTTGCCCGCCTCGAGTCCCGCCCCCTCGACGGAGGAGGCCGTCACCGCCTTGCCGCGGGAGACCAGTGGGTCCGCCGCCGATGCGATGGTCGTTCCCGCGACGAGGAGGCCGAGCACGAGCCCGGCCGCCCCGATCGCCGTCGTTCTGCCGCCCACGACCGCCTCCAGCAATTGGTTAACAAAGCTGTCAATGCGAGTGGTTGGCGACGGTATGCAGGTCGGACACCGTCAACAAGAGGTGCAGACCGTTGTTGCTCGATCGAACAGTGCTGGTCAGGGAACCCAGTGGTTGCCCGTGACCGTGATCATCACCTGGAGCTGGATGCTCGCGGAGAAGTAGCTGCCGCCGTCGATCGGCGTCTGCAGCATCCTGTTCCACAACGCGTCCAGCCACGCCTGGCTGCCCGGATCGGTCGCCGCCACCACCGCGAACGGCGCGAAGAACGCGGCGGCGCTGCCACCGGAGATCTGCGTGCCGTTGAGCTGGTAGCCGATCGCGATGCCGGCGGGGTTGTTGCCCGTCTTGGACTTCACCCACGTGTTGAGCTTGCGGGACGCCGCGAGCGACTGGGAGTCACCGCTGGTCACCGCGTCCGCACCGATGCGCCACGGCACGCGGCAGGCGTTCCAGTAGTACTTGCCGTCGTTCACGCTCTCCAGCACCTGCCCGGCCGGCGGGCGCGGGGAGGAGTTCGTGTTCTCCACGAAGTCCGGCAGCAGACCGGTGTTCGGCGCGTAGTTCTGCTGCAGCTGCCCGATCAGGTTCTGGTGCGCGGCGCGGATCGTGTCCCACGCCGAGTCGCCCGTCGCCTTCCGGAACGCCCGGAAGTGGTCGGCCATCCAGTCCGACGACCGCGAGAGGTAGTAGTACTGGTCGCCCGCGCTGGACCAGTCGCCCAGCTTGAGCAGGTTCGTCGACGGGTTGACCTCGCTGGCCTTGATCGCGTTGATGTGCCGGATCGCGAGCTGCTTGTAGTCGTAGGCGCCGGTGCTGCCCCACTGCCGGTCGGCGAGGAGCAGCCCATAGGCCACGTCCATGTCGCCGTCCGTGGCGCCGTCACCGCCGTTGACGCTGCGGCAGTTCACGTCCTGCTCGGCCGCGAGGAGATCGCGGTTGATCGAGGACGGGTGGTCGATCTTCCACTTCACCAGGCCGTCGAAGATCTTCCGCGCGTCCGGGTCCGCGCCCGCCATCTGCGCGGTGATCACCATGCCGTAGCCCTGCGCCTCGGCGACGTACGGGTGGTCGGCGTCCGGCGAGATCACCTGGTACCAGCCGTTGCCGCAGTTCTGGCGCACGAACGCGGACTTCCAGCGCTGGTAGTAGTCCACCACCGCGGCGTCCAGGGTGGACGGCGCGCCGGAGGGCCGCAGGATTCCCGCCGCGTACGGGGTCTTCCTGCTGCCGAACGCGTAACCGAGGCCGTTCGAGGGTGGAGTGGTCGTCGTCGTGGTCGTCGGCGGAGTGCCGCCGGTCACGCCGTAGACCTCGAGCTCCCACAGCGAGTAGCCCCACTGCGTGCCGCGGGCCGTGCCCAGCACCCGCACGTACCGCCCGGAGCCGGACACGGTCAAGTCGTCGACACCACCGTCACCGGTGCCGGTCGAGAACACGTCCGTCCAGGCCGAGGCGTCCGGAGAGGTCTGCACGCGGTAGCCCCTGGCGTACGCGGCCTCCCAGTTCAGCCGCACCCGGCTGACCGCGTGCGCCGAGCCGAGGTCGACCCGGAGCCACTCGGAGTCACTGCCCTCCGCCGAGGCCCACCGGGTCGTCGTGCTGCCGTCCACGGCCTTCGCCGCCTCCAGCCCGGCACCCTCGACAGAGGACGCCGTGACCGCCTTGCCCTGCGACACCAGCGGGTCCGCGGCCGTCGCACTGGTCGTCCCCGCCACCAGGAGACCAATCACGAGTCCGGCCGCGCTCACCGCAGCCAACGCCGATCGTCTGTCCACACCCACCTCCAAACCAATGGTTAACAAACCTGCCTAAAGGGCGGTCGCGGCGACCATAGGCGGGCCGGTCAACCTCGGACAAGAGGTGCGGACCAGTCATCTGAACCGGAACCGGTTGCGGAACTACTCCCAGACCTTCCGGACGGCTTCCGCCATCGAGACGGCCTGCGCGTACCCGGCCTCCGCGGCGGGCTTGCGCCGGGCCGGATCCAGCAGGTTCCTGCCGATCGCGGCCAGCGCGGCACCGTCCGGGCTGATCACGATCGACGGCACCCCGAGCTTCGCGGCCTGCGCGCCGGGCGTCGCCGCCGGACTGGCCGACCGCGTCAGCGGCGCGACGACCACCACCCGCGAGTACCCCGCGGCGAGGTCGACGTTCGCCACGGACCGCATGCCGCCGTCCATGTACCGGCTGCCGTCGATGCTGACCGGAGGCCACACCAGCGGCACCGCGCAGCTCGACGCGACCGCCTTCACCAGCGGCACCCCGCTGTCCCGGTCGAACGCCACGAACTTCCCGCTCACGGCGTCCACGGCGGTGACCTTGAGCGGACGCTCCGGCCAGTCCTTCGTGGACAGTCGCGAGTCGAACACCTCCAGCCGGGACTCCTCCGACGGCGTGCGGGCCTTCAGCGCGGCACGCCCGAGACGGGCCCGCTTCTGCGCCGGCGTCCCCGGCATCACGTAGGAAAGCGCGTACCTGACCACCATCCACGAGGTGAGACGGGCCGGGATCTCCCCGTCGGGCGGCGCCAGCTGACTCGCGTAGAGATCGGCCAGCGGGGCACCTCCCGCCAGCTCCGCCGCCACCACGGACCCCGCGGACGTCCCGACGAACAGGTCGGCACCCGTCAGATCGACGCCCTGTTCCGCCAGTCCGTGCAGAATGCCCGTCTCCCAGGCGATTCCGGTGACGCCACCGCCACCCAGCACCAACGCTCGTTCTCCTGTCACAGCGGCCATCCTATGGAGTGGGACGAGTTCCTGGTGCATGGTCGCTGTTGGTAATCTTGCCGGCGAAGCCGAGAAGCGCTGCAACAGGTCTCGCGCCTGCCACGCTCGGCCTCGCACCACCACGAACAAGGGCGCTTCCGACTTTTCGGGAGCGCGCGTGACTGGTCTCAGGTCTCTGTTGAACTCGCGCATCGCCGTGCTCGACGGCGCGTGGGGCACGATGTTCCAGCAGGCCAAGCTCTCCCCCGCCGACTACTACGGCACGGAGTTCGGCGACCACCACCTCGACGTCGCGGGTGATCCGGACCTGCTCAACCTGACCCGCCCGGACCTGGTGCTCGACGTGCACCGGCAGTACCTGGCGGCGGGCGCGGACATCACGACCACCAACACGTTCACCGCCACCTCGATCGGTCAGGCCGACTACGGGCTGGAGGACCGCGTCCGCGAGATGAACATCGCCGGCGCGCGGCTCGCCCGGCAGGCCGCGGACGAGTTCGGCGGCCGGTTCGTCGCGGGCTCGGTCGGGCCGCTCAACGTCACCCTGTCCCTGTCGCCCAAGGTCGAGGACCCCGCGTACCGCGCCGTCACCTTCGACCAGGTCAAGGCCTCCTACGCGGAGCAGATCTCGGCACTGCGCGAGGGCGGCGTCGACCTGCTGCTGATCGAGACGATCTTCGACACGCTGAACTGCAAGGCCGCGATCGCCGCGGCCCGCGAGGTGGCGCCCGACCTGCCGCTGTGGATCTCGGTGACGATCGTCGACCTGTCCGGCCGCACGCTGTCGGGCCAGACCGTCGAGGCGTTCTGGGACTCGATCGCGCACGCCGAGCCGCTGGTCGTCGGCGTGAACTGCTCGCTGGGCGCCGAGGAGATGCGCCCGCACGTCGTCGACCTGGCACGACTCGCGAACACCTACGTCGCCTGCCACCCGAACGCAGGCCTGCCCAACGCGTTCGGCGGCTACGACCAGACGCCGGACGAGACCGCCGCCCTGCTGAAGGACTTCGCGGGCAACGGCATCGTCAACGTCGTCGGCGGCTGCTGCGGTACCACACCCGAGCACATCAAGGCCATCGCCGACGCCGTGCGCGGCATCGACGCGCGCGAGGTGGTCAAGCCCCGGCACACCACCCGCTACAGCGGCCTGGAGACGTTCGAGATCGGCCCCGACACCGGGTTCGTCATGATCGGCGAGCGCACCAACGTCACCGGTTCGGCCAAGTTCCGCAGGCTGATCGAGGCCGACGACCACAACGCCGCCCTCACCGTGGCGCTGGACCAGGTGCGCGGCGGCGCGAACCTGCTGGACGTCAACATGGACGCCGACCTGCTCGACGGCGAGCAGGCGATGACGACGTTTTTGAACCTCATCGCGACCGAGCCGGAGATCGCCCGCATCCCGGTGATGATCGACAGCTCCCGGTGGACCGTGCTGGAGGCCGGGCTGCGGTGCGTGCAGGGCAAGGGCGTGGTCAACTCGATCAGCCTCAAGGAGGGCGAGGAGCCGTTCCTGCGGCAGGCCCGCACGATCCGCGACTACGGCGCCGGTGTCGTCGTGATGGCGTTCGACGAGCAGGGCCAGGCTGACACGACCGACCGCAAGGTCGAGATCTGCGCCCGCGCCTACGACCTGCTGACGCAGCAGGCCGGCTTCCCGGCCGAGGACATCATCTTCGACCCGAACGTGCTCGCGGTCGCGACCGGCATCGAGGAGCACAACGGCTACGCCAAGGCGTTCATCGACGCCCTGCCGCGGATCAAGGAGCGCTGTCCGGGCGTCCGCATCAGCGGTGGCATCTCGAACCTGTCGTTCTCGTTCCGCGGCAACGACGTCGTGCGCGAGGCCATGCACTCGGCGTTCCTGTTCCACGCCGTCAAGGCCGGGCTGGACATGGGCATCGTCAACGCCGGGCAGCTCGTCGTCTACCAGGACATCCAGCCCGAACTGCTGGAACTGGTCGAGGACGTCATCTTCGACCGCCGCGAGGACGCGACCGACCGCCTCGTCACGCACGCCGAGACCGTCAAGGGCCCCGGCCAGAAGCGCGTCGTGGACCTGTCGTGGCGCGAGGCCCCGGTCGGCAAGCGCCTGGAGCACGCGATCCTGCACGGCGTCGTCGACTTCATCGAGGAGGACACCGAGGAGGCACGGCAGGCCCTGCCGCGTCCGCTCGACGTCATCGAGGGCCCGCTGATGGACGGCATGAAGGTCGTCGGCGACCTGTTCGGCGCGGGCAAGATGTTCCTGCCCCAGGTCGTGAAGAGCGCCCGCGTGATGAAGCGCGCGGTCGCGTACCTGGAGCCGTTCATGGACGCCGAGCCGAAGGCCACGGCGGGCGGCAACGGCAAGGTCGTGCTGGCCACGGTCAAGGGCGACGTCCACGACATCGGCAAGAACATCGTCGGCGTCGTGCTGGGCTGCAACAACTACGAGGTGATCGACCTCGGCGTGATGGTGCCGGCCGCGAAGATCCTCGACACGGCGATCAAGGAGCACGCCGACGTCATCGGCCTGTCCGGGCTGATCACGCCGTCGCTGGACGAGATGGTCTCGGTCGCCGAGGAGATGCAGCGGCGCGGCATGAAGCTGCCCCTGCTGATCGGCGGCGCGACGACCTCCAAGCAGCACAACGCCGTGAAGATCGCCCCCGTCTACGACGAGCCGGTCGTGCACGTGCTCGACGCGTCACGGGTCGTCGGCGTCGTCTCCGACCTGCTGGACGACCGGCGCGCCCACGAGCTGAACATCTCCAACCGCGCGGAGCAGGCCCGGCTGCGCGAGCAGCACGCGAACCGCAAGTCGGTGCCGTTGCTCAAGCTCGACGAGGCGCGCGCGAATCGGGAAGAGGTCGATTTCTCCGAATTGCCGACCCCGGCATTCACCGGTACTCGCGTGCTGAGCCCGTCTCTGGCCGAACTGCGCGAGTTCATCGACTGGACGTTCCTGTTCCTCGCCTGGGAACTCAAAGGCAAGTTTCCCGCGATCCTCGAGCAGCCGGTAGCCCGCGAACTCTACGACGACGCGACCGCGTTGCTGGACGAAATCGTCGCCGGGGAATTGTTCGAGGCGAAGGGCGTGTACGGCTACTGGCCCGCGCATTCCGACGGCGACGACATCCTGCTCGACAACGGTGTGCGAATCCCGATGCTGCGCCAGCAGACCAAGAAGCCGCTCTCGCGCCCGAATCGCTGCCTCTCCGACTACGTGGCGCCCGAGGGCGACCACATCGGTGGATTCGCGGTGACGATCCTGGGTGCCGGGAAGCTGGCCGCGAAGTACGAGGCCCAGAACGACGACTACCGCGCCATCATGGTGAAGGCGCTGGCGGACAGGCTCGCCGAGGCGTTCGCCGAATGGATCCACCTGCGGGCGCGGCGCGACTGGTTCGAGCCGGACGCGCAGCCGGAACTCGCTGACCTGCACGCGGAGAAGTTCCGCGGCATCCGTCCCGCGCTGGGCTACCCGGCCTGCCCCGACCACACCGTGAAGCGCGAACTGTTCGATCTGCTGGGCGCGGAGGAAATCGGGATCTCGCTCACTGAATCGTTCGCGATGAACCCGGCGGCGAGCGTGAGCGGCCTGATCTTCCAGCACCCCGAGGCGAAGTACTTCACGGTCGGCAGGCTCGGCCGCGACCAGGTGCAGGACTACGCCACGCGGTACGGCAAGCCGCTCGCGGAAGTCGAGCAGTGGCTGCGCCCCAACCTCGGTTACGACCCCGCGTGATCGGTGCCGGAACGTGAAAGCGCTTGCCGGTATTGGCAGGCGTCATCCCGGTTTGGCACCAGTCGATGTAGCATCGGCCGCTCTGGATCAATCACCCCGTAGGTCGAGCGAGCCCGAGGTCATCCATGCGAGCTGCGGCGCTGGTGCTGGGTCTGGTGCTGTTAGCGAGCTGTGCTGCCGCTGCGGAGTCCGGGGCGTTGCCGCACGTCGGTTTCGTGGTGAAACGCACCGGTGGTTCCTTCGCCCAGGAGATGACGAGCGGCTTTCACGAGGGCGTCGGCCGCATCGGCGGGGTCAGCGCGACGGTGACCGGTCCTCCCGGGCAGGACGGGCACAAGGAAGTCGAGTTGTTCCGCGATTTGACGATGGCGGCGATTGGCGGAATCGCCGTGGCGACGTCGGAGCCGTCGCTGATGGCGCCGTCCATCGGTGAGGCGTTGAAGCAGCGCGTCGCGGTGGTCGGCGTGGACATGCGGCTCACCGCGAGCTCAGGGGTGAAACTCCACATCGGTAACGACAACTACGAACTCGGCGAAAAGCTGGCTGACGAGTTGATGCGCCGAATGCCCCCGGACGCGACCGGGACGGTGGTGCTGGGGAACACGGCTCCGGGACTCGCCGGGTTCGACGACCGGGCCGAGGGAATCCGTGGGCGGTTCGCCGAAAAGCTACCGGGGGTAGTGGTGCTGGGCCCGTTCGACACGCAACGTGACGACGTCGCGAATCGCGACACCTGGAAACGTCTCGTGGCAGCGAATCCGAACGCCCTCGCGTTCGTTGGTACGGGCGACTGCGACGGCGTCAACCTCGCCGCGTTGAAGACCGAGAAGTCGGCGAGGTGGCTGGTGGGCGGGTTCGGGGTCGACCCGAGGACGTTGCAGGCGGTGCGGGACGGCGCGATGGTGGCGTCGATCTCTCCGGAGCACTACCTGAAGGGCGCTGTGGCAGGCTGGTTGCTCGCACGGCACGCCAAGGGCGGTGCTGCGCTGCCGGAGGGCTGGATCGAGACGCCGGGGCTCACGGTGACCACCGCGAACCTGGACCAGATCCTGCACCGGCAGGAGTCCGAGAAAGCGCGCAAGGAGTTCTTCCAGCCTCAGATCGACAGCTTCGTCGACGATCCGGCGAGCTGGGTGCGACCGTTGGAGCAGGCACGGTGAGCTTTTGGGAGGGCCGCGCCACCGCACGGGTGGCGACGGTCGGGCTGACGTTCGGGCTGCTGGTCCTGGCCGGGCTGGCGCTGTGGAGCAGCATCAGCGCGCAGGCGACGACCGCGCACGTGCGGGAGCTCAACGAGACCAGCGAGCGGTGGGCCCGCGTGCTGGAGCACATCAACGTCGCCGACAACGCGTTGCGCGACCTGCAGGTCGCGCGGACCGAGCAGACCGTCGAGCCGCTGCAGAACTCCGTCGGCTCCGCACGCGCGGAGCTGGAGTGGCTGCGCGCCAACGGCATGCCGTCCGACGCGGCGGAGGCAACGAAGCTGCTGCCCCTGTACGACCAGAGCACGGACATGCTGCGCGCGGTCGTCGCCGGCACCGACCCGGCGCAGGCGGACCAGGCGGGGCTCGCGCACTCGTCGTTGCGGCGCCAGATCTCCTCGACGATCGGGGTCAAGCGCCTCGACACCACCGAGTACCTGCGTTCGGCCGACGAGAAGAACGCGCGGCTGCGGATCGCGCAGATCGTGGTGTTCGTGCTGGACGCGGCCCTGGTCGCGCTGTTCGGCATGGTGCTGCTCGCGCAGCGCCGCATGATCCTGCGCCAGGCCGCGAAGAACGAGCACGAGGCCCACCACGACGCCCTGACCGGCCTCGCGAACCGGACGCTGCTCGCGCGGCGGATGGAACAGGCCGTCGACAAGGCGCGCAAGAAGGACGAGCCGCTGGCGTTGCTGATCGTGGACCTCGACAGGTTCAAGGAGGTCAACGACTCGCTCGGGCACCACACCGGCGACCTGTTGCTGCGCCAGGTGGCGAACCGCCTGTCGTGGGCGGTGCGCGACACGGACCTGGTGGCACGGCTGGGCGGCGACGAGTTCGCCGTGCTGCTGCCCGGCGTCGGCTCGGCGGAGAACGCCAGCATGGTCGGGGACAAGATCCTCCAGGCCCTGGCCATGCCGGTCACGCTGGAGGGCCTGGAACTGGAGATAGCGGCCAGCGTCGGCGTGGCGCTGTGCCCGTCGGACTCGGGCGACGGCCACGAACTGCTGCGGCACGCCGACATCGCGATGTACGCGGCGAAGCGCGAGAAGTCCGGCGTCGCCGTCTACGACGCTCGCCTGCACGAACGCGGTGCCGCGCACCTGACCGCGGTGACGGAGCTCCGGCACGCGATCGACCGCGGTGAGCTGTTCCTGCACTACCAGCCCAAGGCGCTGGCCGACACGGGCGCGGTGTGCGGGGTCGAGGCGCTGGCCCGCTGGCAGCACCCGACGCGCGGCCTGGTGCGCCCGGACGAGTTCATCCCGGTCGCCGAGGAGAACGGGCTCATCGAGCCGCTGACCCGGTACGTGATCGACGCGGCCCTGCGGCAGTGCCGTTCGTGGTCGGACGCGGGCTGGGAGGTGCCGGTCTCGGTGAACGTGGGCGCGGCCTGCCTGCACCACACCGAGTTCCCCGGCGACGTGGCCGACCTGATCAAGCGGCACGGGCTGCCCGCCCGGTTGCTGACGCTGGAGATCACCGAGTCGGCGATCATCTCGGACCCGGACCGCGCGGTGGAGGTGTTGCGCGGCCTCACCGAACTGGGCGTGCGGCTGTCCATCGACGACTTCGGCACCGGCTACTCGTCGATCTCGTACCTGCGCAGCATGCGGGTGCACGAGATGAAGCTCGACCGGTCGTTCGTGACGCACATGTGCACAGACGCCGGCGACAGCGCGATCGTGCACGCCCTGGTGGCGCTGGCCCGCAACTTCGGGTTGCAGGCCGTCGCCGAGGGCGTGGAGGACCAGGACACGTGGACGGCGCTGGCCGAGGCCGGGTGTGACGTGGTGCAGGGGTACTTCCTCAGCGAGCCGCTGCCCGCTGAGGAGATCGTTGCCTGGCTTGGGGATCGCGCGGCCGCTCACGCGTAAGCGCGGTGACCACTGACCTTTGCCGCGTCTTTCGCCCCTCAGACGGGTGCATCGCGGTCACCGCGCGTAAGACTCGGTGTCCCGCCACTGGTTGATGAACGGCTGCATGAAGTCGACCATGGCGGGCAGCTGGTCCGCGCACGACAGGTAGGCGATCACCCGGATCGCGCCGACCGCGTTGACGAACCTGAGCACCTCCTCGTCGAGCTCGCGCAGGCCGTTCCTGCGGGCGCCCCGGTTGTAGGCGGCTTCGTACTCCAGGCCGAGGCCGCCGAGGTCCCATTCGACCGGGCCGTAGGTGATCAGCTCGAAGTCGGAGAACAACGGGCCGCCGGTGCTCGCGAAGATGTTCGCGGGCGGTGAGTCGCCGTGGATGGGCTGCAGGTCGATGCCGGGGAACTTCGCCTCGAACGCGGCCTGGGAGCTGACGAGCGGTTCCAGCACCTCCCATTCGGCTCGTGCCCGTCGGAGATCCTCCGCGGTGACGATGTCCAGGCCTTCGAGCTTTTCGAGGCCCTCGCGGACGAACCGCGGTTCCGCCGACGACAGGAACTCGAGCTCGCCGGGGTAGTCCCGCAGTGCCTTGTGCAGGTCGGCGGAGAGTTCGGAGTTCTTGAGGTAGTCCGGTTCCGCGGACTTGTCCTCCTCGGTGAACGGCCAGAAGGTGATCGAGAAACCGTCGCGCTGCACGGGTTCGCGCGGGACCAGCGTGCTCGGCGGGATGACCGGGGTGCCCTGGTCGTGCAGCCACTGCGCGACGTCGAGTTCCTGTTGCTGGCGCCGGGCCAGTGACTCGAGGGTCGTGGTGTGCGGCAGGACGGTCGGGACGCGGGCCACGACGGGCGACGGTGCGAGGTGCACGACGACGGAGAACAGTTCGTAGAGGACCTTGCCCTCGGTGATCTCCAGGCCGAGTTCGCGACCTGCCGCCACCGCGGCGTCTCGTGCGGCGTTGGTGCGGGCGGCGATGTTCTCAGGGGTCGCGAAGGCTGTCATGCCAAGATCGTGTCACGGCCCCGTGGCTCGTCGCAGATCATTTACGGTGGGCCCATGGCCGACCGCCACCTGATCGACGTCCACGTGCTGCTCGTGCGCGACGGCGAGGTGCTGCTCAGCCGGCGCCGTGACGCCGATCCCCGGTTCGACGGCCTCTGGCACCTGCCCTCGGGCAAGCTCGACGCGGGCGAGTCCGTGCTCGACGGTGCCGTGCGCGAGGCCGCGGAGGAGGTCGGCGTGGTGATCGAGCCCGGCCACCTGCGGCACGTGCACACGGTGCACGCCAACGGATCCGGTGCGGAACCGCGGCTCGGGTTGTTCTTCGAGGTCCGGCGGTGGAGCGGGGAACCGGTCAACCGCGAGCCGGAGAAGTGTTCGGAGCTGCGGTGGTTCGGGCTGGACGCGCTACCCGCGGACCTCCTCTCCTACTCCGCCGCCGGGATCACCGGTCACCTGGCCGGGGAGTCGTTCGGGCTGCTCGGCTGGAGCCCCTGAACCAGCCCGTCCAGCACCAGGGTGACGACACCGTCGGCCTCCGCCCGCCACCCAGGGCGGTCGTGGGCCGCACCGATGCCGTGCAGCGCCATCATGACCGCACCGGCGCCCACATCGCCCCGGACGGTGCCCTCCTCGGCGGCGGCGGTCACCAGGTCGGTGACGGCCTGTTCCAGCGCCCTGCTGCCCTCGGCGAGCGCCTCCGAACCGCTGGTCATGAGCGTGACCAGCGTCCGGGCCAGGCCGTGGTGGTCGTGCAGGTAGTCGACGAAGCCGCGGAGGAAGGTCGCCAAGGCCTCCAGCGCGGGTGACGTGGCCTGCAGCCGGCGAGCCCGGTCGCACAGTGCGACGACCTCCTCGCGGTAGACCGCTTCGGCCAGTGCCTCCCTGGTCGGGAAGTGGCGGTACAGCGTGCCCGTGCCGACGCCGGCCAGCCGGGCGAAGTCGTCGAAGCGCAGGTCGAAGAACTCCCCCGCTTCGAAGATCTCCCTGGCCTTGGCCAGCAGCGCCTGGCGGTTGCGCTGGGCGTCCGCACGCAGCGGCTTGGCGCTCCCTCGCGTTGACAAACGGAACCTGCCTCCATATTTTCGTAATTGGAGATTGTCTCCACTTACATCGTAACCCATGGGGTGCACCGTGAAGATCTTGATGTTCGGCCGCGGCGTGATCGCCACCGTGTACGGCTGGGCGCTGGAACAGGCCGGGCACGACGTCGAGTTCTACGTCCGGCCGGGCCGCGCGGCGCAGTACGGCGACACGACGATCCTCGACCTGCGCGACCTTCGGCGGCGCCCGTGGGGGCAGCGTGTCGTGCTGGAATGGCCGGTGCGTCTCCGCGAGGAACTGGGGCCGGACCACGACTTCGACCTGATCGTGCTGAGCGTGGGGCACCACCGGTTGACCGAGGCGGCGGACTTCCTGGCGCACCGCGCCGGCAAGGCCACGGTGCTGGTGTTCGGCAACATCTGGGCCGAGCCGCTGGACGCGATCGGCGCGCTTCCCGCCGAGCAGGTCGCGTGGGGCTTTCCCCAGGCGGGCGGCGGTTTCGGCGAGGACGGTGTGCTGCGTGGCGCCCTCCTGCCGTCCGTCCTCTTCGGAACCGTCGGCCAGGAGACGGAACGGGGGCGGGTCGTGCGGCAGGTGTTCCGCGGGGCGGGGTTGCGGATCAAGGAGGTACCGGACTTCCGCGGCTGGCTGCTGATCCACTTCGTGTCGGACGCCGGGCTGTTCTCGCAGGGGCTGAGGCTGGGCGCGCTGGCCGATCTCGCGGGGCGCAGGCGCGAACTGCGCGAAGCGTTGCTGGCCGGGCGCGAACTGCTGCCGCTGGTCGAGGCACGGGGTGTCGTCGTGGGACGCCGCGCCCTGCTGTTCCGCGCGCCGACCTGGCTGTCTGCTCCCCTGTTCGCCTGGCTGACCGCTCACTTCGGGCCGGTGCGCGACAACTTCGCGACGCACTCCGACCCCGAAGCGGAGGAGCCGCGGGCGATCTGCCGGGACGCGCTGGCGGAGGCACGCCGGCTGGACGTTCTCGCACCGCGGCTGGCAGCGGCGGAACCGAGCTTCGCGGCACCCGTTCAGTGATCGCAGCAGACGCGCTCGGCCCACTCCGGCTCGTGCCACCAGTGCTTGTTCTCCGCGGACGGCAACGGATCGAGCGCGGCTGACGTCGTGAGGGCCTGCCGTTGCTGCCGGTAGGGCGCGAGCAGGTCGGGGACCCGGTGGAGAACTCCGCCGACCATGACCCGCTCCACGTTCGCCGCCGTTTTGATGTCGGCCAAGGGATTGCCGCGCACGAACGCGATGTCCGCGGCGGATCCGGGCTTGATCGCGCCGAGCGGCAGGCCCAGCCACCTCGCCGGGTTGCGGGTCGCGGTGATGAGCGCTTCCCTCGGCGTGAAGCCGTATTCGACCAGCGCGCGCAGGTTCTGGTGCGTGGCGGTGGCGGGGCTGTCGAGCGGCGCGTCGGTGCCGGTGATGACGAACCCGCCGCCGCGGTGGACGTTCAGCGCGAACTCGACCCAGCCCTTCAGCACCGCGCGGGAGGCCGTGGCCGCCGGGGTGCCCTGGGAGCCGGCGTCGGCCACGTACCGCTCGTACTCCCACGGCGGGAAGAGCACGCGGGTGCGTTCGTCGGTGACCAGCGACTTGTCCGTGTCGTACAGGGCTCGCGACTGGAACAGCGTGGGCGTGATGGACATGCCGGACCTGGTGAACAGCGCCACCACGTCCTGGTAGGCCTTGCCCTGCCGGGTGATGGTGTGGGAGTAGCCGAGCCGGTTGGTGGCACCGACGTGTTCCATGCCGTCCATGCCGATGTGGGCGGCCGGGTACAGGTAGTGGGACGACAGCGGCACGCGGGACCGTTGCACGGCGGCGCGTTGCAGTTCGACGGGCAGGCGGACGTAGGTCTTGATCATGTCGTAGCCGAGCTCGTGGGCGCGGCGCAGTTCGAGGTCGAGCTGGGCCTTGCTGAGCGTCGGGCGCATGAAGTTGTAGTAGACGCGCGAGCCGTCGACGGCCTCGCCGGTGGCGTAGAACCGCGGCCCCGTCAGGGTTCCCGCCGCCAGCGCCTCCCTGGTCTCGACCATCTGGTAGACCGGGTCACCCGGTGAGCGGACCGTCGTGACGCCGTACGCGAGCCAGACGTTGCCCTGCCGCGCGCCCCACTGGCGGCCGCGCAGGTGCCAGTGGTTGTGGGCGTCGATCAGGCCGGGGATGGCGGTGAGGCCTGACGCGTCGACGTCGGCCTTGCCGCGGTGCGGGCGGATCTGTTCGATCTTGCCGTTCTCGACGACGATGTCGACGTCGTGCTTGAGCTCGTGCGCCTCGCCGTCCCAGTAGGCGCCGACGTGGATCACCTTGCGTTCGGGCGCCTTCGGCTTGCGCCAAGTCAGACCGTGCCGAATGGTCGTGACCCGTCCATCCAGAGTGGACTTCCGGATTCGGCCGTTGTTCAGGTACACCAACGCGTCGTTGCCGTGCCACGCCAGCGAGTCCGTGACCTCGCGGGTGATCTGGCGCGGCTCGCCCTGGAAGGTGCCCTTGCCGTCGACCGGGACGACCCACGCGACGCTCTCGACGACGAACGCGATGTGCCTGCCGTCCGGCGACCACACCGGGCCGTCGTCGCCGCGCGTGGCGATCGAGCGGAACGGCATCGGCTCGGTGTACTTGAGCTCGCCGCCGACGAGGTCGACGCTCAGGATCTGGCTGGTGCCCTCGCGGAACCGGCGGGAGAACGGCTTCACCGCGGCGAGGGCGACCGTGCCGCCGTCCTTCGACCAGGTCGGGCGGCCCGGCTGGAACAGCGTCGGCGTGACCTGCCTGCGCGCCTGCCGGTCGGTGATCCACACCTGGCCGTCCTGGTCCAGGTAGGCGACCTTCGTGCCGTCCGGCGAGAACCGCGGCGTGATCTGCGCGTGCGGCGCCGGCGCGTACAGCTCGTCCTTGCCCGTGTCCAGGTCGCGAATCCACAGCTGGGCGACGCCGCTGCGGTCGCTGGCGTAGACGATCTTCCTGCCGTCCGGCGAGAAGTCCGGGTCGGAGTCGAAGTACCTGCCGTCCGTGAGCTTCGTCGCCTTGCCGTCGCTGAGCACGTACAGCGCGTTCAGCGCCCGGAAGGCGATCTTCCCGTCGCTCGACACCACCGGACCGGCGATGCCCTTGACCGCCCCACCGGTGAGGTTCCGGGTGCGGTGCGGCCTTCGGTTGGTGCGCACCGGAACCGTGGCCTCGAACGCGATGTCCTTTGTGGACCCGTTGGCACGGCAGCGAATCCTGCCGTCCGCGGTGTAGAGCACGCTGTCGCCGTCCCAGATCGGCGCGAACCCGAAGACGTCCTCGCCCGTGACCACCGCGGTCGCCCCGAGCACCAGCTCGGCCTGCCCGGGCCGCATCCGCGTGTAACTGGGCTGGCCACCGGGCCCGAACGCCGCCCCGAACAGCTGCGTGCCCGCGGGCGCCGTGACGAGCCGCTCGCGCACGCCGTCCAGCGTCACGGTGTCGACCGCCGCGTTGCCGACGGTGAAGATGATCCGCCTGCCGTCCCCCGACCACTGCGGCGCCGCGGCCTCGTCCGGCACGCCGGTCAGCTGCGTGATGGTGCCGGACGCCAGTTCGAGCACGTGCACGCCGTAGCTGCCGGCCCGGTCGCTGACGAACGCGAGGTGCCTGCCGTCCGGCGAGAACGCGGGCTCCCGGTGGTCGTACTTCCCCCGCGTGAGTTGCCTGAGCCCCTTGCCGTCGAGCCCGATGACGTACAGGTGGTAGTTGCCGTCCCGATAGACTGGAACGCGATCTGGCCGTCTGGCCCGAAAGACGGCAGCGAGGCGTCCTGCAGCTCGTCGGTGAGCTTGCGCGCCTCCCCACCGGTGGAAGGCAGAACCCAGATGGCGGTGACGAGGTCGATGGCGAGCCACCTGCCGTCCCGCGACCGCGACACCGAGATGTTGGTGCCCTGCGTCAGCTTCACCCGCTCGCCGGACTCCGCCTGAGCCGCGGTGCCGATCGTGAGCGTGGACGCGGCGGTGGCGACGGCGGCGGCCTGGCCGGTGCGGGTCAGCAGTTCGCGACGCGACAGTTCCATGGCGGCACTCCCCCGAATGGTGTTCCCCTTGGAGAACCCACCCTGGCACCACCCGAGCCCGGCGCCATCGGCCGTTCGGACCAGCGTCCACCACGCGGGACACTGGTCCAAGCCCGAAGAAACGAGCTAGAGCGCGAGCGCGCCCTCGATGCGGGCCACCATCGCGTCCTCGGCCTCGACGACGACACCGTCGGCCTCGGCGACCTCGCGGCAGATCGCCAGCACGGCGCGCGGGAAGTCCCTGGCGTCCTCCGGCGACTTGGCCGTGAGGGTCTTCATCGAGGAGCGCAGCGCCTCCAGGACGACGGGCTCGATCTCCTCGTCGGTGCCGGCGGGCACGGACGGGCGGGCGCTGCCCAGCACGATGCGCAGGTCGGGCGACAGGTTGGCGAGCGCGCGCAGGCCGGCGAAGCGTTCCTCCAGCACGGGGCCGGGGTCGGCGTGGGAGACCAGCAGCATGGCGCCGTACACGGCGGTGCGCAGCGTGCGGCTCTCCTCGTCGGTGTAGAAGATCATGTGGCCCACTCCAGGTCGTCGGGTCAGGCGGTTGTTCTGGTGTTGTTCAGAAGACTCTCCAGCTCTCTCGCGGTTGCTTCTCAGCTGCGAAAACGCCTGTGATGGACGTCTATCGCGGACGCAGCGAACAAACTGACCGGGCTGTGCGTTGAGATGGGTTGAGACCTGTCCAGCCCAGGAGGATGCACGCATGACGACCACCGCTACCCGGCCCCGCATCACGGTTCGGCGGGTGGTGTTCACGCTCGTCCTCTTCTCCGTGACGACGCTGCTGTTCTGGGTGCCGTTCGAGGGCCTGTTCGCGGCGAGCGCGGAGTGGCCGGCCCCGGTCCGGCCGATCGCCGCCGTCGTGTTCGTCGCGGCCGCCATCACGATGATCGTGCTGTTCACCCAGCGCGGCAGCGACCGCGCGGCGCGGATCTCACAGTTCCTGCTGGGCTTCGTGTGGATCGCGTTCGTGTGGACGCTGATCACTGACGTGGTGCGGCTCGGACTCGCGCTCGGCGGCGTCGAGAACCCGTTCCGCTCCCGTTTCATCGCCGTGCTGCTCGCCGTCCTCATCGTCACCGTGACGGTCTACGGGGTGTACGAGGCGATGCGCGTGCCTCGCATCAAGCGGCAAGACGTGACGATTCCCCGGCTCGACCCCGCGTTCGACGGCCTGACCGTCGCGGTCATCACCGACACGCACTACGGCGCCATCAACCGCGCGAAGTGGTCGAGGGGCATGGTCGACGCGGTCAACGAGCTCGGCGCCGACGTTGCCGTGCACGTCGGTGACATCGCGGACGGCACCGCCGAGCAGCGCCTGGAGCAGGCCACCCCGCTCGGCGACGTGAACACCGAGCACCGCTTCTACATCACCGGCAACCACGAGTACTACTCGAACGCGCAGGGCTGGATCGACCTGATGACCCGGCTGGGCTGGAAGGCGCTGCGCAACGAGCACGTGGCATTGGAGCGCGGCGGCGCCAAGCTGGTGTTCGCGGGCATCGACGACGTGACGGCCAGCCACTCGGGCGAGCCCGGCCACGCCGCCGACCTCGCGCTCGCGTTGCGCGGCGCCGACTCCAGCGCCCCGGTCGTGCTGCTCGCGCACCAGCCGTCCGAGATCAAGAAGGCCGTCGACGCCGGGGTGGACCTGCAGCTGTCCGGGCACACCCACGGCGGGCAGATCTGGCCGTTCCACTACCTGGTGCGGCTGCAGCAGCCGGTGGTCGCCGGCCTGAGCAGGCACAGCGACCGCACCCAGCTCTACACCAGCCGCGGCGCCGGCTTCTGGGGCCCGCCGATGCGCGTCTTCGCGCCCAGCGAGATCACCCTGCTGACGCTCAAAGCCGGCTGAGGTGCACCCCGGATAGATGGCCACTGTCGTTGAACCTGACCAACTGGGGTGACTCGCCGGTCGTGTAGCGGATGACCGTGAGCGCCGCGTGGTCGTGGTTCAGCGTCAGCCACCGCTCGGGCGGGGCGTCCAGCGCGTCCCGCACGAGCCAGCCGATCAGGAACGAGTGCGTCACGACCAGCACCGGGCCGTCGCCTGGCCGGGCGAACCGCGTCTCGGCCTCGTGGGCCCGCGCCGGCCCACGGGTGCGTTCGGACTCCGGGAACCGGTCGAAGAACTCGTCGTGGTCGGGGACGAAGTGCGGTACGTAGTCGTCCGCCGCCGCCTCGACGCGGCAGGGCACGCGCAGCACACCGGCGATGATCGACGCGGTCTCGGCGGCACGAGGTGAGGGGCCGTGGTGCACGGCCGCGAAACCCGTGCCGCGCAACCGTTCCGCCAGGGCCTCGGCCTGCTTGCGGCCACGCGCCGTCAGCCGGGACCCGTCCTTCGTCGCCTCGCCGTGCCGGACCAGGTGCAGATCTCTTGTCACGCCGTGCAGTCTGCCTTGACGGCACTCGCGGCGTGATGGGCGTAGGTCGGTCCGGAACTGTTCCAGTCCTGACCTCGGGTGACGAGCTGCACGGTCAGGTTTCCGCTGGCCTTGAACTTCCCGACGCCGACCCACTGCCCGCGCTTGTCGACCTGCTTGATCGCGAACGACGCCATCGGGGTGCCGCCGACGCCGTTGCGGTCGAACACGTAGTACACGGTCGGGTTACCCCCGACCTCCTGCAGACCGCCGTTCGGGATGTGCACGGAGACGTCGCACGTGCCCGTCGCCGCGAACGTCCACATGCCGTAGGCCGAGTTGTCGTCGCGGCGCGCGTCGCCGGACATCGGGATCGACACGAACGTCGAGCCGCACCTGCCGTCGCCGTGGTCGACCCAGCCCTTGCGGCCGTCGCGGTACGACCCGACGTTGGTGTAGCCGCCGCAGCCGGGGCCGGTCGTGAAGGACTTGGCGCCGCCGGGAGCCCTGCCGGTGTCACCGGCGGGTGGCGCGACGGCGTTCTGCGTCGTCGTCGGCATCAGTCCCAGCGCGGACGAGGCGAGCGACGGGTCCAGGCTGTTCGCCGACGTGGACTCCGCCGGCAGTTCCTCCGGCGGGGTGATCAGGCCGGGGATGTAGCTGTGCGAGGGCTGCGCGGTGTCCGTGCCGCCGCTGCCGGAGCTGCCGTCGAACGTGACGAGGGCGATCCCGCCGAGGACGAGGAGCGCGGTGATGGCGACGATCGCCGCGGTGCGGGGCTTGAACGGGCCGGCCGGCGGCTTCTCCTCCTGCTCCGGGAGGTCACCGGCCGAGGCCCAGCGGGCGGCACCCCTGGCGCGGGCGGCCTCCATCAGCGCTGGGTCGGGCGCCAGATGGCGCTCGGTCGGTTCTTCGGGGAACTGGGTCGGCACGGAGCGCAGTGTGCCAGGGACACAGGGCCACTCGAACGCGTGGTTCTTTCACGAACGGGTTGTTTGACTCAATGGACCGCACGCTGTGCAAGCGACTGGTCCGTTTCGTCTACGTAACGTGACGGCGACCGTTGGAGCCGGCCGCGATTCCTGACTCGTGAGTCAAGCTAAGCACCGGTGCGCACCTGCGCACACCTGCCGCATCGGCCCCGAAAATCCGGATCTTGTCCCGGTTCCCGCGTCACAGAACGAAAACACCTGCAGAACGCCTTGATCTCGTCGCGTTTCGGCGGCAACAGAACCGGCCCAGAGCCGTCATGTTCCGGACACGAAGTCGATCGGTCGCACGATCTGGCGGCACCGGCGTCGTCGGCAGGACGGGTTCCGGCGCCTCGATTTCCCGTGAGTGCGGCAGTAGCCAAGCCCCTCCCGGCCCGCCTAGGGTGCCCGCCATGCCTTCAGGTAGACAGGCCGTCGTGCTGCTTGCCGCCCTCGTGGCGGGTTGTGGCACGGCGATCCCCGGTACTCCCGTCGCCGGACCTCGGTCACCTCAGACATCGACGTCCCAGACCGTCACCGTCGTGACGACGACTCCCGCGCCGAGCAGCAGCGCCGTCCCTCCGCCTGCTCCCCCGCCCCCGCCTGCCCCCGTCGCGAAGTTCGGCAACCCGAACGGCACCACCGCCGTGCCACCGGAGGCCGCCGCCGAGGACACCTCGAAGCCCACCCGCGTGATCGGCACCGGCACGCCCGCGAGCTGCACGTCGCAGGCCGTGGTCGACGCGGTCGCCGCCGGAGGGATCGTCACCTTCAGCTGCGGGCCGCAGCCGCTCACCATCCCGCTGGCCACGACCGCGAAGGTCCGCGCGAGGACCGTTCTGGACGGCGGCGGCCGCATCACGTTGAGCGGCCAGGGCCAGCGTCGGGTGCTCGACCACAACGCGCCGAGGCTCGTCGTCCAGAACATCACCCTCGCCGACGGCAACTCGACCGGCGACACGGCCGACGGCGGGGGTGGCGGCGCGATCATGGTGCGCGGCGGTCAGCTCAAGGTCGTGAACTCCCGCTTCGCGAACAACAGGTGCGACGCCAGCGGACCCGACCTCGGCGGTGCCGCGATCCGCGTGACCGACTGGGCCGAGAAGGTGCCGGTCCACATCACCGGCAGCACGTTCGAGGGCGGTGTGTGCTCCAACGGCGGCGCGCTGAGCAGCATCGGCGCGTCGTGGGTCGTGCTCAACAGCCTGATGAGGAACAACAAGGCCATCGGCCGCGGCGCCAACCCGGCCCGCGGTGGCACGCCGGGTGGCGGCAGCGGTGGCGCGATCTACAACGACGGCAACACGTTCACGCTGCGCGTCGCCGGTTCGCTGATCGAGGACAACCAGGCCAACGAGGGCGGCGGCGCGGTGTTCTTCGTCAGCAACGACAACTCGGGCTCGATGTCGGTCGAGGGCTCCACGCTGCGCCGCAACCCGAGCCTCGGGTTCGAGACCGTCAAGGGGATCTTCTACCTAGGCGTGGGCGGCAAGCCGAAAATCACCGCTTCGACGATCCAGTGAGCCCGCGACCAGCAGGAGCGCGAGGCCGGCGACGCACATCGCCAGGCTGAAGCCGTAGACCCAGCGGAACCCCAGCTGCTGGGAGACACCGAGCAACGCGCCCGCGACCATGCCACCGACGATCTGGGTGTTGCTGAACATCGTCGTGGCGTGGCCGGGGCGGCCGGGGTCGAGGCTCTGGAAGTACGTGATGCCGACGCCCATGATCAACGAGATGGCGGCGGCGTGCAGCAGCTGCGCGGCCATGACCTGCCAGATGGCGTCGGTGAACACCATCAACCCGTGGTAGCTCAACGAGATGGCCGCGCCGATGAGCACGAGCCTGTGCTGCGACATCCGGTTCGCCAGCGAGCCGAACCACAGCATCATCGGGATCTCCAGCGCCGCGCACAGGCCCATCGCGAGCCCGGCGTCACCGGCCGTGCCCTGCAGTTCGGTCGTGATGAACAACGGCAGGCCGCTCACCGCGAGGCCCACGGCCCCCTGCAGGAACAGGAAAGCGGCGGAGACGACCACCATGGTCCTGCCCGCGGAGCCGGCGGCTTCCTCGGTCTTCTTCTCCTCTTCCGCCCGCGCGGGCGGCACCGGGAGCGTGAGGGCGAGGACCGCGACACCGAGTTGCAGCACGGCGGTGGAGGCGAACAGACCGATCCACCCGGTCTTCGCGACGAGCAGCGCGGCCACCGGCGGTCCGGCGACCCAGGCGACCGAGAGCAACGTCCGCAGCACGCTGACGACCATCGACGGTCCCTGCGAGACCTGCCGGCCGTACGCGAAGAGCTGTGGCAGCAAGGCGCCCGTGATAGCGACGAACACGACGGACGTGCCGAGCAGGAACCAGTAGTCGCGCAGCACGGCGAACAGGCCGTATCCGACGGCCCCGGCGACCCCGCCCGCGGCGAGCAGGTACCGGCGCTGCACCCGGCCGTCCGAGAGCCTGCCCATGATCGTGCTCGCCACGACCTGCGCGATCGGGCTCACGATCAGGAAGAAGCCGAGCTGGAACGGCGTGACCTTGATCTCGCTCGTGAGGAACAGCGAGCCGAACGGCATCGCGAACGCCATCGACAGGCCGCACACGACGCTGATGCCGGAGAGTTGGAGGAACGTACGGGACAGGAGCGGCGAGGATGTTCTCTCGCTGAGAGCCGTCACCGGGTAATCGTGCTCGTTGAGCGGTCAATCAGGAAACTAGATATCCCATTATGCGGGCAATCTCTCACACCACGACGATCGCACCGTCGCGACGGTGATCTGCACCACCTCTGAGCAGGCCGGATTCGGTCATTTCGACCACCTGGCAGCCGCCGAAGAACATGCTCGGCGCGCGAAACCGGGTGATCGGGAGTTCGCTTTCCGGTCGAATTCCCGGTTCGACGTGGAGGTGGTCTCCGCTCAGGTGCATGCGCGGCGCGTCGACCGCGTCCTGGGCGGCCATGCCGCGGTCGAGGACGTTCACGAGCACCTGCAGGATCGCGCCGCAGATCCGGCTGGACCCGGCGCTGCCGAGCACGAGTTCGGCCTGCCCGTGCTTGGTCACCACGGTCGGCGCCATCATCGACGGCAGCCGGTCGCCGGGCGCGTGGCTGAAGAACCCGTCCGGCGACAGGTCCTCCTCCCCCATCATGTTGTTCAGGTGCACGCCGGCGATCGAGATCCCGGAGCCCGCGCCGTTCGTCGTGGTCACGCTGCAGGCCGTGCCGTCCGCGTCGAGCACGGAGATGTGCGTGGTCGAGCCGAGGCGGTTCAGGTGCGTCTTCGGGGTGGCGAGTGCACGGATGAGGTCCTGCTGCGACGGGTTGTCCGGCAACGCTTCCAGCATCTGTGTGAGCAACGCACCACCCGCGGCGGGTGGTGGGTTCGTGTGGATGTCACGGCCGCGATGCCGCACGTGCAACGGCTCGCGGCGCACGGCTTCGTAGGCTTCCAGGTCCTGGCGGCTGAGGTCGCCGCCCTTCGACCTGATCCAGTCGGTGATCGCAACCGCGATGTCGCCGGTGTAGAACGGCGCCGCGCCGTCGCTGCCCAGCCGGTCGAGGGCCTCGGCGAGTGCGGGCTGCACGAGGAGTTCGCCTTCTTCGAACGCGGTGAGGCCCGCGCTGTGGGCGAGCGGCACCAGCAGGGACGTGACGTACGCCTGGTACCGGTTGATCCGATGGCCTTCACGGGCGTGCATCGCCGCCGTGGCCACGAGTTCGTGCAACGGCGCACGCCCGTAGGCGGCGGCTGCGGCAGCACCGGCCGGCATGCCGTACGCGGCGACCGAGGACGGTCCCACGTGGAATTCCTGTTCCGCGTCACCGAAGTGGACGGTGATGGGGGTCAGCGGAGCGCGATCGCCCGCCGTCCCGAGTCCCGGTGCGACGGCCGAGAAGTCCAGCAGCACAGGGATTTCCCCGGCCGGCGCGATCATCATGTACCCGGCGGAACCGAGCCCGGTCAGCAACGGCTCGGTGACGCAGGAAGTCAGCATCGCGGCGACCGCCGCGTCCACGGCGTTCCCCCCGGCACGCAGCATCACCGCGCCCGCCTGTGCGGTGAGCGGGTGGCCCGCCGCGATCGCGCCTCGCACCGTGAACCTCCAGAAGAGAAGGCGGTCAACGGTAGACCTCGATGCGGCATGCCGACCACTCGGCCCGCTCGGCGAGCACTTGGGTCCCGGAGGTTGAGATCATGGTCAAAACGGGTATTTCGACGACCATGGAGTGGATCACTCGGCTGATGGAGGCGCTGGGCTCGCCCGGCGCGGGCATCGCGGTCGCACTGGAGAACGTGTTCCCGCCGGTGCCGAGCGAGGTGATCCTGCCGCTGGCGGGGTTCACCGCCGGCCAGGGCAAGATCTCGCTGATCGCCGCCATCCTGTGGACGACGGCGGGCTCGGTGGTCGGTGCCCTGGTGCTGTACGGCCTGGGCGCGTGGCTCGGGGTGGAGCGGCTGCGCAAGGTCGCGGACAAGATCCCGTTCGTCACCGCGTCCGATGTGGACAAGGCCGACGAGTGGTTCGACAAGCACGGCACCAAGGCCGTGTTCATCGGGCGCATGGTGCCGGTCGTGCGGAGCCTGATCTCCATCCCGGCAGGCGTGTCCGGGATGCCGATCCTCAAGTTCACGCTCTACACGGCGGCGGGCAGCCTCGTGTGGAACACCGCGCTGATCCTCGCCGGCTACGCGCTCGGCGACAACTACGAGCTGGTCGACCGCTACCTGGGGTGGGTGTCGACGGTGGTGCTGGCCGCGCTGGCCATCGCCCTCGTCTGGTTCGTGGTCTCCCGCGTCAAGGCGCGCCGTTCGTAGAGCACCGACGCCACCGCGATAGCGAGACCGGCCACGGACAGCGCCACGCCGACCCACGCCGTCGAGGTGTAGCCCCAGCCGGCCGCGATGGCCAGGCCGCCCAGCCACGCACCCGCGCCGTTCGCGACGTTGAGCGACGAGTGGTTGGACGAGGCCGCGAGCGACGGGGCGTCCGGCGAGGCGTCCATCAGCCTGATCTGCAGGGCGGCCGCGAGGATCTGGATGGTGAAGCCCAGCAGGAACAGGAAGAGGAACAGGAAGACCGGGATGGTCGCGGTGAGCCCGAAGAGCACCAGGATCACGCAGACCGCGATCAGCCCGCCGAACACCGAGCCCGCGGGCGAGCGGTCCACGAACCGGCCGCCGAACGTCGCGCCGAGCGTCATGCCGAGCCCGAACACCGCGAGGATCCACGGGACGACACCGGCGGGCAGCCCGGCGACCTCGGTCGTCAGCGGGGCGACGTAGGAGTAGACGGCGAACATGCCGCCGAAGCCGATCATGCCGGTGAAGATCGCGAACCACACCGTCGGGCGGCCGAACGCGCGGACCTCGCCCTTCATCGACGCGCCCTCGACCTTGGGCACCAGCGGCACCCAGGCCGCGATGGCCCCCGCCGTGACGAGCGCGATCACCGCGACCGCGAGGTACGCCGTGCGCCAGCCGATCTGCTGCCCCGCCGCTGTCGCGAGAGGCACACCCACGAGGTTCGCCACGGTCAGACCGACCATCACGCGCGCAACGGCCGTACCGCGCCGTTCTGGGGCAACGAGCGTGGCGGCGACAACGGCCGCGATGCCGAAGAACGCGCCGTGCGGCAGTCCGGCCACGAACCGCGCGATGAGCAGCAGCGTCTTGTCCTGCGCGACTGCCGACAACCCGTTGCCCAGGGCGACCGCGAGCATGAGGCCGATCAGCATCCCCTTGCGCGGGAGCTTGGCCCCGAGCACCGCGATCAACGGCGCGCCGACGACGACACCGGCGGCGTAGAGGCTGATCGCGTGACCTGCCTCGTAGTCGGGGATGCCGAACGTCTCCGCGATCTGCGGGAGCAGGCCCATCGTCGCGAACTCGGTCGTACCGATGCCGAACCCGCCGAGCGCGAGAGCGGTCATGGCGCGGGTGGTGTTCAAGGCTTCCCCAATGGGTGTCAGCAGCAGAGACTAGTTAGCTACTGGAACGATTTTACGGTCCTTCTGACGCGCTTCAGAAGACTCCGGGGCGGTGCCGCTGCTCACACGCCGTTGGATCAGAGGCCTAACTCGTCACGCGCAAGAGGCCGGCCCCGTAGGACCGGCCTCTCTCTTGTCAGCTACCTCAGATGCGCGGGACGTCCACGAAGGTGCGGCCGTTGAGCGGCTGCGTCGCACGGGCGTTGCCCGCGGTGAACAGGCCCTTGAACCGCGCGATGGTCGCGGCCGACACGTGCTGCTCGCCGGTCAGGTACCACTCGACGCCCTCGGTGAACGGCGCCGTGGTGAGCGAGCCGGTGTAGTGCAGCGTGTGGTGACCCGCGGGCAGCAACCGGTTGAGGTCGATGGACTCGATGTCGACCGGCGCACCGCACTCGGGCGAGAGCGTCGCCAGCACGTCGTCCACCACGGAGTGCGAGCCGACGACCAGCGGAACGCCGACCACCAGCAGCTTGCCCGCGGCGCTGCGGTGCACGAGGTGCATCTCGAGCGGGGTGTTGCGGCCGCCGAACTGGTGCTCGGACGGCGTGTGGAAGTGGAACTGGACCAGGTCGTATCTGGTGCCCGCGACCGTGACGTGGCCGGCTCCGGGCTCGACCTCCGCCTCTTCCGTCTCCTCGTGGTCGCGGACCGTGCAGCCGTCGGCCTGGTCCGCGTCCTTGCGGATGTACTTCAGCTCCAGTGCGGAGTGCCCGTAGGACACGTCGAGCTTCGGCGCGTGCGGGTCGAACCGGATCGCGCCGGCGGTGACGTTCACGGGGCTTTGCTTCGGCGTCGCCGACTCGGCCGCGCCGCTCGCGAAGAAGGTCGCGGTGAGCACGAGTGGAAGAAGCGCCGGAAGGGATCGCTTGATGTTCATGGCGCTACTTTTCACCCGATCGGGTGAAATCGGAAAGAGAGTGTGGTCGCGCTCTCATAAGCCGGAAATATTCCCGGTGTTCCAATCGTGACAATTCTGAACTGCTTCAGCGTCGCGACGTGCGAACATGCAGGCCAAAACGATGCAACCCACTTGCAACAAGCGTTTTCGAAACCAGTTCGTTGAGCACGCAAATTCGAATTGAGACGGCGTTGTCCCGGCGCGAGAATTGAAGAACGAGAACGTTCTCGATCACCATTGTCCGATTCAAGCTTATTTGCCGAATTTGCCTGAAGTGACTCCGTTGACGCGGTGTGTCCGACAAGATGGACCGATGGTGACCGTCGCCGACATCCGCGCCGTGGCGCTCACGCTTCCGCGCACCACCGAACACCTCATCCGCGACCGCGTGAAGTTCCGCGTGGGCCAGATCGTCTACGCGGCCCTCTCCCGCGACGAGACCGTGCTGGGCTTCGGCTACCCGCGCGAGGAACGCGAAGCGCTCGTCGCGAGCGACCCGGTCAAGTTCGCGTTCCCCGGCCAGTCCGACATGCGCTTCCAGTGGGTGCACGCCTCGATGGCCGAGCTCGACGTCGAGGAGATGACCGAGCTCGTCATCGGGGCCTGGACGATGTGCGTGCCGAAGAAGGTCATCCGCGAGCACCTCGGTGAGGACTATATTTAGTCAACACTGAAGCTATCGAGCACACCGTCACCGAGTGAGACGAACGTGCCGTCGCGATGCGCGGTCGGCCGGAACCCCGGCACCAGGCCGATGCGCGTGCCACGTTCGGGGTCCCAGACCTCAAGGCCGTCGGCACCGGTCACGTACAACAGTCCTCCGTGGCCCCACATCGGGCCGGCCGGTCCCGCGAACACACCCTGCCGCAGCCCACTCGGCAGTGCGTACAGCTGGACGCCGTCGAGCATCGCCTCGTCGTCCTCGCCGATGCGCTGGACGGCCACCAGGTCGTCCGACACCCAGGCGACCGGCTGGTCCCAGGCGTACCAGCGCTGCGCCAGCCACGTCCCGGCCGGCTCGCCGCCATCCGCCTGCCAGGCTTCCAGGTCGATGGCGTGCGGCATCCCGGCGGGACCCCACACCCAGCGGTCGTCGAGAAGCCACCGGCCGCCGGGACTCGGGGTGAGGCGTCCGTGGAAGGCCCCCGTGCCCTTCGCCTCCCGTTCCGTCAACCGCTCACCGGAGGGCAGGGCGAAGACGTCGAGAACGCTCCAGGCCGTTGCCGCGACCACCCGGTCTCCCGGTAGGAACGCGAGCGGATACGGCGTCTGCTCGGAGTGATAGGTGCCGCGGCCGACCTCCAGCACCACGGTCTTGGTGTTCAGGTCGAGGACAACGGCCCGGGATCCGTTGTCGACGCACACGGCGGCATAGCGGCCGTCCGCCGACGTGTGGAGTGCGAGCAGCGGCTTCCGGGGGTGGTGCGGTTGGGCCTCGTCGACCTCCAGTTCCACCGCGCAGACGAGCCCGTCCTGATCCACCAGGCCCGACTCGGTCAGCGCGAGCCAGCCGTGCGGCAACGGCGCCAGGCAGCGCTCGTTGAGGGGCCGGACGTCCCAGGACTCCGCTCGCACGGTTCCCGCCACGAAGCGGTCCTCGTGCCGGATCTCGGGAGTTCCTCTCCAGCCGAGGCTTTCACCCCGGTCCTCTGCCCTCTCCGCGCACCCCTCGCAGACGGTGAGCAGCGGCTTCCCGAGGCACTCCCCGCACACCACGTCGTACCGCACGCCCGAGCCCGTCAGCACGCGGTAGAAGTCGGGCGACTCCTCCACCAGCATGTGTTCGCACGTGCGGAGGGAACCGGCGGCGGCCGCGTGGCCGCACTCGAGCAGTCTCACCAGGCCGACCCTACTCAGCGCAGAGGCAGCCCACCCCGGGTTCGACCCACTCCCGGCCTGGGGTCAGGGCATGTTGAGGCGGCTCACGGTCACCGCGTAGTCGCCGCCCTCGAAGGGTTTCCGGTCCCAGGTCGCGAACCGTTCGACCAGCGTGAGCCCGGCTTGCGCGCAGTGCTCGTCGTAGTCCTCGGCGGTGTAGCCGCGGTCCAGGCTGAATCCGGCGATCAGCACGTTCCCGACGTGCCTGGCCACGCCGGCGACGAGCGCCGCCTGCGTGCCGGGAGGGGTGAACAGCGGCACGTTGCCCGCCATGACGACCACGTCGAACGTCCGGCCCAGGTCGAGTTCGGCCAGGTCGGACCGCACCCACGGGATGTCCGGCGCCTGCTTGCGCGCGTGGGCCAGCATCGAGGCGTCGACGTCCGCTCCGACCACCTCGATGCCGTGCCTGGCCAGCTCGATCGCGACCCGTCCGGTGCCGCACCCGGCGTCCAGGACGGAGGCCGGCTCGAACGCACGCACGAAGGTCGCCTCTCCGTGCACGTCCATCCCCGACTCGGCGAGCGAGTCGAACCTGCGCTGGTACTCCGCCCCGTTCCACACGACGGGCATCATAGATCCGAAGATCGGCGGATACCGGACGAGCAGGAGCGCTGCCAAGGTCGAGGTATGACGCGCTTTCTGCTGGCAGTGGCGTTGCTCGTGGCCACGGCCTCGCCCGCGCAGGCCGCACCGCCGCGGTGGGTGGGCACGTGGGCGACGGCGCCGTCCTCCGCGGTCCCCGGCACCGAGAACGGCTATCCGAACTTCTCGATGCGCAACATCGTGCACGTCAGCGCCGGGGGCAAGGAGATCCGCGTCCGGCTCTCCAACGCCTACGGCCGCACCCCGGTCCTCTTCGGCCAGGTCACGGTGGCCCGCGCGGCCGGTCCGGACACGCCCCTCGCGCTGCCCGGCACGATGCGCACGCTGACGTTCGGCGGCTCCCGGTCGATCACGGCCCCGCCCGGTGCCGACGTGGTCAGCGACGGCGTGGCGCTGACCGTCCCCGCCGACTCCGACCTGCTGGTGAGCGTCTACACGCCGGAGCCCGGCGGCCCCGTGACGCGCCACCAGCTCACGATGCAGAACTCGTACTTCACCCGCGACGGCGACCACACGGCAGACGAGTCCGCCGCCGCCTACCGCGAACGCACCACGAACTGGCACTACGTCTCCGGCGTGGACGTCAGGTCGTCCAGCCTGCGGGGCAGCGTCGTGGCGCTGGGCGACTCGATCACCGACGGCGCGAACTCGACGTGGGGCGCGAACCTGCGCTGGCCCGACCAGCTCGCCGACCGCGTGAACACCCGCCTGGGCGTGCTGAACGCGGGCATCAGCGGCAACCGCCTGCTGCTCGACGGCGACTGGGCCGGTCCCAACGCGCTGGCCAGGCTGAACCGCGACGTGCTCACCCAGTCCGGCGTCCGCACGGTGATCGTGTTCGAGGGCATCAACGACATCCAGCAGACCCCGCACCAGACCGACCCGGCCAAGATCATCGCCGCGCTGAAGCAGATCGCGTCCCGGTCGCACGACCGCGGCCTGCGGGTGATCGGCGCGACGATCACCCCGTTCAAGGGCTGGAACAGCTACACCGAGGAGCTCGAGTCGGTGCGCCAGGCCGTGAACGCGTTCATCCGGACGAGCTCCGACTTCGACGCCGTCGTCGACTTCGACCAGGTGATCCGCGACCCTGCCGACCCGCAGCGGATCAGGCCCGACTACGACGAGGGCGACCACCTGCACCCCGGTGACAAGGGCTTCGAGGCGATGGCGAAGGCGGTGCGGGTCGCCACCCTCTGACACCCGATCGAGCGATGCCGGTTTGTGAGAGCCCCTGGCCCGGTCATCCGATGGAGATCGACACGAACCACCGGACTAGGGGTCCACGCATGCGTCTCACGATCCTCGCCGCCCTGCTCGCGATCAGCGCCACGGCTTGCGGGGCGCCGGACCCAGCCCCCCAGGCGGCCTCCACCACCGGCTCGGCCACGCCCACGCCGGCGAACGACAAGCAGCGGCACGCGGTGAAGGCCGAGCTGACCATGCAGGGCAGGCCCGGCCTCGGCCTGCTGGCCGCGACGAACCAGGGCACCGCGCCGATCACGTTCCAGGGCTGGCCGAAGCTCGCCTTCAGCAACCCGGCGAACCAGCCCGCCGCGATCCCGGTGGAGCAGAAGCTGGTGCCCGGCGAGGGTCCGTCGATCACGCTGCAGCCTGGGCAGACCGCTTTCGCCGGTGTGCAGCTGGACGTGGACGACGACGCGAACTCGTTCGCCATCAACGAGATGACCGCCGAGCTGCCGGGCATGACGCCGGTGAAGGTGACGTTCATCGGGACGGACGGCCGGCCGATCGCCGACCTGACCAAGCTCAAGGTGAGCGAGGCCGAGGTCGGGACGATGCAGCCAGCCGCCCAGGGCGTCCTGGTGTTCGACTAGCTCTTCATCCAGCGGTACTGCAGGTGCACCTCCCACGGGTGGGCGGCCCGGTCGAGGAACATCAGGCTGTCCATCCGGCAGTTGCAGGCGTTGCCCTCACGGGTGTTCTGCGGGTAGCTGCCGCCGATCTTGTACCCGCGCGGGTCCGTGGCGGACGCGCGGTCGGGCTCCGGTTCGCCTTCGAGCTTCCACGGGTCACCGGCCACGACGTAGTTGCCCGCCAGCGGCTTTCCGTTGCGGTACAGGGCCATCGTGCCGGTGTCGAAGTCGAACGTCGCCGCGAGGAACACCCATTCGTTCTGCGGCAACAGCTGCTGCCACGGCTCGGCGGCCGCGAACGTCTGGGACTCGCCTCCGTCGATCCTGCGGGCCAGCGCGACCAGCTTCAGTTCGCCGCCGACCTGGATCAGCTCCAGCAGCGCGCGCACCGCGTGGCCGTTGGAGTCGCCGGTCAGGATGCCGGCCAGGCCGATGGCGCCGTAGAGGTCGTCCGGGTCGGCGGAGTTCGAGTTCGGGGCCGGGTTCTGGCCCGTCATCTTCACCCAGCCCATGATCGACGCCTGGCGCGTGCCGTTGAACGCCTTGAGCGTGGGCACACCGGTTTCGCTGTACAGGCCCGCCTTCCAGTCGTCGTTGCCGGCGAGGGCCGGGTTGATCTGCTTGAGCTGCAACGAGTTGCGGCTGCGCCGGAACGCTCCGTCGCGCACGCGCATGTCGGCGCCGCCGTTGATCAGCTGCAACGCCGTGCCTGAGCGGCCGCTGTCCCGTTCCAGGGACTCGTTGCCGCGCACCGGGTGTTCGAAGTCGTAGTACGACACCAGGTTGCGGGACAACGTGGGCAGCACCGTGCCGAACGTGGCCTGCGCCGGTGCGGCCAGGCCGACGCTGAACACCGTGACCAGCCCGAGCGCGAGAAGCCGCCTCATCGAACCCCCTTGCCCTGCACTCGCAGGTCGCGAACTCTGCCGATGTTGTCGAAGGAGCCGAAACCGACGCGGCCAGAGGAGAACGTCTTGTCCACTGCGGTCATCAACGGGTACGGCGAACCGTCCACGTACACAGCGATCTCGCCCGAGTCGGCGCAGTGCTTGACCCGCACGCGATGCCAGGCCGTGTCGGTGACGGCTGGAGGCGCGCCGACGGAACGCACGGCATCCCACTGGTGGTCGAGGCGCAGGCGGTCGGCGTTGTTCACCACGAAGATGCCGTTGTGCGGGTAGATCTTGTTGTCCGACGAGAGATGCGCATAGTAGAACTCGGTGTCGGAGCGGTGGCCGAACACGATGATCACGTCCCGGTTGGACTCGGCGACCGGGGTGTCCAGCCGCACCGACGCGTCGACCTGCACCGAGCCGAACGCGGGACCCTTCCGCAGCACCGCGTACTCGAACGGGCGGCGCGGACCCGGCCGGGCGACGCCGGGCTGGGCCAGCACGACCTCGCGGCCGGGGAACTGCCAGAGCGACGGGGTCACCGGCTGCCACGACCGCGCGGAGCCGGTCCCCGCGACGAAGTCGTGGCCGGAGCGGCAGGCGGCGAAGGTGCGGGCACCCGTCACCTTCCAGACCTTGCCGTTCGCCTTGGCCAGCACGTAGAGCTCACCGGCCGCGTCCTGGCCGAAGCGCAGGTCGACCCGGTTCGGGTCGTTCACCAGAGCCTTCATCGTGGTCAGCTGCCCGTTGACGTAGACCATGAGTTCGCGCGACACGGCCATCGGCTTGCCCGCCCGCATCTCGCGTTCGTCGGCGTAGTAGAGCAAGCCCTTCACGCCTTCGCCGTAGATGTACTTGCCGCGCAACGAGGGGATCTTCGAACCGCGGTAGACGAAGCCGCCCATCAACGCGTTGCCGCTGTCCGCACACGGCCGCTGGGACGAGAGGCGGTTGTGGTCGAACGCGGTGACCGGGTAGGTGTAGCCGTACTTCGCGTCGTCGGCGGGCAGCGGGAACACACCGCACGACGGGTCGCCGCGCCGGTACTCCCAGATGCCCTCGCGTTCGCTCCAGCCCAGGTTGGCACCCTTGCGGACCTCGTAGACCGCGTCGACCGCCTTCTCGCCGATGTGGCCCATGTACATCCGGCGGGTGACGCGGTCCCAGCTGAAGCGGTACGGGTCGCGCATGCCGTACGCGTAGATCTCCCCCAGCGCGCCTGCCTTGCGCACGAACGGGTTCGCGCGCGGGATGCCGTACTGCCCGTTCACGCCGTCGCGACCGGCGGGGTCGATGCGCAGGATCTTGCCCTGCGGCAGCGCCAGGTCCTGCGGCACGGTGGTCGAGACGCCGATGCCGCCGTCGCCGGACGCGATGTAGAGCAGGTCGTGGTCCTCGTCCCACCAGCGCGCCGTCGGGTTGAAGCCGATCTCCTGGAAGCCGTGGATGTACGACGCGAAGCCGACCCGCAGCAGTTCGCGGCGCGTGCCGGAGAAGACGTCCGCGCGCGGGTCCGAGGCGGTCCACTCGGTGACCACGCCGTGCACCTGTGAGTTCGCGGGTGAGGGCAGGTCGGGCTTCTTGGTGGTCAGCGCGGCACCGGTTTCGGTGTGCACGGTGTAGAACTTGCCGTTGCGCCTGAAGTCCGGGTGGAACGCGGCGAACCCGAAGCCGCTGCCCAGGCCGCGGTGGGTGTGGAAGTCGGGGCCGATGGCCGCGCCCAGGTCCAGGAACGCGTGCTGCACGCCCTCGTCCAGCAGGTAGAGCTTGCCGTTCATGTCGGGCACGAACATCCGGCCGGAGCCGTCGGGCACCTCGCCGAGGTAGTTGATCCTGTTGTAGCGCACCAGTCTGGTGTCGGTGGGCGGTGGCACGGGCTGCGACTTCGGCAGCTGCGCGACCTCGGTCAGTTCCAGGCCGGTACCGGAGGCGCCCGGTGTCGGCAGCGGGTCGGCGATCGGCGCGTCGGACTGCGCCGACGCGATGGGCGCGAACAACGCCGAGAGCACGAATGTTGTGACTGCCAGACAGGACAAGCGTCTGTACATCCCCCACCACCCTGTGGGCCAGGCCGTGGCAGCACGGCAGCGGAAAGCGCTTTCCAACGCGGCGGCTCCCGGAATCTACCCAGCTAATAAGGTGGTTACAACCCCGCACCCAGTCGTGTGGGCTCGGTGCCACAGACCTTGATCCCGCGCGGAGCGGCGGCCGGGTGCTCGAAGTCGTAGTGGTGCACCACGGCGGACGCGATGCCCGGCGACACCTCGGGCGAAGCTCCGGCCTGCACGGTTGCGGCCGCGCACTCGTTCGGACGGCGCGGACCGGGCCTGGCCGCACCGGCCCTGGAGAGCGCCACCTCGTCGCCGGGGAACCGCCAGCGCGACGGCGTGACGGGCTTCCAGTCGCCCGCACCGCTGTTGGTTCCCGCCGGATCGATGCGCAGGATCTTGCCCTGCGGTACCGAGACGTCCTGCGGCACGTCCGACCGGTAGCCGATACCGCCGTCGCCGACGGCCAGGTACAGCAGCCCGTCCGGGCCGGAGCCGATCTCCTGGAAGCCGTGCAGGTACATCGCGAACCCGACGCGCAGCAGCTCTCGCCGGGTGCCCGCGAACGTCGCCGCCTTCGGGTTCGACGCCGTCCACTCGGTGATCACACCGTGCACCGCGGAGTTCGGCGAGGGAAGGTCGGGCGTGCGGTTCTTCAGCGCGTCCTTGGCCTCGGTGTGCGCGGTGTAGAACTTGCCGTTGCTGGCGAACCGCGGGTGGAACGCGACGAAGCCGAACCCGCTGCCGAGACCCTGGTAGTTGTGGAAGTGCGCGCCGACGGCCGAGCGGACGTCGAGGTACGTCCGCCGCCCGCCGCCGTCCCGGTTCAGCGTGTACATCCTGCCGTTCACGTCCGGCACGAAGAACCTGCCGGAGCCGTCCGGAATTTCGCCGATGTAGTTGATCCGGTTGTACTGCTTGAGCCTGCTGTCCCCCGCCTCCGGAGTGGTCGACGACTGCGGCAGCTGTGCGATCTCCTGCAGCCGCAAGCCGATCCCGGACGGCGCGGGCGCAGGGAGCGGATCCGTCACCGGGCCGGGCTGGGCGGCCGCCTGTGGCACCAGGGTGGCCGCCACCACCGCCAGCACGGCAACGACGGACAGCGATCTCTTCATCGGGCACCACCTCGTGGACAGGCTTGGGAAAGCGCCTACCACGCGGCGGCTGACTGGACTCTACGCTCTCAGTCGTGCCCTGTCACGGCTCCCAGCAGGTCGCGGATGTGCGCGGTCGCCGACGCGAACTCCGGACGGGCCATCGTCGTGGAGTAGTCCCGCTCGGCGGGCAGGTCGACCTCGATGACCTCCTGGACCACCGCGGGCCGTCGCGTCAGCACGATCACCCGGTTCGCGAGGTACACCGACTCCGCGATCGAGTGCGTCACGAGCAGCACCGTCGTGCCGGTCTCCCGCCACACCCGGTGCAGCTCGACGTTCATCTGCTCGCGCGTCAACGCGTCCAGCGCGCCGAACGGTTCGTCCATCAACAGCACGCGCGGCTGGTGCAGCAACGCACGGCACAACGCCACGCGCTGCTGCATGCCACCGGACAGCTCGTGCGGCAGGGCGTTCTCGAACCCGGAGAGCCCCGTCATCTCGATGAGCTCGTCGGCCCGCCTGCGCGCCTCGGCCGAGTTCATCCCGCGCATCTCGGCCTGCAGCAGGATGTTCCTGCGCGCCGACCGCCACTCCAGCAGGGCGGCGCGCTGGAAGACGAACCCGATGTCGTGGCGCGGGCCGCGGACCTGCTCGCCGAGCAGCGTCACCGAGCCCGACGACGGCTTCAGCAGACCGGACACCAGCTTGAGCAACGTCGACTTGCCACAGCCGGACGGCCCGACGATGGACACGAACTCGCCCGGCGCGACGTCGAGCGACACCTGCTGGATCGCCGTCACCTCCGTGCGCTTCGACTGGAAGCGCACGGAGACGTCGTCGATGGCGACAGCGGAAGTGGTTCCCAGAGTTGTGCTCATCCCTGCGATGCTCATCCCTTCGGGGCAACGCTTTCTTCCCAGTAGGCCGACGGCTCGGCGGCTTCCTTGATGATGCCGGTCTTCTGGAAGGTGTCGATGGTCTTCTTCCAGTCCTCGACGGTGTTGGCGCCCGGCGCCTTGTCCTTCGTGGCCTCGGTGTGCAGCAGCGTCAGCGTCGTCTTGAACTGCTCCAGCACGACCGTCGGCGACGGCAGCTGCTCGGCGGCGCCCTTCATCGACTCGGCGGCGGCCTCCGGTGCCTTCTCGGCCTCCGCCCACGCCTCCTGCGTGGCCGCGACCATCTTCTTCACCAGTTCGGGGTCCTTCTGCAGCATCGACTTCGACGTCAGCAGCCCGTTGCTGAAGTAGTTCAGCCCGAACTCGGAGAACCGCAGGTAGCTCACGTCCTTGCCGGACTTCTCCTTGATCGTCGGCCCCTGGTCGGACGCGAAACCGAGCAGCACGTCCGTGCGGTTCGAGATGACCGCGGCCATCTTGCCCGCGGGGTCGATGTTCTGGATGGAGACGTCGGACTCCTGCATGCCGTTCTGCTTCAGGAAGGCCGGGAAAGTCTTCGTCAGCGCGTCCCCCGCCGTTGTCGCGACGGACTTGCCCTTCAGGTCCTCCGGCTTCTTGATGTTCTTGTCGGTGAAGAACTGCACGGACGCCGGGGTGGTCTGCAAGAAGACGCCGATGCTCTTGGCCGGCACGCCCTGCTCGACCGCGGTGGCCAGCGCGGACGTGTCGGCCCAGCCGAAGTCGGTCTGGCCGGCACCGGTGGCCGTGACGGTCTTGCCGGAGCCCTGGCCCGCCTGGATCTTCAGCTTGATGCCGTGCTTTTCGTAGATGCCCTGCTTGACCCCGTAGTAGAACGGCGCGTGCTCGCCGTACGGGTACCAGTTGAGGGTGAGCGTGACCTCCTTGGTCTCACCGCCCGGCCCGGACGTCGTGCCGCCACCTCCACCGCAGGCGGCGACCAGCAGCATTGCGGGAAGTAAGCCTGCGAGCAGTTTCTTCATGTTCCGCCCTTCGCTAGGAGAGTGGTGACGGCGGCGCCGCGACGGCTGGCGTGCCACGGCAGCATCAGCTTCTCGGCGAGGTCGAGCAGGAGGAAGAGCAGGACGCCCACGACCGAGATGACGATCAGGCCGGCGAACAGCATCGGGGTGTCCATGTTGCCGTTGGCCTGCAGGATCACGTAGCCGAGGCCTTCGTTGGAGCCGACGAACTCGCCGACCACGGCACCGGTCACGGCGAGCGTGACGGCGACCTTCAGGCCCGCGAAGAGGTGCGGGAGGGCCGCCGGGAAGCGGATCTTCACGAACGTCTTGACCGGGCCGCCGCCCATCGTCGCGGCGAGTTCGAGCATCTCGGTGTCGACCGACTTGAGGCCGGTGACCGTGGAGATGACCACGGGGAAGAACGCCATCAGCACGGCCACGATCACCTTGGGCTCGAAGCCGAAGCCGAGCCACACGACGAACAGCGGCGCGATCGCGATCTTCGGGATGACCTGGGCGAACAGCAGGATCGGGTACGCGGTGCTCTCGATCGTCCTGGAGTAGACCATCGCGACGGCCACGAGGACACCGAGGACGCCCGCGATGACGAAGCCGAGAACGGTCTCGTAGGTGGTCACCCAGGTGTGACCCGACAGGTACGACCACTTGTCGGCCAGCAGGCCGAAGGTCTTGGCCGGTGACGGCACGAGGTAGGCCTCGACCAGGCCGGTGACGGTGATGAGGTGCCAGATGGCGAGGCAGGCGGCGAGCAGCGCGGCCGGACGCCACGCCCGCTCCACGACGCCGCGCCAGCGGTCCGCCCGAACCGTGTCCACGAAGCTCCCTGAGGTCTCGGAAAGCGCTTTCCAAGTACGCTATGTCCGGTCCACTGCACGGTCAAGACGAAGGATCGATGTAGCAGGACGTCTGCGGATGGGGTGAGACACCATCCGCAGCCTGGACGTACGAGACGACTGAATCGATCTCCCTCACTATTAGCAATTATCTGACGCCGGCGATACCCGGTCAGCCGGTGTGGCAGGTCGACGGGGCGGCCGGATTTTCGGCCGCCCCGTCGACCGCGGATTCCCGATCGGCGCGTCGTGGGGGAAGCAGCGGTGCGAGGAGCCGGAGCCGGCCGCGGTTCAGGAGCTGTCGGGCGAGCTGTAGGTGTTGCCGGCGTGGTCGCGGCCGCGGGCGAGGTAGATCTTGTGGTCGCCGGGTTTCAGGAACCGAACCGTGGTCGGCATGTACCGCATGGTGTACCCGCAACGGCGCATGGTGCTGCGGTTCGGCGGGCTGCCGTGCACCAGCATGGCCGAGTGCACGCTGCACGCCCCGCGCTCCAGCTCCACGTCGACGGCGCGTGACTCGTCCACCGCCGTCTCCTGGTTGAAGAACGAGTCGGCGGTGCCGGTGTGCTCGACGGCCGCGAGGTGGCTGCCCGGGATGACCCGCAGGCAGCCGTTCTCGACGGTCGACGGGTCGATCGCGAGCCACACGGTGATCGCGTCGCCCGCGGGCGAGATGCTGTCGCGCCAGAAGTGCGCGTCCTGGTGCCACGGCACGGGTTTGCCGTCGCCGGCGGGCTTGCAGATGAAGTGCGACGAGAACAGCGCGATGTCCGGGCCGATCAGCGACTCGACGAGGTCCAGCACGTCCGGGTCGAGCAGCCACTCGAACAGGGCGGGATCGGTCAGGTGCGGCACGTCCATGTGCTCGGGACGCCGGCCCTCGGGCAGTGCCGCCAGCTTGGCCTCGAAGTGCGCGGCCAGCGCCTCGAACTTCGCCGGCGCGAGCACGCCGGAGTGCGTCTCGTAGCCATCGGTCTGGAACATCGTCACCTCACGAGTAGGCCGGTCTCCTTGTCGTAACGCAGAACGCGTGCGGGCGGCGCGTCCACGGTCACCGTCGTGCCGATCTCGGGCTCGTCGTCCTCGGGCACGACGTAGCCGATCTGGTCCTCGCCGCAGTCCAGCGTCACCAGCGATGTCACGCCGAGGTTCTCCACAATGGACACCTCGCCGGTGAACAGGCCGTCAGCGGCGGGTGAAAGGTATTCGGGCCGCACGCCGATGATCTGTGAGCCGCGTGGCACGAGGTTCATGGGCGTCGAGCCGATGAAGTTGGCGACGAACGTGTCCGCCGGCCGCTGGAACACCTCGCGCGGCGTGCCGAGCTGCCGGATCCGGCCCGCGTCCATCACCGCGATCCGGTCGGCCAGCGCCAGCGCCTCGGCCTGGTCGTGCGTCACGAACACCGTCGTCAGCGCCAGCTCGCGCTGCAGCTTCTTGAGGAACGTCCGCGCCTCCAGCCGCAGCCGGGCGTCCAGGTTGGACAGGGGTTCGTCCAGCAGCAGCACCTCTGCCGACGCCGCGACCGCGCGGGCGAGCGCCGCCCGTTGCTGCTGGCCGCCCGAGAGCTGGCCGGGCCGCCGGTCCAGCAGGGCGCCCAGGCTCAGGCCGTCGGCGGTGCGCACGGCCGTCTCCCGCTGCACGGACTTCGCGACGCCCCGCACCCGCAGCGGATAGGCGATGTTCTCCGACACCGTCATGTGCGGGAACAAGGCGTAGTCCTGGAACACCATCGCCACCCGGCGCTCACCGGGCTGCAGCCGCGTGACGTCGCGGTCGCCGATGGCCACGGTTCCATCGGTGGCACCTTCGAGGCCCGCGATCGTGCGCAGCAACGTGGTCTTGCCGCAGCCGGACGGGCCGAGCAGGGCGAACAGCTCGCCGTCGGCGATCTTCAGGTCCAGCGCGTCCACCGCCCGCACCCCGTTGGGGTACACGGTGGACAGACCCTCGACAGTGATGGCCGCCATCAGCTCTTGATGCCTCCGTGGAATCGGAACCCGTACCGCTTGCTCACGAACAGGTACAGCACGACCACCGGGATCGAGTACAGCAGCGAGAACACCGGGATCACCGTCAGGTCGGCGCTGCCGCCCTCGTCGTAGAGGGTGCGCAGCAGCACGGCCGCCGGCTGCCGGCCGACGTCGCGCAGCAGCAGGAACGGCAGCAGGAAGTTGCCCCAGGCGTTGACGAACGCCCACACGAAGATCGTCGCGACACCGGGCCGCGCGACCGGCAGGACGACGTGGGCGAGCACCTGGCGGGGCGAGGCGCCGAACACCCGCGCCGACTCCTCGTACGACCGCGGCACGGCGTCCACGAAGTCCTTGAGGATGAAGATGGCCGCGGGCAGCATGCCGCCCGCGATCACCAGCGCCGTGCCGAACTGCGAGTCGATCAGGCCGAGCTGCAGCATCATCACGAAGATCGGCACCATCGCGGCCGTGCCCGTGACGACGCTCGACAACAGCAGGAGCAGGTACAGCAGCAGGTCCCTGCCGGGAATCCGCACCCGTGACAACGCGTAGGCCGCCAGCGCCGCGAGCACCGTCGTCACCACGGTCGCGATCACGCACAGCACGAGCGAGTTCACCAGCGACGTCAGCGCGTACGGGTGGTCGAAGGTCGCCACGACGTTGCGCAACGTCCAGTCCGGCCAGCGCAAGCCCAGTCCGGGCTTCGCGTCGAACGGCGCCGAGGCCAGCCACAGCATCGGCACCGCGAAGAACGCGAGCACCACCGCGATCAGCACGTAGAAGCCGATCCGCCGGACGATCCACAGAGGACTCATGCCCGCCTCCGCAGCAGCCGCAGGTACACCAAGGCGATCACCAGGTTGCCCACCAGCAGCAGCATCGACATCGCGGACGCGTACCCGAGCTGCCCTCCTTCCAGGGCCTGCCGGTAGATCAGCACCGGCAGCACCTCGGACTGGTGGTTCGGGCCACCGGACGTCAGCAGGAACGGCGTGAAGTCGTTGGCCGTCCACAGGCTGATCAGCAGCGTGTTCGTCAGCACGTGCCCGCGGATGTGCGGGAACACCACGTCCCGCACGGTCTGCCAGCCGGACGCGCCCGCCAGCCGCGCGGTCTCCAGCTGCGAGGGCGGCACCGCGGCCAGCGCCGAGGTGTAGAGCAGCATCGAGAACGCCGTGCCGCGCCAGACGTTGAAGATGATCAGGCTGGTCATCGGGTACTGCACCAGCCACGACGTCTCCGGCTGCCCGAGCAGCAGCCCCAGTGTGCCCGTGTCGCGGCTCAGCACGGCGAACCACAGGAACGCCACGACGGTGCTGGGCAGGATCCAGGAGAGCAGCACCAGGCCCTCGGTCGTGCGCCGCAACCACGGGCTGACCGAGCGCAGCAGCCACGCCAGCAGGAAACCGAGCACGTTCTGCCCGATGACGGCCGAGAACAGCACGAACAACGCCGTCAGCCACACCGAGTTGGTGAACAGCGGGTCGCGGACGGCCTCGACCAGGTTGTCCAGCCCGACCACCTGGGGGTTCGCCGCCGCGGGCCCGGTCAGCTGGTAGTTCGTGATGCCGATGTAGAGCGTCCACAGCGCGGGGAAGACCAGGAAGATCCCGATCAGCACCAGCGCCGGCGCGACGAACCCGACCGCGCGCCGGACGCCGAGGCCGGAGCTATCCAACGTTCTGCTCGCCGACCGCCTTCACCAACGCCTCTCTGTAGGCCCGCGCGACGTCGTCGGGACTCTTGCCGGACACCACGTCCGCGGTCGCCTGTTGCAGCGCGGCGGACACCTTGGGGTAGTCGGCGAGGCCCGGCCGGTACCGGGTGATCGGCAGGACCTTCTCCGCGATGAACGACAGCATCGGGTCGCCGCCGAGCACCTGGTCGTTCACGTCCTGGCGCTGGGTGAGCTGCGCGGTGCCCGCGAGCGACTCCTTCACGGCCTCGGCGGAGTTGAGGAACTGCATGAACTCCCAGGCCTGCCTGGGGTACCGGGTGTTCGGGTTGATCACGCGCACGCCACCGCCGGACATGCTCACGAAGTCCTGCCCGCCGACCCCCGCCCTGGACTCCTTGGCCGGGACCAGCGCCCAGCCGACGGCGGCGTCGCGGTCCGCCATCGCGGCCACGCCGTTCTTCGGTTCCACGACGGATCGCCAGAAGTAGTCGCTCTCCAGCAGAATGCCTATCTTGTTCTCGCTGAACAGCGTGAACGAGCGCTGGCGGCCGTTGGCCTCCTGCTGCAGCACGGGATCGCCGAGCCCGCCGCCGTAGATCTTCTGGTAGAGCGCGAGCACGTCCTTGAGCTGTGCCGAATCCCCTTGCCACTTCCCGTTCTCGTAGATCGGCCTGCCGGTGCCCACGAGCGCGGGCAGCACACCCTGCATGGTCGTGGCCTCGCCCATCGCGCTGCCTGCGTTGAGCTGGATCGGCGTCACGCCCTGGAGGGCCTTGAGCTTCGCCCCCGCGTCGAGCACGTCCTGCCACGACTTCGGTTGCCACTCCGCCGGCAACCCGGCCTGGGCGAAGAGCTTCTTGTTGAAGAACAGCACGCGCCCGTCCGTGCCCATCGGCACGCCGTACCGCTTGCCGTCGAACTCGCCGAGCCCCTGCACGGCCTTGGGAATCTGGTTCCAGCCGTCCCAGCCGGTGTCGCCGACGGTCTCGTCGAGGGGTTTGATCTGCCCGGCCTGCGCGAACTCGCCGAGCCAGATGCCGTCGATCTCGATGATGTCGCCGCCACCGCCGGTCTTCAGGTCGAGCGCGACCTTGGTCTTGTAGTCCTCGTCGCCGGTGCCGTTCTGCTCGAACTTGATCGTCGCCGTGACGCCCTTGGCCTTCTGCATCTCGGTGAACTTCGGGATCACCCAGTTCTGGATCCAGCCGGCCCCGCGCGCGTTCTTCCCGCCCACCGCCGCGTTGGCGACGATCGTCAGGGTGATCTCCTTGGCGTCGGCGTTGCGCGCCTGATCACCGCTCTGCGTCTGCCCCAGACATCCCGCCAGCAGCCCGCACACCACGAGCAGCCCGAACACCTTTGTCCGCCCCATCGGTCCAACATGGCACCGGATCACGGCGGCCACAAGCTCTCAGCGCCCTCTCAGTGGGCGGCTGCGAGGCTGGCGCGCGAAGGGGGTAGATCAACAATGCAGCTACTGATGGCGGCCGTCCTGGCCGCGTCCACACTGACGACACCGCAGCTCACCGGCCCGTTCGCGGTCGGCACGTTCGACGCCCGCCTGACCGACTCGACGCGTGCGGACCCGTGGCAGCCGGGGAAGAATCGCGAGCTGATGGTGAGCGTCAGCTACCCGGCGAGGCGGACCGGGCAGCAGGCGCCGTGGCTCGGCGCGTCCCTCGCGACGGCGCTGGACCCGGTCATCTCCAGCCCGGCCTACCTCGGCATCCCCGCCGGGACCGTCGACTGGTCCGGCACGAGGCGACAGGCGCGCGTGAACGCCCCGGCCACGCCGGGCAGGTGGCCGGTCGTGCTGTTCTCGCCGGGTCTTCAAACGCCGCGCGAGTTCTACGCCGCGGCCGCGGACGACCTGGCCGGCCGCGGCTACGTCGTGGTCACGGTGTCGCACACGCACGAGACGGTGGCGGTGGAGTTCCCCGGCGAGCGCATCGAGTGGGGCCTGATGCAGGACGCGAGCCAGGCCACGATGAAGAGGGCCGTCGACGCGCGGGTCGCCGACATGCGGTTCGTGCTCGACCGGCTGCCGAGCCTGCACAAGGGCGCGGACACCACCCGCGTCGGCATCGCCGGGCACTCGTACGGCGGCTACACGGCGGCCGAGACGATGGCGAACGACCGCAGGTTCGACGCGGGCATCAACATCGACGGCGCCATGGAGCACACGGGTGACGACGGCCCCTACGCGCCGGGAAAGGCCGTCACCGGAGGCCTCGACCGGCCGTTCCTGCTGTTCGGCGGTGATCTCGGCGAACGCGAGCTGAGCCACGTCGACACGAGCCTGACCAGGACGTGGGCCGACTTCTGGCCGAACCAGCGCGGGTGGAACCGGGACGTGCACCTCGACGACGGCGCGCACCTCGGCTTCAGCGACCTGCAGTGGTCCGTGCCGCAGATCGCGGCCATCCCGGCGGAGCGCCGCGAGAGTCTCATCGGGACGATCGACTCCGGGGATTCGCTCAGGGCCCAGCACGACTACGTGGCGGCGTTCTTCGACCTCCACCTGAAGCACCGGGGCACCTGGCTGTTCGAGCGGCCGCGGCACGAAGGCATCCGTCTGGTGCGGTGATCGGCGGTATGGTCCAGACCGATGTCTGTCGAGTTCGCGGTGCTCGGACCCCTGCAGGTCCGCGTGAACGGCAGGGAGCTGCGGGTCGGCGGGTTCACCCGCCGGGCGACGCTGGGTCTCCTGCTGCTCAACGCGGGCCGCGTGGTGTCGATCAGCGAGCTCACGGCCGCGTTGTGGCCTGACGGGCATCCGCCCACGGCACGCGGGATCCTGCTCAACGTCGTGTCGGCGTTGCGCAAGGCCGGGCTCGACATCGTCACCCGCAAGCCCGGCTACCTGCTGCGCGCGGAACCGGATCGCGTCGACCTGCACCGGTTCCGCGCCGCCCTGCACCGCGCTTCGGCCGCACCGGGGCCGGGGCAGACCGCCGCGATCCTGCGGGACGCGCTGGCGTTGTGGCGCGGGCCCGTCCTCGCGGACCTGGTGGCGGACGGCGTCACGTGGCCGGAGCTGGTGGAGATCACGCACCTGCGCGACGGGGCGGTGGAGGACAGGTTCGACGCCGAACTGGCGTGCGGGCGCCATCGCGAGGTGATCGCGGAACTCGAGGCGCTGGTGCGCGATCACCCGTTGCGCGAACGGCTGCGGGGTCAGCTGATGCTCGCGCTCTACCGGTCCGGCAGGCAGGCCGACGCGCTCGCGGTCTTCCGTGCGGCGCGGGAACGCCTCACCGCCGAGCTCGGCATCGATCCGGGGCCGGACCTGGCCCGGCTGGAACGGGCGATCCTCACCCAGGACCCGGCGCTCGCGGCCACCTCCTCCCCCGCGACGACCGTGCTGGAACGCAAGAAGGTCAGCGTCCTCGTCGTCCGGCTGGAACTGCCGGGAGCGGACGAGGCCGCCGACGAACGGCTGGACACCGCGGTCGCACAGGTGCTCAGGCACGTCGAAGACCTCGGCGGCACCACCGTCACGACGCTCGGCTCGACGGTCTGCGCGGCGTTCGGGGCGCCGGTCAACCGCGAGGACGACGCCGCACGGGCCGTGCGGGCCGCGTTCGAGATCACCGGCGAGCACCCGGCGGCCGCCGCGGTGTCCACCGGGCCCGCGCTCGTCACGTCAGGTGATCGCGTCGAGGTCGGCGGCACGGTGCTCGACGCCGGTCTGCGGTTGCTCGCCCAGACCGCGCGAGGTGAGGTCAGGACGTGCCCGGTGACCGACCGCGCCCTCACGCCGGCCGGGGACGACGCGCCGTTCGTGGGCCGCTCGCGCGAGATGGCCCTGCTCGTCGAGGCGTACGAGCAGGTCAGGACGACGAGCCGAACCAGGACGATCACGCTGGTCGGCGAGCCGGGCGTGGGCAAGAGCAGACTCGTCCGGGAGTTCGCCACGGGCCGCCGGACGCTCACCGGCCGCACGCCCCCGTTCGCGCGCGACGACGTGTTCGCCCCGCTGGCGGAGATCGTGCGGAGCCACGCGCAGATCTTCGACACCGACGACGCCGCCGCGGTCACCGCCAAGATCCAGGCGATCAGCGACGACCCGTGGCTCGTCACCCAGCTCTGCGCGCTCGCCGGAGCCGGCCCGCAGGGCGGTGACGCGCTGATGGCGTGGCGCAGGCTGGTCGAGCACCTCGCGGACGAACCGCTGGTGGTGATCGTCGAGGACGTGCACTGGGCCGACGAGCTGCTGCTCGGCTTCCTGCACGGGCTGGCCGACACCGCGGACGACGTGCCGTTGCTGGTGCTGCTCACCGCACGGCCGGGGCCGCCGGTCCGAGGTGAGTCGATCACGCTCGAGGCACTGTCCGAAGAGGACACCACGCGGCTGCTTGAAACGTTGATGGCACGCCACGACGTCGTGGCCGACGTGCGGACGCTGTTGCGACGGGCGGCGGGCAACCCGCTCTTCGCCGCCGAGTACGTGCGCATGCTCCGCGACGGCGCTCCGGACGCCCTCCCGGAGACGGTGCAGACCGTCATCGGCGCGAGGCTCGACTCGTTGCCCCCGCTGGAGAGGTCCGTGCTGCAGGACGCCGCGGTGATCGGTCCGGCGGTCTGGCCGGGCGCGGTCGCGGTCGTCGCGGAGCGAGACGCCGCCGAGGTGACGCGCTGCCTGGAGGTGCTGGCACAGCGGGACTTCCTGAAGCGCCAGACCAGCAGGGTCTTCGGCGAGGCCGAGTACGCCTTCAGCCACGTGCTGGTGCGCGACGTCGCCTACGACCGGGTTCCCCGCGGCACCAAGGCGATGAAGCACTACCACGCGGCCGAGTGGGTGCAGGCGTTGCCGTTGGAGCACGTTCCCTTGCTGGCGCACCACTTCCAGGAGGCGGTGTGGATCGCCGAGGCTTCCGGGAAGCCGTGCGACATCATGGGCCGCAAGGCACGGACGGCTCTCACCGACGCGGGCCGCAGGGCCACCGCCCTGGCCGCCGGGGAGACCGCGATCCGGTGCTACCGCGCCGCGCTGGCGGTCTGCCCGCCCGGCCATCCCGACAAGGCGGGCCTGCTCACGTTGCTGGGATCGAGCCTGGCGTCGAGCGGTGAAGGACTCGGGGAACTGGCCGAAGCAGTCGAACTGCACCTCGGCGCCCAGAACTTCGCGGGCGCGGCGGAGGCCTCCCGGGCGGCCTGGCGCGCCACCTGGCACCGGGGCGACCACGTGGCCGCCGAACGGCACCTCGACCGCACGATCGAGTTCCTCGCGCTGGCCGGGCCGGACGGGCGGGTGTCCGGCGTGCAGGCGTACCTCGCGCATTCCCTGACGCTCGTGGACAGGCTGGACGACGCGATCAGCGCCGCGCGGGAGGCGTTGCGAGGTGCCACCGGCGTCGACCGAGCCGTCGCGCTGGAAGCCCTGGGCCTCGCCAGGGTCAAGCAGGGCGACCCGGAAGGTATCGGCGACCTGCGCCAGGCCGTGACCGAACGCAGAGCGGCCGGCGTCTCGCCCAGCCTGTGCCTGTTCAACACGGGCACCGCCTACGCCGTGCTCGGCGACGCCAAGGCACGGCTCGCGGTGAGAGCCGAGGCACGGGTGGCCGCCCGACGGCACGGCGACGACGACACGATCACCTGGCTCGACTCATCCAGGTACCTGGACCTGTTGTGGGACGGCCGGTACGCGGAGGCTCTCCAGCACCTGGACGAGACCGTCGCCCGCTCCCCCGGCCAGTCCCACCTGCACGCCGCCCGCGGCCGCGTCCGGCTGCTGACCGGCGATCTCGCCGGGGCGGGCGAGGACGCGGACCGGGCGCTGGACCTCGCGAGGAGCAAAGGCCACCCCGGCGAGTTGCAGCACCCGCTGACGCTGAAGGCGCGCATCGCGCTCCGGAACGGCGCCCCGGCAGAGGTGGACGAGTTGCTGGCGCTGCTGCCCGGCCGCCCGATCACCGGCCCGGTCGGCGTCGACCTGCCGATCGTCCTCGCCGCCGCGGGCCACGGCCCGGACTGCCTCGCCGAGGTGTCCTGGTCGCGCTGGAAAGAGGCCGCGGCCGCCTACCTCGGCGGGGACCGGGGCGAGGCCCTCCGGATCTACCGGGAGATCGGCTCCGAGCCCGACGCGGGCGATGAGTCGCTGGTTATCGACCGGAAATAACGTCCGGGACGTGCCCGCGATCCCGCGCTACTACCAGGCCAAGACCAGGCTGCTCGACCTGGTGAACGAACTGCCCGACAACACCCCGTTCCCGCCGGAACGCGAGCTCTCGGACGTGTTCGGCATGTCCCGCACCACCATCCGCAAGGCGCTGGACGAGCTCGTGCTCGAGGGCAGGCTCGTCCGCGGGGCAGGCCGGCAGGGCACGGCAGTCGCGCCCCGCAGGCAGGTCCACCGGATCGGACTCGACGCGCTGGTGCGGGACCTCGCCGCACGCGAACGGGTCGTGGTCAGGACCAACGGCGGGCAGGACGTGATCAACGTCGAGTCGGTCCTCGTGCGCGGGGACGAACCGGTCGGCGTGCGCTCGACGTTCCTGCGCGCCTCCCGGTTCCCCGGCTTCGCCGAGCGCTACGACGGCACGACCCCGCTGCGGCAGTTCCTCTCGGACGCCTACGAGATCCGGTTCGGCGACGTCCACCCGTGGTGCACGACCGCTCTCGCCACCCCTCGCGTCGCCGGGCTGCTCGACGTCCGCCCCGCCACACCGCTGCTGTCGGCCGGGTGGCTCGGCCACAACCTCCGCGGTGCGCCGGTCGAACGGTCGTGGGCCGTCCTGCGCGGCGACCGCGCGCACCTCACGATGCGGGGCCTTCCGCTCAGCGCACCTGCTCGGCCTTGAACTGCATCCGCGGCGCCGCGTAGAACTCCTGGGCCTGCACCAGCCGCAGCTCGCGCTCACCGGAGCGGTAGGTCAGGTCGATCAGGTCGAAGACGCTGGACGCGGTGCGCTCCAGCGCCACCGCCGCGTCCTTCGTCTGCACGTAGTGGGCGGTGAACAGCGCGGCCGTGACGTCGCCGGACCCGTTCGCCTTGAACGGCAGGTGCGGGGTGGTGACCAGCCACGCCCCGGCGTCGTCCACGACGAGCATCTCGATCGTGCCCTCCTCCCGGTCCTGCCGCTCGACGCTCGTGACCAGCACGGTCGACGGGCCCATCGCGCGGGCGAGGTCGGCGGAGGCGAGCGTCGAGTCGATGCTCACCGGCTCGGTGCCGGTCAGGAAGCCCAGCTCGAACTGGTTCGGGGTGATGATGTCGGCCACCGGCACGACCCGGTCGCGCAGCAGCACGGGGATCTCGGGAGCCACGAAACAGCCGGACTTGGCGTTGCCCATGACCGGGTCGCACGCGTAGACCGCCGCCGGGTTCGCGGCCTTCACCCTGCGCACCGCGTCGATGATCACATCGGCGATGCCCGTGCCGCCCTGGTAGCCGGACAGCACGGCGTCGACCTGGGGGAAGATCCCGCGCTCCTCCACCCCGAGCAGGATCTCGGCCACGTCCGACGGTGGCAGGAGCGGACCGCGCCACGCGCCGTACCCGGTGTGGTTGGAGAAGTTCACCGTGGGAATCGGGACGACCTCGACCCCGATGCGCTGCAGCGGGAACACGGCCGCGGAATTCCCGACGTGGCCGTGAGCGACCACGGACTGGATGGACAGAACCTTCATTCTCCCACCCTAGAACGCCGCCCCCGGGGCGCCTCACCGAGACCGAATAGTGTGAACGGGTGGCCGCCCGACGCACAGTCCTGAAGACCTTCGCCCTGCTCCCGCTCGCCGGGTGCGCGACTCCACAAGCGACAGACCCGGTCAGCGTGGCACCACCGGCCACGACGACGAGTGCGGCACCTGTGCGGCACGACGCGTTGTTCGAACTGGAGAAGAAGTTCGACGCACGGCTGGGCGTCTACGCGATGAGCGACAACGGCAGCACGATCGAGCACCGGGCGGACGAGCGGTTCGCGTTCTGCTCGACGTTCAAGGGCCTTGCCGCGGCGGCCGTTCTGCACCGCAACCCGATGTCGCATCTGGACACCGTGGTCACCTACACCGAGGCCGACCTGATGAGGAGCTCGTTCGTCACGAAGCAGAACGTCCGGACGGGCATGAAGCTGCGCGACCTGTGCGACGCCGCGGTCCGCCACAGCGACGGCACCGCGGGCAACCTGCTGCTGCGCGACCTCGGTGGCCCGGCGGAACTCACGAGGTACCTGCGCGAGCTCGGCGACACCGAGACCCGCATGGATCGCGTCGAGCCCGACATCACCTCGGCCACACCCGGCGACCCGCGCGACACCGCCACCCCGCGCTCGCTCGGCACGGACTACCAGCGGATCGTGCTCGGCGACGCCCTCGAACCGGCGAAGCGCGACTTCCTGACCGGCCTGCTGGAACGGTCGGTCACCGGGGCGAAGCGCATCCGGGCCGGAGTACCGGCGGGCAGCAGGGTCGCCGGCAAGACCGGTACCGGCGCGCACGGCACGGTCAACGACATCGCGGTCGTGTGGCCGCCCGGCCGGGAGCCGGTCCTGATCGCGATCATGTCCAGCAAGTCCGCGGCGGACGCCGTGTACGACGAGGCTCTCGTCGCCGAAGCCGCCGCCTACGTCGTCAAGACCCTCACCTGACGCACGACACGTCCGCCCACACGGTCTTGGAGTCGGGGAACCGGTTGTGCCCCCACACCTGCGCCAGGCCGTTGACCAGCAACAAACCGCGCTGTCTGCGTCCGAGGAACCCCATCCGCCCGAGCTGCGGGAACCGGCCGGGCGTCCCGTCGTCGACCTCGACCCTCACCACCTCGCGCTCCGGCAGGCACAGAATGCGCGCGCGTCGCTGCGGGGCGGCGTGGTGGTAGGCGTTGCTCACGAGTTCCGTGGCCACCACCATCACGTCGACCACGACGTTCTCGTGCATTCCCCTCAGAAGACGACGAACTTCCGCGCGCACGTTCGCGAGCGGTAGAACACCCTCCGGTAGGACGAGGTCCAGTCGTTCGGTGGACCGTCCTGCAATACCCATCAGCATCTCCCCGCGCCCTGTTGTTTCAAGGCACGTGCCTCCGTACCCCAGAGCGCACCCGTCGAAACCTGCCGGCCTTCCATCACGCTTCCCTCGGAAGAACGGCCCAGACCACAGTGCCGCCGTGAGCTCTGTCCACACCCCAGCGGTCGGACAGCCGGGCCACCAGGACCAGGCCGTACCCGCGCTGCGGACGGGACACCTGGCGCAACGGCGGATGGGCACGGGCGTCGTGCGCGATCTCGATGCGGATTTTGTGTTGTTCGACGACGACGCGCAAGAACGACGGTTCCGACGTGTACCGGTACGCGTTGCTGACCAACTCGTTCACCACCAGCAACACATCGGCCACCGCGTCGGTGTCCTCGCCCGTCAACTCCAGCCGTACCCAGCGGCGGACGGCCGCGAGTGACGGTCGTTGCCTGCCCAGGGGCAGATCCGCCGCCTCGCCCGTCCTGGCTGCCTGGTCGCGAGCCAAACCGCTCCTCGGTCAGATGATCAGTTAGGGAGCGGGTTACCCAGGTGCATCCGCCGCCAAACCAATCGTTCATCAACTTGAACTACCCTCACTGCTCCGCCGCGACTCCAGGGGGAAGAGCATGCCGAGATCCTTCACTCCGTTATTGGCCGCGTTGCTGGTCATGTACTCGGTGCACCAGATGCTCACCGCCGTCATCGCCCCGCTCGTCGGCGCACTCGCGCTCAGCGCGTTCCAGCTGAGCCTGGTGTTCGCGGTCACCTCCGTGACGATCACCGTGGCGAGCGTGCTCTGGGGACTGCTGTTCGACGCCGCGGGACCGCGTCCCGTGCTGTTCGCCGGGCTCGTGCTGTGCGTGGCCGGGCCCGCCGGTTTCGCGGCGGCGGTGGCGTTCGGCCTCGACGAGACGCTGACCCCGGACCTGGCGTTCGCGATGGTTCTGGTGTTCCGCTCCGTGCTGTTCGGCGCCGGCCTCGCCGCGGTGCTCGTCACCGCGCTCGCCGTCGCGGGACTGTCCACCCACGGCGAGACGGCGCGCACTCGGGCCATCGGCTTCATCGGTGCCGCTCAGAGCCTCGGCGGCGTGATCGGCCCGGTAGCCGGCGGCGCGCTCGCGGTGGCGTCCCTGTGGCTGCCGCTGTACGTCGCGCCCGCGGTGGCCCTGGTGCTCTCGCTCCTGGTCCTCGTCACCATGAAACCTCTCGCTCCGTCCGCGGGGGAACCGGTGCGAACCCAGCCGCTGCTGCTGGTGCCCGCCTTCGGCACCGGCTTCTTCCTGCACCTGTCGCTCGGGATGGCGCAGGTCGTCGTCGTGCACCTCTCCACGGAGAGGCTGCGAGAGACCACGGGCAGCGCCGAGGGCGTGCTGTTCGCCTCCGTCATCGGGCTCGTGCTGACGCAGGGACTGCTCGTGCCGTTGCTGAAGTGGTCCCCGGCCCGGCTGATGCGAATCGGCTCCCCCGTCTCGGTGGCGGGGTACGTGCTGCTCGCCGTGGCGCCGTCCTCCGCGCTGATGGCACTGGCGTTCCTGGTGGTGGCGGTCGGTGTGGGTCTCGCGCTCACCGGCTTCGCCGCGGCGGCCTCGTTCGGCGTCGGGCCGCGGCACCAGGGCCTGGTCGCCGGGCTGGTCACCACCACGAGCGGGCTGACGTTCGTCGTCGCGCCGACGCTGGGCTCGCTGCTGTACGAGGTGGAGCCCATCCTGCCCCTGTTCGCCGCCGCGGTGGCCGCGGTCATCGCGACCGGGTTGTCGTTCGTCCCGGTGACACCGCAGGTCCCACGGCCGGTGGCCTGAGGCCGGCCCGCGGTTCGGAGGCTGCCGGACTGATCGACAAAGCCGTTACGCTGCGCGCGTGACGCGTTACCTAAGCGTGCTCGTGCTGGCACTGCTCGCCGCGACGGCCATGGCCGTCCCCGCGCAGGCCCACGCCGAGCTCAAGAGCAGCAATCCGGCGTCCGGCGCGGCCCTGGCGGCTCCGCCCGAGCAGGTCGAGCTGGTGTTCAGCGCGCCCGTCCAGCTGCCGGACGGGGACGCGGTCACCGTCACGGCGGCCGACGGCACCAAGCTGCCGGTCACCCAGGTGCAGGCCGTCGACCGGACGATCACCGCGAAGATCGACACCGCGGCGGCCAAGTCCGGCGCGCACACGGTCGCCTGGTCGGCCAAGTCCGACGACGGCGACACCGTCAACGGCACGTTCAGCTTTACGATGACCGTCGTGGCTCAGTCCACGTCGGCCAGTGCCCCGCCGTCGTCGGTGACGCCGAGTGCGCCGGTGTCGAACGCTCCCCCGTCGAGCACGTCGCCGGAATCCGGTGGCGTGCCGCTCTGGGTGTGGATCCTGATCGGGCTAGCGATCGTCGTCGGCGCGATCCTCCTGGTCCGCCGCCGCAAGCCGGAGAACCCGTAGCCGCTCGCTCAGGAGCTCGCGTTCGGCCGGGTGCTCGGCCCGGTCGAACGCGGCCTCCAGTGCCGCCGCCGGATCCTTCCCGAGCCGCCGCAACAGGTCCGCGCGCACGGCGTGGAACAGGTGGTAGCGGTCGAGGTCGAGCGCGTCGACCTCCGGCAACGCCCGCTCCGGGCCTTCCGTCTCGGCCAGCGCGACGGCGCGGTGCAGGGCCACGACGGGGCTCGGGGTGAGCGCCATCAGCTGGTCGTACAGGGCGACGACCTGGTGCCAGTCGGTCGGCGGGTCGCTGTGCACGGCGTTGATCGCGGCCTGGAGCTGGTACGGGCCGGGCCGGTTCCAGCGCAGGCAGCGGCGCACGAGGTCCTGGCCCTCCCGCACGAGGTCCGCGTTCCACAACGCCCTGTCCTGGTCTCGGAGCAGGACGATCCGGCCGTCGCGCAGCCGCGCCTCCCGCCGGGACTCGACGAGCAGCATCAGCGCGAGCAGCCCCCACACCTCGGGCTCGTCCGGCATGAGCGCCGCGAGCACCCGGCCGAGCCGGATCGCCTCCTCCGCGAGCGCCGCCCGGTCGAGGTAGCCCTCGTTGAAGACCAGGTAGACGACGGCGAGCACGGCCTTCAGGCGGTCGGGCAGGTCGGCGTCGCGCGGCACCCGGTACGGGATGCGGGCCGCGCGGATCTTGCCCTTCGCGCGCACCATCCGTTGCGCCATCGTGGGTTCCGGTACCAGGAAGGCCTTGGCGATCTCCGCCGTCGTCAGGCCGCCGAGCAGTTTCAACGTCAGCGCGACCTGGGCCGGAAACGCCAGTGACGGGTGGCAGCAGGTGAAGATCAGCCGCAGGCGGTCGTCGGGCACGTCCCCCACCTCCTGCTCTTCCGGTTCGTGGTGCAGCAGTGCCGCCTGCGCGTGCTTCTCCTGGCCCTTGGCCTCCCGGCGCACCCGGTCGATCGCGCGGTTTCGGGCGGTCGTGATGATCCACCCGGCCGGAGCCGGTGGGACGCCGTCGACCGGCCACCGCAGCACGGCCGTGGCGAAGGCGTCCTGCACCGCCTCCTCGGCGAGGTCGATGTCGCCGAGGAGACGGGTCAGGACGGACACCGCACGGCCGTACTCGGCCCGGAAGACCTCTTCGATCATCAGGACGCGACGGGCCTGACCTCGATCGACAACGGGCTGAGCACGCCCGCGAGGCGGCGGCCCCACTCGAGCGCCTCGTCGAGGTCGGCGGCCTGGATGACCGTGAAGCCGCCGATGTGCTCCTTGCCCTCGGCGAACGGCCCGTCCGTCATCAGCACGTCGTCGTCCTTCGCCCGGAGCACGGTCGCGGTCGACGGCGGGTGCAGGCCGGCGGCGAACACCCACGCGCCCTTCGCCTGCATCTCCTCGTTCAACGCGCCGAGCTTCGTCATGATCGGGCCGAGCACCTCGGGCGGCGGGGCCTCACCGTCGGGCTGGTAGATGCTGAGCAGGTACTTCTGCGTCATGGTGGACTCCTTTCACCCTTTGTACGAACGGGGCGGGCCTGTTTCGACGACCACGGCGACATGATCCCGTTGATCCTCCCGCTCGACGACCCGCGAGCCGTGCTGGCCGTGGCCGGCGGCAAGGGCGAGTCGCCGGCGAGGCTCGTCCGCGCGGGCCTGCCGGGTTCCACCTCACGACCCGCGCCTACCGCGAGCGGTCGGTGGACGGTGTGCTGGAGTGGGGGCATCGGTCCCACGACGAGTTCGAGATCCACGACCCCCGTCCCGCCGAGGCACCGGGGTGGCTCGCGACGCAACTGGAGGCGCTGGCGGACCCCGTCGCGTTGCTGGAGCGGCAGGCGGCGGCGCGGGCGGCCGCCTGGGACCGGCTGGTGGCGGCGCACCCGCGGCGGGCCCGCCGGATCGAGCGGCGGCTGGCGCGCCTCGGTGCCGGCGCGCGGGCCCGGGAGCAGGCGCGGTCCGAGATGGTGCGCGCGTTCTGGGTGATGCGGGCGTTCGTGTCGCGGGCCGGGGAGCTGATGTCGTCCGGGGACGACCTGTTCTTCCCGCCGATCGACGACGTGCTGCGCGTGCTGGCGGCGAGACCTCGTTGCTGAACCGCGTTCCCGCTCAACGGCAGGCCTTTGAGCGTTACCGCGCGCTGCCGCCCTACCCCGCCGTGATCCGCGGCCGGTTTGATCCGGAGTCCTGGGCCGCCTCACCGGACCGGCGGGCCGACCTCTACGACGCGGCCTCGGACGTGCCGATGCCGTCGGACGTCACCGGGTTCCCCGGCTCGGCGGGTGTGGGCGGGGGAGTGGCCCGACGTCGGCGCGCCGTTGTCGCACGCGGCGATCGTGGCGCGAGAGCTGGGCATCCCGGCGGTGGTGGGGTGCGGCAACGCGACGACCCGCATCGCGGCGGGAGACGTCGTCCAGGTCGACGGCGCGCGGGGCACCGTGAAGAAGGTGCGCTGACCTCGCCGCCGGGGGTGGGCTCAGTTGCGTGCGAGCGCGCCCTGCATCGAGACGAGCTGACGGCGCATGCGTTCCCGCACCAGGTCGATGACCTCGGTGACCGTGTCACCCTCCGCGTACGCCTGCACCTCGACCCACTTCAGGTCGAGCCGGGCGTGCGCGTGGATCACGGACTTGTCCGCGGTCAGGTTGACCCAGGCGAAGTCGACGCGGTCCGGCGCGTAGCGGTCGAGCGAGCCGATCCGCGCGGACGCGTAGTCCCTGGCCTGCTCGGGAATGGCCTCCCCGAGCGAGACCTGGATGTAGTCCATCGACACCTGCCTCCTCGAGCCGTGCGGCACCGCCGCGCGGCCGGTTCGACGATACGAACCCGACCGCGACGGCGAACCGGGCGTTGGTCCCGACAGTGCAGGGACTTTGTACCGAGGACACGGGACCCGCCGATGTCATCACGATCAAGTCTTTGGTACCAAAGAGGAAACTCGTTGGTTCAGCTGCTCCTCGGTGGGCGAGCCGGTGAGCATCTCCACGGAGCCGTCGGTGCCCACGAACGCGAACGCCGGCTGCGCGGTGACGCCGAACCGCCTCCACACCGCGCCGTCCAGGTCCGCCAGGTGCGGGAAGGCGGACATCCTGTGGTCGCTCACGAACTTCTTCATCGCGTCGAGCTGGTCCTCCGCCGCGACACCGACGAACTGGACCTTGCCGTGCTTCTTGGCCACCGCCTCGACCGTCTCCGCCTCGGCGTTGCACGCCGGGCACCACGGCGTCCAGAACCAGAGCACGGCGGGCTGGCCGACGAGCTTGTCGCCGCGGAACTCCGCGCCCTCCAGGGTCTTGGCGGTGAACTGGAACTTCTCCGGTGTCGGTGTCTTCTCCGCACAGCCGGCGAGCAGCAGGATCCCTAGCAGCAGTCCGAGGATGCGCATTCGGCCCCTCACCTCCTGTCCGGGCGTACGGCCTCGCGCCGGCTCCGGTTCAGCCACCGAAGTCACGCCTGCGTGGTCCAGGCGGCGATCTGGGCGCGCGACCGCACTCCCAGCACCGACTTGAGGTCGCGCACGTCCGCCTCCACGGTCCGCAGCGACACGTGCAGCCCGTCCGCGATCTGCTTGTTCGTCAGGCCTTCCGCGACCATCGCGGCGACGCGCAGCAGCCGTTCGTCGCGCCACGAGAGCGCGGCCTCCTCCGGTTCGGCCTGCGGCCGCGGCGTCGTGACCGACACCCCCGGCAACGCGAACTGCCGGACCGACTCGAGCATGGTGAAGTCGGGTTCGAGCAACGACCGCGACCGCAGCCGCTCCGCCATCTCCTGCCCGACGGTCCCCGGCATCAGCGCGAACTTGTGCAGCGCGACCTTCTCGCCCTCGGTCAGCAACTCGTAGCCGCGCTCGAACGCGGCGTGCAACGACCGGTGGTGCGCCGGAGCGTCCCGCGGCCCCGTCGTGAGGACGGCGAACCGGTCGTCCAGCCGCGCCACGATCTCCTCCAGCGTCAGCACGCGCACCAGCCGTGCCGCGAGTTCGAGCGCCAGCGGCAACCGGTCCAGCCGCGCGCAGACGACGTCGAGCAGCGAGGCGTTCTCGTCGAACTCGCTGTCGAGCGCCACCGCCCGGTCGACGAACAACCGCTTCGCGTCACGCGCCCCGAGCGGCGTCAGCCGGTACACCTGCTCCCCCGGCACGTTCAGCGGCGCGTGGCTGGTGGCGAGAACGCGGAACGAGGGGTGCGCGGCGATGAGGTTCGCGCAGTCGTCCAGCACGTGCTCGCAGCCGTCCAGCACCAGCAACCCGGGCCGCGGGGCGCCGGCGAGGAGATCCGGAACCCTTCGGACGTCCGCCAGTTCGACCATCAGCACGTGCTGCCGGTTCGCGACCACCTCGTGCACGAGCCGCGACTTGCCGACGCCGGGCGGCCCGGTCACGGTGACGATCCTGTTGCGCCCCAGCAGAGTGGTGAGCTCGGCCAGCTCGGTGGTGCGGCCGGCGAAGGTGTCGAGGCGCGGCGATGTGGGAACGACGTCGCGGGACCGCCTGCGGTACGCGCGCTGACGGCACGCGCCGGAGCAGTACTTGGCCGTGGTCAGCTTGGTGCCGCACTCCTCACACGTCACGAGGCACCGCCTGGGCTCCGCCGGGCAGGCTCGCGCAAGGGTCCCCTTCGGCTTTGGGTCCCCCGCGTCCCACCGTAGCCAGCAGGTCCGACACTCCGGCCCGCGTCGTGCCGTCGCCCGCGGCACTGCGGACAGGTTCGACACATCCGCTCATCGCGCCCACGCCAGCAGATCCGGCACTCCAGCCCACCGCACCGCTGCCGCCAGCACTGCGGACAGGTCCGGCGCACAGGCTCTTTCCACTCACGCCAGCACGTCCGGCGCTCCGGCTCACCGCGCCCACACCGCCAGCAGGACCAACCCCTCGCTCAGCCCACCCCTCACCGCCAACAAATGCGGCACACCGGCTCACCGCGCCCTCGCCGTCCGCGCGGTCCGCGCGGTCCGCGCCGCCAGCTGCGTCCGCGAGCTCAACCCCAGCCGCGAGAGCATCTGCGTCACGTGCGACCGCACGGTCGCGACCGAGATCCCCAGCCGCACCGCGATCTCGGTGTTGGTCAGCCCGTCCGCCACGAGGTCCGCGATCTCCCGCTGCCGCGCGGTCAGCGGTCCGTCCTGCCGCGGCGTGCCCACGTACGCGAGCAGCCCGGCGTGGTCGAGACGCTCGCCCAGCGACCAGGCCCGCTCCGCCCGTCGCGGGCCGGCGGAGGACAGCGCCCGTTCGCGTGCGTCCGCCACCATGCGGTTCCAGGGCTCCTGCTGGCGGGAGCCCCGTGTCCTTCGGGTGGCGGCCGCGGCGGCCATCAGCACCACGGCGCGGTCGGCATCACCTCGGTGTGCCGCCACGACGGCCAGGCCTTCGAGCAGTCCTGCCTCCGAGACGGCCGCGGGGGCGCCCACTCGCAGGGCGATCGCGAAGTGGTGCTCGGCCTGGTCGACGTCGTTCGCCGCCAGTGCGATCACGCCCGCGGTGTGCCGGGACGCCATCAGGCGGAAGCCGTCCAGGACGCCCAGCGACAGCGATTCCAGCGCTGCCGCGAGTGCGGCCGTCAGGTCGTCCAAGCGCAGCAGGAGCCACGCGTGGTTGTTCAGGAACGTCATCAGCAGTTCCGGGTCGCCCAGGGAACGCGCTGCCGCGACCGACCGTTCGTTGGCGGTGTGCGCGCCGGCGAGGTCGGAGTTGATCCCTCGCGCGTAGCCCAGGGTGTTCCACCCGCGGGCCTCCCAGGCGGGCTGGCTCATGGCCGGGTGTGCGACCAGGGCCTCCGCATACCGGAGGGCGGCCGCGTCGTCGCCGGTGAAGCCGGCCAGCCAGGCCGCGCGGAAGAGCAGCAACTCCGCGTGGGAGGTCAGCGGGCCGCGCGCCAGGGCGGTGGAGGCCATGCGCATCGCCTCGCTGTAGGAACGGTGCAGGTACCAGACGTGCACGACGCCCGCGACGAGCCACGTGTGGCGCGGGTCGGTGCGCGGTACGCGCGCCACTGCCTGCAGCAGCTGGTGTTCCTGGCTCGCCAGCCAGGTGTCCATCTCGGACGTCACCACCGGTGCGGCCGAGATCGACTGGATCGTCGTGGTCAGCGAGTCGACCAGCAGGTCGAACGTCGTGCCCGCCTCGCCGCTCTCCTCCAGCCGCGCCAGGCCGAACAGGCGGATCGACTCGAGCATCCGGAACCGCGCGCTCGACGACGACGGCGAACGCACCACCAAGGACTTGGCGCGCAACGATCCCATCAGCTGCACGACGTCCGCCTGGTCGCCGCACACCGCGGAGGCCAGGTTCAGGTCGAAGTCGCCGATCAGCGTGGAGAGCCTGCGCAACGCGGACCGCTCGGCCGGCGACAGCAGGTCGTAGCTCCACCCGATCACGGCGTCGAGCGTGCGGTGACGCGCGGGCACGTCGGTGCGGGCCGCGGCGAGTTCGATCGCGAGCGGCAGGTGGTCCCGCACCGAGTCGGCGAGTTCCGGGACACCACCGCATTCCAGGAACAGCTGCCGCGCGTCGGCCGGAGACAACGGGCCGATCTCGACGCACATCTCCCCGGCCAGGTCGAGGGGTTCGCGGCTGGTCACCAGCACGCGCAGGCGCGGACAGGCGGCGAGCAGCTCCGCCACCGCCGAGGCGGCCTCGCGGATCAGGTGCTCGCAGTTGTCCAGCACCAGGACGCGGTGATCGGCCAGCGCGCGGTGCACGGTCTCGCGCAACGGCGAGTCCGGTTCCTCCCACACGTTCAGCGAGAACGCGATCACGTGCCACAGCAGGTCGGGCCGGCGCACGGGCTCCAGTTCGACGACGGCGTCACCGAGGCGCAGTTCGGCCGCCAGCCTCGACTTCCCCGCTCCACCGGGCCCGACGAGCGTCACCAGCCGATGCCGCCGCAACAACCGTCGCACGGTGGTCAGTTCCCGCTCTCGTCCCACCAGACGAGTCCGCGAGTCCACCGACCACCACATGCGCGCGATTCTAGGAGCGAAGGTGATGCGAACAAATGTCGCCCGACAAATGCAATACCGCTCACAAAGCGGTTTGAGCTGCGCGAACACCGATTCCGGCGGACGGGAACCGGCCGCCTGCTGAGACGGCGGTTCTTCCCCTCCGTCAGCACGCCATCCGCCCAGCAGGTCCGGACGGCCGGTCGCCGAGTTCGTCCGGACCTGCTGGGCGGCTTCGGTGCTCTACACGGTGACGGGCTCAGTCCACCGGGTCGAGGGGCGTCACCGGGGGCTTCCCCACGTAGGGCCCGGAGCAGACGCTCTCGCTGCGGTAGCAGGTGAAGTACTCGAGGCCGTCGTAGGGATCTGCGCTGGTCATCCAGACATGGGCCCGGAGGGCCCCGCCCGTGACGTCCGTGTCGAGGGCGAGAGATGCGGGCCCGGACCTGTCGGTCCAGGTGCTGGAACTGGCCCAGTCCAGCCAGGTCCTGCCTGCCCACGCCTGCGCGTAGACCCGCCGTTCCCCGACGGCCTTGAACGCCCCGTCCACGCCGACCGACCGGTTGTACCAGGTGACCGTGCCCTTGTAGTAGCTCGCTCCGACCTCGATCGAGAAGGTGCTGGTGGGGTAGCCGGCGGCCGTGGCGGCGGGCGCCGCCGCGACAACCGTCCCGGCGACCGACGCCACCGCGGCCAAGACCGCGCCGAATTTCCTCGTGCGGCTCTTCGCCTTCGTCGTGTCCTTCAGCCTCGCCATGAAACCACTCCCAGGTTCTTCGAGTAACGGGTGCGCAAGCCACGGATCACCGTCGTGCGGAGGCGATCGCCTCGGATCGGCCGGTGAACGTTGCTGCCGTTGTCCGGCAACACCACTCAACCCCGCATGGACCTCGCACCGGAAAGGATTCGAACCGGCTCGAATCCACCGCGACCACTGCTACCGTCGGCGCGGTGCTCACGCTGCGTGTAGACGCCGACACGGTGTCCAGGACACGGTTGTCGCCCTCCCCGGCGTCGGAGTCCCTGGCGTGGCTGAAACTCACCGCCGCGTCGGCACGGCACCCGGTGTTCGGAGATCCCGGACCACTCGCCCGCGCGTCTCTCGCCCACCCGGACGTCGCACTGCTCGCGGACCTGTTGCCGCAGAACGGTGACACCTACACGCCCGACCTGCTCACCCCGCAGCCGGGGACAGACGCGCAGCACCGTGACCTGCTCGACGAGCAGATCGCGCAGATCGAGGCCGCGGCGCAGGACGACCTCGAAACCCAGGTCTTCACCTACACCCGGACCCACTGGAGCAGGCCGCTGCGCGCCGCGACCCGCCGGATCGCGGAGTCGGGGCGGATGCAGCGACGTCTCGCCAACGGCCTCGCCCGGTTCTGGCGGGACGCCCTCTCCGACGGCTGGCCCGAGCTGCGCTCGATCCTTGACCAGGACATCGCCCACCGCGCGACGGCCATCGCCACCCACGGCGTCGGCCGAGCGCTCGGAGCACTCCACCCCGACATCGACTGGGCCGGCGACGCGGTCACCCTCGCCAAGTCGCGGGACGGCGAAATCGACGTCACCGGCCGGGACCTGGTTCTCGCCCCCAGCGTGCTCGGCCGGCCCGACGTCGTCATCCAGGTCGACACCCCTGGACAGTTCGTCCTCTACTACCCCGCCCAGCGGGTCGGAGCCGGCCGGGACCGCAGGTCCGGAAGCATCGCGCAAGTGGTCGGCAACGCCCGAGCGGCCCTGCTGGCGGACCTCGACACCGCCCGGTCGACCGCGGAACTCGCCACCCGGATCGGATACACCCCGGGCACCATCTCCTACCACCTCGGCGCACTGCACCGCGCACACCTCGTCACCAAGGTCAGAGACGGGCGCTACGTGTTGTACCAGCGGACCGCACAGGCAGCACGTCTGCTGGAGGAAGAAGCCCGCGACTAGCCGGCCGACCGGGCTTCGGAGGACGTTCACCTCGTCGGCCGAGTCGGTGCGGGGCGGCGCGGAAAGGACACAGGATGTCCGTTCCTGTGAACCTTGCGCACGGGGAAGCCGCTGACCCGCGGTCCGCAAGGTAGGTCCGGACACCGCGGGGTTCGGGCGGGCACAGCGGTGTGCGATCAGGTGTCCTGTCCAGCCGAACATTGCGGTGTCCAGGGCAAGTTTGCGGTGCTTGCCACGGCGTCCGAGCTAGTTTGCGGGCCGCCACACGTTCCGCCTGAAGTTGGCCACCCATGTGCCACGCCGTAGTCAGGCGGCCTCCAGGACGAAGAACAGGAAGCTCAGGAAGGCCCCGGAGGGGAACCTCGCCATCTCGTCGGGAAAGAGTTCGTGGGCTTCCGGCGCCGGAGGCGGCTCGCTGATGACGGCGGTGCGGAAGCCTGCTGCGGTGAAGGCATCGGTCATCGCGTGCAGCGGGCGGTGCCAGTAGGTGAGCACGGCCTTCTGGCCGTTGAAGTCGTACTCGTCGGACCACTTGGTGGTCGCGAAGTAGTCAGTCTCGCGATGCACCATCTTGAGGAGGATGGGGTGGTTGACGACCACGATCAGCCGGCCACCGGGCTTCAGCACCCGCCGCAGCTCGGCCAGCGGTGCGGTCCAGTCCTCCAGGTAGTGCAGCACCAAAGCGGCCACGGCGTCGTCGAACGCGCCGTCGGGGTACGGCAGCGGGCCCGTTATGTCGGCGACCCGCAGGTCCACGTCGTCGCCGAGCCGCTGCCGGGCCAGCTCCACCATCTTGGCGCTGCGGTCGAAGCCGCTCACGACGGCTCCCCGATCACGTAGCGCCACGGACACAGGACCAGCACCGCAGCCGGCGTCGAGAATTCGTCGACCGGCCACGTCGCCGGCCAGGTCCACGATCGCGGGCCGGACGTAGTAGGCGTTGAGGAGGCTGGTCTCGTTCTCGGCCGTGTACGCCTCGGCGAAGCCGTCGTAGTCGTTCTCCACAGCCACATCGGCGATGACGGCGGAACTCTCGGGAATGGCAGGCATGTTTCCCATACTGCCCAGTGATCAATCAGGGCGCTAGGAGATCATCTCCCTCGCCAATCGCCCGCTTGGGCAGCGCGCAGGGCCAGGAATCCGCAAACCAGCCCTGGACAACAGCCGTTCGCATCCCGTCCGCGCTACCTTGCGGACCGCAGCTCACAGATCTGCACCACCGCAAACTTCAGCCGGACGAGACATCAGGTCCGGATGGTCAGCGACGGAACGCGCTGCCGCCCGCGCTCGTCGGCGTACGCGAGCTCGAACCGCTCGGCCAGCGCCTGCGGCGTCTCGCCAGAGAGATGATCAAGCGTCGGCACGGCGGCATTCTCTTGGGCGGCGCCAGCGCCGCCTCACCCGCCCCGACTGCTCCAGTCGGACAAGACAGATCTGTCAGACACGTCTTGTGGCCCCGCGATTACGCGCGGTATGGTCTAGACCTTCAATCGCCGCCGCGATGTAACGGGAGTACGCACACATCAAGGCAAAGGAAGACACATGAAGATTGGACGCAAGGTTACGGCCGCCATGGCCGGCGTTCTCGCTGCACCGCTGATCGTCGTGGCACTCCCCTCCGGCACGGCGTTCGCGCACGGTTATGTGAACTCACCTGCCAGCCGTCAGGCGCAGTGCGCGAGCGGCGTCGTGAAGGACTGCGGTGCCATCCAGTGGGAGCCGCAGTCGGTCGAGGGCCCGAAGGGCCTGCAGAGCTGTCACGCCAACCTGTCGCAGTTCGCGGTGCTGAGCAACGACAGCAAGGGCTGGAGGGTCGCCAACACCGGCCGTTCGGTGACGTTCAACTGGACGTTCACCGCGCGGCATCGCACGCGTGACTACGACTACTTCGTCGACGGTCGCAAGGTCGCGAACTTCAGCGGCAACAACCAGCAGCCCCCGGCCAGCGTGTCGCACACCGTCAACGTGGGCTCGGCGGGACGGCACAAGGTGCTCGCGGTGTGGAACATCGCGGACACGCCGATGGCGTTCTACTCCTGCATCGACATCAACGCGAGCTGATCACCGATCGCGTGAGGTCCCCTTCCTCTCACGCAACAGCTCGTCGACGTCGAACGGCATCAGGTTCAGCGGCGGACCGGACAACGGTTTCCGCAGCGCGTCGAGGATTCTCGCGTTCACCTCGTCCATGATCGCGCGCGCCTCGGTGTCGGTCTCGGCCGCCAGGGCGCGGGCCCTGGCGGTCTCGGCCTGCTTGCGCAACAGCAGGGAAGGGGGCACCCCTGTCGTGCCCTCTTCCTCCCGGACCTTCTTCCTGATCCACCAGTCCTCTTCGAGCGGCTCACCCGCGCCGGGCAACGGTTTTCCGGCGCCCGGCAGGTCGTCGAACTCGCCGCGGTCCTGGGCCTCGCGGATCTGCCTGTCGATCCACGACTCGAAGCCCATGCCGGGCGGTTTCCGCTGTGTCACGGGGAAAACCTCCTGACCGCGGCCCCGATCGCCTCTCCGAAGGCGGGGCTGCCCTTGTGGCCACTGTCGTCCACGAGGGTCAGCTCGGCGTCCGGCCACGCCTGCGCGAGCGCGTAGGCCGTGTCCGCCGGGCAGCTCATGTCCCTGCGGCCGTGGATCAACGCGGCCGGGATGCCGGCGAGCTCGCCGGCGCCACCGAGCAGGTCGTCCACGAAACCGCCGTGCGAGTAGTAGTGCGCGATGATCCGCACGAGCGCGATCACCTCGTCGGACGCACGGTCGGCGAACACGTCCGGCTTGCCGAAGTTCTCCAGCGACAGCACCGTGTCCTCCCAGCGGCACCACTCCAGCGCCGCCTGCTCCCGGATGCCGCGATCCGGGCTCTCCATCAGCTCCGCGTACGCGCGGACGACGTCGGGCGCGCCACCGGCGTGCGCGCTGAACCGGGCCCAGGCCTCCGGGAAGAACCGGGAAACGCCCTTGTAGAGCCAATCCAGCTCGCGTTGCGACGACAGCGTCACCGCTATCAGAATCATCTCCGACACGCGCTCGGGATAACGCTGGGCGTAGGCGACCGCGAGCGTCGTGCCCCAGGAACCGCCGTACAGCAACCACTTCTCGATGCCGAGGTGCTCGCGGAGCTTCTCCATGTCCGCGATCAGGTGCTCGGTGGTGTTGACGCTCATGTCCGCGGCCGGGTCGCTCGCGTGGGGTGTGCTCTGGCCGCACCCGCGCTGGTGGAAGATCACGATCCGGAACTTCGCCGCGTCGAGCGACTTCCGCGCGCCCTTCGCCGGGCCGCCGGGACCGCCGTGGAGGAACACGGCAGGCTTGCCGCCGGGATTGCCGACGGTCTCCCAGTAGATCTGGTTGCCGTCGCCGACGTCGAGCACGCCGTGGTCGTAGGGCTCCATGAGAACGAGCGTACCGAGCTACACCGACAAGATCGTCCAGGTCAGTCCGGCGTCGTCCGACCGGTGAAGCTCGGCGAACTCCTGGCCGGGCCCGCCGCGCACCAGCGTCGCGTGCCGCGCGTCGGAGAACGCCAGGTCCTCCAGCGGCGGCCCGCCGAGCGTGAGCGGCGTGTCCCACTTCTCGCCGGATCCGCGGTGCACGAACGACCAGTCGCGTCCGGTCGCGGCCACGAGCGCCGCCTCCGGTGACACCGCGAAGCCCGTCGTGATGCCCGCGCGCGGTGGCACGCCGACGGTCTTGAACGGCCCACCGCCCACGGCCTGGCGCAGTTCCTTGGTCATGTTCCCGAAGCCGGGATCGAAGCTGCACAACGCATAGCGGTCGGCGCCGACGGTGCCGAGCCGGGTGGCCGAGAACTCCGTGCACGGCGCCGGTTCCTCCAGCCAGCCCGCCGGTGACCGCGTCCAGTACCGGTTCTCCACGCCGATCGTCGACAACGAGACCTGACCGGGAGCGATCGAGCCGAACGCCCTGCCCTCGACCTCGACGCCCGGCACCGGCTGCCACGAACCGAACCACAGCTCGCGGTGGTACAACCGCGACGACGTGCCGTCGTGGATCACCGCGAGGAACCCGGCGCTGTCGAAACCCAGCGCCCCCACCGTTCCCTTGATCCCCGACGGTTCCCAGCGCGTGCCGCCGTTGCTGGTGACGAACAGCTGCTCGCCGTCGGTCACCAGGCCGGCCGCGTCGTCAGCGAACAGCACGCGCAGCCGGTCGGTCTCCGGCACGGACAGCGCCGGCGTCTTCACCCGCGTCCACGACGCGCCGCCGTCGAGCGTGCGGACGAGCTGCGGGCAGTTCGCGGTCTGGCACACCGTGTCGAGCCCCAGGACGAACCCCCGGTCAGCGGACGTCCACGACGTCGACGCGGGCACGACCCCGGTGCCCGCCCGCGCGGCGGAGGCGGTCAACCCGGTCAGCAGCAGCGAAACAGCAAGAACAGCAATGCGTTTCCCCCACATCGCCTTCTCCCCTCAAGAGGCTGATTCCCACTCAACACCTCTTGCGCGCGAGGCGGCAACCACCCACAACGACACCAAAACCCCGGCACCGCCCGCGATGACGAGGATCAGCCGCGGCCCCAGCACGTCGATCAGCAGACCACCGGCGACGTACGACACCGCGGCCGCCACCCCGATCCCGCCGTAGAAGTTGCCGAACACCCTGCCCGTCCGGTCGCCCGGCACGAGCCGCTGGACGAGCGTGCTGTGCGCGACGTCCATCGCCGCGATCCCCAGTCCCCGCACCGCCTGCAGCGCGAACGCGGACGCGACGCCCCACGCCAGACCGGTGAACAGGTTGCCGGCACTGCTGATCAGGAACCCGGTGACGAGCAGCGCGACCATGCTCCACCGCGCGGAGCCCCTGGCCAGCAACGCATAGCCGAGCAGCAGACCGACGCCCACCGCACCGAGCACGACGCCGGCCACGCTCTCCGGCTCGCCGAACACCCCCATCGTCAGCTGCAGCACCGCGACGTCGTCGATGGCGGTGCACGCGACGACACCGCAGAAGCCGAGGAACACGATCCGCAACGCCCGGTTGCGCCAGATCTCGCTCACCCCGGCCTTCACGTCGGTGAACAGCGTCTCCCCCGGCTCGGCCGGTACCACGAGCTTCGGCAGGCGCAGCAACAACAACGCCGACAGGCCGAACGAGACCGCGTCCACCAGCAGCACACCGCGGGTGTCCATGAACTGCAGCAGCACGGCGGCGAGGAACGGCCCGATGACGTCGGCGCTGTTGGATCCCAGTCCCAGCGCCGTGTTCGCCTGCGGGAGGTCCTTCGGGGCGACCAGGCTCGGCACCGCCGCCCGCGAGGCCGGGAGGAAGACCTGCCCGATCACGGCCCGCACGCCCACCAGCGCGAGCAGGACCGGCAACGGCGGCAGCGTGAACGCGATCACCGCCAGCAGGGCGCCCTGCGCGACCTCGCAGACGATCATGACGGTGCGCCGGTCGAACCTGTCGCTGATGACTCCGGTCAGCGGGCTGAGCAACGACGGCGCGAAGTCGCCCACGAGCAGCAACGCCGCCACCGCGATGGCCTTCCCCAGCACGGACTGCACGTGCACCATCAACGTGACGAGGCTGAGCGCGTCCCCGACAACAGAAACGACCCGTGCGGTGCTGAGCACGCGCAACGGGCCGTTTTCCTTCAGAAGCGTCAGCACATAGCTACTTTGCCAACACCTGGTCGAGCTGGTCAGCCAGTTTGTTCATGATCCCGGCGTAGGAGGAGTAGCTCAGCGGCGCGACCGCGCTCCACTCGACGAACCGGCCGGCCTGCACGGCGGGCAGGCCCTGGAAGACCGGGTGGCCCTCCTTCATCTGCTCCGGGGTGAGCACGTGCTGGCGGGTGTCCCACATGATCACGTGCTCTTTGTACGTGCCGGAGTTCTCCCACGACAGCGACTGGAAGTAGCCGCCGCCCTCGGTGTCGGGCGTGTCCGGCGTGAGCAGCGGCAGTCCGAGCTCCTTGACGTACCAGTCGAGGTCGGGGTTGCGGGCGGGCACGGCGACGTACAGCAGCTTCGGGTCCGCGCCGATCACCTGGATCTTCTGCTTCGCGTCCGTCATCTTCTTGCCGATGGCCTTGAGCCGCTCGGCGGCCTTGGTGAACGCCTCCTCGTCGGCCTTCACCTTCGGGGACTCGACGTCGGCGCCGAGCGACTTCGCGAGCTCCTTGAAGCGCTTTATCCCGTCCGGCAGCTGGATCTTCGACTGGCCGATGCCGACCGTCGGGGCGACCTTGAGGACCTTCTCCTCGAACTCGGCGGTGAGGTGCCAGAGCCCGGTGACCTCGGGGTAGTAGCCGGCGACGACCAGGTCGGCGTTCAGCGCGGCGAACTTCTCGAAGTCGATCTCGCCGTAGCCGGGACCGGTGACGTCGGTGACCTGGCTCGGGTCGATGCTGCCCGCCTCCGGGTCGGTCGTGCCGTCCGCGCGCTTGAGCGGGCCGAACGTGCCGACAACGTTGACACCGTAGTCCTTGAGGGCGCCCGCGGCGGACACCTGCGCGACGACGCGTTCCGGCCGTTTCGGCGCGGTGACCTCCTTACCGCGATCGTCCTTGAAGGACCACTGGCCACTTCCCTGCTCCGTGGGAGCGTTTCCACCGCACCCGGCCACTAGGCCGAGCAGCAGAACCGCGGCGACTGTCCTGCGCAACTGTCCACCTCCTGATTAGGCATGCCTAACCTATCAAGCGGGTTCACGAACCGGGAAACTGCGGTACGTTGATCACCGTGCGGAATCACTCGACGACAGCGCGTCGCTCAGCCGTCGTCGTCGCACTGATGTTGTTCACGTTGTTCGTGCTCCACCCCGCGTGCCCGCCGGAGCCCGCCCACCACGCGGCGTTCACGCCGGGCATCTCCGGCGAGATCTGCCCCCACGGCGAGACGCACCACGTGTCACCCGCGGCGCCCGCGCAGGCAGCGGTGCAGGTCAGCCCACTGTCGTTCACCACGCCGGACCCGGACGGCACGCCTGTCGCGCGCCCCGCCCGCACGGCGCGGCCCTCCTCGCGCGGCGAGCACGTGACCACAGGCCGCACACTCCTGCTCGACCTCGGGATCTCTCGGACATAGGCCGGCCCCCGCTCCCTTCACCGGCCTGTCACCACGTTCTTCCGAGGAACCCCCATGTCTGTACCTGTGCTGGACACGAGCACGCCCGTGCTCTGGATCGACGAGCTGTCGCGCACCTCCGCCTCCGGTTTCTGGGCGAAGCTGGAGAGCGCGAACCCCGGCGGCGGCATGAAGGACCGCGCCGCCCTGCACATGATCGGCCGCGCGCTGGAACGCGGTGATCTCCGCCCGGACGGCCACGTCGTGGAGTCGACCAGCGGCACGCTCGGCCTCGGCCTGGCGCTCGCCGGCATCACGCACGGCCTCCCGGTCACCCTGGTGACCGACCCCGGCCTGGAACCGATCATCCAGCGGATGCTGCGCGCGTACGGCGCGACGGTGGACGTCGTCGACCGCCCGCATCCGACCGGCGGCTGGCAGGAGGCCCGGCGGCAGCGGGTCGCCGAACTGCTGGCGGCGCTGCCCGGCGCCTACTGCCCCGACCAGTACGGCAACCCGGACAACGTCGCCGCCTACGCACCGCTGGCCCACGAACTGGCCGCGCAACTGGGGCACGTGGACGTGCTCGTGTGCGCCGTGGGCACCGGCGGGCACAGCGCCGGCGTGTCCTCGGTGCTGCGTCAGCACTTCCCCGCGTTACGCCTGGCCGGGGTCGACACGATCGGCTCCACGATCTTCGGCCAGCCCGCGCGGACCCGGCTGATGCGCGGGCTCGGCTCGAGCATCTTCCCCCGCAACGTCGACTACTCCGCGTTCGACCAGGTGCACTGGGTGAACCCGGGCGAGGCGGTGTGGGCGTGCCGGGCGCTGGCCTCGCGGCACTACGCGAGCGGCGGCTGGAGCGTCGGGGCCGTCGCGCTGGTGGCCTCCTGGCTGGCGCGGACCTCCCCGCCCGGCACGCGGATCGCCGCCGTGTTCCCGGACGGGCCGCAGCGGTACTTCGACACCGTGTTCAGCGACGAGTACTGCGCCGCCCACGGACTGCTCGGCGTGGTTCCCGCCGTGGATCCCGCGGAGATCTCCTCACTGGGTGAGCGTGAAGTGTTCTCGTGGACCATGTGCCGGTCCGTTGTGGACCCTCTGGCGGTGACGGCGTGATCGCACGGTTCCGTTCGTTCGACCGCAGCGTGCAGTTGTTGCTGCTCAACCAGTTCAGCATCAACGTGGGCTTCTACATGTTGATGCCGTACCTCGCCTCGCACCTGTCCGTGACGCTGGCTTTGGCCGGGTGGGCCGTCGGGCTCGTCCTGGGCGTGCGGAACTTCGCGCAGCAGGGCATGTTCCTGATCGGCGGCACGCTCGCGGACCGCCTGGGCTACAAGCCCCTGATCGTGGCGGGCTGCGCGTTGCGGACCGGCGGGTTCGCGTTGCTCGGGTTCGTGGACGGGGTGCCGACGCTGGTGATCGCGTCGGCGGCCACCGGGTTCGCCGGGGCGCTGTTCAACCCCGCCGTGCGGGCCTACGTGGCCGCGGACGCCGGGCCGCGGCGCGTGGAGGCGTTCGCGCTGTTCAACGTCTTCTACCAGACCGGGATCCTGGTGGGGCCGCTGGTCGGGCTGGCGCTGACCGCCGTGGACTTCCGGCTGACGTGCCTGGTGGCGGCGTTCGTGTTCCTGGTGCTGACGGTGCTGCAGTGGCGGTCGCTGCCCGCGCGGGCCGGTTCGCCGTCGGGCGGCTCGGTGCTCGCGGACTGGCGGCTGGTCCTCTCCAACCGGCGGTTCGTGCTGTTCGCGCTGGCGATGACCGGGTCGTACGTGCTGTCGTTCCAGGTCTACCTGGCGCTGCCGCTGGCCTCGGGGTCGGCGGTGCTGACCGCCGTGCTGTTCGCCGTGTCGGGCGTGCTGGCGGTCGCCGGTCAGATGCGGGTGACGGCGTGGGCGCGCACCCGGCTCGGGCCTGACCGGTCCCTGGTCGCCGGGATGGCGGTGCTGGGCCTGGCCTTCCTCCCGGCGCTCTACGGCGGCTGGCCCGGACTGGTGCTGTGCGCGGCGTTGCTCGCCCTCGGCACGATGATCGTGTTCCCGTTCGAGATGGACGAGATCGTCTCGTTGTCGGGCGACCGGCTCGTGGCGACGCACTACGGCCTCTACAACACGGTCGTGGGCGTCGGGATCCTGCTCGGCAACCTGCTCACCGGTGTCGGCTTCGACGCCGCCGCGCGGGCGGGCGTGCCTTGGGCGCCCTGGCTCGTTCTCACGGCCGTGGGGCTCGGATGCGCGTGGGCGTTGAAGAAGCTGGCGGCGCGTGTCGATTCCGGCGTCGCCGGTTCGACGTCCCCGTAGAAGGCAGGTTCCGGATCGGAGGGTCGCCATGATCGCCACGCTCATCGCAACACTGGTCGAAGAGGACCGCGCGGAGGACGACGGCGTCCTGGCGCCCGACGACCGCCTGACCTGCCACGTGCACGGGAGGTGGATCCACCAGTGCGTCTCGTCGCCCGTGCACGTCAACCCGGTCACGCGGCACCGCTGGTGCCGGGGCTGCGACTCGCCGCTGGGCGTCGTGGTCGACGAGCTCGCCGGTGCCGTCGCGATGCGCTGCCCCCGCTGCGGGTGCGGGGACAGCGCCGCCACCGCCCGCCTGATCGCCGCGTGCCGTGCCTCGATCGAGGCACACCGGGCCGCCTGACCATAACCGGCACGCGGGGCGCTTTCGTGCCGTCTTTCCGCACGAAAGCGCCCCGCGTGCGCCCCGTCATCACATCCGCGACGAGGTTCGCCAATTGACGAATTCTTGTCTTATGTCAACGCACGCGGGGTCCTTTCGTGCGGCATGACGGCACGGGAGGTCCCCGCGCGTGAGCAGGCGGGGCCGGAAAGGTTGAACCCCGGCACCCGTTCGGCCGTACGCCTCCTCAGAAGCCGATTCCGACTCCTGAGGAGGCCGCGTGCCCGGCCGTGCTGCAAGGACTACCGCTTTGGCCGCCGTGATCGCCGCGACGGTGGTGTCGATGCCTTCGGCGCACGCGCAACCCGCCGACGACGCGCTGAAGGTCTACAACGACCTGACGCGCGAGGCGGAGAAGCTCAACCAGGACCACCTCAAGGCGCAGGGCGACCTGTCGACGGCGAACGGGATCGTGGTCGCCGCCACCGAGGCCGAGAAGAAGGCGCTCGCCGAGTCGGAGCAGTTCCGCGGCCAGGTCGACACGCTGACCGAGGCGACGTTCGAGGGAGCCCGGCTCAACGACCTCTCGGCGTTCCTGACCTCGACGTCCCAGCAGGACTTCCTGGAGCGCATGCAGGCGATGAACATCATCGCCGCCGACCAGAACGCGGCGGTGTCGCGCATGAACGCCACGCTGGCCGAGGCGACGAAGGCCCGCACCGACGCGGCCAACGCCGCGGCCGCCGCGCAGAAGCTCGCCGCGGACGTCTCCACCCGCAAGGTCGCCATGGAACAGCAGGTCTCCACCGCGCGGACGAAGTACCAGTCGTTGTCCGCGCCGCAGAAGCAGACCCTGGCCGCTCCCGGCCCCAAGGTCACCGTGAACGCGCCCGCGGGCGCCGCCGGCGCCGCGCTCACCTTCGCACTGGGCCAGCAGGGCAAGCCGTACGTGTTCGGTTCGAACGGACCGAACTCGTGGGACTGCTCGTCGCTGATGCAGGCCGCCTACCGGTCCGCCGGTGTGTCCATTCCGCGCGTCACCTACGACCAGGCGAAGGTCGGCCGCGGAGTCGGCCGCGGCGAGGTCGCGCCTGGCGACCTGATCATCTACTACTCGGGTCAGTCGCACGTGGCGATGGCCGTGGACGGCACCCGAGCGGTGCACGCGTCCACTGAGGGCGTGCCGGTGAAGATCGCGAACATCGACTCGATCGGGCCCATTTCGGTGATCCGCCGAGTTGTCGGGTGACGCGTCTCTCCTACCCCGCGATAAACCCACGTGGACGACTGTGAGAGCGTGCTGGCCGGTGAACTGATGGGCCCCCGGTGGTAGACGAGAGCAAGGTCATTCCGTAACCTTGCCGAGACCTTCGGCCCAGCAGTTAACCCACTCGGGGCACACGCCAAGGTTGCCGCCTCACGCGCAGTAGTTCTCGCGGGGCGGCTGCCAGGAAAAAGGAGGACCCGCGACGTGGTGTCGCAACCCTCACGCCGCATCGTGCGTGGAGCATTCGTGGCGACGGCAGCAGTTGTCGCCGTGGCACTGCCCACGGCACCGGCCACCGCACAGCCCAACGCCGCGGACGCGCTCAAGAAGTTCAACGAGCTGTCCGAGCAGGCCTCCAAGCTCAACCAGGACCACCTCAAGGCCCAGGAAGACCTGAAGGCCAAGCAGGGTGAGCTGGACAAGGCCAAGGGCGACCTGGCCAACGCTCAGAAGGCCGAGGAGTCCCTCCGCGGTCAGGTCGACCTCCTCACCGAGGCGACCAACTCCGGCGCGAACTTCAGCCAGATCTCCGCGCTGCTGGTGAGCGACTCGCAGCAGGACTTCCTCAACCGCATGTCGGCCATCAACATCCTCGCGGCCGACAACGCGGACGCACTGCAGAAGCTGACCGACGCCGTCAACGCGGCCGACGCGGCGACGAAGTCGGCCAACGAGGCGACCGAGACGTCGAAGAAGCTCCTCGCCGAGATGGACCAGAAGAAGGCCGCTCTCGACAAGCAGCTCGCGGAGGCGACGGCCCAGTACCGTTCGCTGAGCACGTCGGTTCGCAACACGCTGGCGCAGTCCGGCGACATGTCGAACATCAACGTCCCGGCGGGCACCGCGGGCCGTGCTCTGCAGTTCGCGCTCAACCAGCGGGGAAAGCAGTACGTCTACGGCTCGAACGGTCCGGACACCTGGGACTGCTCGTCGCTGATCCAGGCCGCGTACCGCTCGGCGGGCGTGTCCATCGGCCGCACCAGCTACGCCCAGGCGGCCGCCGGTCGCCCGGTCAGCCGTGGTGAGGTCAAGGCCGGCGACATCATCGTCTACTACTCGAGCCAGTCCCACGTGGCGATGGCGGTGGACGGCATTCGTGCCGTGCACGCGTCGACCGAGGGGCAGCCGGTGAAGATCGCCGACATCGACTCGATCGGCCCGATCTCGGGCATCCGCCGCATCGAGGGCTGACCGTCGCACTTGTCGAACGCCCCCTGCCTTCGGGCGGGGGGCGTTTTTCACTCCCTCGGGTGCACGTGCGCCGCCGGCCCGGCGCGACGGTGGCGGCCGGGAACTCACCGCGGCCGACAGCTGACCAGCGTCAACGGGTACATGCTGACCCTGCAGTCCGACGGCAACCTGGTCCTGTCGGAGAACACCGGCACGGTGTGGGCCAGCGGCACCGACGGCAAGGGCGCGGTGCGGGCCGCGCTGCAGGACGACGGCGACTTCGTGCTCTACACGAGCGACGACAACGCCGTGTGGTCCACCGGCACGCAGGGCAACGAAGGCGCACGCCTGGTGCTGCAGGACGACAGGAACCTCGTCGTGTTCGGCGGTGACGGCGGCGCGAAGTGGGCCTCCAACACCAACACCGACTCGCCGCAGCCCTCCCCTGAGGCGCCCGCCGCCGCTCCGGTCCAGGAAGCGCCGGCCGCACCCGCCGCTCCGGCCGTGCAGACCTGCACCATCGCGGGCGGCGACACGCTCTGGGCGACCGCCGAGCGCTTCTACGGCGACGGCAACCGCTACGGCGAGATCGCGTCCGCCAACGGCATCGCGAACCCGGACCTCATCCACCCCGGCCAGGTGCTGACCATCCCCTGACCGGGGCCTGTGCGAATCGGGCCGGACACCCTTCTCACGGAGGGGTCCGGCCCGATTCGCATGTCAGGGAACCACCGTTGATTCCACCTGACCAAAAATCTCAGCCGGACTGCTCCTGGCGGGCGATCGCGAAGGCCGGGTTGCCCTCGTCGTCCTGCCGCACGTCGAGGACCTTGTCCTCCAGGTACTGGGCGGCCGCCGGTTCCAGGATGACCTTGGCGCCCGCGGGGGCGGCCACCACCTCGTCGCCGTCGACGGCCTCGCTGAGCGACAGCTCCAGGGCCGCCTGGCTGTCCTGCTCGGTGGCCAGGGCGAAACGCAGGCCGATGTCGTCGGTGGTGCCCTCTGACTGTGTCGTCAGCTCGTTGATGACCTCGGCAGCCATCGGCGTGACTTCGAGCATGTCGGCCCCTCACACATCGGAAACAAGAAACTCGTTCCGTGTTCCCGGCATGGGCCGGCTTCAACCGCCATCGGCCGAAGTCGCAGGTAGAACGCCCTTTCTGGCAGCAGGGCGGTGTTCGTGACGGGCGGTAGGCGCATCTCGCCGCTAGGCGACGCGGTGCGCCTGCCGCGACACCTCGTTCCGCACGTGCCCGCAGGCCGAGCACACGCGCTGCACCGGGATCAGTTCGGCGACGAGCCGCCACGAGTCGGCGAACGACGGCACCTCCTGCCCCGGCACGAGCAGGCTGTCGAGCACCTCCTGCCGGCGGCGGCCCTTCTCCCGGCTGCGCTCCACCGGGTCGCGCCGGTGGGCGAGGGCGCGCGTCTCCGCCTGCGCCTGGCGGCCCTGCGCGGTGAGGCCGACGCCTCGGCGAGGAGCGTTCAGGGCGGCGTTGCGCCGGTTCACCCGGTACCACTCGCCGAGGGAGATGCCCGTCAGCGGCGGCTTGGCGAGGCCCGCGCCGTCCGCCGTCCAGGTGCGCAGGCGGGCACGCAGGAACTCGTGTGCGACCTGCGCGCGGGAACGGGGGCGGCCCTGGCTGGTGCCGTCCGGCTTCTTGTCGATGGCCACGAGCAGGGCGTCGACGCTCCAGCCCGCCCTGAACCACGGCTCGAGCAGGCGCCGCACCCAGCGGCGGTCGGCGTCGGCCCACGAGGCGCGCACGCACAGCGACTCGACGGCGACGTCGACGTCGGAACCGGTGGACGGGACCACGCGGCCTGGCCAGCGGTTGGGTTCGATCTGCATCGGGAACTGACCTCCTCTAGCACGCACACGAACACCTGTTCGACATGCTGCCACGGGGGTCTGACAAAAAATGAACCTCCAGCGCCTGACCAGGCAAAACTCACCCGTTCAGCAGAGCCCGAACGGTACGGCGGCGTGGCGTCCCGCAGACCGCCACTCCGGCGCTAACCTGCGGAAATGACCCATCACGAGCCCCACGACGAGGTCGCCGGCAACCGGATGAACTGGCTGCGCGCGGGCGTTCTCGGCGCCAACGACGGCATCGTGTCGACCGCCAGCCTCGTGGTGGGCGTCGCGGGCGCCACCACGGACCGCGCCCAGATCCTCGTCGCGGGCCTCGCGGGCCTCTTCGCGGGCGCGATGTCCATGGCCAGCGGCGAGTACGTGTCCGTCAGCAGCCAGCGCGACGCCGAACGCGCGCTGCTCGCGCAGGAGCGCCGGGAACTCCGGGAGATGCCCGAGCAGGAACTCGAGGAGCTCAAGGAGATCTACGAGGACAAAGGCCTCGACGAGGAGACCGCCGAGGAGGTCGCCAGGCAGCTCACGAAGCACGACGCGCTGGCCGCCCACGCCGAGGCCGAGCTGCACATCGATCCGGACGAGCTGACGAACCCGTGGGGTGCCGCCATCGCGAGCTTCATCGCGTTCACCATCGGCGCGCTCCTCCCCCTCGCCGCGATCGCCCTCACCCCGACCGGCCTGCGCGTGCCGATCACGGTCGCCGCAGCCGTCCTCACCCTCGCCCTGACGGGTTTCGTCAGCGCCAGGCTCAGCGGCGCCGGCAAACGCCGGGCGGTCGTCCGCAACATCGCGGGCGGGCTGATCGCGATGGGCGTCACGTACGCCATCGGCTCGCTGGTCGGCCAAAGCATCGGATAGCGCCGAACTGGGTACTGGGAAGCACATGAGCGAAGAACGCGGCGCGTACGTCCAGCAGGACTCCGAGGACTTCGAGGGTCTGGACGAGGACAACCTCGGGCACGACCCGGTGGAGACCGAGCCGGAGGAAGGCTGGGCGGAGTCCACCAAGTACGGCATGACCGAGTACGAGCAGGCTCACCCACGACCGCTGGACGACCGGCTCGCGGAAGAACGCGCCGACGTCGGCGAGACGGGTGCATGATCGAGACATGAGCCTCGGCATCCCGGAGAAGATCACAGCGCTGCTCTTCGACCTCGACGGCGTGCTCACCAGCACCGCCGTGCTGCACCGCCAGGCCTGGCGGCAGACGTTCGAGGCCATGGGCCAGCCGTTCAGCGAACAGGACTACCTGGCCTACGTGGACGGAAAGCCGCGCTACGACGGCGTCCGCAGCTTCCTGACCTCACGCGGCCTCACGCCGTCGGAGGACGAGGTCCGCCGCATCGGCGACCAGAAGAACGACCTGGTCAACGCGATCATCGACGAGCAGGGCATCAACCCGTACCCGGCCTCGGTCGACTACCTGAAGGCGGCCAGGGCAGCCGGCATGCCCATCGGCGTCGTCACCTCCTCCGCCAACGCGATGCGCGTGCTGCGGGCGGGCAACCTGCTGGACTACGTCGACGCGCTGGTGGACGGCAACGTCATCACCGCGTCGAACCTGCGGGGCAAACCGGCACCGGACTCGTTCGTCGAGGGCGCCAGAAGGCTCAGGACCGCACCCGAGAACGCCGCCGTCTTCGAGGACGCGCTCGCGGGCGTGAAGGCAGGGCACGACGGCGGGTTCGGGTTCGTCGTCGGCGTCGACCGCGGCAACCAGGCGGAGGCGCTCAAGGCCGGCGGCGCCGACGTGGTCGTCGACGAGCTCGACGAGCTGCTCTCATGAGCTACGCCGTCGAACCGTGGCAGCTGCGCTGGCAGGGCCTGTCCGTGGACCACCTGCACCAGACCGAGTCGACGTTCGCGTTGTCGAACGGCCACATCGGCCTGCGAGGCAGCCTGGACGAGGGCGAGCCGAGAGGCCTGCCCGGCACCTATCTCAACGGCTTCTACGAAGAGCACCAGCTGCCGTACGGGGAGGGTGGCTACGGCTACCCGGAGGCGGGCCAGACCGTCGTGAACGTGACCGACGGCAAGATCATCCGGCTGCTGGTCGAGGACGAGCCGCTGGACATGCGCTACGGCAACGCCGTCGAGCACGAACGCACCCTCGACTTCCGCTCCGGCACGTTGCGCCGCCGCACGGTCTGGGAGTCGCCGACGGGCAGGCGTGTGATCGTGCGCAGCGAACGGCTCGTGTCGTTCACGCAGCGCGCGGTCGCGGCCATCCGGTACGAGGTCGAGCCGATGGACGACCTGCAGCTCGTCGTCCAGTCCGACCTGCTGGCCAACGAGCCGATCAAGAGCCGCAGCGACGACCCGCGTGTCGCCGCCGCGCTGGATTCCCCGCTGGTCAACGACTTCACGATGGCCGAGAAGATGCGGGCCGTGCTGTGCCACCACACCAAGGTGTCCGGCCTGCGCATGGCCGCCGCGATGGACCACGAGATCGACGTCGACGGCGTGGACACCCGCACGGAGATCCGTGCCGAGGACGACCTCGCCCGGTTCACCGCGGCCGTCGACGTGCCCGCGGGCGGCTGCCTGAAGCTCACGAAGTACCTGGCCTACGGCTGGTCCGGCCAGCGGTCGACCCCCGCGCTCCGGGCCCAGGTGGAGGCCGCGCTGGCCGGTGCCTGCCAGACGGGCTGGGAGGGGCTCCTCCAGGAGCAGAGGGCGTTCCTGGACGACTTCTGGGAAGTCGCGGACATCGAGATCGAGGGCGACGACCAGCTGCAGCAGGCGATCAGGTTCGCGCTGTTCCACGTCCTGCAGGCCGGGGCGCGCGGCGAGTCCCGCGCCATCCCCGGCAAGGGCCTGACCGGACCGGGCTACGACGGCCACGCGTTCTGGGACACCGAGATGTTCGTGCTCCCGGTGCTCACCTACACGGTCCCGGACGCGGCCCGCGACGCGCTGCGCTGGCGTCACGCCACTTTGGACAAAGCGCGGGAACGAGCGAAGGTTTTGGGGCTCAAGGGTGCCGCGTTCCCGTGGCGTTCGATCAACGGCGCCGAGTGCAGCGCGTACTGGCCGGCGGGCACCGCGGCGTTCCACGTCTCCGGCGACGTCTCGTACGCCATCCAGCAGTACCTGAACGCCACCGGCGACGAGGACTTCGATCGGTGCGAAGCCACCGAGATCCTGGTGGAGACCGCACGGCTGTGGATGTCGTTGGGGCACCACGACCCGCACGACGGGTTCCGCATCGACGGCGTGACGGGACCGGACGAGTACTCGGCGATCGTCGACAACAACGTCTACACCAACCTGATCGCCCAGCAGAACCTGTGGGCCGCCGCCGACGCCGCCGAGCGGAACCAGTACGACGTGGCGGAAGAGGAGATCGCGGGCTGGCGCAGCGCCGCGGCCGCGATGGCGGTCCCGTACGACGAGATGCTGCAGGTGCATCCGCAGGCGGACAACTTCACCAAGCACGCGGAGTGGGACTTCGAGAACACCCCGGAGGACAAGTACCCGCTGCTGCTGCACTTCCCGTACTTCGACCTGTACCGCCACCAGGTGATCAAGCAGGCGGACCTGGTGCTCGCCATGCACGTGCGCGGTGACGCGTTCACCGACGAGGAGAAGGCGCGCAACTTCGCCTATTACGAGGCTCGCACGGTGCGTGACTCGTCCTTGTCGGCGGGCACTCAGGCGGTGCTGGCGGCCGAGGTCGGGCATCTCGGACTCGCGTACGACTACCTGGTCGAGGCCGCGTTCACCGATCTCCACGACCTGCACGAGAACGTCACCAACGGCCTGCACATGGCCTCGCTGGCGGGTGCGTGGACGGCGCTGGTGGCCGGGTTCGGCGGAATGCGCGACCACGGCGGCGAGCTCACGTTCGCGCCGCGGCTGCCGGACGAGCTGACCCGGTTCTCGTTCCGGATGTCCTTCCGGGGCACGAGGATCTCGGTCGACGTGAGCGAGGCCGGGGCCACCTACCGGATCGTGGACGGCACCGAGCTGACCACGAGGCACCACGGCGAGCAGATCACGATCACCGCGGACACCCCGGTGACCATGCCGATCCCGAAGGCTCCCGACCTCGAGCGACCGAAGTCGCCGTTCGGCCGGGAGCCGCGCAGGCACTAGTGGAGCTGGGAGACCTGGTAATGCGCGATCAGGTCTCCCTTCACCAGCACGCTGAGGTGGACGTTGAGCGTCGGCCGGTCGACGAACGAGAAATCGACGTTCACATAGCCGAGAACCAGATCTTCGGCGAGCCGGCGCGTTTCCAGAATCTTGTACTCGGCTCTCAGCCCGACGGGCTGGGAATCGTAGTACTCGGCGACAGCGGCCCTGCCCACTCCGTAGGGGCGGAGGCCCTGGAAAATGGCGTCCTCGGTGAAGTTCGCGGCCACGCCCTCGGGGTCGTGCGCGTCCACGGCGGCCTTCCACCGGTCCATCACGTTCTCGATGATCATGTCAGTGCCCCGCGCTCTGGCCGCCGTCGACGTGCAGGATCTCGCCCGTGACGAAGCCGGCCTGTTCCAGGAAGGTGACCGCGTCGACCACCTCGGAGATCTCACCGATCCGGCCGACGGGGTGCAGCCCGGCGAGCGCCTCGTGGGTCTCCGGGGCGTGCATCGGCGTCTTGATGATGCCGAGCGCGACCGTGTTGAAGCGGATGTCGCGCGCCGCGTACTCGACCGCGAGCGACCTGGTGGCGGCGTTGAGACCGCCCTTGGTCAGCGACGCGAGGGCTGACGGCACGGCCGACAGGGCGTGGTCGACGAGGCTCGTGGACACGTTCACGACGTGGCCGCCGTTCGCCTCCATCGCCGCCACCGCGCTGCGGGTGATGTCGAAGAACCCGACGAGGTTCGTGGCCGTGACGGTCGCGAAGTCCTCGTCGGTGTACTCGGTGAACGGCTTGGCGACGAAGATGCCGGCGTTGTTCACGAGCGAGTCGATCCGGCCGAACCGCGCGAGCGCCTCCCGCACGACCCGCGCGCCCTCACCGGTCTTCGAGAGGTCGGCGCGAACGGCGAGCACCTCCGGGTCGTCGGAGTTCTCGACGGAACGCGAGACCGCGACAACCGAATAGCCGAGCTTGCGATAAGCGGGAACGAGTGCCGCGCCAATCCCCTGCGACGCTCCCGTGACGATTGCCACCTTGCTGGTCATTGTCCTGCTCACTTTCGAAGGAGGAGTAGCGGATCTGACAGCCACAACCACCCGCGAACCGGCTTCATTTCACGGAATTGTGACGCCTTTCCTCCGACGTGTGAGGCTCAGCCTCCCAGGGCGCGGTAGGGGTCGTCCGAGGGCAGCCAGGCGCGGTCCAGGCCGAGGTCGCCCACGTCCCGCACGATCGCGTCGGCCGCGGCGACGACGTCCGCGCGCTCCTCGTCCTCCCTGCGCACCAGCGACCAGGTCCACAGCACCTCGGGGTCGACGACGGGCCGTGCCACGAGATCCGGCGGCAACGGCGTGGTCTGCCCCTTCGGCGAGTTCAGCACCGGCGTCGTGCACACCCGCACGTGGTCGAAGAAGGCCGGTCCGGTGATCGCGCCGTTGTGGATGCGCCGGACGCGGCAGCCGGTGTCCTCGGCGAACTCCTCGGCGTAGTCGTTCCAGGACTGCCACGACGTCACGTCGTCGTCGACCAGCACCGCGATGTCCTTCGCCCTGACCGGGCTCGTGTCCGTGCCGACGGCCACCGCGTAGAGCCGGTCGGCACCGAGCAGCTGCGCCTTGAGCCCGAGCCGCGCGGCCTCGGTCCTGCGGATCCAGCACACGGCCAGGTCGAGGCTGCCGTCCGCCACCCGCGCCGCCTGCTGGTGCGACGGCACGACCCACGCGTCCACGTAGAGCTGCGCGACCCCGGCCGTGCGGGCGGTCAGGTCCGGCGGCAGCCAGTTCACGTACCCGATCCGCACCGGCCGCGACCCGGACAGCTGCCGCGCGTGCCGGTGCAGCTCGTCGGCCCGTTCCAGCAGCGCCCGCACCTCCGGGACCAGCGCGGCACCGGCGGACGTCAGCGCCACGGTGCGGCGGTCGCGGGCGAACAGCGGCACGCCGAGGTCCCGTTCGAGCGCCTTGATCTGCTGCGACAACGACGGCCCCGCGATCAGCAGCCGAGCCGCGGCCCGGCCGAAGTGCAGCTCTTCGGCGACCGCGAGGAAGTACCGGAGTTGACGCAGTTCCACCCGCCCATCCTAGGAGGCTCAGGCTCTCACGCAGGAGAAAGCCGGTCGTGGCATCCGCGGCGGCCCGGTCGCACGATGAGGCCATGAGAGAGTTCATCGTCGAGATCACCACCACGATCCCGGACGGCACACCCCAGTCCGAAGTGGACTCGCGTCGCGCGGCCGAGGCGGTGCGGGCCGGGGAACTCACCACGAGCGGCAACCTCGTCCGGTTGTGGCGCCCGGTCGGCGAACTGCGCAGCATCGGTCTGTGGCGCGCCGAGGACGAGGCCGACCTCCACGCTCACGTGCTCGGCACGTTGCCGTTGAGCCCGTGGATGAAGTTCGACGTCACCGCTGTGCAGCCCCACCCGAACGATCCCGGCCGACTGTGAACGTCCGGCCGCTGTCGCCGCCTGTACCCTCGGAATCACAGCTCCAGCACCACCTTCACGTCACCGGGCCGCGACTCGAACGCCTCCGCGAACGACTCCAGCGGCACCCGCCGGGTGATCAGGCCGGACAGCCAGGCGTCGTCCGCCCGGTCCAGGACCGCGGCGGCCTCCCGGTAGTGGCGCGGGTTCGCGTTGACCGTCCCGAACACGATCCCGTTGCGCAGCACCAGGTCCCGGTTGATCTGGCCGATGTCGGCCGGCAGCACCTCGCTGGACGGCACGCCGGTCAGGCACACCAGGTCCCGTCCGAGCAGCCGCGCGACCAGCGACGGCGCACCGGTCGCCTCGATCACCACCGGGCAGTCGGGCAACGTCCGGTGGTAGGTGGCTCCCAGCGACTCCACCAGGTCCGGCTTCGGCCCGGACTCGGCCAGGTCGAACACGTGCACGTCCAGCCCCCGCTGCACGCCGATCAACGCCGCCAGCAGCCCGATCGGCCCGGCCCCGGTCACCAGCACGCTCTCGAACGGGTACAGCGCCAGCCGGTCCAGCCGCTCCCACGCCTTGACCACGACGGAGGCGGGCTCGACCAGGACACCGGTCGAGGAGCTGACCGCCACCGCATAAGCGGCAGGCACTGTCCACAAGGTCGAGCCGTAACCGTCGAGCCCGGTGATGCCGCGCTCGGTGTACTGCCCGTTCCGGCACATGTCGAACTCCCCGCGCGCACACGCCACGCACGGCACCGGGTCGGGCCTGCGGACCACGCCGGCCACCAGCGAGCCCGGCGCGAACCCCGGACCGCTCACGACCCGCCCCAGGGACTCGTGTCCGATCACGAGGGTTCCGCCGACCCCGAACTCGCCGCGCACGATCTCGCGGTCCGTCCCGCAGATGCCGATCGCCAGTCCCTCGACCAGCAGGTCCTCCGGTCCCGGCACCGGATCGGGCAGCTCGGTCAGTGCCAGCGACCCGGCTCGTGCAAGATCCACCGTCAGTGCGCGCATGAGAACCATTCTTGACATATGAACAGCGACGCGCTGGTATGAGAGCGCTCTCACGCAACCCTGTCTCAGTGAGGAGATAGTCGATGCGCAAGCTCCTGCTGCTCGCGACATCGGCCCTGCTAGGGCTGACAACGATGTCCGCACCTGTTCAAGCGGCTCCACCGAACCTGCTCCCGCTCACGGTCACGAACAACTCGGGCCGCGGCGACGCGGTCCACCTGTACGTGTTCGGCGAGATGGGCGGCCGGCTCGGGTACGTGAACGCGAACGGCCAGTTCACCGCCTGGCCCGGAGGCGGGATCCCCCCGACTCCCGCACCGGACGTCTCGATCCCCGGCCCCGGGAACGGCGCCAGCCGGACCCTGCAGATCCCGCTCAACCTCGCCGGCGGCCGGCTCTACATGTCCTTCCGCGACAAGCTGAAGTTCTCCCTCGTCCCGGGCGGCCTGGTGCAACCGGCGCCGTGGGCCGCGGGGGACCCGAACCGCGACATCCTGTTCGACTGGAGCGAGTTCACCTACAACGGCGGCGGGCTGTGGCTGAACAGCTCGCAGGTGGACATGTTCTCGGTCCCCCACGCGGTCGAGGCGACGTCCCAGGCGGGCGCGACCAAGCGCACCGGCCAGGTCGTCTCCAACGGCCGCAACCGCATCTTCGACCAGCACCAGCAGCTGGGCGGGGACTGGGCGCGGCTGGTCCACACCCGCTCCGACGGCACGCGGCTGCGCGTGCTGAACCCGAGCAAGGGCCTCGACGCGGGCCTGTTCTCCAGCTCGTACTTCGCGAACTACGTCAGCAGCGTCTGGTCGACGTACCAGAACACGCCGCTGACCGTGGTCCCGTTCCAGAACGAGCCGAACCGCCGGTTCACCGGTCGCGTGAGCGGCGGGGTCATGCGGTTCACCAACACCTCGGGCCAGCAGGTCGCGGAGTTCCAGCAGCCGTCGACCCGGGACATCCTCAACTGCGACGGCAGGCTCGCGGCGCCGAACAACGAACTCGGCGCGATCTCGCGGTCGCTGTGCGCGGCGCTCAACCGGTCGACGCTCGGCTTCCTGCACACCCAGCCGACGTACAACGCGAGTGAGTTCTACACCCGCGCGACCACGAACCACTTCTCGAAGATCGTGCACCAGAACATGGTGGACGGGAAGGCCTACGGGTTCGCGTTCGACGACGTCGGCGCGTTCGAGTCACTTGTTCACGAACCGAACCCGCGTTCGGCGAAAGTCACGCTGACCGGATTTTAGACCGAAGTATTCTTGCGTTTGATCGACTTTCACTCCACTGTGTGAGGCGCCGTCGCCGCGGCTCTCACACAGTGGAGTCGTTGTGTGCGTACGGGTCCTGCTGGTCGAAGACGACGAGCGAATCCGGCAGGCTTTGGGCCTCGCCTTGTCCGATGAAGGTTTCTTCGTGGACGAGGCCGGTTCGGGCGAAGAGGCGTTACACCGTTTGGAGACGGAATCGTTCGACGTGGTGCTGGTCGACCTCACGCTGCCGGGTGTGGACGGCCTGGAGGTCGTGCGGACCCTCCGCGCACGCGGTGACCTGCCGATCATCGTGGTGACGGCGCGCACCGACGCCCGTGACGTGATCGCCGGGCTGGAGGCGGGAGCGGACGACTACGTCACGAAACCGTTGATGGCGACCGTTCTCGCCGCACGCGTCCGCGCGTTGTTGCGCCGGCGCGGACCGGGCCGTGAAACAGTTCGGATCGGGGCGCTGGAAATCCGTCCGCAGGAAGGGCTGGTGCACCGGGCGGGTGAACGCGTTCACCTCACCAGGACGGAATTCCGGCTGTTGCTGGAACTCGCTGGTGCGGGCGGCCGAATCGTCACCAGGGAACAGTTGCTGCAAAAGGTCTGGGGATACGACTACTTCGGTGACACCCGGTTGCTCGACGTGCACATAAGACGACTTCGCCGCAAGATCGAGGCGAATCCGGACGATCCGGAACTGCTTCTCACCGTGCGCGGCAGCGGCTATCGGATCCGCTCGTGAGACTGACGCTGCGCTGCCGGGTCACCCTCTCGTTCGGTTTCGGCCTGCTGGTCGTCACGAGCGTGCTGGCGTTCGCCACCTGGAACCTCGCCTCCGGCTACATGCTGCGGCAGCGGGAGGCGAGCGCGACGCGGCAGGCCGAGGTCAACGTGCGGCTGGTCGAGAGGTCGCTCGCCTCCCCCGGTCTCGACGAACTGCTGACCGGCCTCACCACCGGGCCCGACTCGTCGATCCTGGTGCTGAGCCACGAGGGCCTGGTGTGGGCGGGCCGCAAGGTCGAGCCGTCGCAGCTGCCCGCCGGGCTGGTGGAGCATCCGCCGGGCACGGAACGGATCACCGTGGACGGTCTGCCCATGCTCGCCGTCGCGCGGCCGGTGGCGGGTGACGCCGTCTACGTCGAACTGTTCGGGTTGCAGCAGCTCGACCGCACGTTCGCGTTCCTGAGCGCGGTGCTGATCGCCGGCACGATCGGCTCGGCGCTGCTCGGGGCGGCGCTGGGCTCGTGGGCGTCGAAACGGGCGCTGAAACCGCTGGCGGAGCTGAACTGCGCGGCGGGCCGGATCGCGGGCGGTGATCTGCAGGCCCGGCTGCCCGACCAGGACGATCCGGACCTCGCGGCTCTGGCGGCGAAGTTCAACTCGACGGCGCACGCGCTGGAGCAGAGGGCGTTGCGGGACGCCCGGTTCGCCTCGGACGTCTCGCACGAGCTGCGGTCGCCGCTGACGACGATGGTGAACGCGGGTGCGGTGCTGCGCCGGCGTCGGGACCACCTGCCGGGCACCGCCGAGACCGCGCTGGAACTGCTGACCTCGGAGGTCGACAGGTTCGCGCGGATGGTCGTGGACCTGCTGGAGATCTCGCGCGCCGACCAGACCGACGACTACGAGCCGGAGGAGTTCGACCTGAGCGCGTTGGTGCGCAACGTGATCGCGACCCGCTGGAGCGCGGTGCCGGTCGAGGCGGGCCCGGTACGGGTGCTCGGTGACCGCCGGCGGCTGGACCGGGTTCTCGCGAACCTCGTGGAGAACGCCGAACGGCACGCGGGCGGTGCGATCTTCGTGGCGGTGAGCAGGGCGGGCGACCGGGCCCGTGTCGAGGTCGAGGACGACGGGCCGGGTGTGCCGGAAGCGTTGCGGGAACAGATCTTCGAGCGGTTCGCGCGGGGCAGGCCCGGCAGCCGGGGAGACGACTCGGGCAGCGGGCTCGGGCTCGCACTGGTGCGCGAGCACGTGCAGCGCCACCATGGCCGCGTGTGGGTCGAGGACCGGTTCCCGCGGGGCGCGCGGTTCGTGGTGGAGCTGCCAGCTCTTACGAAGTCATGACGTGATGAGGCCTGACGGCGCGCTCCCCCGCGGTCCGGTCCTACGGTCGGTCCATGCGAGTACTGATCACTGGCGGGGCCGGGTTCATCGGGTCGCACGTCGCGGACGAACTGACCTCCCAGGGCCACGAATGCGTGGTGCTCGACGCCTTGCTGCCCGAAGCGCACGGCACTGTTCCTTCGCTGGAACACGAACTCGTCGTCGGTGACGTGACCGACGCCGCCGCGCTGCGGCCGCTGCTGTCCACAGTGGACGCCGTGTGCCACCAGGCGGCGATGGTCGGGCACGGCGTGGATCCGTTCGACGCGCCTTCCTACGCGCGCCACAACGACCTGGGCACGGCGGTGCTGCTGGCCGAGATGCACCGGGCCGGGGTGTCGCGGCTGGTGCTGGCGTCGTCGATGGTCGTCTACGGAGAGGGGCGCTACCGGTGTCTCTCGCACGGGATCGTGCGGGCCGAGCGGACCGCCGCGGACGTGGCGGCCGGCATGTACGAGCCGCGCTGCTTCTGCGGTGACTTCGTGGTGTCCGAACTGGTGCCCGAGGACGCCCCGCTGGAGCCGCGCAGCACCTACGCGGCGACCAAGCTGGCGCAGGAGCACCTCGCGCTCGCGTGGGCCCGGCAGACCGGCGGCAGCGTGTGGGCCTTGCGGTATCACAACGTCTACGGCCCGCGGATGCCGCGCGACACCCCGTACGCGGGGGTGGCGTCGATCTTCCGGTCCGCGCTGCAGAACGGCGTCGCACCGCGGGTGATGGAGGACGGGCGGCAGCGGCGCGACTTCGTGCACGTCACCGACGTGGCTCGGGCCAACGCGCTGGCGCTGGCCTCCCCGCGCCCCGGCTTCGAGGCCGTCAACGTCTGTTCCGGCACCCCGCACACGATCGGGGACCTGGCGTTCGCGCTGGCCGACGCGTGCGGCGGACCGGCGCCGGAGATCGTGGGCGGAGCGCGGCCGGGCGACGTCCGGCACGTCGTGGCGTCACCCGCGAAGGCGTTGGACGTGCTGGGTTTCGAGGCCGGGGTCGGCTTCGAGGAAGGGGTGCGGGAGTTCGCCTCCGCCTCGCAGCGGGAGCCCGTCACCAGTTCGTGAGCACCAGGTGGTTCACCGCCAGGGCCGTGACGGCCTGCGCGGTGAGCCACCGCTTGTCCAGCCTGGCCGTGCCGGCGAGCAGCCAGACGGCGAACGGCAGCCAGATCCGCTCGGTCTCGGCCTTGCTCAGGCCGGACAGGTCCGCCGCCAGGATCGCGATGCCGGCGGCGATGACCCACTTGTCCTTGCGCAGCCCCTTGATCCCGGCCGGGCCGATCACCAGCGCGAGTGCCGCGAGGTTCGCCCACGCCCAGTACCAGTACGGCCTGGTGTCGCCGATGCCCTGGTAGTAACGGAGTTTCACGAGCTCGTAGCCGTCGAGCCACCAGAACCCACTGATCGCGAACGCCGCCACGACCGCGAGCGCGCCCGCGACGGCCCAGCCGATCCTCCTGCCGACCGCGACGATCGCGAGCGGGGCCAGCAGCACCAGGCCGTAGGACAGGAACAGGCACCAGCCGAGCACGACGCCGCCCAGCAACGGCCACCGGGTGAGCAGGTAGACGCCGACGGCCGCCACGCCCATGAACATGCCGTCCGCCGACGCCCCGACCCACACCGCGCCGGGGAACAGGACGAGGAACGGCAGCACCGCGTTGGTGCCGATGGCCTTGGGGATCGCCACCACGGCGAGCGATCCGACGAGGACGCAGAAGATCGACGCCGCCGCTCCCCCGCCGAGACCGATGCGGTCGAGCGCGACGAACGTGAGCAGCGCGCCCGGCGGGTGCCCGGAGACGTGCGTGGTCCACGAGTCGGGCTGGAAGTCCGGAATCCGCGCGGCGAAACCGCGCAGCATCGCGGGGATGTCCGTGACGCCGGGAACCTCGTGCAGGTACTCGTCGTCGGTCGTCAGCCTGGTGACGAACCGGTTCCAGCCGTCGATCATCGCGAGCGAGAACGTCCACGCCGTCGCCGCGACGTAGGCGATCGGCAGCGCGAACCGGTGGCTCGCCAGCTCGGGTCCCTTGGCGACGACGAGGAACGCGATCAGGACCGCCACGGGCGTGCCGGGACCGAGGTGCGGCTGCCAGTCGCCGAAGAGCGGTGCCGCGGCGGCGAACAGGACGCCGGGGTCGTTGACGTTGACGACGACCCCGATGATGATGGCGGCAGCGAGGAGCAGCCCTGCGATGACTAGACGCACCGCGCCCAACCTAGGGGGTCGGCCGGGTGCCCGCAGGCCTCGCAAGACAATCGTAAGAACTCCTCCGTGCGTCACAATTCTGTAAGCACCACAACACTTTCCCGTGGTCCAGGGTGGACCCATGGATGTCGTGTTGCCCTGCCTGGACGAGGCCGCCGCACTGCCCGCGGTCCTCGCCGCCCTGCCTCCCGGACACCGCGCGATCGTCGTGGACAACGGGTCGTCCGACGGCTCGCCCGGGGTGGCCGCCGCGTGCGGTGCCCTGGTCGTGCACGAACCGAAGCGCGGCTACGGCGCCGCCGTGCACACCGGTCTGCTCGCGGCCACCTCGGGCCTGGTGGCGTTCGCCGACGCGGACGGTTCACTGGACCTGGCCGAACTGCCCGCGATGGCCGCGCTGCTGGCCGATGCCGACCTCGTGGTCGGCCGGCGAAGGCCCGTTCATGCCGGCGTGTGGCCGTGGCACGCGCGGGCCGGCAACGCCGTGATCGCGTCCCTGTTGCGGCGCAGGGGTTTGGACGTGCACGACATCGCACCGCTGCGCGTGTGCCGGCGGGAGGCGTTGCTGGCGCTGGACCTCCAGGACCGCGCCTTCGGCTATCCGCTGGAACTGCTGGTGCGCGCGGCGGAAGCCGGCTGGCGGGTGCGCGAGGTCGACGTGGCCTATCGGCCCCGCGCGGCCGGCACGCGGTCGAAGGTGTCGGGCTCGGTGCGCGGCACGATGCGGGCGGCCCGGGACATGGCGGGGGTGCTGCGATGAGGTTCTGCCTGCTGATCATGGCGAAGTCGCCGGTGCCGGGACAGGTGAAGACGCGGCTGTGCCCGCCGCTGTCGGCCGGGGAGGCGGCGGACGTGGCGGCGGCTTCGTTGCTGGACACGATCTCGGCCGCCCAGGACACGCCGGGCGCCGTGCCCGTGGTGGCGCTGGCCGGGGTGGTGCGGCGCGAGGACGTGCGTGACGCGCTGGCCGAGTGCGTCGTCGTCCCGCAACGCGGTGTCTCGTTCGCCGAGCGGCTGGTGAACGCGCACGCCGACATCGCGCGGTTCCGGATGCCGGTGCTGCAGATCGGGATGGACACGCCGCAGGTCACGCCGTCGCTGCTGGAGTCGTGCGCCGGGTTCGGGGAGGCGGCGCTCGGGTTCGCGCTGGACGGCGGCTGGTGGGCGCTCGGGCTGCGGGATCCGTTGCGGGCCGCGGTGTTGCGCGACGTGCCGATGTCGCGTGCCGACACGGGGGCGTTGACGCTGAAGGCGTTGCACGGGCTGGAGGTGCGGACGCTACCGGTGCTGTCCGATGTGGACACGATGGCGGACGCCCGTGCGGTGGCCCGGCAGGTGCCGGGCAGCCGGTTCGCGGCGGCGCTCGCCCAGGCGGCGGCGGTGACGCGATGATGTTCGACCAGGCCCTGAAGGGTCATCCCGGCTGGCTCGACCTCCCCGGCACCACCTCCCGCGAACTCAGCGTCGCCCGCTGGCACGCCGACGCGGACGGCGGCGACTCCGTCCTGCTCGACGTCTGCACCGGCCCCACCCTCGACGTCGGCTGCGGCCCCGGCCGTCTCGTCGCCGCGCTGCTGGCCCGCCGGGTCCGGGCGCTCGGCGTCGACGTGTCCCCGGAGGCGGTCCGGCGCACCACCGAACGCGGCGGCATCGCGATTCGCCGCGACGTGTTCGACCTGCTGCCGGGCGAGGGACAGTGGCAGCACGTCCTGCTCGCCGACGGCAACATCGGCATCGGCGGCGACCCGGCCGCCCTCCTGCGCCGCGTCCGGACCCTGCTGCGGCCCAGCGGAACCGTCGTCGTCGAGGTCGAGCCACCGGGTGCGGGCCTGACGACCGGCCAGGCGCGGGTGCGGACCGAGGACACCCGCGGCCAGTGGTTCCCGTGGGCCTGGAGCGACGCCGAGTCCCTGACCGCCGACGGTCTCTTCCTGCTGTGGCAGGCCGAACGCGCCGGGCGCTGGTTCGCGTGCTGGGAGCGGTTGTGAAACTCCCCGCCTTCAAGGCACCCGTCTTCAAGGCCCCCGCCCACCACACGGGCGTGACCAGCCGGGTCGGCACGTGGCTCGGCATCACGTTCGGGCTGTGCTTCGTCACCGGCCTGATCAGCCACGGCGTGCAGCACGACTGGGTGTGGCCGACCCGTCCGGTCGGCCTCTACCGCGTCACGCAGGGCGTGCACGTGATCTCCGGGGTCGCCTCGATCCCGTTGCTGCTGGCCAAGTTGTGGAGCGTCTACCCGAAGCTGTTCGAACGGCCGCTGGTGAAGTCCGTGCCGCACGCCCTGGAGCGCGGCTCGATCTTCGTGCTGATCGCGGCGTCGTTCTTCGAACTGGTCACCGGCCTGTTCAACGCGGCGCAGAACTACCCGTGGTCGTTCTACTTCCCCACCGCCCACTACGCGGTGGCGTGGATCGTGATCGGTGCCCTGCTCGTGCACGTCGCCGTCAAGATCCCGCTGATCCGCCGCACGCTCGAACCCGAACCGCCCGAGAAGCCCCTGTTGTCCCGCAGGGCTTTCCTGCGCACGACCGCGTTGACCACCGGTGTCGCCGTAGTGGCGACGGCAGGGGTGACGGTGCCGTGGCTGCGCAAGGTCTCGGTGCTGGCGTGGCGGTCGGACGGCGACCTGCCGGTCAACCGCACGGCGAAGGCCGCCGGAATCTTGGTGCCGCAGGACTGGCGGCTGAAGGTGGGCACGAGGAGCTTCTCGCTGGCGGAGCTGCAGGCGATGCCGCAGACCACCGTCGACCTGCCGATCGCGTGCGTCGAGGGCTGGAGCCAGAACGCGACCTGGACCGGCGTCCGCGTCTCCGAACTGGTGGGACGAGGGGACGTGCGGGTCGAGTCGCTGGAGAAGGACGGGCTGTACCGGGCGACGACGCTGCCCGAGGCGTTCGCGCAGGACCCGCTGACGCTGCTGGCGCTGCGGCTCGACGGCGAGGAGCTCAGCCCGGACCACGGGTATCCGTGCCGCCTGATAGCGCCGAACCGGCCGGGTGTGCTGCAGACGAAGTGGGTCACGTCGCTGGAGGTGCGGGGATGAGCGGCACGTTCTTCGCGCGGGTCCTGCTGGGCATCGCCGGAGCCGGCCTGGGAGCCTGGGGCGCCTGGCTGCTCCTCCCCCAGGTCACCCTCGAACTGCTGCTCTGGCTCGGCGGTGGCGTGGTCCTGCACGACTTCCTGATCGCCCCGCTCGTCGGCGCCGCCGGACTCGTGGTGAAACGCCCGTCCGTCGGCGTCGGCCTGACCGTCTCCGGCGTCGTCACGCTCGTCGCGGTGCCGCTCCTCTGGCGCGAGCACAGCGGGCCGGTGAACCCCGGCCTGCACGACCGCGACCACCCCACTGGAGTCGCGGTCGTGCTGGGCCTGACGTGGGTCTCCGTGGCCCTATACGAGGTCGCGGCGCACCTTCAGAAGCGTCGCCGCGCCCACGAAGAACACGACGTACCCGACGAGGAACAACGCGGCGGTGGTGCCGCTCAGGTCCGTCAGCACGCCGGGGGCGCCGGATCCGCCGACGGCACCGGCGAGGTTGCCGGCCGACCCGCCCGGCAGGACCTCGGTCAGCGACTCGACCGGCCCGAGCAGGGAGCCCACGCCCCGCAACAGGTTCTCGGTCACGATCGCCCACATCAGGCCGAGACCGACGGCCAGCGCGGGGCCCTTGGTGGCGACGCCGAGGAACACGCCGAACCCCGTCCACATGGCGGCGATCAGCAATGACGCGCCCAAGGCCTGGAAGACGCCGAGACCCGGCAGACTCCAGTCCCAGCCCTCCAGCGACGCCACGGTCACCGCCGCGCCGAGGTTCACGACGAACGTGAGGGCCACCAGCAACACCACGACGATCCCCAGCGCCCCGAGCGTGCCGGCCATCGCCGAGACCCGGCGCGGGCCGGCCGTCAGGGTCGTCTTCCAGGTGCCCCAGCCGTATCCGCTGCCGACGGCGAGCGCCGCCAGCACGAGGATGATCGCACCGCCGAACATGGGCAGGCCGCGGACCACGGCCGCGCCGACGTTCTCCGGTTGCATCGCGCTGATCAGCTGCTGCTGGGACATCGAACGCGTGTTGGTGCCGCCGTTCAGAGCGAGGTAGCTGAACACGTAGCCGAACGTCAGCGTCATCACCAGCCAGACGCCGATCAGCACCCAGGTCGCCGGCCACTTCCACAGCCTCAGCAGCTCCGCCTTCACGCTGCCCATCACGCCGCTCCCGTCATCTCGAAGAAGACCTCTTCCAGCGTCCGGCGCAGCGGCCGGACCTCCTGCACGTCCACGTCGGCGTGCACCAGCGTGCGCACCAACGCCCTCGCGTCCGCCTCCCGCACGTGCAGCACGTCGCCGTGCACCTCACTGCCCTCGATCAGCACGTGCGCCTTCTCGATCGGGTCGGCCCTGATCAGCAGGACCGTGTCGCCGCGCAACTGCTCGACCGTGCTCTCGGCGACGAGCTCGCCGTTCGAGATCACGCCGACCCGGTCGCAGATCTCCTCCACCTCGCCGAGCAGGTGGCTCGACAGCAGCACCGTCTGGCCCTGCGCGGCCAAAGCCCGCACCAGGTCGCGCATGTCGGCCATGCCCGCCGGGTCGAGGCCGTTGGTCGGCTCGTCGAGGATCAGCAGCTCTGGCCGGCCGAGCAGGGCCGCGGCGACGCCGAGCCGTTGCTTCATGCCGAGCGAGTACCGGCGGAACTTCTCGGCGGCGGCGCCCACCAGGTCGACCTGCTCCAGCGCGGTCTCGACGTGCGTCCTGTCCACGCCCCGGCGGGCGGCGTGCACGCGCAGGTTGTCGCGGCCGGACAGGTACGGGTAGAAGCCGGGTCCCTCAATCAGCGACCCGACCTTGAGCAACGCCCCGGGGGTGCCCGGCTTCTCGCCGAGGACCCTGGCAGATCCGCTGGTCGGCTTCACGAGCCCGAGCAGCATGCGGATCGTGGTCGTCTTGCCCGCGCCGTTGGGACCGAGGAACCCGTAGACCTCGCCCCGCCGCACGGACAGACTGACCTCGTCCACCACGGCGCGGTCGCCGTAGCGCTTCGTCAGCTTCTCCGTCGTCACGATCATGAGCTCAACTGTGGCCCCGCAGGATCTACGGGTCGTCCGCTCCGGAGCGTCATGAAGATACGCACATCTGCGTACGCCCTCGGTCGTATGGTCGGCGGCATGCGGATCAAATGGCAGGACGGCGCGCTCACGGCGGCGCTGCTGTTCTTCGGCCTCGCGGGCACGCGGTTCGCCGCGCGTCTGCAAGGCGGCGAACCCCTCGACGCCCTCGCGTACGCGCTCATCGTCGTGGCGGCCTGCGGCCTGCTGTTCCGCTCCGTCCGCCCGTTGTGGACGGTGCTGGTCACGATCGCGCCGATCGTGGTCTACCTGGCGCTGGGATACCCGTTCGGCCCGATCCTGGTGAGCGGTGTCGCCGCGATCTACGCGGTGGCCCTGTACGCGCGCGTCGAACTCGCCGCAGCCAGTGCCCTGCTGTACGCGCTGGCCATCCTGCCGTGGTGGAACGACTCGCTGACGTCGTGGGTCACCTGGTCGGCCGGCTGGATCCTGCTGCCCGGCGCGGCGGGTGCGCTGGTGAAGCTCCGCCGCCGGTCCGCTGTGGACGTTCGCGAGCGCACCGCGATCTCCGAACGCCTCCGGCTCGCCCAGGAGGTCCACGACGTCGTCGGCCACGGCCTCTCGGTGATCGCGATGCAGGCCGGAGTGGCGCTCTACGTGCTGGACAAGGATCCCGCGAAGGCCCGCGCGTCACTCGAAGCCATCCGCGACACGTCCAAAGAGGCGTTGGAAGGGCTGCGGTCCGAACTGGACACCCTGCGCGGCTCGGCTCCCCTGACCCCGGCGATCACGCTCGACGACATCCCGGCTCTGGCGGCACGGATGCGCGAGGCAGGGCTGGAGGTGTCGGTCGAGGTCGCCGGAATCGAGTTGCCGGACACCTACCAGCTGGCCGTGTACCGGATCGTGCAGGAGTCGCTGACCAACGTCCTGCGCCACTCCTCCCCCGGTGTCACCGCGTCCGTCAAGGTCTACACCGTGCGCGACGATCTGGTCGTCCACGTGACCGACACCGGCACGGCCACCGAGTTCACCGAGGGCCACGGCATCACGGGTATGCGTTCACGGGCCGAAGCACTCGGCGGCACACTCGAAACCGATGCGGCGCACGGCTTCGCGGTGATCGCCCGGATACCGTTGCCCGCATGATTCGCGTGGTGGTGGCCGACGACCAGCCGCTGGTCCGGATGGGGCTGCGGACGTTGATCGAGACCGAGGACGGCCTCCAGTTCGCCGGAGAGGCCGCCGACGGGCGGGAGGCCCTGGCGCTGATCCAGGCGACGAAACCGGACGTGGTGTTCCTCGACATCCGCATGCCGCTGATGGACGGCCTGGAGGTGTTGCGCCGCATCAGCGCCGACCCCGCGTGCGCCGACGTCAGGATCGTCGTGCTCACGACGTTCGACCTCGACGAGTACGTGTTCGAGGCGCTGCGGACGGGCGCGTCCGGGTTCCTGGTGAAGGACTCCGACCCGGCGGACCTGCTGCGCGCGGTGCACGTGGTGGCCGACGGCGGTTCGCTGCTCTCGCCGTCCGTCACGCGCCGGGTGATCGACCGGTTCGCGTCCGGGGCGTCGGCGCGGCCCGTGCCGCACCTGGACAAGCTGACCGAACGCGAGCGGGAGATCATGCGGCACGTGGCGTCCGGCGCGTCCAACGACGAGATCGCCGCGGTGCTGGTGATCTCGCCCGCGACGGTGCGCACGCACGTGTCGCGGGCGATGATCAAGCTGGGCGCTCGCGACCGCGCCCAGCTCGTCGTGTTCGCCGTGCAGTCAGGCCTGACGTGAGTCGAACGCGGCCTTGAGGCCCTGCGCGATCTCGGGCGGGATCGAGTCGTAGGCGCGCGGCGGCTGCGGGTCGTACTCGATGCCGACCTGCACGGCCTGCGCGACCATCTCGCCGAACTCGGCCTCGACCAGCCGCAGCGCCATGTCGATGCCCGCGGAGACACCCGCCCCGCTGACGACCTTGCCGTCGAACACGACCCGGTCGGTGCTCACCTCGACGCCGCGCACCTCCAGGTCCTCCCGCGCGGCCCAGTGCGTCGTGGCCTTCGAGACCAGCCCCGCCTCGGCGAGCAGCGTCGACCCGGTGCACACCGACGTCGTCCACTTCGTCGTCGGGTGCACCTCCCGCAGCCACTCGACGACGCCACCGGAGTCCTTCAGCAGTTCCCTCCAGTGCCCGGAGCCCGGCACCACGACGACGTCCGTCGACTTCAGCGAGTCGAACGTGTCGGTCGGCACGACGGTCAGCCCGTTGTCGCACCTCACCGGGTCGAGCGTCGCGGCGACGAACCGGGTCGTGACGACCGGCACGCTGCCGAGCACCTCGTACGGGCCGACGAAGTCGAGCGCCGTCATGTTCGGGTAGAGCACGAACGTGGCTTCCATCAGGCAACCCCAGTGGTCCGGAAACGGGCGCGGTAGCTGCCCGGCGACACGCCGAGCACGCGCAGGAAGGCCCGGCGCAGGGTCTCGGCCGAGCCGAACCCCGACTGGCGGGCGACGAGGTCGAGCGAGTCGCCGCTGCTGGCCAGCCGGTCGGCGGCGGCCTCGACGCGGGCTCGTTCGACGTACTGCGCGGGCGAGACGCCCACGCTGCGGGAGAAGACCCTGGCGAAGTGCCGCACGCTCATCATGGCCTTGCGAGCCATGACCGGCACCGTCCACTCCCGAGTCGGATCGGCGTGGATGTCGTCCAGCAGCGCGCGCAGCGAGCCGTCCGACACCGGCTTCGCGCGGGTGTGCACGCTGAACTGCGACTGGCCTCCCGAGCGTTGCAGGAAGACGACGAGGTACTGCGCGATCCTGCGGGCCAGTGCGGGCCCGTGGTCCTGCTCGACCATCGCCAGCGCCAGGTCGATGCCCGCCGTCACCCCTGCCGACGTGGCCACCTCCCCGTCGCACACGAAGATCGCGTCCGGTTCCACCTCGACGCCGCGGCTCTCCAGCTCGCCGGTGAACGCCCAGTGCGTCGTCGCCTTCTTGCCGTTCAGCAGCCCGGCCCCGGCCAGCACCACGGCGCCCGTGCAGACACCCGCCACGCGACGCGACCGCAGCGCCAGCCGCCGCAGGTTCGTCGTGAGCACCGCGTCGGACGCGGCCTCGTCGTACCCCCAGCCGCCGACCACGAGCAGCGTGTCGATCGGACGGTCCAGCGCGAGCAGGTCGGCACCCGCCTCGACGCGCACGCCCGCCGTGGCGGCGAACGGTTCTCCCCCGATCGTGGCGAGGGTGACCTGGTAGCGCTGCTCTCCGTAGTTCGCCGCCTGGAACACCTCGACAGGTCCCGCCAGGTCCAGCAACGCGACGCGGTCGTAGCCGACCACGACTATCTCCCTCAGATTCCCCACACCTCCACTTTCCTCACCCCCGCCCAGGGCGGCAACGCCATATCCCCCTCGCATTCGGCCACCCACGTAAACTGGCCCGCGATGCGCAAACTGCTCTTCCTCGCGGCGATCGGCCTGCTCACGATCGTGCTGGTCGTGAGCGACCACGTGTTCCCGCCGCCCTCCGACGCGGACCGCGAGACCAGGACCGCGGTCGTGTCGCTGGGCGACAGCACGATGTCCGGCGAGGGCGCCGGTGCCTACGAGCCGGGGACCGACGGCGAGGACGGCGGCAACTGGTGCCACCGCTCGCGCGCGGCCGAGATCATGAAGACGTCGTTCGAAGCCGACCAGAAGATCAACCTGGCGTGCTCGGGCGCCAACTCGGAGAAGCTGCGCAACGAGCAGCTGCCCCGCCTGCGCGAGCTCGCCGGGTCGAACCAGATCGTCGCGATCGTCGTCGCCATCGGCGCGAACGACGACCCGCGCTTCTCCGAGATCCTCAACAAGTGCTTCGAGGCGTGGGGCAAGCGCAGCGACTGCACGTCGTCCGTCGCACCGGAGTGGACCAAGCGCGTGCGGCGGATGATCCCGAAGGTCGAGAACACGCTGAAGGCCATCCGCCAGACCATGCGCGACTCGGGCTACCTCGACTCGTCCTACCAGCTGGTCGTGCAGTCGTACGCGGCCCCCGTGTCCCCGAAGATGCCGCAGTCGCTGCAGAACCTGTCCGGCTGCCCGCTGCGCACCGCCGACCTGGAGTGGGTCGTCGAGGAGGCCGTGCCGGAGCTGTCGAACGGCCTGCGCGCCGCCGCGGGCAAGGTCAACGCGCGGTTCCTCGACCTGGCGCGGGCCGGCGAGGGCCACGAGGCGTGCGTGGGCGGGGACGAGCCGGAGACCGAGTGGTTCACGCGGCTGTCGGTCGACTTCGACGGTCTGAAGGACCAGAGGCGCGCACCGCACGCGTTGCAGGAGTCGTTCCACCCCAACGCGCGCGGTCATGAGCAGATCGGGCGCTGTCTCACCGAGTTCCTGGCCTCGGACAAGCGCGACGGGGCGTGCGTGCCCCGGCTGGACGGCTCGCTCGGCCTCACCACCGAAAGTTAGACCCAGCGTTTCACTTCGTGCCGCGGCCAGCCGGGATCACCCGTGCGGGCGAACCTCGCCCACGCCTGGGCGATGTCGCCGCGGAACATGTCCGGCACGTCCGCGCCGTGGTGCGCCGGCGTGCGGGCGTAGACGGACCGGAACGCGCTCCCGTGCTCGTCGGCCAGCCGCATCGTCGGGCGCTGGAACAGTTCGGCGTCCTCGGCGGCCGTGTGGCACACCATCAGGTCCACGTCGTACGGGCCTTCGAGCGGACTGCGCGGCAGCGTGTCGCCGTCGACGATCGGTTGGTACAGCACGACGTCGGGGTCTGCTCGCCGCTGGACCTCGGCGGCTTCGAGCGGCGTGAAGAACCGTCCGGCGAGGCTGTGCGCTATCGCGCGGTGGAACAGACCGGCAGCGGAAGGCATGACCATCAGCGACGCGACCGTCTGCGCGCCGGACGACTGGCCGGCGACGGTGACGTTCGCCGGATCTCCGCCGTAGCGGGCGATGTTGCGCTGGACCCACCTCAGCGCGGAGACGACGTCGAGCAGCCCTCGGTTGTGCTGGATCCCTTCCAGGGCACCGTATCCGTCGGCTGCCAGGCGGTAGTCGCAGCTGACGAACACGATTCCGTTCGACGCGTGCACGTCACCCGCGTACTCGGGCTGTGCTGACGAGCCGACCGTGTTCGCGCCGCCGTGGACCCAGAGGATCACCGGCGCTGCGGAGTCCGCTGTGGACCAGACGTTCAGCGTGTGCCGGTCGCCGAACGCGCCGGTCGGCTCGCCGTCGCAGTCCACCGGTGGGTGGAGGCGCAGCGGGCCGACCGGCGGTTCCGCGTAGCGGATGCCGAGGTTCAGGCCGTCACCTGGTGCGAGACCGGCAGCACGCGCAGGTTCGCCGCCGCCCGTTCCAGCTGGGAGAGCACGCTCGGCCGCAGTCCCGCGATCTCCTGGTCGGCGGCCGGTCCGGCGACCTCCTGCAGCAGCACCTGCTGCGGGTGGTCACCCTCGGCCTCGGCCACCGCGAGCACCCGGAAGGGCGTGCCGGGCGCGAAGACCACGCGTTCCTCCGTGGCCACGGCGACCCGGTCGGCCACCTCGACCCGGCGGCCGGTGACCGACCAGATCAGGTACTCGGTGACGCCGTCGACGCGCTGGGACGGGTTCGCGATGGCGTCCAGCAGGCCGTGCTCGACCAGGACGTCACCGCTGCGGTAGCGCCTCGGCCCGGTCGGGCCGCTGACACCCCACACCACCGCCACGCCGCTGTGCACGGGCAGGCGGTTCAGGCCCGAGACGATGCACGCGACGTACGGGCGCAGGCGGCCCAGGCGTCCCATGCGCAGCGTCTCGACGACCATCTCCTCGTCCTGCGACACGCACGCCAGCAACGCCGTGAGGTCGGTGACCATGGCCTCGAACGCGGCCGGGTCCTCCTCCGCGTCCGGACGCTGGGAGAGCAGGCGCACGACCGTCGCCGCGTGCAGGCCGTAGCGCTCACCGAGAGCACGGCGGACCGTGTCGCGTTCGGCGTCGGAGCTGCTGTGGTCCTGGGCGACCGTCTCGCGCTCGCCGTCGTTCTCCGGCGGGGCCTCCCACATCGCCAGCGGCTGCAGCGGGAGCGGGCCGTCGACGCGGAACCTCACCGGGGTGGAGTCCGGGTCGTCCGACGGGAACGCGGCCTCGTCCGGGTCGTCCGCCAGCGCGTGCGACGTCACCGTCGCGATCGCCGGACCGGCGCCCATGCTCGCGTACGCGGGCCGGTCCTGTTCGGGCTCGGCCGACGTGACGGGGGTGAAGAAGCCGGTGCCGCTGTCCGCCGGCTCACGCGTCGACAGCGCGTGCGCCGCCGTGCTCAGAGCCGCGGCCGCGCTGTTGACGGGAGGCTGTGCGGGCGGAGGTGGCGGCGGTGCGATCACCTTGGAGTCGCAGAACACCAGGCGCAGGAGCTTGCGCACCTCGGGCTCCAGGCGTTCCACGAGAGCAGCGCCGTGCACCGCGACCGCACCGGGCGTCGTGCGCCCAGGCGTGCCCACGGTCAGACGAGCCCACTCCGGGTCCAAGGGCAGTGTGCGCACCTCGGCGGCGTTGTACGGCTCGTCCTGCTCACGCACCCACAGGCCTGAGGGGACGACTTCGAGCACCACGCCATCGCCGAGGGAGAACACCCCGGGCGAGACCTCGGTGAGGCCCTGCACCGGCGCCCGGTAGCCGGAGACCACGGGCACGGCCTCGTCCGGCACGCACAGCACCTCGGTGACGAACGGGCGCCACGTCTGCTGCCCGCGCGGGTCGACCGCGATCACCGCCGGCCCACCGCCGCGCAGGTTGCCCACCGGCAGGCCGGTGAACATCGCGATCGGCTCGCCGATCTGGTCGGCGACGAGGCTGCCGATGGCGGCGTCGATGCCGTACGGCACCAGCCGCACGCGCGACCGGGCCGCCTGGGGCAGCGCCGTGAGCAGGCGGCACACCTCGTCGATCGGGATCGACGACTGGCCGGGCCCGCCGACGACGACCGTCAGCACGTTGTCGCGGCACGGCAGCGCCACGATCGGCCGCGAGTCCTGGGCGGCCGGGTCGAACGGCGGCACCTGCGCGCGCAGCCAGAGTCCGCTCGGGATCGGCTCGGAGATGCCGACCTCACCCGTCGGCCACGGCGAGTTCGGGTCCATCGCCTCCCACTGCGGCACCGGGAAGCGGCGGCCGTAGGGCATCGGGGACGCGTTCGGCTGGAACTTCACCCAGCTGCCGTAGCCCTGCGTGCCGACGACGAACGCGGCACCGGGCACCGTGGTCAGCACGCCGTCCGGCGCCACGACCTCGGCCTGCAGCTGCTCGGCGAGCCACTGCGCGGGCGCGGTCGGCCGCATCGTCCCGGCGTGCGAGACCGCGAGCCGGATGGGCCCGCGGCCGTGCAGCGCCGTCACGACGTGCGGCCAGAAAGTGCTTTGGTCCCCGCCCGGGAAGTCGACCACGACGACGGTCCGGCCGTTGTCGGCCGGAAGCGCGCGGGCGAGGCCCGCGGCGCCCTGACTCGGGCCCTCGGGAGCGGAGACTACGAGCGTCGACCCGACGGAGTTCGCCGCGAACGGCGTCCTCTGGGGTACTGGCTCCGGCTGCGGCGCTGCTGCCGGGGGCTGCTCGACGGGATACAGATCCAGGTCCTGGTCGGTGCTCGTGATGGTCTGAACTCCGAAACTGCTCTGGCCAGAACTCTGCTGGGTCTGTGGTTGCTGGTCGCCATGGGCGGCGGCACGTCGGCCCATCAAGCGCCTGATCACCTCCGTGCCATCCCGGTCACTCGCCCTTTCGGCTTAATCGGGCAACGGTCGTGCACGCTATCAAGACGCGCAACGCTTCCGTCACCCAGTCGGGTTATTTGATCTCATCCGATCGATACCCACACGGCCCGTGCTCGTCCGCACACTCCGTGAGGCCCGATGATGGCGGACGCCGAGTAGGCCTTGCGTCCGTCCTTCCCAAGCTCCCATGCCAGGAGCACGTGGTCCACGCCCAGTTCGACCGGCTGCTCCACCTGGGCGACGAAGGTGCCGAGCACGAACGCCGGACCCCCGTCCGGTGCCACCGGCTGCGCGGACGGACAGTCGAGCGCGGCCCAGACGATCTCCGGGAGCACGCTGACCCCGTCGTTCGGCAGTACGTCCGTCGGCGTCCACACGCCGGCCCACTCGCTGCGGCCGTCGAGCGGGCCGAGCAGCGCGGCGATGCCGTCCTCACGGCCGGGACCGCAGCCGAAGCACGTCGGGAACGGGTGCTTGTCGCGCCACGGCACCTTCGCGGAGGCCTTCAGCGCCTCGTCTAGCGTCGGTGCGGCGGGAACCTCAAGGTCGAGCGTGGCGGGCTCGGCCGAGGCGATCACGACGTCACCGTCGAGCAACTGCCCGTCCCCGACCTGCATCTCGCGGTCCAGCGGCACCGGCTTGCGCAACCGGACGCTCACGGTCCGGGCGTCGACGTGCCCGGCGAGCAGACCGGCCGAGTACCCGCCGTTGCCCATGCCGGGAGGCCCGTTGAACCTGCTCGCGACCGTCACCGTGCTCATTCCAGGCCCTCCGCGTACACCCACTGGCCGTTCTCCCTGATGAACTTGCTCCGCTCGTGCACGACGCCGCCGACATAATGCGCCCGGAACTCCACCACACCCTCGGCCTGGAGCAGACCGCCGTTCTCGGTGGCCAGGATTTCGAGCTTCAACCAGCGATCGGTCGAGTCGATCCCGGCACTGGAAGGACGGTGCTTCGCGGCCCACGTGCGCAGCAGGTAGTCCTCATCGGACACGGCGAAAGCGCTGTAGCGAGAACGCATCAGCTGCTCGGCGGTGGCCGCCTTGCGGGCTCCGGAGTGCAGCGCACCGCAACAGTCCACATAGGACTGCCCGGTACCACAGGGGCACAGTTTGTTGTTCACGTCCACATTGTGCCTGGTGAACCCGTTAGAACCGATGTCGCGCCCTGTACGTACCCCTTGTCAGGACTGACTCGCGGGAGGCAGAGGAGACGGCAGTGAGTGTCGACAGCAGGACTGAGCTCGTACCGCTGCGCACGTGGTTCGGGCTTCGATGGCGCGGTTACGACCGCGACGAGGTGGACGACTACGTCGCCGAGCTGGAAGCCGAGCTTCGCCTGGTCACAGCCGACCGCGACGCGTCGGAGGCCCGCGCGGAGGCCCTGGCGAGCCGGCTGGTCTCGGTCCAGGAGGAGAACGCCGCCCTGCAGGACGGCCTGCACCGCATCTGCCTGACCCCGATCGACCTGAAGGGCCTGCCGGAACGGCTCGCCCGGATGGTCGCCCTGGCCGAGGAAGAACGCCGTGAGGTCATCAGGGATGCCCAGCTCAAGGCGTTGATGATCGTGGGCGAGGCCGAGCAACGAGCCCGCCGGCTCGACGAGGAGGCGGCCGCGAAGCGCGAGGGGATCCGCGAGGACTTCCGGCTCGCGATGTCGGCCCGCCGGGCCGAGGCGATGCGCGCCCTGGCCGAACTGCGCAACGTCGCCCGGGACGAGGCGGACCGCATCGTCGCGGAGGCGAAGATCCAGAGTTTGCACATCGAGTAGCCCGGACACCTTTGAGAGGATCAGGCAAGAAGCTGACAGCTTTGATCTCCTCGCGACACCACCTCACCTGGTCTGCTTGGTTCATCGAAAACCAAGCAGACCAGGACAGGCGGTAGGAAATGTCAGTCGCGATCGTGACCGGTGGCAGCTCGGGCATCGGCTGGAGCACTGCGGTGGAACTGGCCAGGCGAGGCGCCTGCGTGATCCTCACCTACAGCTCGAACGAGGCCGGCGCCGAGCAGGCCGTCACGGCCATCGAGCAGAACGGCGGCCAGGCCACCGCGCTGCACCTGGACGTCGGCCGCAGCGACACCTTCGCGGCGTTCCGGGACCAGGTCGCCGAGGTGCTGCGCGGCTGGGGCCGCGACGAGTTCGACGTCCTCGTCAACAACGCGGGCTTCGCCCAGACCGCCCTGTTCCCCGACACCACCGAGGACCTGTTCGACAGGTTCTACCGAGTGCTGCTCAAGGGCCCGTTCTTCCTCACCCAGACCCTGCTCCCCCTCCTCGCGGACGGTGGCGCGGTGATCAACACGACGAGCAGCTCCACCGAACACGCCGAACCCGGCTACTCCGGCTACGCCACCATGAAGGGCGCCCTGGTCGTGCTGACGCGCTACCTGGCCAAGGAACTCAGCCCCCGGCGCATCCGCGTCAACTCCGTCTCCCCCGGTGCCACCCGCACCCGGCTGGGCGACGACGCCTTCGAGAAGTTCCCGGAGGTGATCCCCGCGCTGGCCGCCAACACCGCGCTGGGCCGCGTGGGCGAGCCCGATGACGTGGCGGTGGCGATCGCGGCACTCGCAGGCGACGACGGACGGTGGATCACCGCGCAGAACGTCGAGGTGTCCGGCGGCTTCGGCCTCTAGGGCGTGTCCCGTCAGTCTCGTCCGCGGTAGTCGCGGCCGAGGGCCCCGGAGACCGTGACTCTCATCGAACGGACTTACGGAACACGCTAGCGGGTCGGCCGACCACGAGGCGCCGCGGAGCGGCTCGGCGGCGGCGCGCGGAACCGGCTGGAGCGGGGCGGTGGTGGTGCACGTGGGTCAGTCGACGAGCCTGGCCAGCTTCGCCGGGGCGAGCTTGCGGTAGCTCTCGGCCAGCAACTCGTCCACCTCCGCCCAGTCCGCATCGGGCCGCACCTTCATCCCGACGGCGTCCTGTCCCCACGCCGCGCGGAAGAACGGCTCTCCGGCGCCGACCAAGGCGTCGAACTCCTCGGGCTGTGCGCGAAAGGTCATGATCACTGTCGGCTCGGTGAGCTCCGCCGCGCGGCTGTACGCGCCCTCCTGGCCGGGGTGCGCCGTGAAGACGTGGAGGAACGTGCGGTTGCGGATGCGCCACCGCGTCCCCACCCACGCCGCTTCCTCACGGCTCTCCGGAAGCCTCGCGCAGATTCCGCGGAGCTCGCCGAGCACCTCGGCCGGCACGTCCGCCCGATCGGTCATGTCACACCCCCTGCGGACTGGCGACTCGGGACCACCGTGCCTTCTCGAACTCGCGCAGAGCTTCCTCCTGCCGGTAACGCAACAACCGTCTCAATGCGACGTGGAAGAAAACGGCTCCGACTTCGCACCAGGACCCGGAGGGCAGCCGCATGAGCACACTCCACATCGCAGCTCCGTTCGTCGGAGCGGTCCTCTCCGAGGTACTCCACTGGTACCGGGTGCGGGAGAAGCTCGAGTCGGCCAAGTACCGGAAGCTCCTGCACTCCCGACCGTACTGGATCATCACCACGCTCGCCGTGCTGTTCGGCGGTCTCAGTGTTCTGATCCTCTTCGGCGCGCGGTTCAACGACGGGGAGCTCCTGCTGGCCGGTGCCGCCTTCCCGACGTTGCTGCGCAAGGTGATCGCCGCGTTCGTCGGATCGCCCAAGACCGTGCTGGGCACCAACGATCGGCGGGTCGTCACCGACTACTTCGCGGTGGCCTGACATGCGAGCCGCGCTCGCCGTGCTCGTGCTGGTGCTGGTCACCGCGTGCGGCGGAGGCGGCAGACAGGCCGTCAGCACCGGCGGCCAGCAGCTGATCAAGAAGTACGCTTCCGCGCCCAGGTCCGCCGACGAGTACCACAACATCTTCGGGAAGCAGACGGAGAACCCGAGGGAGATCGAGGACGTCCTCAGGCGGACCGAGTCGTCGGGCTTCACGATTCCGCTCGCCACCAGGACGAAGACAGCCGCCCAGAAGGTGCTGGACGACTTCGCACAGCAGGAATCCGGCTACATGATCCTCATCGGACACAACGACAAGGGGATGTTCCGCTTCCCGGACACCAGCTCCTTCGACCTCAGGTCGGTGAGCAACCCGAAAGCCACCCTCGTGGTGATCTCGTGCGAGTCGTACCTGTACGCGTCCCGCACCTCCATCGGCGTGCCCAGCGAGCTGATCTACGAGGTCGCTTACAGCACGCAGGCGAAGTTCGTGGCCAGGATCAACGCCGCGACACCTCCCGTGTCCAGATCCGCGGCACAGACCATGCTCGACGAGTCGTTCCGCGCCGCGGTCGTCGAACGCGGCGCGAAGAAGGTCGCCGGTGCCACGCTGGGCGTCGGCGTCACGGCCTCGGTGATCGGCATCTCGATCCGCGGCGACCGCTGACCACACTCGTCCAGGCGGCCCGTTCGCCGGTGAGAGCGGTCGAAGCCTCTCACCGGCGCCGAACCCGACTAGTCGCGCTCGATCAGGTGCCCGATCACCTGCGGGCCGGGGTGCGCGTGGCCGGAGCCGTCGCGCCGCGGGTCGATGGCCGGCAACTCCACCGGCGCGCCCTTGTCGTCCGCACCCGCCGGGCGGGAGCCGATCCACGCGAGCACCAGGTGCGTCTCGCCCTTGAGGAAGCGTTGCGACCGCACGCCGTTCGTCGCGCGGCCCTTGGCCGGGTACTCGCTGAACGGGGTGACCTTGACGCTCTGGCCGGACGAGGTGACGACCATCGGCTCGCCGTGTTCGTCGTCGTCCGTGCGGATCGCGCCGAAGAACACCACGTGTGCGTCGCCGCTCAGGTTGATGCCCGCCATGCCGCCGCCCTTGAGGCCCTGGGGCCGCACGAGTTTCGCGTCGTAGCGCAGGAGTGACGAGTCGGAGCTGACGAACGCGAGGGTTTCGCTGCCGTCGGTGAGCCACGTGCAGCCGACGATCTCGTCGCCGTCCTTGAGCGAGATGACCTCGAACTCGTCCGAGCGGACCGGCCACTCCGGGACGCAGATCTTCACGGTGCCCTGCTTCGTGCCCAGCGCGATGCCCGGCGAGTCCTTCGGGTCGAGCGGCGCGATGCCGACGACCTTCTCGCCCTTGCCGAGCGGCACCAGCTCGGACGCCGCCATGCCGCCGCGCATCGAGACCGTGCCGCTCTGCTCCGGCAGCACGGGTAGTGGCAGCACGTCCGTCTTGAAGGCGCGGCCCAGGTTCGTGATGAGGACGACCTGGCCTCGCGCCGTGGAGTGCACCACGGCCGACACCGCGTCGTGCTTCACGCGGCCCGCCCGGCGCTTGCCCTCGGAGGCCTCCTCCGACTCGGCCGCGGTGCGCGCGACGAGTCCGGTGGCGCTCAGGATGACCTGGCACGGGTCGTCCGCGACCTCCAGCGGACCGGCGGGCTTGGACGCCGCCAGCACCTCCTTGAGGTCGCCGTCGATGAGGCTGGTGCGGCGCTCACCGCCCAGTTCCTTGGCCACGGCGGCGAGTTCGCTCGAGACGAGCTTCTTGAGAACGCCCTCGTCGTCCAGGATCGCGCTCAGCTCGGCGATCTCCTTGCGCAGCTTCTCCTGCTCGCTCTCGAGCTCGAGCTTGTCGTAGCGGGTGAGGCGGCGCAGCGGCGTGTCGAGAATGTAGGAGGCCTGGATCTCCGACAGCTTGAACTGCTTCATCAGGCCGTCCTTGGCGGCCGCCGCGTTCTCGCTGCCCCGGATCAGCTTGATGACCTTGTCGATGTCGAGCAGGGCCAGCAGGAGGCCCTCGACGAGGTGCAGGCGTTCCTCGCGCTTGCGGCGGCGGAACTTCGTGCGCCGCGTGACGACCTCGTAGCGGTGCTGGAGGAAGACCTCCAGCAGCTCCTTGAGGCCCAGCGTCTGCGGCTGGCCGCCCACCAGCACCAGGTTGTTGATGCCGAACGACTGCTCCATCGGCGTCAGCCGGTAGAGGTCGGCGAGCAGGGCCTGCGGGTTGACGCCGACCTTGCACTCGATGACGAGCCGGATGCCGTTCTCGCGGTCGGTGAGGTCCTTGACGTCCGCGATGCCCGTGAGGCGCTTGGACTTGTTGACCTCGTCGGTGATCTTCTCGACGATCCGCTCGGAGCCCACGCCGTACGGCAGCTCGGTGACCGTGATGGCCTGACGCCCGCGGGAACCTTCGAGCGGACCGGTCTCGACCTTCGCGCGCATGCGCACGACGCCTCGCCCGGTCTCGTAGGCCTTCCGGACCTCGTCCAGGCCGAGCAGGATGCCTCCGGTCGGCAGGTCAGGACCTGGAATGAACTCCATCAGCTTGTCGAGGTCGGCTTCAGGGTGGTTGATCAGCCACCGCGCCGCCCCCACGACCTCGCGGAGGTTGTGCGGAATCATGTTCGTGGCCATGCCGACCGCGATGCCCGACGTGCCGTTGACCAGCAGGTTCGGGAACGCTGCCGGCAGCACCGTCGGCTCTTCCAGCGAACCGTCGTAGTTCGGCCGGAAGTCGACCGTGTCCTCGTTCAGCTCACCGACCAGTTGCATCGCCGCGTGGGACATGCGCGCTTCGGTGTTGTGGTTGACGAACCCGCCCGCGAGGAACGAGTGGTCCTCCGAAACGACCCGGACCGAGTAGACCTCGGCCGGTTCCGCAGCCTCGACCGTGGTCACCGGCTCGAATCGATAGCCGGAATCCATGATCGGCAGGATCGTCGCGAGGACCTCCGGGTCCTTGATCCGGTCGATGATCCTCAGCCGCTCGGTCTCCCAGCGCTCGACCCGGTCGAAGTTGTGCTGGGTCAGCCACTTGCGACCGCTGCCCCGGCGGTCGAAGTCGAGCGCGCTCCGAACGTAGTCGGCGACGAACGGCACGGAGTCCTGGCTGAGCCGGTGCGGTCGCAGCGGCGAATGCTTCAGCAGGTCCTTCAGCTTCGCCTGCTTGGTCTTGAGGAAGCCAACGCGCTCGGCGAAGGCCGTGACGTTGCGCAGCCCCGAGACAACCAGTCGGTGTTCCACCGCGCCGCTGACACGGACGTAGCGGCGATGCGCGGCGATGACGCCGAACTCCGCAAGCAGCTCCTGCATCTCAGCGGTGAGTCGCTCGCTGTAAGACGAGTACTGAACCGTGAAGCCGTCCTTAGCGACGCGGCAGCCGCCGTCACCTTCGAACGCCGCCATCAAAAAGGCGCGCTTGACGCCCCAGCCACCGCGCCAGACGCACTCCGGCACGAACTTGTCTCGTGCCTGATGGCCTATGAGTTCTGCCAACGGACTCGCCCGGAAGGCATCCATGCCACCCGAACACTCCTGAACGTCAAGCTCCCAGATCTTCTTCCGGCCCCGGCGCGTCTCCCGCTCATTGAGGTAGCGCTGGCCTCCGACCACCTGGTCATAAGCGTGCAGGACCTCACCGAAGAAGTGCTCGTCGGTGTTGTTGAACCCAGCCCGCGTCGCGGACGCAAAACCCTCCGACACCCATGCTCCGGCGAGAACTCCGAGGACGTACTCCTGCGCGGTGGGGGTGATCTGAGACCAGGCGTTGCGGGCCACAGCCACGACCGCGCCGGGCTTGAGCTCATCCAGGCGCCGCCACTGGAACAGTGGCACACCCATTGGCGCCTCAAGGCAGAGAACTAGATGGTTTTCGCTGCCACGGACCGAAAACCCGGACTTCGTGGTCATCCGAAGCGTCGGGTGCACACCGGAGTTGAAGACCTTGTCGACCTGGACAGCCTTGCCGTCCTTGTCGAGCACCTCGAAGTCGGCATCGGCCTCGGAATCGGCCGGAAGGTCGACCAGATCACCGATACGCGCGCTGGACCCGTCGGCGAGCCGGATTCGGGTATCAGCCACCACGCAATAACGGCTCGCGGCCGGTCCATCGTCTGGTGACCCGAAATTTCCATGCCCGTCGATCAACGGCTCGTTCAGGCTGAAGTCCTGTGCGAGACGTACTAGCGCGTCATAGATCGCTGTGTCTCCGTGCGGGTGGTAGCGGCCCATCGTGTCGCCGACCACGCGAGACGACTTCACGTACGGCGATGTTGGCCGCTGTCCGTTGTCGTGCATCGAGTACAGGATGCGGCGGTGCACCGGCTTGAGGCCGTCCCGCGCGTCCGGCAGTGCCCGCGAGTGGATGACCGAGTACGCGTACTCCAGGTACGAGTCCTCGATCTCCGTCTTCAGCGAGTTGTCGAGCACCTTGGCGCCGGCCCGGTCGAACGCGGCCGGGTCGACCTTGGTCGTGGGTCCCTTGCGGCGTGCCATGACTTCGTGACTCCGTCTGTCTCTTGAAGGCTTAGAGGTCGATGGCCGACTGGTCGACCCGTGCGGCGGACTCGACGAGCCAGTTGCGGCGCGGTTCGACCTTCTCGCCCATCAGCAGTTCGAGGGCTTGCTCGGCGGCTTCGACGTCGTCCATGGTGATGCGCCGGACCGAGCGGGTGGAGGGGTTCATCGTGGTGTCCCACAACTCGTCCGCGTCCATCTCGCCCAGACCCTTGAACCGCGGCACCGGGGTGACGACCTGCTTGCCGGCCTTCTCCAGCCTCGCAACGGTCTGTTCCATCTGCCGCTGGGTGAAGGTGAAGTGCGTCTCGGCGTTGCGGCCGCGCGTCATGACCTTGTGCAACGGGGGCATGGCCGCGTAGAGGCGGCCGTCCTCGATCACCGGGCGCATGTACTTGGCGAACAACGTGATCAGCAACGTGCGGATGTGGCTGCCGTCGACGTCCGCGTCGGCCATCAGGATCACCCGGCCGTACCGCATCTGGGAGAGCTCGAAGGTGCGGCCGGTGCCCGCGCCCAGGACCTGGACGATGGACGCGATCTCGGCGTTGCGCAACGTGTCGGCCAGTGAGGCCTTCTGGACGTTGAGGATCTTGCCGCGCAGGGGAAGCAGCGCCTGGTACTCGGAGACTCGGGCCATGCGAGCGCTGTTGTGGACGAACACACCGGCTTCGAGTGCGAAGTTGTGGTAACCGTCGACGGTGAGGTCGTAGACGTCCTCCCGCTCGGGCAACGCCTCGACGGACGCGACCGAGTGGTTCACCATCGACGCCGCCTCGCGCAACCGCGTGAAGTCGTCGTCGTAGTGCGCCAGGACCTTCAGGAACTTCAGCCCGGTCGTCGCGTTCGCCTTGCGGTCGAGCTCGTAGGACAACGCCAGTTCGAAGTTCGACGGCGTGTCCAGCATCGGCGCCATCCGCTTCAGCGCGGCGATCCGACGGCCTTCGACCTGCTTGGCGACCCGCTCAGCGCGTGGAGTCGACTCCACGTACCGGCGACGACCCTTCTGAATCTTCTCCAGGTGACCGGTGGAGGTGTCGGCCATCCGCTGCTGCATCCGAGCCGAGTGCTCGCGGCCGAACTCCGGGTTGTTCTCGTGCCAGGCGATGACCGCGTCACGCTGGCGCTGACGTTCCGCCGGGTCGGCGAACTGCTCGGTCGTGGTGCGGGAACGCCAGGCGAGAAGCTCCTCGTCCTGCCACTGCCGCAGCGACCGCTCGCTCCACTCTTCGCGCTTGCCGGGCTGGGTGAAGAACGCGCGCACCCGCTCCGCTGCGGCGGCGCGGTGCTCGGGCTTGGCCCAGTACTCGGCCTGCACAGCACGCAGGCGCTCGGCGTAGGCCGCCTTCTCGTCGTCGTTCAGCGCCGAGTACCAGTCCAGGAAGCCCTGCTCGATGCGGGCGCGGAACTCCGGATCCAGGTCGCGTTCAGCGAGGCAGGAGGCGCGGAAGTCCGGGTTCTTCCACTGCTCGGAGAGCATCGCCGACTTGAACTCGGTGCCGCCGGCCGCGAGCCATGCGCGGTAGCCCTCGTGCACGTGCTCGCCCATCATCGCGGCGTGCAGCGCTGCGTGGTCTTCCCACGTCATGCGCTTGAGGTTGCGTGGGTCGTTGTTGCGCTTGTCGACGTCCACGTGGTGCCGGACGTTGCCGTCTTCGGTGCTGTCGAAGCCGTGGCGCAGGTTGTAGGCGTCGGCCAGGTAGTGGGTGTAGACCCATTCCTGCCGGTCGTTCATCCAGACCCGCTCGTAGCCGTCGAGGTTGTGTCCCTCCGCCTTCGAGGACACCGACCGGTACAGCGGCATCAGCGAGTCGCCGGCCTGCAAAGCGTCCGCGCGGCGATAGGAACCGTCACGCAGCCGGAACAGGTGGTCAGGCGTGCATCGCACCGACTCGCCGTTGTCCAAGGTCACGCGGACGAGCGGCGCGTCCTTCTTGGTCAGCCGCGGCTCGACCAGCGGGACAACGACGACACGACCGGCCTTGTTGGTGGCGTATCCGAAGTGCGAGACACCGCGCTGCCAGTCCTCCACCAGTTCCAGGAACGACAGGGACTTCCCAGACGCCAGTGCGACCCTGGTCTCGCCGACGAAACAGCCCAGCGCGCTGTCGCCCTCAACGAGAAAAAGTTCGCTACGCGAAACACCTGTGGTGCGGCAGTCGACCAGCTTGGCCGGCATCGCCGCGCCCTCGAGCGCGGTCTTGCGGCGTGCCGCGTCCTTCTGCTGCTTCTGGGTCAGCCGGACGCGCGAGGCGTCGACGACCTTCTGCAGCACGGTCTTGGCTTCGAGCTTGGTCTTGCGGTCTTCGGTCCAGGCGCGGATCTGCTGGTCCACGATGCCCTGCAGCACCTTGGTGATGCCGGCGGTGGAGAGCTCGTCCTTGGTCTGCGAGGTGAACTGCGGTTCGGGGATGCGGACGTGGATGACGGCCGTCATGCCTTCGAGCACGTCGTCCAGGGTCGGCATCTCCTCCTTCGGCTTCAGCAGGCCGCGGGTCTTGGAGATGGCGTCCTGCACGGACTTCAGCACGGCGCGGTCGAAGCCGCGGCGGTGCGTGCCGCCGTGCACGTTGCGGATCGTGTTGGTGAAGCATTCGACGATGCGCTCGTAGCCGGTGCCCCAGCGCAGCGCGACCTCGATCTCGGCCTGACGCTCCACTTTGGACCGCATCACGCCGTTCTCGTCGGCGGCGTTCTCGAAGTAGGTGCCGCTGCCGGTGATCACCAGCGTGCCGGAGACGGCGCGGTCGCCGGCGGGCGCCAGGAAGTCGACCATGTCGGTGAGGCCGTTGGGGTACTGGAAGACCTCTTCGGAGATCGAGTCTTCCAGGGCGGTCCGCAGCACGTAGGTGACGCCGGGCACGAGGAACGCCGTGTTGCGCAGCTTCTGGCGGACGGTCTCCACGTCCAGCGCGGCGCCGTTCTCGAAGTAACGGGCGTCGTACCAGTAGCGGGTCGAGGTGCCGGTCGACTCGTTGCGCTTCATCTTGCCGACGACGTTCAGCCCGTTCTGGCGGGTGAACTTGGCCTTGGGGCCGGGGCCGTCGAAGACTCCGGGGACGCCGTGGGCGAACGACATCGCGTGGACCTTGCCGCCGCGGCGCACCGTGACGTCGTAGCGGTGGGACAGCGCGTTGACGGCGGAGGCGCCGACGCCGTGCAGGCCGCCGGAGGTCTTGTAGCCGGAGCCGCCGAACTTGCCGCCGGCGTGCAGCTTCGTGAGCACCAGTTCCACACCGGACAGACCGGACTTCGCGTGGACGTCGGTCGGGATGCCGCGGCCGTCGTCGTCGACCTGGACGCTGCCGTCGGCGTGCAGGGTCACCACGATCTTCGTCGCGTGGCCCGCGACGCCCTCGTCGGTGGAGTTGTCGACGATCTCGCTGAAGAGGTGGTTGATGCCCCGGCTGTCGGTCGACCCGATGTACATGCCTGGCCGTTTGCGTACGGCCTCCAGACCTTCCAGATGGGTGAGGTCGTCGGCCCCGTACAGGGTCTCTGCGGTCACGGGTATTGCTCCCTGATTGTGTGCGGACTGCCAGCAGGGTATCCGCACCCACTGACAATTTTTCGCAGGACGCCCGTACCGGTCGCGGAAACCGCCCTGGGTGGTGCGTCACAAAGCCCGAGCCACGGTCCGCCAGCGGAGCAGGCTATCACGGAGAGCGACGAACCCCGCGACCGCCGTGCACACAGCGTCACGACGGTGAGCGGACGAGCGTTCGGTCCTGAACGGCCGACTGGAGCCACCGCCTCCACCACTTCCACTGAACGGGGTTCGCGCACCCGCGATCAGGACGGGGTACCCGCCGCGGCGCCCGCCCACGCCGGTCGGGTGCATCTGACACCAGAACCCACCATCGAGACACGACACCGAGACTCTGTCCGATGTGGACAGTCAGGGCGTCCGCCGAGGTGAGGAACCGGAGTGGGCGAGGTTGCGCGCGAGACCGTTCCGAGACCTTCCCGCAACGGACCCGTGAACCGCGATGAACATCGGCACGTATGCCCCGGTGTCGGAAACGGATCGAAGGACGGAGTGGTCGCGTGCGGCATGGTGTGGACTCGGGTCTCTTCCAGCAGACCGCCCACAGCCCGTCCTACTTCGAGCTGTCGCGGACGGGTGCGGGTGAACTCGTCGACTTCTGCATCCCGTGCAATCCGTACTTCCCGACGCCGGAGATGTTCGACGAGCTGTCGAAGAACCTGGAATCGGTCCTCAAGTTCTACCCGAGCGATTCCAGCAAGATCGCGGACCAGCTCTCCAAGGTGCTGGGGCTGAACCCGGCGACGCTCGCGATGTCGAACGGCTCGACCGAGCTCATCACGTGGATGGACCACCTGTGGGTCCACGAGAGCATCGCCATCCCGATCCCCACCTTCGGGCGCTGGACCGACCAGCCGATGGAGAGCAACAAGCGCGTCGACATGTTCCTGCTCCAGGAGAGCGACAACTTCGAGCTGGACGTCGACGAGTACATCAAGTTCATCCGCACCCGCGGCAGCAGGGTCGCGGTCATCTGCAACCCGAACAATCCCGACGGCGGCTACCTGCCGCGCCGGGAGATCATCCGGTTCATGGACGAGCTGTCCGACCTCGACCTGATCGTGATCGACGAGTCGTTCATCGACTTCGTCGAGGTCGAGCGCAATCCGTCGGTCGCCGCCGAGGCGTCCATCCGGCCCAACGTGGTCGTGCTGAAGAGCCTCGGCAAGAACTTCGGCCTGCACGGCATCCGGTTCGGCTACCTGGTCGCGAACCCGGGACTGGCCGGGAAGATGCGCAAGGCGCTGCCGAAGTGGAACCTCAACTCCCTCGCGGAGACCGTCGTGTTCATGCTGGCCGACCACGAGGCCGAGTACGCCGAGAGCCTGCGGCTGCTCAGCCGCGACCGCTACCGCATGGGCGTGGAGCTGTCGCGCATCCCCGACCTGACCGTCTACTCGTCGCAGGCGAACTTCCTGTTCGTGAAGCTCGGCGGGGGCATGGACGGCCGCGAGCTGCGCGACCACCTGCTGGCCAGGCACCAGGTCTTCATCCGCGAATGCGGCAACAAGCTCGGCATGACCAGCAAGTTCGCCCGGCTGGTCGTGCGGCCCGAACAGGACGTGGAACGACTCGTCGAGGGCATTCGCGACTTCACCCAGGCGCGGTGGACGAGCCATGCGGTTCACGCGAGCCACTCCAGCGAACCGTCGCTGCTCATGCACAGCGCCTGAACGAACGCACAGCACCCTGAATTCTTCTCCGAAAGGTTGCCCACAGATGTCATCACCGCACGCCCTCAGCGGTCGGCGCGGCCAGGTGGCTGCGGCCGCGCTGGTGGCCGCCACACTGCTGAACGCGGCCATGTTCGGCGGTACCGGCGCCACGGCGTCGTCTCACCGCGAGGCTCCGCTCATCGCGGGTGACCCGGCCGTGGACAACACGGACCTGTACGCGTTCGTGAGTCCCGACCACAAGGACACCGTGACGCTGGTCGGCAACTGGTCAGGGTTCCAGGAACCCAACGGTGGCCCCAACTTCTTCCCGTGGGCCGAGGACGCGCAGTACGACTTCAACGTCGACAGCGACGGTGACGCCAAGCCTGACGTCACCCTGCGGTTCACCTTCCAGAACGACGACCGGCGCAAGAACACCACGTTCCTGTACTCCAACGGTGTCGTGGACTCGCTCGACGACGAGAACCTGCTGTTCCGGCAGCGCTACGACCTCGAGGCGATCTACCAGAACGGCCAGAAGGTCAAGCTGGTCAAGAACGCCCCGGTCGCGCCGTCCCCGAACGGCCCGGCGTCGATGCCGGACTTCAAGAAGCTGCGCGACCAGGCGATCACCCAGATCGCCGGTGGCGGCAAGGTCTACGTGGGCCCGTCCGAGGACGCGTTCTTCGCCGACCTGCGCGTGTTCGACCTGCTCTACGGCGGCAACCTGAGCGAGGTCGGCCAGGACACGCTGCGCGGCTACAACGTCAACACCATCGCGATCCAGCTGCCCAAGCAGGCGCTGGCGTTGCGCAACGACGCACACCGCAACCCGAACATCGGCATCTGGAGCACCACGCAGCGCCGCACCCTGAAGCTCTCGCCCGGCAAGGCGGAGGCGGTCGGCGACTTCGTGCAGGTCTCCCGCCTGGGCAACCCGCTGGTGAACGAGGTCGTGGCGCCCGCGGGCCTCAAGGACGCGTTCAACGGCCTGCGCCCCGACCAGGACGCCGGCGTGAAGGAGCTCGTCGACCGGGTGGTGAACCCGGAGCTGCCGAAGCTCGTCGAGGCGATCTACAAGATCCCGGCACCGCAGGGCCAGCGCGACGACTTGGCCGAGATCTTCCTGACCGGCATCACCAAGAAGCTCGGCGCGCAGATCAACGCCGACCTGAATTCGCAGGTCAACAACCAGGACGTGGACGCGAGGCGGTTCCGCCCCTCGGAGATGCTGCGGCTGAACATGATGATCGAACCGAACGCCAACCCGAACCGCCTGGGCCTGCTCGCGGGTGACACGCAGGGCTTCCCGAACGGCCGTCGCCTGACCGACGACGTGGTGGACATCGCCGTGCAGGCGATGGAGGGCGCGGCGGCGTCCGGCAAGCTCGTGGACGCACTGGCCACGGGTGACAAGGTCGACGCGAACGACCAGCCGTTCGAGGCGAACTTCCCGTACGTGGGCCTGCCCCGCAACGGCACCGCCGTCAACGCCTCGGGCACCACGGCCGAGGTCGCGGTCAACCCGGTCGGCAAGATCGGCAACATCGACCCGATGGCCATGACCACCGCGGTGGGCTCGGCTTTCGTGTTCGGCGCCGGGTTCCTCATCTGGCGCAAGCGTCAGCAGCAGATCCGCAAGTACGGGTCGCACTCGAAGTGAAGTACCAGCAGCGGCAGGCCGCCGCGGTGGTTCTCCTGGTCACCGCGGCGCTTGCCCACCTCGCCGCCTCCGGTCCTGCCGACAGCAGGGCCGGGGGCGCGCCCCCTGTCCCGGCTGTGGCGCAGCAGAACCGGATGCACAAGGTGGTGCACCAGCTGCAGCAGCGGTTGCACGCGGTTCCGCAGGACAAGTCCTCTTGGGCGCAGCTCGGTTCGTCCTATGTGGAGCTGGCGAGGGTGACGGCCGATCCCGCGTACTACGCGAAGGCCGAAGGCGCGCTGAAGAACGCGGGTGACACGGGCCTTGCCGCGATCGGCATGGGCACGCTGGCCAACGCCCGCCACGACTTCCACGCGGCCCGCGACTGGGCCCTGAAGGCGATTGCCGCACTGCCCGCCTCCGCGGAGGCGCACGGCGTGCTGGCGGACGCGTTGACGCAGCTCGGCGACGACGCGGGCGCGCAGGACGCGGTGCAGAAGATGCTGGACCTCAAACCGAACACGGCGTCGTTCGCCCGTGCTTCCTTCCACTTCGAACTCCACGGCGACGTCGACGGTGCCCGCGACGCGATGCAGCGTGCGCTGAAGGCCTCCACGACGCCCGAGGAGATCGCGTTCTGCCGTTACCGGCTGGGCGAACTCGCGTTCGACCACAACCGGATCGACGAAGCCGCTGAGCACTACGAGCAGGGACTGGCGGCGAGAGGAGACGACATGACTCTCACTCAGGGCATGGCCAAGGTCGCGGCGGCACGGGGCGACGTCCCGGTGGCGCTGGAGTCGTACCGCAGGCTCGTGGCGCGCGCTCCCCTGCCGCAGTACCTGCAGGAGTACGCGGAACTGCTGGAAGCCGGCGGGAAGACCGAAGAGGCCGCCCAGCAGTACGCCGTGCTCACCGAGCAGCAACGACTGATGGAGACCCAGGGTGCTTCCGACGATCTGGCCGCGGCCCTCGTCGCCGCAGACCGCGGTGATGGCATGCAGGCGCTGCGCCGTGCGGAAAGCGAGTGGAGCCGCCGGCAGAGCGTCTTCGTCGCCGACGCCATGGCGTGGGCCCTGCACGTCAACGGAAGGGACGCGGAGGCGTTGAGCTACTCCGACCGCGCGGTGGCGCTGGGCTGGCAGAACGCCACGTTCTCCTACCACCGCGGCATGATCCTTGCCGCGCTCGGCCGGGTCGCCGAAGCCCAGGAGGCACTGGTGCAGGCACTCAGGCTGAACGCGAACTTCTCCCCGTTGCAGGCGTTGAAGGCGGGCCGCAAGCTCGCGGAGCTCCGAGGCGGCCGGTGAGCCTGTCCAGCTGGGTGGTGCGGCCCGTCCTGGTGGCGGTGTTGCTGCTCGCCGGAATCTTCTTCATCAACGGCGAGGCGTCCGCCCACCCGCTGGGCAACTTCAGCGTCAACCACTACCACGGGCTGCACCTGCACCCGGACCGGATCGACCTGCGGTCCGTGGTCGACGTGGCGGAGATCCCGACGCTGCAGGAGAACCTGAAGGCCCGCGACGCGAAGCAGTGGTGCGACGAGGTCTCCAGGACCGACCGCTCCACCGTGGACGGGCGGCAGATCTCCTGGACGCTCTCCAGTTCCACCAAGGAGCACCCGGTCGGGCAGGCCGACCTGAGCACGACCCGGCTGGTCTGCGAGTTCACCGCCAGGGTCGACCTCGACCGCCCGGCCAGACTGGAGTTCCGCGACGAGTCGAACGCCGACCGGGTCGGCTGGCGTGAGATCACCGCCGCCGGCACCGGCATCAGGCTGACGGACTCGCCGGTGCCGACCGAGAGCATCAGCGACGAGCTGCGGACGTACCCGGAGGACCTGCTCAGCAGTCCGATGGACGTCCGTTCCGCCGTGTTCAGCGCCGAACCGGGCAGCGGGTCCGAGCCGAAGATCGCCTCCGGCTCCCCCGTCCAGTCGTTCAGCGCCACGGCGGCCAGGCTCAACGACATCCTGGGCAGCGACGACCTCACGCCGTGGCTGGGGTTTCTGGCGTTGTTGCTGTCGTTGGTGCTCGGTGCCTCACACGCAGCGTTGCCCGGTCACGGCAAGACGCTCATCGCCGCCTATCTGGCTGGACGACAGGGCACGCCCAAGGACGCGTTCATCGTCGGTGTGTCGGTCACGGCCACGCACACCGGTGGCGTGCTGGTCCTCGGCTTGGTCATCAGCGCCTCCAGCGCGCTGGCCGGTGAACAGGTGCTGCGCTGGCTCGGGCTGGTCAGCGGCGTGCTGATCGCGATGATCGGTGTGATGCTGCTGCGTTCGGCCCTGTCGGCGACCCGCGAACCAGCACTCGCCGGAGTGGTGGCGGGGCACGGACATGGTCACGGGCACGGTCACGGACATGGGCACGGTCACGGCTACAGCCGCGCGAGCCTCATCGGCATGGGCGCGGCCAACGGCCTGGTGCCCTCGCCGTCCGCCCTGGTGGTCCTGCTCGGTGCGATGGCGCTGGGCCGCACGTGGTTCGGCGTCCTGCTGGTCCTCGGCTACGGCATCGGCATGGCCGGCACGCTCACCGCGGTCGGACTGCTGCTCGTGAAGGCGCGGGATCGCGTCGAAAGAATCCTGGACGGCCGTGCCACCCGCCTGCTGTCGCATTACGCACCCGTGGGCACGGCCGCGACGGTCATCGTCGTCGGCGCCTGGCTGACATTGCAGGCGGTCTAATTACACCAATGCAAGACGAAGGGCCCGGATTCTCTCGAATCCGGGCCCTTCCGCTTGTTTCCGCCCTTACAGGTTCGCCACCACGAACTGCTTGCCCTCGGTGTTCTCGACCGCGATCGACTGCACCTGGTCCGACGGGACGCTCACCATGCCGCGCACCGTCGCGCCCTCGACCCTGGCCTTCTCGGACGAGGTCCACGCGAACGCCTCGGACTTCGTGCCGTCCTTGGCGATCACGACCAGCTTGCACTTCTGCAAGGCCGGCAGACCGTTGATCTTGGCCGTGACCAGGTAACGGTCCTGCGACGACGGTTCGATGCCCGCCACCAGCTTGATCCCGCCGGTCGCCGTCGCCTCGCCCGTGCGAGGTCCGGCGATCGACGTCTGCGGCGCTTGGTTCTGCATGAGCACCGCGGCACCCCCGAACGCGACCACCGCGGCTACCGCCGCGGCGGCGAGATAACCCGGCCAGCGCCGGGGCCTGGCGTGCAGCGGTTCGGGAAGGTCCTCCACCGCCTGCGGACTCGCTCTCGGGCCTGGGGCGGCCTCCCGCTGCTGCGGGATGACCGACTCCTGCCTGATCTGCCGCAGCGTGCGCTGCAGCAGCAGGTCCGACGGCATGGGCAGGTCGTCCTCGAGCTCGTGCAGAAATGCCTCACGAGGCACGTCGTCAAGTGCTGTCCGGATCCGATGGAAGTCGGCGACCTGCGCACGGCAGGGCGGACAGCCCCGGAGGTGCTGCTCCACGCCAAGATTCTCGTGCGCGTCCAGAACGCCGAGCGCGTAGCAGCCAAGGGTGACCGCGTCGTGCGCGCCAGCTGTCATACGACCTCCTCGTCGTCCCGATTCGACCCCCGCGGCGAAACGGTGTCACGAAGGAAAACGGGCAGATAGGAGTGGTCGGTTCAGCGTTCGAACGAGTTCATTCTGATTGCGCATAACAATGGCATTACGTAACCGCCCCGCTACCCTTCTCCCTCGCGCTGAGCTGCGCTTTTCACTCGATCGGACGACTCAAGGTCCCATGTTTGACTACAAGCACGTCTGTGGACGAACCAGCGGTCGTTCCTCCGACTCAATGAACACCGCGAGGCCGTCCAGGACCCGCGCGAGGCCGAACTCGAACTCGTCCAGCAGGCGTTCGAAGCCGCCCGAGTTCCAGATGTGGGTCATCATCGGCAGCCGGTCCGGCGTGAAGTGCTCCCAGAGGGCGTCTCGGCCGTCCCACCAGTCCTCCTCGGACACGCCGGTCTCCCGCTCGGCCTGGACGCGGTCCGCCATCGTGCGACCAACGCCGTCGACGAAGTGGGACACGGTCGTCACCACGGCCACGATCTCCTCGGGCGCGAGCCCGAGCTCCGACACGGCGGCGTAGGCCGCGTCCTGGCGGGTCATGGCGTGCGGGCCGGGCATCCGCCGCGAAGTCGTCAGCTGCAGCATCCACGGGTGCGCCCGGTACATCGCCCACACCTGCCGGGCGAAGAACTCCAGACCGGCGCGCCACGGGCCCCGGGGCGTGGGCTCGGTCTCGCCCCACACCGCGTCGACCATCAGGTCCAGCAGCTCGGACTTGCCCGGTACGTGCCGGTAGAGCGACATCGCGGTGTTGCCCAGCGTCTCGGCGACCCGGCGCATGGTGAGCGCGTCGATGCCGTCGGCGTCGGCCACCTTGATCGCCGCCTCGACCACTCGCGACTGGCTCAGCGCGGCCTTCGGTCCCCTGGTCGGCTCGGCCGGCGGCTCCCACAACAGGCGCACGCTCCGGTCACGATCGCTCTTCACCCAGCCCCCTTCACAAACCTGCTTGCTGTGAATCCTAGAACCGTGTACAACGTACACCCTGTGTACAAAGTAAGCAGTTAATCCACGGGGGTGAAGTCGTGGGACACGCGGTGCTCGCGGAAGGCCTGCGCAAGAGATTCGACAAGAACTGGGCGCTGGACGGGTTCGACCTGGCCGTGCCCGCCGGAACGGTGTGCGGGCTGCTCGGCCCGAACGGCGCCGGCAAGACCACGGCGGTGCGCATCCTGGCCACCTTGCTGCGCCTGGACGGCGGCCGGGCCGAGGTCGCGGGCCACGACGTGGTGCGGGAGGCACCGGCCGTGCGCCGTCAGGTGGCGTTGAACGGTCAGCAGTCCACGGTCGACGACGTGCTGACCGGCAAGGAGAACCTGATCATGTGGGGGCGGCTCTACCACTTCTCGAAGCGCCAGGCCGTGGCACGGGCGGACGAGCTGCTGGAGCAGTTCGGGCTCACCGACGCGGCGGACAAGCGGGCCAAGCAGTACTCGGGCGGCATGCGGCGGCGCCTGGACCTGGCGTCGAGCTTCATCATGCGGCCGTCGGTGCTGTTCCTGGACGAACCGACCACCGGTCTCGACCCGCGCAACCGCGGTGAGGTCTGGCGGGAGGTGAAGCGGGTCGTGGCGGAGGGGACGACGGTGCTGCTGACCACGCAGTACCTGGACGAGGCCGACCAGCTCGCGGACCAGATCGTCGTGATGGACACCGGACGGGTCGCCGCGCAGGGCACGCCGGACCAGCTCAAGTCCAAGCTCGGCGGCGACCGGATCGAGGTGGTGGTCCGCAACGCCGACGAACTGCGGGTCGTGGCGGACGTGCTCGGCCCGGACGCCGAGGTGGACCCCGACTCGTTCCGGGTGAGCGCGGCCGTCGCCGACCGGGTGGCGGCGCTGACGCGGGTGACGTCGGCACTGGCCGCGAAGGGCGTGGAGGCCGAGGACATCGCGCTGCGGCGGCCGACGCTGGACGAGGTCTTCCTCGCCATCACCGGGCACAGGGCAGTCTCGGAGGTGCGGGCATGAGGTACGCGGTCGTCGACTCGTGGATCGTCGCGAAGAGGGACCTGATCCACTGGGTGCGCGAGCCGGTCAGGGTGTTCGCGAACCTCGCCTACCCGGTCATCTCGGTGCTGATCTTCGGGCTGGTGTTCGGCAGCGCGATGAACGTCTTCGGCGGCGGTGACTACATCGAGTTCCTGCTGCCGGGCATGTTCGGCCAGACCATCGCGTTCGGTGTCGGCTCCACGCTGATGATGGTGTCGATGGACGCCGACCGGGGCGTCACCGACCGGTTCCGCGCCTCACCGATGTCGCAGACCGGCGTGGTGGCCGGGCGCAGCATCGCGGACCTGGTGAACTCGTCGCTGGAACTGCTGGTGCTCGCCCTGTGCGGGCTGGTGATCGGCTGGTCGTTCCACGACGGGCCGCTCAACGCGCTGCTGGCGTTCGCGCTGTTGCTGTGGCTGCGGTTCGCGCTGGTCTGGGTCGGCATCTACATCGGCCTGCTGGTCAAGCCGGAGGCGGCGCAGGCGTCGTGGATGTTCCTGTTCCCGCTGACGATGTTCGCGAACACGTTCGTCTCGCCGGAGCTGATGCCGGGCTGGCTGCGGGTCGTCGCGGAGTGGAACCCGCTGTCGTCGACCGTGGCGGCGGCGCGTGAGCTGTTCGGCAACCCCGGGGTGGGCGGCGACTCGTGGGCCGCGCAGAACTCGTTGCTACTGGCGGTGCTGTGGCCCGCTTTGTTCGTGGCGATCTTCTGGCCGCTCTCGGTGCTGAAGTACCGCAACCTCAGCCGCTAGGAGGTCGGTCCGGAGCTGGTCGGCGAGCCACTGCGCCAGCAGTCGCCGCCAGTTCCGGACCCTGGCCAGGTTCTCCGGCTTCAGCGTCCGGTCGGCCTCCCACTGCCGCCAGTCCGCGCTCGCGAGCCAGCCGACGCACCCGGCGATCCGGTGCACGCGCAGCAGGTTCGGGTCGGGCCGGGAGCCGTACCCGGTCCAGAACGCCTGGGGCAGCACGGTTCCGTGCAGGTAGAGGTGTTCCTCGAACGCCGCCAGCTCGTCGAGCGGATTGCCCAGGCCGGGGTTGTCCCAGTCGATCAGCGTGGCCGCGTCCTCGCTGACGATGATGTTGTGCAGGTTCACGTCGTTGTGCAGCAGACCGATCGCGTGGATCTTCGCGAACGCCTCGCCGACGCGCCGCCAGACCTCCTCGGACACCGGCAGCGCCTCCGCCAGCGTCCGGCCCTCGACGTACTCGACCAGCACGTCACCCCGGCCGTTGTGCGCGAGGACCTCCGGCGCGCCGGGCACGACGAACTTCGGCAGGTCGCGCGCCACCTTGGGTTGCCGCAGCACGGCTTTGCGCCCGTCGGCCAGCGTCACGAGGTGCAGGACGTTGGTGAGGCCCTCCCCCTCCAGCGGCTCGACGCGGACGGCGGTCTCCAGCAAACGGAACAAACACCCACCTCCAGTAGCGATCGGTGTAACACAAGACACATCGGACAGATAAGGAACCTCGGGGGTGCATTCGGCGGCGACGACGCATGGAGGCCTACCGATGGTTCAACGTCCTCGGCGCTGGGCGCTGTTCGCGGTCCTGACACTGGTTCTACCACTGGCTGTGACCGGACAGGCACTCGCTGATCCCAACAACAACTCCCCTGCGAAGCTCACCCAGGCCGTCACGCTGAACGGCGTCCTGCGACACCTCGACGCCTTCCAGTCCATCGCGGACACCCACGGCGACCGCGCGGCCGGACGTCCTGGATACCAGGCGTCGGTGAACTACGTGGTCTCACAACTGAACGCGGCCGGCTACTCGCCGACCGTGCAGGAGTTCGACTTCCCGTACGTGGAGGACGACTCCCGGCTCGACCGCGTCGCGCCGGTGCCGCGGATCTTCCAGCGCGACAGCGAGTTCACCCGCAACGGGTTCACGCCGACGTTCGAGGGGGACGTCACCGCCGCCATCCAGCCCGTCGACGTGGTCGTCCCGCCCGCGCCCGTGCCGAACACGAGCAGCAGCGGGTGCGAGGCGGCCGATTTCGCCGGGTTCGCCCCCGGCCGCGTCGCCCTGCTGCAGCGCGGCACGTGCGGGTTCAACGTCAAAGCGCTGAACGCGCAGGCCGCGGGCGCGTCCGCGGTCATCCTGTTCAACGAGGGCCAGCCCGGTCGCACCGGCCTGACCACACCGATCGGCGCCACCCCCGGTCTCGCGATCCCCGTGGTGTTCGCGACCTACGCCGCCGCCGAGGAGCTCATCCTGCTCACGCCGGGCGCCACGGTCCGGGTGAAGGTCGACTTCACCGAGGAGACGCGCAAGACGTGGAACGTGTTCGCCGAGTCCCGTGCCGGCAACGCGGGCAACGTCGTCATGGCCGGCGCGCACCTCGACAGCGTCCAGGACGGGCCCGGCATCAACGACAACGGCAGCGGCACGGCGGCGTTGCTGGAGACCGCGATCCACCTGCAGGGCGTCAAGACCAACTCGAAGGTCCGCTTCGCCTGGTGGGGTGCCGAGGAGGAGGGCCTGCTCGGGTCCGAGCACTACGTCGCCACGCTGCCGCAGGCCGCGCAGGACAAGATCGCGCTGTATTTGAACTTCGACATGGTCGGCTCGCCGAACCACTTCTTCGGCGTCTACGACGGTGACGACTCGAGCGGCACCGCGCCCGTGCCGATCCCGCCGGGCTCGGCGCAGATCGAGGACGTGTTCGAGAAGTTCTACGCCGACCGGGGTCTGCCCTCGGAGGACTACGGGCCGTTCATCGCGGTCAACATCCCGGCCGGTGGCCTGTTCACCGGGGCCGAGGATGTGAAGACGGCCGAGCAGGCGGCACGGTACGGCGGCACGGCGGGCGTCGCGTTCGACCCGTGCTACCACCAGCCGTGCGACACCCGGTCGAACCTGAACCTGACCGCCCTGGACGTCAACGCCGACGCCATCGCCACCGCGGTGATCACGTTCGCGTTCGACACCTCGACGGTGAACGGCGTGCGCGCGCCCGGCAAGTCGCACGGACGCGCGCCGCGGGGTTCGTTCAGCTAGTGGTGTGGCCCGGAACGTTGCCGGGTGAATTCGCGGTCAGACGGGTGCGTCGTGGTGCCGCCCCCACGTCCTCATACTGGACGTATGGGGGCGTGGGGGCGGTGCCGCGAGGCACCCTGCTGAGCGTGAATTCGCTCGTCAACGGGCCGGGTCGCTCCACTGATCCCAGAGGTCGCACCGGTGATCCACCCGTGCGACCTGCTCTGTCGCGAACAGCCGGACGTCCTGGCGTGCCCAGCCGGGATGTCCGGTCTTCGCGAACCGGGTCCACGCCCCGACCATCTCGTCGGACAGCTTCTGCTGCTTCCCTGCGAGCTCGACACCGGCGTACTGGAACAGGAACGGCAGCTCCGAGCCGTGGTAGGCGCCGTACGGGAACTCCGGCATGCCCGGGAAGATCATCGGTGGCTCGGGCTCGGCGAACTCGTAGCCGAACGCGTGCGTCTGCGCGCGCAGCTCCGCGGTGGGACAGGCCGAGGTCATCGCCGAGAGCGCCGCGGAGAGCGGCACCCGTTCGTCGCCACCGCGCGGCGGGTAGGCGGCCAGGATCCGCTGGGCCTTGGCCGTGCCGAAGCCCTCGACCAACGCCTGCTCGTACCCGGCGGCGTCGAGCGGCGGGTAGAACATCGCGGCGAACACCGAGAACTCGTCGCGCGCGTTGCCCGCGAGCACCGGGACCTTGTGGAAGCGGCCTTCGCGCAGCACCGTGATCGGGTTCTCCGGCAACGCTTCCGTGCCGTACGCGGGCGACGAGAACTGCGGTGTCAGCGCCTGGACCTGCTCGACCGTGAGCCGGCGCAGGCACGCGACGTCCGCGCAGCCCGCTGCCTGGGCACCGGCTCGTTCGACGTCTTCGCGCTTGACCCAGGTGTGCTGGACGTTGTTCTCGCCTGCCGGGACACCGAACTGGCAAGGTCCACTTTGGATGATCGCCTTGTGGAACAGGCCGCGCGTCCGCGGCGTGGTCAGCTGCGCGCACGTCGACAGGCCGCCCGCCGACGCCCCGAAGAGCGTGACGTTGCGCGGGTCGCCGCCGAACTGCCGGATGTTGCGCTGGACCCAGCCGAGCGCGGCCTGCTGGTCGCGCAGGCCGAACGCGCCGGAGCCGGCGAGCCCCGGGAAACCGAAGTACCCGAAGGCACCGAGGCGGTAGTTGATCGTGACGACGACGGAACCGCCGCGCACCAACTGGTCCACGCCGTAGTCGGACCCGGCACCGCTGGTGAAGCTGCCGCCGTGGATCCAGACCAGGACCGGGCGGTTCGCGGCTTTCGCCGGCGTCGTGACGTTGAGGTACAGGCAGTCCTCGTCGGTCTCGCACCGGGGACCGGGCCTGTCCGCTGGCAGAACGCCCTGCCAGGGCTTCGCGGGCTGCGGATCGCGCCAGCGGTTCTCCCCGGTCGGCGGTGCGGCGAACGGGATGCCCTGGAACGAGCGCAGGGCGTCGACGGAGGTTCCCGACACGAATCCGGTGTCGGTGCGGACGATTCCCGCGGCGTGGGCGGGAACAGCGGTTGCGGCAACGAGTACGGCCGCCATCAAAAGGGTTGTGGTTGAACGCATGTCACGATCAACCTAGCCCGTGCCGCAACCGCTTTAGGGCCGTGTCGAAGTCTGGTTCGATGAGAGTCGAGCTTGAGGTGGTTCCTGGGGGCCGGCTATCGCGGATCAGACTTCGACACGGCCCTACACCACGGCTTTGTTCCGGGACAACAAGCGCGCCGCCACCGCCGCCGGCACGTACATCAGCACGCCGTACACGGCGGGCGGGATCGCCATCGTCTCGTCGTTCAGCACCGTCAGCGCCAGCGTGATCGCGATCGTGGCGTTGTGGATGCCGATCTCCATCGCGCTGGCGATCGCCTGCTTGCGCTCCACGTTGAACGCCTTGGGCACGTAGTAACCGATCAGCAGGCTGAAGATGCTCAGCAGCAACGCCACCGGGCCGAGCGTCGCGATGTTGTCGATCAGCTGCTGGTAGGCCTGCGCGATCGCGGCGATGATGACGAGCACCAGCACCACGACGGACGCGATGCGCACCGGGTCGTTCATCTTGAGCGCCCAAGCCTCGAACCTGCGGCGCACCAGCATGCCGATCGCCACCGGCACCAGCACGATCGCGAACACCTGCACGAACTTCGCCGGCTGCAACCCGACCTCGGCGGTGTCCGCCATGAAGTGCGCCATGCTCAGGCCGACGACCAGCGGCAGCGTGAACACCGCCAGCACCGAGTTGATCGCCGTGAGCGTGATGTTGAGCGCCACGTCCCCGCCGGCGAGGTGGCTGAAGAGGTTCGCCGAGGTGCCACCGGGCGACGCGACGAGCAGCATCATGCCGACGGCGAGCACGCCCTTGAGCCCGAACGCGAGCACCAGCCCGAGGCAGATCGCGGGCAGGACCACCACCTGGCAGACGAGGGCGATCACCGCGGCCTTCGGGTACTTCGCGACCCTGGCGAAGTCCTCGGTGGTGAGCGTGAGGCCGAGGCCGAACATCACCAGGGCGAGTGCCAGCGGCAGGAAGATCTGTACGACTAGCACGGTGGCCTCCGCGGATGTCCAGCTTGTCCAGTGTGATCTGTCCGGAAGATCCTGGCGTTACGCCCGGCCCGATGGAATCGGCCGGCTGGCGGCACCATCTCACGGATCGCGCCGGGGAGCGCACACTGAAGGGCGTGCAGATCGGCGTGTTCACCGCGGGCGACCTCCCGCCGTCGGAGATCGTCGCGCTGGCGATCGCGGCCGACGAGGCGGGGTTCGACGTCTTCGCGGTCGGCGAGCACCACAACCCGCCCTACACCTCGTCCTGCCCCGCCACGCTCCTGGCGCACGTAGCGGCGAGGACGACGCTGCGGCTGTCCACGGCCACCACGCTGATCACCACGAACGACCCGGCCAGGCTCGCCGCCGAGTACGCCACGCTCGCCCTCCTCGCTCCCGGCCGGACCGACGTGGTGCTCGGGCGGGGCAACACCGCGAGGGTGTTCGGCTGGTTCGGCAAGGAGATCGAGCACAGCCTGCCGCTGACGGTCGAGCACTACCTGGAGTTGAAGACCTTCTGGCCGGACCGGCCCTACCTCTGGCACGCCTGCACGCGGTCGCCCGAGATCGCCGACCTGGCGGCGGAGCACGGCGACGGGCTGTTCGTGTTCTCCGATCAGACCGAGCACCTGAGCAGGTACCGCGACCAGGCGGCGCGTCCGAGGGTCGGCGTGCTGGCGAACGAACTGGACGAGGGTCTGGCGCAGGAACCCGACCGCCTGCTGGTGAAGGTCCGCAGCCCCGCGGACGTCGAAAAGCTGGGGTCGGCGGTGTGTTCAGCCTTGCCACACCGCCACTCTTCGCCGGACTCCGTTCGGCACGGAACGTCCTGATCGCCGGGGCGGGGGGTGGCTTCGACGTGTTCGCGGGCATCCCGCTCGGCGTCGCGCTGCGCGAGCAGGGCAAGCGGGTGCACTACGCCAGCTTGAGCTTCAGCGACCTGGAACGCCTCGACCTCGACGCGTGGCTGGAGCCCGGACTCGCCGCCGTCGCACCGGAGACCTCCGGTGAGGACGCGTACTTCCCCGAACGCGAGCTCGCGCGGTTCCTCGACGACACCGTCTACGCGTTCCCGCGCACCGGTGTGCGGCCGTTGCGCAGCGCGTACCGCACCATCATCAAGAGGCACTCCATCGACGCGGTCGTGCTCGTCGACGGTGGCACGGACATCCTGCTACGTGGCGACGAACAACACCTCGGCACGCCGACCGAGGACATGACGAGTCTCGCCGCCGCCGCGGGCGTCGACGGCGTGGTGAAGATCGTGACCAGCCTGGACTTCGGCATCGACGCGCACCACGGCGTGTGCCACGCGCACGTGCTGGAGAACCTGGCGGCATTGGACAGGCAGGGTGCCTACCTCGACGCGCTGGCCCGCGGCGTGCACTACCTGCCCGCGCTGGAGAAGGCGCGGACGGCGTTCGACGTGGCGCTCGCGATCGAGGACTACCGCGAGGGCATCGATGACCGACGCCCTCGCCGCACACTCCCCCGCTGAGGCTCATCGGCGCCGGATCACCACCGCCACCACCAGAACCATCACGCCGATGGCAACGGCCGAGCCCAGCACCCACAGTCCGTAGATCGCGAACGCCACGAACTCCGAGCCGATCGCGGCCACGGACGTGACCGTGGCACGGGCATCGGAGGAGATCCGGTGCTGGAGCTCGGTCTCCACGTGCACGAGCACGAACCGGTAGAGGCCGTAGAACAGTCCCAACAGGACGATCGCGAGCGGCACGGCCAGCAGTGCCGCCGCGATCAGCACCGCACCCGAGGCGAACAGCACCCAGCCGCGGAACGGCAACCGGCCGCCGAGCGAGGCGCCGGCGGCCCCCATCAACGGCACGCCTATCGTCGCCATCGGCACCCACACCGTCGGCACGTCCCAGTCCTGCGCCAGCAGCGTGAAGTACTCCTCGAACGCGTCGATCGCGTACACCAGAGCCACCGCGAGCACAGCACGTTTGATCGGCACGGACGCGCGCAGGCCGGTCTTCAGCGTCGCGAGGTACCCGAGTTCGTCGTCGTCCTCGTCGCCGCGTTCAGGTTCGGGGAACCGCGACGCGATCACGGACGACGCGAGGCACATCGCGACCGACGCCCAGCCGGCCAGCTGGTAGCCACCGAACGAGAACAACGCGGTGGCGATGACCGCGACCGGCACCTGGGCGATCAGCTCGATGGTGTCGACGCGGGCGTTGAGCGGTCCGTACCGGTCCTCGTCGCCGTTGGCCGCGAGCCCGTCGTAGAGCAGGGCCTCGAAGGCACCGGACTGCAGCGTCCCGCCCAGGCCCCACAGCACGAAGCCGGCCGCGAATCCCCAGAACGACGGGAACAGCACCCAGGCCGCGTACCCGAAGGCCTGCAGCACACCGGAGGCGATCAGACAGCCGCGCCGGGAGAAGCGGTCCGCGAGCGCACCGGACGGCACCTCGAACACGACCGAGGTCAGCGACCAGATCGCGAGCAGCACCGAGATGGAGGCGTCCGACAGCCCGCTGTCGGCGAAGAGCAACGCGTACAGCGCGTAGATCGGGATGAGGTGCGAACACCACGCCCACGCCGTCGCGGTCCGGGAAAGATCAGTTGAAGATCAATGTCGTCGTCGCATGGCACAAGACTAGGCCGTCAGCGCCACCGATTAAACGACGCTGACGGCCCGTGGTCGGCTAGAAGCCGGCGGTGATCTTCGTGAACTCCAGCTCGGACTGCGGGATGCCGGAGCAGCTCGCGGACACCTGGCCGTCGCAGCCACCGCGGTCGCGGTTGACCGACCAGAAGGCCAGTCGCCCGAGGCCGTTGGCCTTCGACCAGTCGCGGATCGCGGTCCAGTCGTCGGCCGTGGTCAGCTCGAGGTGGTCCGACAGGCCGTTCATGCCCGAGATGCCGACGTGCTTGAACGCCTCGGCGTCGCTCCAGCCGAAGGTCGACTTGAGCTTGTTCTTCAGCCCCGTGGCCGCGTTGATCGTGTCGGTGCGGATGTTGGAGCTGTTGAAGTCGAACGGCATGATCGTGAACACGTCGATGTTCGCGTTCAGCGCCTTGGCCTGGTCGATCAGCCGGGCGCCGTAGAAGTTCGGGCCCGTGGTCGAGGTGCCGAACGTGACGATCGTCTGGATGCCCGGGTTGTTCTGCTTGACGATCCGCAGAGCGTTGACGATCCGGTCGGCCACGACGGTGTTCTCGAACTCGTCGGTGTTCTCGATGTCGATGTCGATGGCCTTGAGCCCGTAGGCGTTGATGACCTGCTGGTACGCGCCGGCCAGCGCCTCGGGGGTCGAGCAGTTCGGGCCCAGCTTGTTGCCGCTCCAGCCACCGAACGACGGCACGATGTCACCGCCGGCCGCGCGGATGGCGTTGATCGCCTGCTGGTCGGCGCCACCGGTCAGCGGGCGCTGGCCGTCCCACGACGGGGTGCACCCGCCGCTGGACAGGACGAACGCGAGGGTGAACCACTTGACGCCGGTCCGGCTCATGACCTCCGTCGCGCTCTGCGGGTTGCCCCAGCCCAGGTACAGGTAGGGCGCGCCGCGGCCGGTGCCGGGCACCGGCGGGTTCGACGTCGTCGGCGTGGTGGTCGTGGTCGTCGTCGGCGGGTTGCCGGTGCCGTCGCAAGAACCGCCGTTGACCTTGCAGCCGGACGGGCTGCCGCCGGAACCCTTGACGGTGAAGCCGAAGCTCACCGAGCCGCCGACGGGAACGCTGCCGTTCCAGGTGTTGCGGACGGTGATGTTCTGACCGTTGGCGCCGTAGCTGCCGTCCCACAGCGACGCGATCGACTGCCCGCTCGGCAGCGTGAACTCGACGGTCCACGACGAGAGCGCGGACCCGCCGCTGTTGGAGATCGTGTACTTGGCCTCGTAGCCGGTGCCCCAGTCCGAGGTCTTGGTGAACGCCGCCGTCACGCCCGACGCGCCGCTCGCGGGCGCGGCGGCAACGCCTCCGACCACGGTGGCCAGGGCCAGACCGAGGGTCAGGATCTGCCAGCGAAATTTCTTCATGGTGCTCCGTTCACGTGCAGGGGGTACGTGATGCAGGGCACGTTAACTGGTCTAAACCAATGGTTCAAGGGTGTGAACACCGCCAATCGGATGCGGTGATGAGAACGCTCTCTCATCCTGCGACGCGATGAACGCCCGAGAGATCGCCTCGCTGATGGCCGCTTCGGCACATGGTTCGGACATCCAGGTCACCCAGACCGCATACCGTCCCGAACTGGCCGCAGGTCCGAACGGGACAGTGGTCGGTACCGATGTCGCGCCGACGCATCGACATGCGCTGAGGAACTGCTGCGGCAGACCTCGCGCAGGAGCGCCAACGTGCCGCTGCCCGCCTACGCCCTCACAGCACGCTGGTGCGCTCCGTTCGTTCGCGATCGCGCTCTGCCCGATCGCGGTCCCGCTCCTCCAGCAGCTGCAGCAGCGCGTAGGTCGTCTGCCGCTGCTCCTCCACGAGCTTCGTCAGCCACGACCCGAAGTAGAGGAACCCGCCGACCCCGATCAGCCCGACGCCGAGGATCCCGCCCGACACGACGTACGGGATCTGCTCGAACGTGTACCCGGTGTGCGCGACGCCCCACCAGGCGAACAGGATCGCCGCGATCCCCGCCGTCATCAGCATCGTGCCCACGAGTCCGAGCCCGCTGCGCATCCGGGCGCGGCGCCGGTCCTGGATCGTCATCGCTCACCCGTTGCGGAGGTCGGGGACACCGGTCGGGTGCCCGGAGGGACAGGGACCGCCGCCCAGCAGGAAGGTGCCGAACGACTTCATGCCGAACGCTCCCGCCGCGGCGACCCCGAGACCGGTGAGCACGAGCAGTGCCGGTACGCCGGGGAAGTCGAGCAGGGAACGGGGCCTGGTGCGGGCGGAGGCGACCGGCGTGACCGGCTTCGACGGTGGGGTCACGCCCGCGACCGGAGGCGAGCCCAGGGCCGGCGGTGGCGCGTCGGCCGCGGGCGGCACCACGGGCACGATCGGGGCCGGTGCGTCCGGCGGTGTCGAAGCCCCTGAGGCGGAAGCGTTTGCGGCGGCCTCGGTGTCGCCCACGACGACCACCATCTTGCGCAGCGGGTTGAGCAGCGGCACGAGTTCCTTGGGCAGCAACGGGGCCAGGACGCCGTCCAGGATTCCGCCGAGGCCGAGCCTGGTGCGCAACGCCAGCACGTCGACGGTCAGGGTGAGACCGCGGCTGGTGGACGTCGCCGCGGTGCCTTCGAGCTTCGTCGCGGCCGTGGGCCAGGTGAGGGTGATCCCCAGCGGTTCCAACGCCTTCAGCAGTCCGTCCGGTGGCGCGTCCGGGGCCTTGACCGGGAACTTCTGGCCCAGCACGGTGAACTCGGCGATCGAGAACGTGCTCGTGCCGCTGCCCTTGCTGCCGTCGCTGACGGCGACGGACTCGAACTTCACGCCCGACAGCACGACCAGGCCGGCCAGCAGCGTGATCGTCTGCGCGGACGTGACGGCGGTCGAGCGGGCCTCGGACGCGCCCGCCGAACTGACGCTGCTCGACGACAGGCCGTCGGCGGTCAGCAGGAACGGCACCTCCTGCTTCGCACCCGCGTAGGACTCGGCTTTCGCGGCTCCCGCGGTGGCCTTCATGCCCGGCTGGGACTCATCCGCCGGGCCGCCGGGGTAGGCGGCGTTGGCCTGCACCGGGTAGGCGAAGCCGAGCAGCTGCGGCAGGCCGGTGCCGACGGCCGCGCCCGGCCACAGCGAGCTGGCGACCGAGCGGCCGATCGGGCCGGAGCCCAGTTCCGTCCGGGTGTAGGAGAGGTGCGCCTCGCCCTGCGGTTCGGCCGGCACCGGGATCAGGTCGGTGTGCAGCAGCACGGACACCGGCGCGGCGTGGGCGGTCAGCGTGAACCCGCCGATGTCCGCCCTCGCGGCGGGTGCCGGGGACAGCAGGAGGAGCAGCAGGACGAGCGCGTACCTCATGACGTCCCTCCGAAGTAGACGGTGGCCAGGTCGTTGTCCGCGGAGATCTCGCCGTGCGTCATCACGACGACCTGGTCGGCGACGGCCGATGCGGTCTCGGCGAACTGCTCGACGATCAGCATCGTGACGCCGGACCGCGCCAGCTCCCCCACGACCTCGTACAGCTCGGCGACGATCACCGGGGCGAGGCCCATCGAGAGCTCGTCGATCACGAGCACGGCCGGGTCGGTGACCAGCGCGCGGGAGAACGCGAGCATCTGCTGCTCGCCGCCGGACATCGAGCCCGCGAGCTGCCCGCGGCGCGCCTTGAGCTTCGGGAAACGCTGGTAGACCAGCTCGGCGTCCCCGCGCATCAGCCTCAGGTTCTCCGCCACGGTCAGGTTCGGGAAGATCGCGCGGCCCTCCGGGATCGTGCACAGGCCGGCGCGGGCGAGCTCGTCCGGCGCGGCGTCGTTGACGTGCACCCCGCCCAGGTGGACGTGGCCGGAGGTGGCCCTGATCTGTCCACTGAGGACCTTGACCAGGGTGGACTTGCCGGCGCCGTTCGGGCCGAGCAACGCGGTGACGGTGCCGCGCGGCACGTTCAGCGACACCCCGCGCAGCACCTCGATCCGGCCGTAGCCGGCGTGGACGTCCGTCAGGTCGATCATCCGAGGTACGCCTCCCGGACACCCTCGTGCGCGCGGACGACGTCCGGTGTGCCGGAGACCAGCAGCCGTCCCAGGTTCAGCACGTGCACGTGGTCGCAGTAGCCCATCACGAGGTCCATGTCGTGCTCGACCAGCACGACCGAGCGGCCCTCCGCGCTCAGTTGCCGCAGCAGCTCCCCGAACGCGTCGGTCTCCGCCCGGTCGAGGCCGGACGACGGTTCGTCCAGCAGCAGGAGGCGTGGATCGGTGGCGAGCGCGCGAGCCAGTTCCAGCAGGCGCGCGGCACCGGTCGGGACGGTGTCGGCCTGGTTGCCCGCGAACTCCGCGATCCCGACCCGTGCCAGCAGCTCCTGGGCCAGCTTCGCGGGCCTGCGGCGGCTTTCCAGCGCCACCACGACGTTCTCCCAGACCGTCAGCGACCCGAAGACCTCCAGCCGCTGGAACGTCCGCGCGACACCGAGCCTCGACCGCTGGTGCGGCCCTCTGGTGGTGATGTCCTCGCCGTCGAGCAGCACCCGTCCGGCCGTCGGCTTGCGCAGCCCGCTGATCACGTCGAACAACGTCGTCTTGCCCGCCCCGTTCGGTCCGATCAACCCGGTGACGCCGGGTTCGACGGTCACCGACACGTCGTCGACCGCGGTCACCTCGCCGAAGCGGACCGTCACGCCCTCCACCCGCAACGTGCTCATGCGCGCCGCCGGGACCAGGCCCGGAAACCCCAGCTGACCAGCCCGTTGGGATCGCGCGCGAGCCCGGCCGCCGCCACGCCGAGCAGCACGACCGCCACTCCCGCGAACGCCGGGAAACCGCTCTGCAGCACGGGGAGCAGCATCAGCAGCACCCCGCCGAGCAACGCCCCCGACACCGACGTCACGCCCGCGATCACCGCGAACAGCAGCAGGGGCAGGTTGTTGAACAGCTGGAAGTCGCTCGCCGCGACGGTCTCCCGCAGCTGCGCGAACAACCCGCCCGCCAGCCCCGCGATCGCCGCAGACAGGGAGAACACCCAGACCCGGATCCAGCGCACGTTCAGCCCGAGCGTCGCGCACGCCGCCGAGCTGTCCTTGACCGCGATCATCCGCCGCCCGAGCCGTCCTCTCCTGACGGCCAGCACACCGACGCCGACCAGGAGGAAGACGGCCGCGGCCAGCAGCAGCTGAGCGGTCGCCGACTCGACCAGCTTCGGCACCTGCAGGCTGCCCCGCACGCCGAACGCGATCGGCGACTGCAGCACAAGCTTGTCCATGAGCTGCGCGAACCCCAGCGTCGCCAGCGCCAGGTACAGCCCGCTGACCCGCAACGCCGTCAGCGCGATCACCGCCCCGACCACCGCCGCGACTCCGGCGCCGATCAGCAACGTCACGGGCGACGGGCTGCCGAGCCGCGCCACCGTCACCGCGCCCACGCCGACGAACGTGAACTGCCCCAGCGACACCACACCGCCGTACCCGGTGAGCAGCACCATCGACAGCAGCACGATCCCGAACACCAGCGCCAGCGCGAGCTGCCCGGCCACCACCGGGTCCACCAGCAACGCCAGCACGACGACCACACCCGCGAACAGCCCGGCGGCCACACCGGTCGTCAGCGCGGTCGGCACGGCGACACCACGCGATCCCTGGACACCACCGATCCGCAGCGGCGACTGCGGCATCGCGAGCAGCACCACGAACAGCAGAAGGGCCGGAATCGCCGCCCGGAAGGAGATCCAGAACGGCGACGACGGCAGGTACGCCACCGCGTACGACTGCACCAGCCCCAGCCCGAGCGCGCCGGCGAACGTCCACGGCAGACTCCGCAGCCGCCCCACCAGCGCGGCCGTGTACGCGGTGATCACGAGCAACGTCATCGTCACGTAGTCGAGCTGCACGACCGGCGTGAGCAGGATCCCGCCCAGCGCCGCCAGCGCCGACCCGATCGCCCAGCTCAGCGCGGACAGCCTGGTCGGCCGCGTCCCGTAGAGCGCGGCCAGCTCCGGCGCGTCGACGCAGGCCCGCATCGCGAGCCCGGTCCGCGTCCGGTTCAGCAGCGCGTACAGCCCGCCCGCGACGAGCACCGCGCAGGCCAGCGTCACCAGGTCGTGCCCGCTGACGAACGACTGCCCGACGTGGATGCCGAGCTGGTCGAGGAACGGCCGCACCGGACGCGCCTGCGGCGGCCACAGGACCTGCGCCACCCCGATCAGCCCGACCAGCAACCCGACCCCGGCCACCAGCGTGATCCCGACCGGCGCCCCCGCGAGCCGCCGCATGACGAACCGCTCGACCACCAGCCCGAACAGCGGCGCGCACACACCGACCACGAGCAGCAGCGCGAGCCACTGGGGCAGGCCGCGGTTCTCGGCGAGTTCCCAGTAGAGGAACGCCATGACCATGCCGATCGCGCCGTGGCCGACGTTGAAGACCTTGGACGTGCTGTAGGTCAGCACGAGGCCGCCGGCGACGACGGCGTACGCGCCACCGGTGACGAGACCGAAGATCGTGTAGGCGAGGAGGGCGGTCATCCGCCCACCCCCGTGTCGATCAACGTGCCGCACGAGTACCCGGACGCCGGGGCCAGCCGCGACCACGTCCCGCCCTTCAGCCGCACCAGCGTCATGCAGGCCGAAGTCCGCTTCCCGCCGACGTCCTGCGGCGCGACCATGCCCTCGGCGGTGAAGTCGTGCACCCCGCGCACCGCCTCGATCATCGCCTTGCGCGTCAGCTGCGGCCCGACCTTCGCAGCCGTGGTCACGAACAACCGGGCCGCCGCCCAGGCGAACATCCCGAAGTAGGAGGGCGCGGCACCCGGCGCCACCCGTCCCAGCCATTGCTTGTACAGCGCCACCTGGGCGTTCGACTCCTCGAACAGCGCGCCGTTCGTGTAGACCACGGTCCCGTCGACCGCCGCACCGCCCTGCTTGACGTACTGCGGGTCGTACGCGGACGGGTCCGTGATGAACGCCTCCGGCGTGTACCCCTGTTGCCGCATGGCCTGCTGCAACCGCACCGCGTACTGCGCCGAGCCGATCCAGTACACGATCTTGGTGCCGGTCTCCTTGAGCTTCGCCACGTACGGCGCGTAGTTGACGTCGGTGATGTCGATGGCCTGCGAGTAGACGAACCTGATCCCGCGCGCCTCGGCCGCCTTCTGCATGCTGCGGGCGTTCTGCGCGCTCGCGTCGGCGTTGAGGTACAGGTAGGCCGCGGCACCGATGCCGCCGGGGAAGCTCGACTTGACCAGGTCGGGACCGGCCGAGGACACGAGGTTCACGACGTTCGACGCCACACCGAAGCTCACGGGCGTGCGCTGGCGTTGTGCCGTGACGGTCGAGGCCCGCAGGTCCGGTATCCCGCAGCCGGCCGCCGCGGGTCCACCGCCCTGGTCGAACGCCGACATCGAGCCGACCAGCGCGAAAGCCTGTTCGCAGGCCTGGGAGGTGGCCTGCTGGTCGCCTCCGCTGTCGGTGCGGGAGTCGAACGAGACGAGCTTGAGCTTGCGCCCGCACACCGAGCCCTGAGTGGCGTTGAAGTACTCGACGAACGCCTTGGTGGCCTGCTGGGCCGACTGGAAGATGCCGGGCACCGGGCCGCTGATGTCGGAGATGTTGGCGATCGTGATCTCGCCGGCCGTGACGCCCTTGTCCGTGGCGCCGCCGGTGCCCTGGCAGCCGCCCGCGATGCTGCCGGGCGGGTTCGGCAACTTGTCGGGCTGCTGCGGGTTCGCGGCACCCGGTTGCTCCGCGGTGCCTTCGGAGACCACACCGTCCTCGCCGGTCACCGCACCGTCCTGGGTGCCGGCCGACCCTCCCTGCGGCACGACGAGCGCTGCGCGCTGGTCGTCGGTGAGCCTGCTTCCGCACCCGGCGATCAACGCGCAGATCGTCAGTGCGATCAGAGCGGTCCTGCGACGCATGCGCACTGACGCTAGAGCTCTGCATCCATCCAGGTCTACGCAGCTTCTAGAACGCGTTCTACATGCAAACAATCGCCTGGAAATCCGTCACCAAAAAGCGGTCACCTCGTTATGGGCGACCGCGTCAAGGAACACGTTCTACTTACGACGGCGGCAGCAGTTCCGGACGGCGCGGCCGGATCACGTCACCGGACGACTCGCCGCGCACTCGCCGCATCACCCACGGCACTACGTGCTCGCGCGCCCACTTCCAGTCCTCCGCGCGCCGGACGCGGCGGTCGACCAGCGGGGCCATGCCCAGCACGGTCCGCTCCAGCGAGTGCGGGACACCGAGGGCGTCGAGAACGGAGATCGCGACCTCGGCGTGCCCGGCCGAGTTGAGGTGCAGCCGGTCCGGCGACCACATGCGGCGGTCGCGCAGCTGACGCATGTTCCACATGTCGCCCAGCACGCACGCGTGTTCGGCGGCGATCGCGCGCACGTGCTCGTTGTAGATGGCCACGCGACCACGCATCTTGCGGAACACCGGGTCGTCACCACCGTCGACGCCGGTGAAGAGGATCACGCGCGCGCCCGCGTTGGTCAGGCGCGCGACGGCCGCGCGGTAGCGGCGCATCAACGCGTCGATGTCCACCTTGGGCCGCATGAGGTCGTTGCCGCCCGCGTAGAGCGAGACCAGGTCCGGCTTCATCGCCAGCGCGCGTTCGAGCTGCTCGCCGAGCACCTGCGGCAGCAGCCGGCCGCGCACGGCCAGGTTCGCGTAGGTGAACTCGGGGTCCGCCGCCCCCAGCACGTCGGCGACGCGATCCGCCCAGCCCCGCACACCGTTCGGACGACCAGCGTCTTCGTCGCCCACACCTTCGGTGAACGAGTCCCCCAACGCCACAAAACGCTTGCTCATGCTCACGACCCTATGACGGGCATTCGGAGCAGACGCCGCGGGGGTTGCGGCCGCTTCGATAACGTTTCGGTAACGGCGACGTCTCGAACTGAGGCGGCTTCCCATTCCTGGCCGTATTCCCGTTCGTGCGACTCCCCATGGACTTGGCGAAACCGACGCGACTGATGGTCGCGCTGGCAGGCTGTGCGCTGGCGGTGCTCCTGAACACCGGAACCGCTGCGGGGCAGCCCTCGACGCCGTCCACCCCCATCTCCACGCCGCCGCCGGACAGCGGCGGCAAGGGTGACGAGATCGTCCAGACGCAGTGGGGGCCCCTCGGACCGGCCGACCGGGACTTCATGAACCGCGTCAAGCAGGCCGGGTTGTGGGAGAAGCCCGCGGGCGAGAAGGGCAAGGCCAAGCGGGCAGACCAGCCCAAGATCCAAGAGGCCTGCAAGCACCTCATCGAGGGGCACACGCTCCTGGACAACGTGGTGAACCGGGCGGGCGTTCTGCTCGGCCACACGTTGCCCACGGAGGCCTCGGACGAGCAGAAGGGCTTCCTCGCCGAGATGGACGCGGCGAACGGCGACGAGTTCGACGCCGTCTTCGCCAACCGGCTCCGCGCGGCGCACGGCAAGGTCTACGCCTACGCCGCGCAGATCCGGGCCGGTACCAAGAACGAGCTCATCCGCATCCTTTCCACGCAAGCGATGATCACCGTCTTCGACCACATGAAGGTGCTCGAGGAGACCGGTCGCGTCGACTTCGCCGGACTGGAATCGCCCCAGCCGCTCGCGCCTCCCCCGCCCGCCGGCGATTCCGGGACCCCGGAACCGACGGGCGACCAGGCGGCCGAGCAGTCGGCCAACCCGACCGACGGCGTGATCCCGACCGTGCCGCAGGGCACCAGGTTCACCCGCACCGCCGAGCAAGGCGTGTTCGGGGACAACAACGGCGTCTTCTTCGGCGCCATCGGGGTGCTCGCGCTCGCGCTGGTGGGGATGCGAATGATATCCCGGTCGAAAAAGTCACGGCGGAAATCTCGTTCGTACTAATCAAAACAGCACACCCAGGTTCATCCAGAAGATAGCGGCCCCATACCGCCGTCAGCTTCACCATGCCGTTTTATCGGACTACCACGAGGTGGCAAATGGCTATTCACCGGAGGAAATCCACGATCTGGCTCACCGCCGCCGCGGCGGCGATGGCCGTGGTCGCGGGCGGTGCCGCGGTGGTGGCCATCAGTTCTTCTGATGGCGCCGCGCTCGCCGACGGTCCGGACAAGAGCTTGTTCGTCGACATCACCAAGGTGAAGCCGAACGTCAAGAAACCAAAGCCGGAGAACGACGCCACCACAGGCACGTTCACCGTCGACTGCGGCCGGAACGAGAACGGGCACTTCAACCCGGACAACTTCATCGCGCAGCCTGGTGTCCGCAACGGTGCTCAGCACCTGCACGACTACGTCGGCAACCTCTCGACGAACGCGGACTCCAACAACAAGTCGCTGCAGGCAGCGGGCACGACCTGCAAGAACGGTGACAAGTCCGCCTACTTCTGGCCGGTCGTCCGCATCACCGACGAGGAGCCGGAGGAGGCCGCACCGCCCGCGGAGCAGGCCCCGCCGAAGAAGGACGACAAGGCCCAGCAGGACAAGGACAAGGCGGCCAAGGAAGCCGCCCAGCTCGAGTGCCCCGACGTCGCGTCGCTGCTGCCCGAGGACGTGCCGGACGCGGCCCAGGCGGAGATCGACCGCGAGCTCGAGAACATCGAGAAGGTGACCGCCGAGGCCGAGAAGAGGCTCGAGCAGGTCAAGGCCCAGGACCGCGACAACATCATCGTCGGCCCGACGCGCGAGAAGCGCGCCGCGATCCTGAACCGGATGATGCTGGCGTTCAGCCGCCAGGGCAAGCAGGCTCCCGACCTGAACCCGGCCGCCGCGTGTGCGGTGAAGGACAAGGCCGCGGGCGAGGAGGGTCTCGACAACGGCGGCGAGAACGCCGAGGCCGCGCAGGCCGAGGGCACCGAGGACAAGAAGAACCAGAACAACCCCGAGGAGAACGCGAACAACGAGCTCGAGGGCAACGAGGGCGAGATCCAGCGTCCGGCCGTCGTCGACCTGACGTTCCGCGGCAGCCCGACCGGCAAGGTCGTCGCGATGCCGAAGTTCCTCCGCGTTCTCTACGGTGACGCCAAGGCCGGCCAGAACGGCCCGAAGAACGCCAAGGCGTCCTGGACCTGCACGGGCTTCGAGGACAAGGTCCTGATGGACAAGTACCCGATCTGCCCGCAGGGCTCGAAGGTCAAGCGCGTGCACGACTTCCCGAGCTGCTGGGACGGCAAGAACATCGACTCCGCGAACCACCGCGACCACATCGTGTTCCCCGACCAGAACGGCAAGTGCAAGCAGGGCTTCAAGGCCGTTCCGCAGCTGCGCATCTCCCTGACCTACAACATCCCGCTCGACGTCCAGAAGGAAGGTCGCTACCTGGTCGACTCCTTCCCGGAGGAGGAGCACAACCCGCTCACCGACCACGACGACTTCGCGAACGTGATGTCGCAGAAGATCATGAACCGCCTCGTCAACTGCGTCAACACCGGCAAGAAGTGCCGCGAGTGACGCTTTGACCACGCAGTTCAGACAGGCGAAGTCCCCCGGTGCCCCTCCCGCGCACCGGGGGATTCTCGTTGTGCGGCTCGGCTTCGTTCACCACCGTGAACCTTGTTCCGGAATGATTGACCAGAAAGGTATAGACCACTAACACTGGCCGCATGGTCACCCGTTCCTGCACGGTCTTGATCGCCCTGCTCGCCTCGCTGCTGGTCCCGGTCACCGCCCAGGCGGCACCGGCGACGTTCGTCCATCCGGGAGTCGTGGTCTCCCGGCCACAGCTCGACTTCATGCGCACCAAGGTCCTGGCCGGCGCCCAGCCGTGGAAGACCGCCTACGACCGCATGATGGCGTCGAAGTACGCCGACCTGAACCGCACGCCGAAGCCTCGCGCCGTCGTGGAGTGCGGCCCGGTCAGCAACCCCAACAACGGCTGCACCGACGAACGCGAGGACGCGCTCGCCGCCTACACGCTGTCCCTGGCCTGGTACGTCACCCGCGACGTCAGGTACGCGACCAAGGCCATCCAGATCATGGACGCCTGGTCCGCCACGATCCGCGACCACACCAACTCGAACGCGCCGCTGCAGACCGCGTGGTCGGCCAGCAGCTGGCCCAAGGCCGCCGAGATCATGAAGCACGTCTACGGCACGTGGCCGGGCAGCGCCCGGTTCGCCACGATGCTGCGCACCGTCTACCTGCCCGAGATCCAGAACGGCCGCGCGAACACCAACGGCAACTGGGAACTCAGCATGATGGAGGCGTCGATCGGCATCGCCGTGTTCCTGGAGGACCGCGCGGCCTACGACAAGGCCGTGAGCATCTTCCGGACGCGCATCCAGGCGTTCATCTACCTGACCACCGACGGGGCGCTGCCGAAGACGCCGCCGGGCAGCGGCATCGACACCAGGGCCGAGATCATCTCGTACTGGCACAACCAGTCCACGTTCGTCGACGGCCTCACCCAGGAGACCTGCCGGGACTTCGCCCACACGGCGTACGGGCTCTCCGCCGCCTCGCACCTCGCGGAGACCGCGCGGCACCAGGGCCAGGACATCTGGGGCGAGATCAAGGACCGCATGCGGCACGCGTGGGGCCTGCACACCAAGTACCAGAACGGCGAACCCGTGCCGTCGTGGCTGTGCGGCGGTTCCTACAGCCGTGAGCTCGGGCCGACGCCGGAGGTCAGCTTCAACGCCCTGAACACCCGGCTGGGCGTCGCGATGGCGAACACCAAGCTCTACACCGAGTCGAAGCGTCCACACGGGACCGACAACCTGTTCATCGCCTGGGAGACGCTGACTCACGCAGCCAACCCGTCGTAGGACCGACTAGCGTGCGCTCATGACCGATACACCGGACGTGAAGCCACGCAGCCGCGACGTGACCGACGGCCTGGAGCGCACCGCCGCGCGCGGCATGCTCCGGGCCGTCGGCATGGGCGACGAGGACTGGGAGAAGCCGCAGATCGGCGTGGCCTCGTCGTGGAACGAGATCACCCCGTGCAACCTGTCGCTGGACCGGCTCGCGAAGGCGTCGAAGGACGGCGTGCACGCGGCCGGCGGCTACCCGCTGGAGTTCGGCACGATCTCCGTGTCAGACGGCATCTCCATGGGCCACGAGGGCATGCACTTCTCGCTGGTCTCCCGCGAGGTGATCGCCGACAGCGTCGAGACCGTCATGCAGGCTGAGCGCCTCGACGGCTCGGTGCTGCTCGCGGGGTGCGACAAGTCGTTGCCCGGCATGCTGATGGCGGCGGCACGGCTCGACCTGGCCAGCGTGTTCCTCTACGCGGGGTCGATCCTGCCGGGCCGGGTCACGCTGACCGACGGCACCGAGAAGGAAGTCACGATCATCGACGCGTTCGAGGCCGTCGGGGCCTGCTCGCGCGGCCTGATGAGCCGTGAGGACGTCGATCTGATCGAACGCGCGATCTGCCCCGGCGAGGGCGCGTGCGGTGGCATGTACACCGCGAACACCATGGCGAGCGCGGCCGAGGCGCTGGGCATGTCGCTGCCCGGCAGCGCCGCTCCCCCGGCCACCGACCGGCGCCGCGACGGGTTCGCGCGCCGCTCCGGCCAGGCCGTGGTCGAGATGCTCCGCAAGGGCATCACGGCGCGGCAGATCATGACGCGCGAGGCGTTCGAGAACGCGATCGCCGTCGTGATGGCGTTCGGCGGCTCCACGAACGCGGTGCTGCACCTGCTCGCCATCGCGCACGAGGCCGGCGTCGAGCTGTCGCTGGACGACTTCAGCCGCATCGGCGCGCGCGTGCCGCACCTGGCCGACGTGAAGCCGTTCGGCCGGCACGTCATGACGGACGTCGACCGCATCGGCGGCGTGCCCGTGGTGATGAAGGCGCTGCTCGACGCCGGTCTGCTGCACGGCGACTGCCTCACCGTCACCGGCCGCACGGTCGCCGAGAACCTCGCCGACATCAACCCGCCCGACCCGGACGGCCTCGTGCTGCGCGCGCTCGACAAGCCCATCCACCACACCGGCGGCATCACGATCCTGAAGGGCTCGCTCGCCCCGGAAGGCGCCGTGGTCAAGTCGGCGGGCTTCGACTCGGACGTCTTCACCGGCACCGCCCGCGTGTTCGACCGCGAGCGCGCCGCCATGGACGCCCTGGAGGACGGCACCATCACCGCGGGCGACGTCGTGGTCATCCGCTACGAGGGCCCCAAGGGCGGGCCGGGCATGCGCGAGATGCTCGCGATCACCGCGGCGATCAAGGGCGCGGGCCTCGGCAAGGACGTCCTGCTGCTCACCGACGGCCGGTTCTCCGGCGGCACGACGGGCCTGTGCGTCGGGCACGTGGCACCGGAGGCCGTCGACGGCGGTCCCATCGCGTTCGTGCGCGACGGCGACCAGATCACGCTGAACGTCGCTTCCGGGACGCTCGACGTGGACGCGGACCTCGACAGCCGCCGCGAGGGCTGGGCGCCGCTGCCTCCGCGCTACCAGCGCGGCGTGCTCGCCAAGTACGCCAAGCTGGTCGGCTCGGCCTCGCGCGGAGCCGTCTGCGATTAGGTCCCCCACTTGGCTGAACTGCCAGGCGAGCGCGGGTCACCCGGTCGGTGGGTGACCCGCGATCCGCCCGCCGAGGTGGGTACTTGGCCTGCACGAACAGACAGCCAAGGCGGAGGGACGAAGACGATGATCGACCAGGCGCACGTTGAGGCCCTGTACGACTGCGACGTGATCGACAACCGGGGCGAGAAGATCGGTTCGGTCAAGCAGGTCTGGCTCGAAGACGGCACTGGCGCGCCCATGTGGGCCGAGGTCCACACCGGACTGTTCGGGATGAAGGAGAGCTTCGTCCCGATCCAGCAGGGCCAGGTGGCGGGTGGCGCGATCACCGTTCCCGTCAGCAAGGAGCAGGTGAAGGACGCGCCGAGCGTGCGCCCCTCGGACGACCACATGTCGGACGAGGAGCAGCAGGCGCTCTACCGGCACTACGGGATGATCCCGCAGGCCAAGACCGGTGAGCACGACCGGCTCGGCGGCGGCCGGGACGGCAGGCACGGCAGGAACGACTCCGCAGAGGTCACCCTCTCCGAGGAGAAGCTCGACGTCGACACCCGCAACGTCGAGGCGGGCCGGGTGCGGCTGGTCAAGCACACGGTCACCGAGCAGCGCAACATCACCGTGCCGGTGACGCACGAGGAGGTCCGGGTCGTCCGCGAGCCCGCCCAGGGCAAGCCGGGCAAGCCGTTCGCCGACGAGCAGGCGGAGGTCACCCTGCACCGCGAGGAACCGGTGGTGCAGAAGCGCACGGAGGCGGTGGAGCGGGTCCGGCTGGAGAAGGACTCGGTCACCGAGCAGCGGGACGTCAAGGGCGAGGTGCGCAAGGAACGCGCCGAGGTCGAGCGCGACGACGAACCGCGCCGCCGCCGCTGACCGAAGGTCGAGCGAACCGCCCGCCACTTCCGTCGGCGGGCGGTTCGCGGCGTTCCGGCACGGGATCCCGCCCGGCCGCCCAACTCGAAGGCGGCCGCGTTTCCCGCGACGAGGTCGCTGCGGGCACGGCGGTTCTCGCCGCGGGCGGCGGCTACGACGCGATCTTCCAGGCCGGCCACCGACACACTGCTCGCGATCAGCGACGAGGACGGCGACGGCAGGCTGAGCCTGGACGACTGGCTGGCCGCAGGGTGGCTACGGCACTCCGCCGGCCGTCGCCCAGGAGTCGTTCCGCCTGCTCGACACCGCCGGCAGCGGCTACCTGACGCGCGCCGAGATCTCGGTCGCGGCCAGGACGTACTTCACCAGCACCGACCCGAGCCGCGGGCAACCGCCTCCACACCCCGCCGGCCTGATCAGTACAGGCCGTCGAGAACCTCGGCGTAGCGCCGCTCGATCTCGCGGCGGCGCGGCTTCAGCGACGCGGTCAGCAACCCGTCCTCGACGCTGAAGTCGTGCTCCAGCACCGCGAACCGCTTGATCGTCTCGTGCCGCGCCAGCTGGGCGTTGACCGTCTTGATCGCGTTGCCGACCTCGGCCTCCGCGTCGGTGAGCCCGCCGGCGGTGTCCGCGTCGAGCGTCACGAGCGCCACGCAGTACTTGCGCCGGTCGCCGTGCACGATCACGTTGCTGATGTACGGCGACGCCGCGTTGATCATGCTTTCGATCCGGGTCGGCGCCACGTACTTGCCGCCCGAGGTCTTGATGAGCTCCTTCTTGCGGTCGGTGATCGTCAACCGGCCCGCGTCGTCGAGCTCGCCGATGTCGCCGGTGTGCAGCCAGCCGTCGACCAGCGACTCGGCGGTCGCGTCCGGCCGGTTGTGGTAGCCGCGCATGACGCCGGGGCCGCTGAGCAGCACCTCGCCGTCTTCGGCGATCTTGACCTCCATGCCGGGGATCGGCGGGCCCACGGTGCCGATCTTGATCATGCCCGGCCGGTTGAAGAACGTCGCCGCGGACGACTCGGTGAGCCCGTAGCCCTCCAGGATCGTGATGCCGGCGCGCTCGAAGAACTCGGCGATCTCCGGGGCGAGCGGGGCCGAGCCCGACACGAAGTAGCGGATCCGGCCGCCCACCCGGTCGCGCAGCTTGCGGTACACCAGGCGATCCGCGAGCCAGCGCGTCGCCGGGCCGTGGTCGCGGTCGGCCCACCGGAAGATCTTCTCGGTGACCCCGCCCTTCTCCCGCGCGCCCGCGACGATCCGGCCGTGGATCTTCTCGAAGATGCGCGGCGCGGCGGCCACGATCGACGGCCGCAGCTCGCCGAGGTTGTCCACGATCCGCTCGACGCTGCCGTCGACGGCGGTCGGCACGCCCGCGGCGATCATCGCCATCGTCAGCACCTTGCCGAACGCGTGCGAGAGCGGCAGCCACAGGAAGTGCAGGTCCGTCGGCTGCAGAATGCCCAGGGACGCGATGGCCTCCGCCGTCGTCAGCCAGTTCTCGTGAGTGAGCTCGACACCCTTGGGCGTGCCGGTCGTGCCCGAGGTGTAGATCAACGTCGCCAGGTCGTCCGGCGCCAGCCCGTCGATCAACGCCTCGTAGTCGCCCGAACCCCGGGGCACCGAGCCGAACCGCAGCACCTCGACGCCGTCCGGCACCATCGCGGCGTGCTCGTCGGTCTCCACGACCACGATCCGGCTACCGGAGTCGCCGATGACGTGCGCGATCTCCGCGGCCGTGCTGTTCGGGTAGATCGTCGTGGTGGCGCCCCCGGCGGCGAGCACGGCGAGGTCGGTGACGATCCACTCGATGCTCGTGCGGCCCATCAACGCCACGCGGTCGCCCTTGCGCAGGCCCTCCCCGGCCAGCCCGAACGCCTCCGCGGCCACCCGTTCCTGCAGCTCGGACCACGTCAGCGAGACCCAGCCACCGTTGTCGCGGTACCGCATCGCCTCGGCGTCGGGCGTGCGTGCGACACGATCACGCAGCAGGCCGGGAATCGACAGCGCCATTGCTTCTCCCCTTCTCTGGAGCGTCGCTCCAGAGCGGTACTCTAACCCTCGTGTCCGACCGACGACAGTCTCTCCTCGACGCGGCGCTCCAGCTCGTCGGAGAAGGCGGCCTCGACGCCGTCACGATCGCGGCCCTGACCGAGCGGTCGGGCATGTCGAACGGCAGCATCTACCACCACTTCGGCAGCCGCGCGGGCGTGTTCGCGCAGCTCTACGCCGACAGCTACGCCCGCTGCGTCGCCGCGATGCTGCCCGCCCTGCAGGCCGGGACGGCCTCCGAGGGGGTGCGCGGCCTGACGCTGAGCTACCTCGACTGGGTCATGGCGAACCCGGACCGGGCGCGCTTCCTCTACGCCGCACCGGACCACGCCGACCCGGCCGCCAAGATGGCGGAGTTCGCGCCGGTGCTGGCCTGGTTCCTCGACCGGATGGCGTCCGGCGAGCTGCGCACGGTGCCGCCGTGGGCACTGGAGCCCGTCGCGATGGGGCCGGCGCACGAGTCGGTGCGCCGGTTCCTGCTCGGGGTGTTCGACCTGGCCCAGGCGCGCGAGATCGTCGCGGACGCCGTGTGGGCCGTGCTGAAGCCCTAGTCCTCAGCGGGCTTCGGCGCGGGAAAGACGAGATCGCCGTGGACGACGCCCAGCTGGACCACGGTGCCGCTCACCTTCCCGCGGAACACGTTCACGCCCTGCTCGTGGACCTGCACGTGCTCTTCGACCTGTTCCTCGTCCCCGGTCATGATCGCATTATGCCGTAGAACAGGTGTTCGATTATGCTGCGATCCATGCGCCAGGGATCACTGTTCGACCTGGACGCGGAGCCGGAACTGGCTCCGCTCGCCCCGCGCCGCACCGAGCTCGGCCACGGCGCGTGGATCGACGTCCAGCCCGGCTGGCTCGCGGGCGCCGACGCGCTGTTCGACCGGCTGGTCGACGAGGTGCCGTGGCGTGCCGAACGCCGCCAGATGTACGACACCGTGGTCGACGTGCCGCGCCTGCTCTGCTTCTACAGCGGCGCCCTGCCCTTCGACGTCCTCACCACGGCCCGCGACCGGCTCAGCAGGCACTACCTGGCCGAGCTGAAGGAACCGTTCACCACCGCCGGCCTCTGCTACTACCGCGACGGCCGGGACAGCGTGGCCTGGCACGGCGACACGATCGGCCGCGGCCAGACCGAGGACACGATGGTCGCGATCCTGAGCGTCGGCACGCCGCGCGCCCTGCTGCTGCGGCCACGCGGTGGCGGCGAGACGCACAAGTACGCGCTGGGGCACGGCGACCTGCTCGTGATGGGCGGCTCCTGCCAGCGCACCTGGGAGCACGCCGTCCCGAAGACCTCGAAGGTCGTCGGGCCGCGGATCAGCGTCCAGTTCCGCCCGCGCGGAGTCCGCTAGTGGTGTGACTCGGAAGGTTGCCGGGGGAATTCGCGGTCAGACGGGTGCATCGTGGTGCCGCCCCCACGCCCTCATACTGGACGTATGGGGGCGTGGGGGCGGTGCCGCGAGGCGCCCTGCTGAGCGTGGATCACCTCGCCAACGTTCCGAGTCGCGCCACTCGCGACAAGTTCCTCGGACACCTGCCACACGCGCCGGGCCTCGTCGGCGTCGCGCAGCCGGCTGTAGAGGGCCTGCTCGGCGGGCGGCCCGCTCAGGTGACCGAAGCGGCTCGGACCGTAGAACACGCCGGCTTCGGGCGCGGTTGCGGCGAGCAGGGCCGGGAGCTGTGCGGACTCGACGGTGCCGAGGACGCCCACCGATGACAGGCCCCGGATCGCGCGCACGCTGAGCGTGTCGCGGGCGCGGCCCACCTCAGGACGGGCGGCGAGCAGGTTGGTGGGCGCGACGCCGGGGTGGGCGAGGTTGCTCGTGATCCCCCAGCCGCCCGCCTCGCTGCGCCGCGCGAGCTCGAGGCCGAACAGGCCGAAAGCGATCTTCGACTGACTGTAGGCCTTGCCGCCGCTGTAGGAGCGTTCCCAGTTCAGGTCGTCCCAGTTGATGGCGTGGTGATTGGCGGCGATGCTGATCTGCGACGTCACGCGGGCGCGACCGGCCTTGAGCAACGGCAGCAGGTGCCCGACGAGCGCGAAGTGGCCGAGATGGTTGGTGCCGAACTGCAGCTCGAACCCGTCCGCGGTCGTCTGCCGTTCGGGCGGGGTCATGACGCCCGCGTTGTTGACGAGGACGTGCACGGGCTTGTCCTCCGCGAGCAACGTCTCGCTCAGCGCGGCGACCGACGCCAGTGAGGAGAGGTCGAGGGAGCGCAACGACACATCGGCATCCGGGGTCCGCCGGCGGATCGCGGCGATCGCGGCCTCGCCCTTGCGCTGGTTGCGGACGGGCAGGACGACCTCGGCCCCGGCCGACGCGAGCCGTCCCGCGATGCCGAGCCCGACGCCGTCGCTGGCGCCGGTGACAACGGCACGTTTGCCGTACAGGTCCGGGATCTCGATGTCGAACTTCCTGCTCATCGCGCACTCTCCTGCTCGTCGTGGTGTGTTCCTCCACAGTGGCCGGATCGGCGCGCCCGCATCCAGGACCTCTCGCTCCGTGGCTACGGCAGCGCGTGCACGTTAGAAACAGGGAGACGAAAGGAGCCGCCGTGATCGATCGAGCCGGTCTGGCCGCGTTCCTGCGCCACCGCAGGGAGGCGCTGCAGCCCGAGGACATCGGCCTGCGGCGCGGGCCGCGGCGGCGGACCAGCGGCCTGCGCCGCGAAGAGGTCGCCGCCCGGTGCAACATGTCGGCGGACTACTACGCGCGCCTGGAACAGGAACGCGGCACACATCCGTCCGAGCAGATGATCGCGGCGATCGCGCAGGGCCTGCACCTGTCGCTGGACGAGCGCGACCACCTGTTCCGGCTCGCCGGGCACACCCCGCCGTCGCGCGGCGCGATCAGCGAGCACGTCAGCCCCGGCCTCGCCCGGATCTTCGACCGGCTGCACGACACCCCGGCCGAGATCGTCACCGAACTCGGCGAGAACCTGCGCCAGACGCCGCTCGGCGTCGCGCTCACCGGCGACGCGGCGCGGTACACCGGCCCGGCCAGGAGCCTCGGCTACCGGTGGTTCACCGACCCGGCGTCGCGCGCGCTGTACGAACCCGCCGACCACGAGTTCCTGGGCAGGATGTTCGCCTCGGGCCTGCGCGAAGCCCTCACCCGGCGCGGCCCCGGCTCGCGGGCCGCGCGGTACGCCGAACTGCTGCTCGCCCGCAGCGAGGAGTTCCGCAGGCTGTGGGACGCCCAGGAGGTCGGCATCCGTTCCAAGGAGGTCAAGCGCTTCGTCCACCCGGGCATCGGGGCGCTGGAACTGCAGTGCCAGACGTTGCTGGACCCCGACCAGCACCATTACCTGCTCGTCTACACGGCCACGCCGGGCACCGAGAGCTACGAGAAGCTGCAGCTGCTGTCCGTCGTCGGAGCCGCCGCGCCGGCGGGCTGAGCACGGCGACAGCCGCGTTCAGCACCGCCGGCACACAGCGGACTCGGATCAGATCACGTCCACGAACACCGGGTTGGCGTAGAACCAGAGGTCGGCCCACGGGTCCGAGTTGGCGATCTCGTCGATCATCGGGTCACCGGACGAGGTGAGCCGCTTGCCGTCGCTGCCCCGCAGCCGCAGGTAGAACGACCGCTCGACGTTCTTGAAGGTGTACGTGAACCGGATCTTGCCGGTGCGCGGCACCTCGAACGTCTTCGCGACGGTGGTCTCCGGCGCGAGGAACCGGTCGCGGTCGGCGGACGGACCGGTGACCGGGCCCGAGATCAGGTCGACCTTGGCCAGCACCGGCCTGGCGCCGGAGAAGTTCGGGCCGGACGCGCGGTCGACCTCGATGGTGACCTCGACGTCGCTGCCGCGGCGCACGAACGTCCGCCCGCCCAGTGTCACGCCGCGCAGGTCGTCGCGCGAGCGCACGCGCAGCCGCAGGCCGTCGATCAGGCGGCCGTGCACGGTCAGCACCTTGCCGGCCTGCAGGCCGCGCATGATGTCCACGTAGGACTTCGACCGGGAGCCGACGATGTTCGAGCCGTACTGGCCGGGGAAGAAGTCGCCGTAGGTGGTCTGCTTGACGCCCGAGTCGATCGGCGCGCCCTTCGAACCGGTGGTGGCGTAGTCCTGCTTGCCCGGCGTGAGGGTGTCGTTGAAGACCTGGTGCACGTCCGAGTTCGCGGTGATCCACCACGGGCGTCCCTCGGCGAGCAGGGAGTCCCACAGGCCACCGACCTTGGCGGTCATCCAGTCGAAGCCGCCGTGGGTGCGGTAGGACTCCGGCGGGTAGCCGGGGAACGACTCCGGGCCGGGGGCGGCCGTGTCGTAGTAGCCGCGCGCACGGCCGGAGCCGCCCAGGGACTTCGGCATGCCGGCGGCCTGGTGGCCGGGCGCGCCCTCCATGCCGACCGCGACACCGGGAGCCGCGTCACGCCAGCCGCGGATCTCGTGCGGGCTGTCGACGCCGCGCCGCGACGGGTGGTTCGCGAACATCAGCGCGATCTCGGTCCGTCCGGAGAGGACCTGCGCCTCCAGGTACCGCAGCGCGGCCAGGGCGAGCGACTCGGAGTTGTTCGCGATGCGGCCGTCGTAGGACAGCTCGAACGCCTTGAGGATGTCGACGGTGTTCTTGCCGGGCGGCATGAACACGGTGGCGTGCTCCGCGCCGGGGATGTTCCACTCCAGGCCCTGGTAGACCAGCACGTCGCGCTGCGACCGGCGGACGCGTTCGATGTCGGGCGTGATCTGGTCGATCGAGAACTTCTGGTGCGCGACGCCGCCGTGGTCGGTGATGACGATCCAGTCGAGGCCGAACTCGTGCGCCTTCGCGACCTGCTGCGCGATCGTGTACTGGCCGTCGTCGGAGTACTGGGTGTGGATGTGGTGGTCGCCGGCGTACCAGCGCTCACCGCCGCCCCAGGGGTTCACCGGGACGTGCGCCTCGGCCTTGCCGCTACCGGCGGCCACGGCGACACCGGCGGCACCGGCCGCGATGCCGAGGCCGACCAGGAACTTGCGGCGCTCGACCGACGACGGGCGGTCGTCCGCGGGGTCGAGCCAGCTGCCCTCAACCGGCTCTACCTCGTGGTGGTGGTGCGCGTGATCACCGTGCGGGTGATCGTGAGAGTGGGACATGCGCAGATCTCAACCGGTCAAGCTGTCCAGGCGAACGAACGGCAGATGAACCCTTGTGCCGGGACGTTCATTCACACGGCCTGGACGGCCAGCAGAGCGAGGTCGTCGTGGTCGTCCCGGTCCAGCCACTTGAGCACGGCCTGCTCGCAGTGCCGCGCGATCTGCTCCGCCGACTGGCCCCGGCACTCCCCGAGCACCGCCCGCAGACGCTGCTCGCCGAACAGCTCCGTGCGGTTCGTGTGCGCGCGGGCCTCGGTGAACCCGTCGCTGTACAGGACCAGCGTGTCCCCCGGCGCCAGCGTGATCTGCTCGCCGGAGAACCGGACGTCCGCCAGGATTCCGACGATCGCCCCCGTGGCGCTCACCTCGTCCACCGTGCCGTCCGCCCGCAGCACCAGCGGCGCGGGATGGCCACCGGACGCGAGCGACAGCCGCGCTCCCCCGTCGGCCAGTGGCACCAGCTCACCGACGACGAGCGTGGTGAAGAGCTTCGAGCCGGTGGCGCGCAACGAGGTGTTCAGCAGGTGCAGCAGCCGCACCGGGTTCGTCTCGACCAGGGACAGCGCCTGCAGCGACTGCCGGACACGTCCGCTGTGGACCGCGGCCTCCAGGCCGTGCCCGCAGACGTCGCCCAGCACGAACGTCGCCGAGCCGTCCGTGCGCGGGTGGACGTCGTAGAAGTCGCCGCCGACCAGCGCCCGCTGGTGGGCGGGGATGAACACCGAGGCCAGCGTCACACCGCGCACCTCGGGCAGTGGCAACGGCAGCAGAGCCGACCGCAGCACCTCGATCGTCCGCTGCTGCTCCGTCAGCTTCGACGACGACTCCAGCGCCACGGCGGCGTGCTTGCCGAACAGCCGGATCCGTTCCACGTCGTTCGGCTCGAAGTCGCCCTTCCGCACCACGACCAGCGCACCACCGACGCCCAGCGGCACGGCGAGCGCGCAGCCGAAGTCCTCCGGCACACCCCAGCTACCTTCACCCAAAGAGGTGATCCTCATCAGGCTGGACGTGCCGGTCAGCACCTCGGAGATCTCCGAGGCACGGCGAGGCGTGCGCGTGACCGTGGGCTCGCCGCCGTCGCAACGCCACCACTCCAGGCGGTCACGGGTGGCCGGCACGACGGCGACGCAGTGCTCGCCCAGCAACTCCGCCGCGAGCTGCACGATCGTCTTCAGGGTCAGGTCGCGCGACCCGCCGCCGGCGAGCCGCAGATGCGCGTGGTCGAGCGTGGAGTCCGTGAAGTACCAGGCACTCCAGCCGTCGCCGAGGTCGTGCCGGCGGCCCGCGGCGTGCACGTCGAACTGCCCGCCGAGGCCGAGCCGGGGGAACCTGTCGGCGGCCGCGGCGTTGCGCACGCGCACGACCCCGGCGGCGTCCACGACGAAGACGGCTTCCCGCAGCCCGTCCACCAGGCGCTGCCAGCCGTCGAGGTCGATGCCCACGGCGCTGCTCATCCGCTCTTGTCCTGCGCAGACGGCCGGGTCATCACGGCCTCCTGCGGGTCGTTTGCGTGCATCGCGGCATCAAGTTACCTCGCTCCCAACCTAACGTGGCAGTCTTGGCTGCGACCACCGAGGCACGGAGGCTTGGAGTGACCACGGCCAACGAAGAGACGGACGCGACCCTCGAAAGGGTTCTCTCCGCCATGAGAGACCTGCGTGACGGCAACTTCCGCCGCAGGCTCGTCGTGCCGGGGAACGGGCCCGTGTCAGCGCTCGCGGACGTGTTCAACGAAATCGCGGAACGCAACCAGTGGCTCGCCGGCGAACTCGGCCGGGTCCGCCAGGCGGTGGGCCAGGAGGGCCGGCTGACCGAACGGGTGGCGCCCGCGGGCACCGCCGGTGGCTGGTCGCTGATCGCGGACTCGGTGAACGGCCTGGTCGAGGACCTGATGCGGCCGACGACCGAGCTGAGCCGCGTGCTGGCCGCCGTCGCCGAGGGCGACCTGACCAAGCGCATGTCGGACCAGACGCTGCGCGGCGAGTTCGCCACGCTCGGCTCGACGGTGAACGGCCTGGTCGACCAGCTGTCGTCGTTCGCCGACGAGGTCACCCGCGTCGCCCGCGAGGTCGGCACCGACGGCCGCCTGGGCGGCCAGGCGAAGGTGCCCGGCGTCGCCGGCACCTGGCGCGACCTGACCGACAACGTCAACTCGATGGCGAACAACCTGACCAACCAGGTCCGCAACATCGCCCAGGTCGCGACGGCCGTGGCCACCGGCGACCTGACCCAGAAGATCACGGTCGACGTCTCCGGCGAGATGCTGGAGCTGAAGAACACGCTGAACACGATGGTCGACCAGCTGTCGTCGTTCGCGGACGAGGTCACGCGTGTGGCCCGCGAGGTCGGCACGGACGGCAAGCTCGGCGGCCAGGCGAAGGTGCCCGGCGTCGCCGGCACGTGGCGTGACCTGACCGACAACGTGAACTTCATGGCGGACAACCTGACGACCCAGGTCCGCAACATCGCCCAGGTCACGACCGCGGTGGCGCTCGGCGACCTGACCCAGAAGATCACCGTCGACGCGCGCGGCGAGATCCTCGAGCTCAAGTCCACGATCAACACGATGGTCGACCAGCTGTCGTCCTTCGCGGACGAGGTCACGCGTGTCGCCCGCGAGGTCGGCTCCGACGGCCGCCTGGGCGGTCAGGCGCAGGTGCCCGGCGTCGCCGGCACGTGGCGCGACCTGACCGAGTCGGTGAACGTCATGGCGAACAACCTGACGACCCAGGTCCGCAACATCGCCTCGGTCACCACCGCCATCGCGCGGGGCGACCTGACGCAGAAGATCACGATCGACGCCCGCGGCGAGATCCTGGAGCTCAAGACCACCATCAACACGATGGTCGACCAGCTGTCCGCGTTCGCCGACGAGGCCACCCGCGTGGCCCGCGAGGTCGGCACCGAGGGCCGGCTGGGCGGCCAGGCGACGGTGCCGGGCGTCGCGGGCACCTGGCGCGACCTGACCGACAACGTCAACTTCATGGCGAACAACCTGACCAACCAGGTCCGCAACATCGCGCACGTCGCCACCGCCGTCGCGAACGGCGACCTGTCGCAGAAGATCACCGTCGACGCGCGCGGCGAGATCCTGGAGCTCAAGTCCACGCTGAACGTGATGGTCGACCAGCTCAGCTCGTTCGCCGAGGAGGTCACCCGCGTCGCCCGCGAGGTCGGCACCGACGGCCGGCTGGGCGGTCAGGCCCGCGTGCAGGGCGTCGCCGGCACGTGGAAGGACCTGACCGACAACGTCAACCTGATGGCGGACAACCTGACCAACCAGGTCCGCAACATCGCCGCCGTCGCCACCGCCGTCGCGAACGGCGACCTCTCGAAGAAGATCACCGTCGAGGCGAAGGGCGAGGTCGCGGCCCTCGCCGAGACGCTGAACGGCATGGTCGACACGCTCCGCGCGTTCGGTGACGAGGTCACCCGCGTCGCCCGCGAGGTCGGCACCGAGGGCATCCTGGGCGGCCAGGCCCGCGTGTCCGGCGTCGCCGGCACGTGGAAGGACCTCACCGACTCGGTGAACTTCATGGCGGACAACCTGACCAACCAGGTCCGCAACATCGCCCAGGTCACCACCGCCGTGGCGCAGGGCGACCTGACGAAGAAGATCGACGTCTCGGCCCGCGGCGAGATCCTGGAGCTCAAGACGACCATCAACACGATGGTCGACCAGCTCAGCTCGTTCGCCGACGAGGTCACCCGCGTCGCCCGCGAGGTCGGCACCGAGGGCAAGCTCGGCGGCCAGGCCGAGGTCGACGGCGTGGCCGGCACGTGGTCGAAGCTGACCGACAACGTCAACCAGCTCGCCTCGAACCTGACCACCCAGGTCCGCGCCATCGCCGCCGTCGCCACCGCCGTGACCGCGGGCGACCTGACCAGGCAGATCACCGTCGACGCGTCCGGTGAGCTCGCGGAGCTCAAGGACAACGTCAACCAGATGATCGCGAACCTGAAGGAGACCACGCGGGCCAACCGCGAGCAGTACTGGCTCAAGACCAACCTGGCGCGCCTGTCCGGTCTGATGCAGGGCCACCGCGACCTGCGCGCGCTGGCCTCGTTGATCATGAGCGAGCTGACGCCGCTGGTCAGCGCCCACCACGGCGCGTTCTTCCAGATCGACGAGGACGAGTCCAAGCAGACCCTGGAGCTGACCGCCACCTACGGCTTCCGCCTGGACTCCGCCCGCACCACCCGCGTGGCCATGGGCGAGTCCCTGGTGGGCCAGGCGGCCCTGGAGAAGAAGACGATCCTGGTCAGCGACGTCCCCGGCGGCTACCTCACCGTCTCCTCGGCACTCGGCGAGTCGGCCCCGGTGAACCTGGTGATCCTGCCGATCCTGTTCCAGGGCGAGACCCTCGGCGTGATCGAGCTGGCGTCGCTCAACGAGTTCTCCGACGTCCACCTCGACCTCCTGGACCAGCTGAAGGAGGCCATCGGCGTCAACGTCAACACGCTGCTGGCCAACTCCCGCACCGACGCCCTGCTGGTCGAGTCCCAGCGCCTCACGACGGAGCTCAGGGCCGGTTCCGAGGAGCTGGAGGACCGCGCGCGCCAGCTCCAGACGGCCTCGAAGTACAAGTCCGAGTTCATGGCCAACATGTCCCACGAGCTCCGGACGCCGCTGAACTCGCTGCTGATCCTGGCCAAGCTGCTCGCCGACAACCTCGACGGCAACCTCAACCCCAAGCAGGTCGAGTTCGCCCGCACGATCCACTCGTCCGGCTCCGACCTCCTGCAGCTCATCAACGACATCCTCGACCTCACCAAGGTCGAGGCGGGCCACATGACGCTGCACGAGGACCCGGTCCGCCTGGACGAGCTCGTCCGCTACGTCGAGACGCTGTGCCTGCCGCTGACGGCCGAGAAGAACCTCGAGTTCTCCGTGCGAGTGGACCCGAACGTGCCGGAGACCCTCCACACGGACGAACACCGCCTCCAGCAGATCCTCAGGAACCTGCTCTCGAACGCGGTGAAGTTCACCCACGACGGTGGCATCCGCCTGCACGTGCGCATGGACGACCCGTCCACCGTGGCGTTCGACGTGCACGACACCGGCATCGGCATCCCGGCCGAGAAGCTCGCCGTGATCTTCGAGGCCTTCCAGCAGGCGGACGGCACCACGTCGCGCAAGTACGGCGGCACGGGCCTGGGCCTCTCCATCAGCCGTGAGCTGGCGCAACTGCTCAACGGCGGGCTGCGGGTCCGCTCGGAGCCGGGCATCGGCTCGACCTTCACCCTGTGCCTGCCGCTGGGCAAGGTCGCCTCGGACACGATCGTCCTGCCGGAACCGGCCCCGATCGTCACCCCGGCGCCGGTCCTGGCCGCCTCCAGCTCGATCCGCTTCCACGGCGAGAAGGTCCTCGTGGTGGACGACGACCTGCGCAACGTCTTCGCGCTCACGAGCGTGCTCGAGCTGGTGGGCCTGGAGGCGATTTTCGCCGACAACGGCATCACGGGCGTGCGGGCCCTCGAGCAGTACGACGACGTGGCCATCGTCCTGATGGACATCATGATGCCCGAACTGGACGGCAACGCCACGATCTCGGCGATCCGCGCGATGGAGCGCTACGCCGACCTCCCGGTCATCGCCGTCACGGCGAAGGCCATGAAGGGCGACCGCGAGAAGTCGCTGGCCTCGGGCGCCACCGACTACGTCACGAAACCGGTGGACACCGAGCACCTCATCCGCCTGATCGCCTACTACCTGGGCGTGTCGGCGGAAGCCTGAGGTTGATGAGGGGAGCTTTCCTGAACCTGAGGTTGATGAAAGCTCCCCTCATCAACTTCGCGACGCGGCCCTCAGCGGGCCGAGTCCACCGCCTCCTGCACGGCCACGTCCACCGACTCGTGCAGGCTCAGCACCTCGGCCACGTCGGCCAGCTCGAACAACCGCCGGACCGGCGCCTGAGCGGCGGCGATCCTCAGCTGTCCGCCGGCCTCGGCCAGCCGTCGGTGCCAGTCCAGCACCAGCGCGAGCCCCGTCGAGTCCATGAACGCGAGTCCGGCCAGGTCGAGCACCGCGTGCGCTCCTGTCACGTCCTCGTCGAGCCTCGCGGACAAGACAGGGACGGTGTCGATGTCCAGCTCACCGGCGATGGCGAGCACTCGCCATCCCCGCTGGACCTCGCTGCCGACGTTGAGCTCCATCGTCGCCGTTCCCTTCGCCACGCCCGACTCGTGCGACCCAAATCGTGCAGCACGACGTTCGACCATGCGACCACCGGGGGGCTGAAAGATCCGAACGACGCGCCGGATGTGCGACGATGCGCCTTGTGTTGAACGACCCACTGGCAGAGGTGCGGGTGACCCTGACCGCCGACGGCGGTTCGTGCGCTCACGCACGTCAGGTGGTGCGCGAAGCCGCGGTGTCGTGGGAGCTGTCCGAGGACCTCAGCGACGACGCGCAGCTCGTCGTCACCGAACTGGTGTCCAACGGCATCGATCACGGTGAGGGACCGATCACACTCACCGTGAGCCGGAAGGCGGGCGGCATGCTCGTCGAGGTGCGCGACGAGTCGCCGAAGCTGCCTCAGCTGAGACCGGTCGACCCCAGCAGCCCGCGCGGGCGCGGCATGCAGCTCGTGCAGGCCCTGAGCGTCAGCTGGGGAACGACACCCGAACGTGGCGGGAAAGTGGTCTGGGCTCAACTAGAAGCGTGAAAAAGGGGTATCTCAACCCTTATGACCGCTCTTCCTCCCGACCCTGATCCCGACCTCACTCCTGGGCTGGAGCCCGGAGGCGGGGTGAATCCAGGAGAAACCCCTCCGGACTCCGGATCGACCACCACGGGCCTGTCCCACCACGAGCGGACTCCGCCCAAGGCGACCGCCGGACGCATCGTGATCGCGATCATCGTGCTGTTCGCGGTGCTGGTGGCCGCGATGCTCCTGACCCGCGCTTTCCTGCTCGTGTAGCCGCGGCTCCCGAAGTCTCAGGTTGTGGGCGTCCGCCGATGGCGCGTACGGTCGGTGCGGACGGGAGTCTTCATGAACCAACTTCGCCAGAGAACTACCTACGTCCAGTCCATTCCGATCGTCGCGCTCACCGGCGAGATCGACATGATGTCCTCGGCACCGGTGACGAGCAGGCTCGCCGAACTGCTCGATCGCAAGCCGCCCGCGCTGGTCGTCGACCTGCGGGAAGTGCGCTTCTTCGGCTCCGAGGGCATTCGCGCGCTGGTGGAGACCCAGCACCAGGCGGACGAGCTCGGCGTCAAGTTCGGCGTCGTCAGCGACAGCAGAATCGTGCTGCGGCCGCTGGAGATGACGGCGGTCGACCAGCTGTTGCTGCTGTTCGCCGACGTCGAGGACGCCGTCACCGCCCTACGCGGCTGACGAGTTCCTCGCGCGCGAACGCTCCACCAGGGAGAGCAGCAGGCCTTCCTTGGTGGACCACGGGGAGATGTCCACGACGTCGTGGCCCGAGACCTTCATCAGACCCTCCGCGACCACCGCGCCCGCCAGCGACTGCTGGGCCCGGTGGCGCGAAATTCCCGGCAGAGCCGCGCGTTCACGCACCGAGAGCCTCGCGAGCCGCGGGATCCACTTCTCCAGGTCCTTGAGCCGCAACTGACGCGGCGCGTAGGTGCCGTTGCGCGCGCCGGCGAGGCGGGCCAGCTGTTCGAACACCTTCGAGCACCCCACCGCGTGCGCGCTCTCACCCCAGGGGAACGCGGACGCCAGCCGCTCGGCGACCTCCACGCGCATCTCCGTGACGGTCATCCCGGTGCGCGTCAGAGTCCTTGCCCCCAAAGGCAACGACACCGCACGGTCGGGCTCGGCGCCGGCACCCGCGGCGAGCTCGACGGTGCCACCGCCGACGTCCAGCACGACCATCGGACCCGCGCTCCAGCCGAACCAGTGCCGCGCCGCGGCGTACGAGAGGCGGGCTTCTTCCTTGCCGGACAACACCTTCAGCTCGACGCCGGTGCGTCTGGCCACCTTGCTGATGACCTCGTCGACGTTCGCCGAGTCACGCACGGACGAGGTGGCGAAGGGCAGGAACTGGGTGTCGCCCGCCTTCTTGCGGGCGGCGAGCACGGCGGCGCAGAGGGACTCGACGCCCTCGCGGCTGATGGCCCCGTCCGAATCCAGCTCCCGGTCCAGCCGCAGCCGGACTTTGTGGGACACCAGCGGACGCAACAGGTCTCGTTCCACGACCACCAGGTGCGCGCTGAAGCACCCGACGTCCAGAACTCCGACCGCCATCCGCCACCTTCCTTCTATCAAGTCTTCTTTACCTCATCGGCAGCCATTGTGCGGAACTCAGCCCCCGAACGGGCAATCTCGACCCGATGAGATGCGTTACAGTCACCGAATGTCACTGGCGGAGATACCTTCCCGGCTCGAACACGCCCTCGGCAAGGCGCAGTCCGGCGTGATCGTGCTGGCCGTGGACGGTCTCTCCTCGGACGTGGCCAAACAGTCCTGGCTGTCGGCCTCCGTCTCGACATTGTCCTCCACGGTGCCACCGACGTCCGCGACGGCGTTGCTGACGGCTCTGACCGGTGTCTCCGCCGATGTCCACCGGGTGCCGGGATCGGTGTACCGCAACGGATCCGGGCTCGTGCACGCCGTCAACGGCATGCCCGCGATCCCGGACCTGCCGACCGTGCTCGAACGGCACGGCGCGACCGTGCTGGCCCGCGAGCTCGACCTCCTCGAAGGAACCTGGGCGCAGGCACTGCTTCGAGGGTGCACCCGGATACCCGCGCCCGCCCGGCACAAACTCGTGGCGCAGTCCGAGGACCCGCCGCTGCTCGTCGCCAACGTCGTCGCCGATCTCGACAAGGCGCTCCAGGACGTCCGGTTCCTCTGGACGTACGTCAACATCGACGACCACGTGCACCGCCACGGTTACGACGAGTCGGTGCACGAGGCCATGCTCCGTCTGGACGCGCACGCTTCCCGTTGGGCCGCACAGGGTTGGACCGTCGTGGCGCACTCCGACCACGGCATGGTCCCCGTCGACCCCGATCCGGAGCTCGTCGAGGCCTGGGACGCGATCGTGCGCGAGGAGTGCGAGATCCCCTCCGGCGGCGCGGGCCGCATGCGCTGGCTCTACCCGAAGGCCGATCGCCTGGAGGTCGTTTTCGACCGCGTGGCAACGGCTCTGGGCGACGCGGCGACCGTTCACCACGCCACCGATCTCGGCCTGGCGCAGCCCGAGGCCGGTCCGGTCGTCGCGGTGGCCGCGTCGCCTCGGTTCCCCGTGCCGGATCCTTCGGTGCGGTACGAACACGGCGGCCTGAGCCGCGACGAGATCGACGTCCCCTTCGCCGTCTGGCAGGCCGTACAGTGAGCGCGTGCACGTCGAATTCTCCAACAGCATAAGGGAAATCGATTCTGCCGATTGGGATTCCGTTGTGCACCAGGCAGGTGCGCCGGTGTTCTACCGACACGCGTACGTCAGCGCCTGCGAACAGTCGCCGCTGACGGCCGTCGACGCGTGCGCGTACTTCGTGGCACGGCACGGTGGCAGGCCGGTCGCGGTCATGCCCGCCTACCTCCAGACGGCCGCGAATCCGTTGCGCCGCCTGCACGAGGTCTATCCGGAAGCGGCCGGTGAGACCGCGCTGCTGAGCCACACGTGGCACTGCTACGACGCGCACGTGCCCGCCACCGCCGAGGTGCTGCCCCGGTTGCTGGACCGCATGATCCGCACGGCGTCGATCCTCGGTGCGCGCTGGTGCGGGTTCGTGAACGTGCAGCGCGGCAACGCGCTGTCGCAGGCGCTGCGCGCGGCCGGCCTGCCCGCACGCCACCTGACGGACAGGTGGGCCACCGGCCTCACCACCTACGAGCACTACCTCGCCGGCCTGAGCCTGCGCGCCAGAGCGAACCTGCGCCGCAACGAACGAAGATCGGCCGAGGCCGGCGTCACCGCCGAGACCCTGCCGGTCGACCACGCCTCGCTCGACGAGATCACCCTGCAGTGCGTCAAGACCGCCAGCCGCTTCGAGAACAACGGCTTCCACCCCGGCACCGCCTTCGCCGAGTTCGTGACAGCCCTGGGCGACCTCGCGCGGGTGATCGAGGTGCGCCAGCACGGCAGGCTCGTCGCGGCCGGCGTGTGCCTCGTCGACGCCACCCGCTTCCACACCTGGACCTGCGGCGTCGACTACGCCGTGGACGGCAGCTACAGCCCGTACGGCGCGTTGTTCGCCGAGTCCGTCCGGCTCGCGGTCCGCCTGGGTCTCCCGACCCTCGAAGGCGGCCGGGGCAACGCCGCGTTCATGCGGCGCCACGGCCTGCGCCCGCACCACCTCGACGCCGTTCTCTTCCGCGTCTGAACACCGAATCGTTCACAAGGGTGAACAATTCGTTCTACAACGACGGAATGCAGGAAGTTCATATATCTGATTCATCCATCCCAGCATCCTTTACGCTGTTCAGCGGCACTGGACAAGACGCAGGAATCAATTTTTGACACACCTTTACACGCCTTGATCCGATCTGGCAGGGTGGCGCCGGGCGCAAGACGAAGAAAGGGACTGGACGGTCTCGTGAATCTGTCTCGACGCACCCTTCTGGCGTCCGCAGCGGCCACTCCCCTGCTCACCGGAGCAGGCGTGGCCATCGGTGCGGGAGAAGCCGCGGCTTCACCCGCCACCCTCCGTGCGGCCCTCGATCACGGCAACACCAAGCTGAAGGCGGTCGCACCCGGCATCACCTCGTTCCCGGAGATCACCAGGGCCGAGAGGTGGACCTACGTCGCCGACGGCGGCTGGATCGGCGGCTTCTGGCCGGGCACCCTGTGGCTCGCGCACCTCGACAGCGGCGACGCGCAGTTCCGCGCACTCGCCGAGGCCGCCTGCGACCGGCTGGCACCCCGGCGCCTGGAACCGCGCGACCACGACCTGGGGTTCCTCTTCTACCCCTCCTGGGTCACCGCGTACCGGCTCACCGGCGACACCAAATGGCGTGACGGCGCCATCGACGCCGCGACCACGCTGATCCAGCGCTGGAACGCCACCGGGAAGTTCATCCGCGCGTGGGGCAGGCTCGGCACGCCGGGCAACGCGGGCCGCGTCATCATCGACACGATGATGAACCTGGACCTGCTCGCGTTCGCCACCGAGCAGACCGGCGACCGCAGGTTCCTGGACATCGCGATCGCCCACGCCAGAACCACTCAGACGCACTTCCTGCGCCCGGACGGCTCGACGCCGCACGTGTTCGACTTCGACCCGGACACCGGCGCCGCCATCGGCCCGAACACCGTGCAGGGCTACAGCCCGGCGTCGTGCTGGGCGCGCGGCCAGGCGTGGGGCATCTACGGCTTCACGACCATGTACCGGCGCACGGGCCTGCGCGAGTTCCGCGACACCGCACGCAAGATGTCCGACTACGCGCTGTCGGTGCTCACCCCGGACGGCGTGCCGGTGTGGGATTACCGCTCGCCGCTGGGCGTCAACGACATCAAGGACTCGTCGGCGGGCGCGATCATGGCGTGCGGCCTGCTCGACCTGGCCAAGGCCACCGGCACGACCCGCTACCGCGACCGGGCGCTGAGGATCCTCGACGGCCTGGTCTCCACGTGCCTGACGACCAGGTCGGCGCGTGCCGAGGCGATCCTGGCGCGCGGCACCCGCAACCGCCCCGCAGAGGACGGTGTGGAGGTCTCGCTGCCGTACGGCGACTACTACCTGTACGAGGCGATCCTGCGGGTGCTCAAGCCCGCGCAGATCGCCGAGGCCATCGGCCTGTAGCGCTACTGCTCGATCACCTTCGCCGTCGGCCCGTCGTTCCAGGTGGCTTCCAGCCTGGACAACCGGCCGGCGGCGTTGCGGAAGTTCACCACCAGCGGCCCGCCGGGCTGTTCCACGGACACCGAGTACCCGTCCGCGGGTGTGGCCGACAGCGCCTGCACCCCCTGCGGGCGGTAGCGCACGACCACGTCACCGCCGCGCAGGTGGAACGCGTGGACGTAGGAGCCGTCCGCTTGCCATTCCCCCTGCGGAGATTGAGCCGAGGTGGGACGCGCATCCGTACTACTGGGAGGAGCCGGAACAGATGACGTGGTGACGACAGGAGGCCTGGTGGACGAAGGCGTGACAGGCGGCGGGGTGCCCGCGGAGGCACCGGGTTCGGGCACCGGGACGGTCAGCGAGGTGATGGTCGGCATCGGCAGCACGGCCGAACCCGTCGTGAAGCCCGCGGCGGCGACCGGCGCGGGTTCCATCGCCCACCGGATGCCGAACCACGACAGGCCGACGGCGACCGCGGTCACCACCGCCCAGGCGACCAGGTACCCGACGGACCGTCTCACTGCGGCAATCCTCCCGTAGCGGCTCATGGCATCAGTGCTGCTGGTCGAAGACGACCCGGTGGTGCGGGCGGCGATCACTCGCGCTCTCACCGGCCAGGGCCACATCGTGCACGGTGTCGCGCTCGCGATCGAGGCTTTGCGAGAAGTCACCGCGAACGACTACGACGTCGTGGTGCTCGATCTCGGGCTGCCCGACCTCGACGGCGGTGACGCGCTGCGGATGATCCGGGGCGTCACGAACACCCCGGTGGTCATCGCGACCGCCCGCGACGACGAGGCCGGGATCGTCCGGCTGCTCAACGCGGGCGCGGACGACTACCTGGTCAAACCGTTCTCCAGCGAGCACCTCGAAGCCCGCCTGCAGGCGGTGCTGCGGCGTGCCCGCGACAGCAGGCAGCTCGTGATCGGTGGCCTGGAGATCGACGTGAACCTCCGCAGGGCCACAGTGGACGGCCAGGAGCTCTCCTTGACGCACAAGGAGTTCGAGCTGCTCTCCTACCTCGCGGCACGGCAGGGGGAGGTGGTGCCGCGGGCGGAGATCCTCGCCAGCCTCTGGCCGTCCCACCGCGACGACCAGACGCTCGACGTCCACCTGTCCTGGTTGCGCCGCAAGCTCGGTGAGCGGGCCGCGCAGCCTCGTTATCTGCACACGGTGCGAGGGGTGGGCGTGCGCATGGTCGCCCCGCAATGAGGCGGTCACTGGTGCTGGTCGCTCTCGCGGCGACCAGCATGGTGGCGCTGGCGTTCCTCATCCCGCTGGCGATCGTCGTGCAGAACTCCGCGTACAACCGCGCTCTGAGCGAGGCCGAGAAGCAGGCCGGCGCGATGACGCAGACGTTGCTGATCACCCGCGACCCGCAGGAGATCCGCAAGGTGATCAGGAGCACCCGGTACGGCGGTCAGCAGCGGCTGGCCGTGCACCTCAGCGTCCCGCCCGGCACCTACGGCTACTCGCACATCACCGCGGCGGACCTGCAGGAGGCCCAGAAGCGCGCGACGGCGTCCACGGTCGAGAGGCCGGACGGCGTGGCCTACCTGCAACCGCTGGTCACCAGCGAGAGCGGGATAGCGATCGTCGAGGCGTTCGTGCCGCACGAGCAACTGACCCACGGCGTGATCGGCACCTGGTGGGTGCTGGCAGGCGTCGCGGTCGGCCTGGTCGCCGGTTCGGTGCTCGTGGCCGACCGCCTGGGCGCACGCGCCGTCAAAGCCACCAGGGCGCTGGCCGAAGGGGCGCGCCGGATGGGCCAGGGCGACCTCACGGCGCGTGTCCCGGTGAAGGGGCCGCCGGAGTTCGAAGAGGTCGGCAAGGCCTTCAACGCCATGGCCGAGCGCGTCCGGCACCTGCTCGCCGCCGAACGCGAGGTGGTCGCCGATCTCTCGCACCGGCTCAGAACGCCTCTCACGGCCCTTCTCCTGGACGCGGACACGCTCGGACACGGCCTGGGGGCGGACCGCGTCCGAGAGGCCGTCCAGGGCCTCGAGAGGGAGGTCGACGAGATCATCAAGATCGCCCGCTCCGGCCTGCAGCCCGACGACAGCGGCGCCGACGCGGCGGAGGTGGTGCGTGACCGGCTGGTGTTCTGGTCCGCGCTCGCCGACGACCAGGAACGGCCCTGGACCGTCCGCGGCGCCGACCGGCCCGCTCCCGTGCCGCTCTCGCGCGCCGACCTCGCGGCCGCGCTGGACGCGTTGCTGGGCAACGTCTTCCGCTACACGCCGGAGGGCACGCGGTTCGCCGTGACGCTGGTGCACCAGGCCGATCTGGTGGCGCTGGTGGTCGAGGACGCGGGTCCGGGCATCGCGGACTCCCGGCAGGCGGTGCGGCGCGGTGCCAGCGGCGGCGGTTCCACCGGGCTGGGGCTCGACATCGCCCGCCGTGCCGCGGAGAGCACGGGAGGTTCCCTCCACGTCGACCGTGGTCCGTTGGGCGGTGCACGCGTGCAATTGAGGCTCCGGAGGGTTTAGGCGCCCTCGCGGGGCCGGAAGACGAACACCGCCGGCGGCGCGGACCGTGGGACGGGTCCAGCGCCGCCGGCGGGCACCGGCCGGCTGCGCGGCACCGCTGCCGCACCACCGAGTCCCGAGCAGGAGGGAGGAACCCGATGAGCAGTGCGCGCTTGCCTTCCCACACCGGTGTGACGAGGTGGATCAGCCGGGGCTCTCGGCGCCAGGTGTGGGGACCGGCGTATTCAGTCGGTCTGGGTCGATCGTTTCTGCGATCTGACATGAAGTTAGCCGACCGCTGATCGTCCCCAATCCCCCGTTCAGACGATTAATCCGTCTTAAATATATTTAAGTTCGCCCGGTCGGTCGTCCACGACTTAAGTGAATTCAAGTGGTTCCGCCCGGCAGAATCACGGTCGACGTCGTCACGGTGAACGGTTCCGGCTGTCCCGCCGGAACGGCCGCGGTAGCGGTCTCCGACGACAACACGTCATTCACGGTGACTTACAGCGACTACACCGCGCAGGCCGGTTCCGGTTCGACGCCGACGCAGTTCCGCAAGAACTGCCAGCTGAACCTCCGCGTGCACTACCCGCAGGGCTTCACGTTCGGGATCGCGAAAGCCGACTACCGCGGGTTCGCGCACTTGCCCGGAGGCGCGCGCGGCATGCAGCGCGCCAGCTACTACTTCTCCGGTTCGTCGTCCACGGGAACGAGCACGCACGACATCGCGGCGCCCACTAGTGACAACTGGCAGTTCACCGACACCACCGACGTCGCGGAGATCGTGTTCGCTCCCTGCGGCGCGGTGCGGCACCTGAACGTGAACACCGAAGTGCGCGCTTTCACGAACTCGGCGAACCAGCCGGCGTTCGTGTCCATGGATTCCACGGACGGGAGCATCAAGACCCGCTACCAGTTCGCCTGGAAGCGATGCTGACCCAAAATGATCACGGAGAGGGCCTGGAGCTATACTCACAGTGAGCAACAGGCCCTCTTCTCGTGACCCGCACGTGACTTTTGACGGGTGAGTCAACCGGGCCATTGCTTCCCGCGTATACCCATGTAGATTCCCGCTCACCGTGACGGCCATTGGGGTGACTGTCGCGGACTCGCGCGCCGCACGCGAAACGGAGGCAGCATGCAGGCGAACGCCCAGACAACCGCCCAGGTCGACGACCTGACACTCATCGCGCTGCCCACCGCGGTGAACTGCGCGGATCTGTTCGTGCGTTTCACCCTGGGTGAGTGGCGCCTGCGCAACATGACCGCGGAGTGCTCGGCCGTCGCCTGCGCGCTGGTCGAAGCCGCCATCGAGTCAGCCGATCCGAAGACCTCGCGGCTGATCACGCTGCGACTGCGACTGAGCGGCGACTACCTCGTCGTCGAGCTGGAGGCAGCCAGGTTCATCATGCCGCCCACCTCTCCGGACCTGCGCACCGGCGAGCTGCAGCTCGGCAACGGCACCAAGCTGATCTGGTGCGAGCTGGCCCTGCCGACGGGCGTGAACGCCAACGCGGTGCCGCTGCCCCGGCGCGAGAAGCGCCGCTCCCCCGCAGCCGAGGCGCTGGGCGACGAGCCGGACGTCGATCCCGAGCTCATCCAGCGCATCCTGTTCGGTCTCGGTGGCTCGATGGGCAACGGCCACCAGCGCTAGACCCCGTTCTCACCCAAAGGCGCATCCAGCCGCGGATGCGCCTTTGTCGTGTGCGCGCTCTCACGGGGTGGACGCTTCACCTATCTACTTCGCAACTCAGAAATAACTGCTTCCCGCCAATCCTGGTCGCCTGTTAACCCAGCTCGGTGAAAACAATTCTTGGTGCTCTCGCCCGCAATGTTGGGCTGCTTGGCGGACGGTTCGTCAACAACCTTTCCGATACGGTCTCGTACCACGCCGCCCGAACTGTCCTGCACATTCGGAAAGGTGTCGCAATGATCAGCATGCTGGCCGCAGTCGGCCTGGCGCTGTCCACCATCGTCATTCCCCCGGTCGCCGACCCGCCCCCGACGGGTCAGATCACCATCGACGTCGTCACGGTCAACGGCTCCGGCTGTCGCGCCGGTACGGCCGCCGTCGCCGTCTCCCCCGACAACAAGGCGTTCACGGTCACCTACAGCGACTACCTGGCGCAGGCCGGTCCCGAGTCGCGGCCGACCGACTTCCGCAAGAACTGCCAGCTGAACCTCAAGGTGAACGTCCCCGGCGGATTCACCTTCGGCATCGCGCAGGCCGATTACAGAGGATTCGCACACCTCGAAAGAGGAGCGAAGGGCACGCAGAAGGCGAGCTACTACTTCCAGGGCATGTCGGACAACGACCAGCGGTCCAAGACCTGGAACGGCGCGCTGAGCGACAGCTGGCAGGTCACCCACAAGACCGACGTCGCCTCGATCGTCTACCACCCGTGCGGCGCGAAGCGGAACTTCAACATCAACACCGAGCTGCGGGTGGACAAGGGCACGTCCGACCCGAAGAAGACCAGCTTCATGGCGATGGACTCGACGGACGGCTCGATCGAGACCATCTACCACTTCGCCTGGAAGAAGTGTCCGAAGTAGACAGTCACGTCAGCTGAACCGCGCCCTCGCACGGCAAGGCCGGAGCCCAGGAGGCATGGGCTCCGGCCTTGCCGGTTCTGCTGCCGACGCGATCAGATGTTCTGGTTCGCGAACCCCTTGGTCGCGATCTTCGACAGCATTCCCTGCCACACCGAGCTGCTGGTGTGCGGGTCACCGGTCACGCCCAGCGCCGACTTGAGGCCGTTGAACGCGCTCGTGGTGGCAGGGCCCCAGATGCCGTCGATCGCGAGGCCGGAGCCGCGGAAGTTGTTGCACACGGCCTGGACGAACTTGGTGTCGGACTCGGAGTCCTTGACCGCGCGGACCGGCATGCCACCGAAGTCGGCGTGGATGTGGTCCTCGTGGGAGGCGTTGTACCAGCCGTCGAGCACGTAGCGGAAGCGGCGGCGGCACACGGCCTCCGTCGCGAGGTAGCGCTTGCGGATCGAGGCGGTGCCCGACGCGTGGTGCCTGTCGAGCGGCGAGATGGTGTTGCCGCCGGACCACCGGACGTGGTCGAGGTCCATCGCGGTGCCGGCGCCGTGCTGGCCCGCCTTGTCGACGTAGAAGCCCGCCGAGACGATGTAGCTGATCGAGCCGTAGCTCGACGAGAGCGAGCGCAGGTCGCGGATCCAGGCGACGAGCGCGTTGTAGAACGCGTCGGTGGCCTGCCAGTTGCGCGCGGTCGTGTTGCCGCGGTTGGAACGCCAGTAGTAGACGGGAGTGCCGTCGATCTTCTGGAACGTCATCATCGCCAGCGTGCCGACCTCGGCGGCCTCGATCTCCGCGGGCGTGTGCTGGTCGTCGGGCATGGGCGCGGCACTGGCCAGCCCCGGTGCGATGGTGGACAGGCCGGCGAGACCGGCGACCGCCGCCGCGCCCGTGACGAAGCCGCGTCTGGTGACGTTGTTCTCGAACACCCCAGTACTCCCTCTGCGTCCAAGCCGGCGGCGGCAGGAGGAAGAGCCTGTCTCACCTACCGGCTCGACGGAGTCTAGGGATCACTTCCGAACGGCGGAATCGCGTCTGACCTGCGTTTTTCCTTTGCCTTTACCGCAGGAGCGGCGCATGCCGGGCCCGCTCGCCCGGTCCGGTCCGGCCATTGTCGTCCAGGTCAGCGGACGGGCCCGAGCACGCGGATCAGGTTCTTCTCGGTGTCGTTGCCCAGCTTCTCCAGCGCGAGCTTCGCCACGGGTGCCCCGAACTTCGCGAGCCCGTTGAACTCGACGTGCGCGCGGTAGGCGATCCGGGCCGTGCCCGGCGTGTCCCCCGGCGTGATCGAGATGTCGTCGGTCGAGGTCGCGGTGTCGTTGCGCCCCACGAACTGCAGGCCGCCCGGGTCGTCACGGGTCAGCTCGTAGACGAGCTCGGTCTTGCGGCCGAGGAACGACGACACGTTGCGCCAGCGAGAGCCCACCTCGACCGGGCCGTCGTCCAGGCGCGTGCACGACACGGTGCCGGGGTCCCACTGCTCGGCGCGGGAGAAGTCGCGCAGGTATTCGACGACGCCCTCGGGCGTGGACGCGACGGTGAATTCGCGCTCGACGTCCACGCCGGACACGTTCGGCGAGTTGAACACCTGCGGCGCGAGGTTCAGCCGGTACTGGTCGACCAGTTCGGCCTGGCTCTCCGCGCGGCGTGCCAGCCGCTCCAGCCGGGTGTCGTCGAAGCTGTTCAGCTTCCGCAGCGTCCGCCACAGCGCGACCTTGCCCTCGATGCTGACGCGCAGCGTCTCCAGTTCGAGCACGTCGCTGAGCGGTGAACGGCCGAGCACCCTGCCGTTGAGCTTGAGCCTGCCCGCCTTCTCGACGAGCCAGCCGATCGCCTCCTTGTGCGGGCGCGACTCGACACCGGCCTGACGCATGAAGTCGAGCAGTTCCTTGCGGTCGGCCTCGACGTCGTCCGCGAGAACCCTCAGTTCGGGGTGCGTCTTGCTGATGCGACGGGCGAGCTCGGTGCCGGCCATCGCCCCGGTCAGGTGGTCGTTGAGGTAGATGCTCAGCAGCTCCGTGTTCACGCTTTCCGGTTACCCGCTGCCAAACCTTCCCGGCGCTCGATCGCCCGCACCGGCTCCAGGATGATCGGCTGTGCGCGACGACCGGTCAGCAGGTTCCACCCCCACTGCGCGAGCACCGCGACCCGGTTGCGCCAGCCGACCAGGAACGCGATGTGCACGACCAACCACGCCGCCTTGCCGATCAGGCCCTTGAGCCGCAGCTTCTTGATGTCCGCGACGGCGTCACCGGGCGAGATCGTGGCCATCGTGCCGAGGTCGAGGTACTTGAACGGCTTCGCCCTGCGGCCGTTCAGCCGTGCCTTGATCACGCGGGCGACGTGGTGGCCCTCCTGGAGCGCGGGCTCGGCGATGCCGGGCAGGTCGTTCAGGTTCACCATGTCGCCGATGGCGAAGACGTCGTCGGTGACCGAGCAGTCGACGGGGTTCACCAGGATCCTGCCCTTGCGGTCGACCTCGGCACCGGTCGCCTCGGCGAGCTCGCGCGCCAGCGGCGAGGCCTGCACACCGGCCGCCCAGATGATCGTGCGCGCCTCGACCCGGTCGCCGTCCTTGGTCGTCAGGCCTTCCGCGTCGATGGACTCGACCATCGCGTTCGTCATCACCGTGACGCCGAGCCGTTCCAGCTTCACCCGCGCGTGCTCGCGCAGTGGCGCGGAGAACGGCGGCAGCACGTGCGGCACGGCGTCCATCAACGTGATGCGGATGTCGCGCGGGTCGATCTCCCGGAACTGTCCCTTCAACGCACGGCGTGCCAGGTCGGCGAGCTGCCCCGCGAGCTCGACGCCGGTCGGCCCCGCCCCCACGACCGCGAACGACAGCCACTGCTTCGGGTCCTCGGCGCCCACCGCGGTCTCGAACGCCCGCAGCAGCTTCGAGCGCAGGCCGACGGCCTGTTCGAGGGTCTTCATCGGCGGCGCTGTCTCGGCCCACTCGTCGTGGCCGAAGTAGCTGTCACGGGAGCCGGCCGCGACGACCAGGGTGTCGTACTCGACCTGCGTCGACCTCCCGTCCGGCAGGTCGACGTGCACCCGCTTGGCGGCGGTGTCGAAGCCGGTCACCTCGCCCAGCAGGACGTGCGCGTTGCGTTGCTTGCGCAGGATCGCCCGGAACGCCGGCGCGATGTCGCCCGCGGGCAGCAACGCCGTCGCCACCTGGTACAGCAGCGGCTGGAACAGGTGGTGGTTCGTGCGGTCGATCAGCGTGACCTCGGCGTCCGCGCGCTTCAGGCCGCGCACCACGCCCAGTCCGCCGAGCCCACCTCCGACAACGACAACCCTGTGCTTGCTCATGGGAGTCGCATACCCACTGAGGCCAGGAGGTAACAGCGCCCTCGCATACCCGACCGGAACGCGGGTATCCGCCCGCCATGACCACCACCGCTGACCAGTCGCTCTGGCTTGCCGCCCTCCCAGCGAAGTCACGTCCGCCGCTGACCGGACAGCACACCTTCGACGTGGCCGTGGTCGGCGGCGGCATCACCGGCCTGACCACCGCGTTGCTGCTCAAGCGCCGCGGCCTGCGCGTCGTCGTGCTCGAGGCCGGGCGCGTGGCCTCGGGCGTGTCCGGCAACAACACCGCCAAGGTCACCGCGCTGCAGTCCACTGTGTACTCGCAGATCCGGCAGACCCACGGCCTGGCCGCCGCCACCGACTACGCCGCCGCGTCCGTGGCCGCCGTGGCCCAGGTCGCCGACCTGGCGAAGGGGATCGACTGCGACCTGCGCCGCTCCCCCGCCGTCACCTACGCCTACACCGAGTCCGAGGTGCGCGACGTCGACAACGAGCTGATCGCGGCTCGGCAGGCCGGTCTGCCGGTGCGCGACGCCAAGAACGTCGACCTGCCGTTCGAGGTGCACGCGGCGGTGTGGCTCGACGACCAGATCGCCCTGCACCCGGTGAAGTACCTCCAGGGCCTGGCCGACGTGATCGACGGCGACGGCAGCCGGGTGTGCGAGCACAGCAGGGTCGTCGACGTGAGCGGGCACCGCGTGTCGACCGACGACGGTCAGGTCACCGCGGACAAGATCGTGATCGCGACGCACTACCCGACGCTGGACCGGGGCCTGTACTTCGCCCGCCTCGAACTCACCCGCGCCTACTGCATCGCGGCCCGCGTCAACGCACCGACGCAAGCGCTCGCCATCAGCACGGGCAGCCCGTCGTGGTCGATCTCGGCGCACCAGGACAAGCTGATCATCGCCGGTCAGAGCCACCAGACGGGCAAGCCCGCGGTGGAGCCGTTCCGCCGGCTGGAGGACTTCGCGCGCAGGCACTGGCAGGTCGAGGAGATCACCCACCGCTGGTCGGCGCAGGACCCCACGGCCTACGACCACCTGCCGATGATCGGCAGCTACACGCCGGGCAACAGCACGCTGTTCACCGCCACCGGGTACATGAAGTGGGGCCTGACCAGCGGCACGTTCGCCGCGACGCTGCTCGCGGACCTGGTGACGGGCAAGCCGAACGACCTGGCCGAGCGGTTCAGCCCGCACCGGCTGTCGCTGAAGTCGTTGCCGACGCTGGTGAAGAAGAACGCCGAGGTCGCGGTGGAGATGGTCGGCGACCGGATCATGCCCGCCGACGCCACCTCCAGCGAGAACCTGCCGCGCGGCCAGGCCCACGTCATCCGCGACGGCCTGGGCAAGACCGGCGTCTACCGCGACGAGGACGGTGAGCTGCACGGCGTGTCGATGCGCTGCACGCACCTCGGCTGCTTCGTCCGGTTCAACGCCGCCGAACGCAGCTGGGACTGCCCGTGCCACGGTTCGCGGTTCGACGTCGACGGCGCGGTGCTGGAGGGACCGGCGACCCAGCCCCTCCCCCGCAAGGAACCGCGCTAGCGGGCCCCGCGTGGTTGATGAGGGGAGCTTTCATCAACCTTCAGGCCTTCGCGACGAGAGTCAGCACGTCGTACTTCGCGACCGACTCGCCCTTCTGGTTCGTCACGTCGGCGTCCCAGCGGACCTCGCCGTACTCCTGGTCCTCGCGCGGCGTGATCTGCTTGACCGTCAGGGTCACCGTGAGCTGGTCGCCGGGGAACGTCGGCGTGACGAACCGCAGGTTCTCCAGCCCGTAGTTCGCCAGCACCGGTCCGGGCTCGGGCGAGACGAAGAGGCCCGCCGCGAACGAGACCACCAGGTAGCCGTGGGCGACCCGGCCGCCGAAGAACGGGTTCGCGGCGGCGGCCTCCTCGTCCATGTGCGCGTAGAACGTGTCGCCGGTGAACGTCGCGAAGTGCTCGATGTCCTCCAGCGTCACCTCACGCGGACCGGCGACGACCGTGTCGCCCAGGCGCAGCTCCGCCAGTGTCTTGCGGAACGGGTGCACCGCGTCCTCGCGGCGAGGCGCTCCCGTCACCCAACGGTTCGTGATGGCGCCCAACGCGCGCGGGCTGCCCTGCACGGCCGTGCGCTGCATGTGGTGCAGGACGCCGCGCATGCCGCCCATCTCCTCACCGCCACCTGCCCGGCCGGGGCCGCCGTGCACGAGCATCGGCAGCGGTGAGCCGTGCCCGGTCGACTCGCCGGCGTCCTCGCGGTCGAGCACCAGCAACCGGCCGTGCCACGGTGCCGTGCCGATCACGACCTCGCGCACGAAGTCCGTGTCGGCCGAGACGATGGACCCCACCAGCGAACCCGCACCGCGCGCGGCCAGCGCCACGGCGTCGTCCACGGAGGTGTAGGGCATCAGCGTCGACACCGGCCCGAACGCCTCGACCTCGTGCGGCTGCACGGCGTCGGCGGCGGCGCGCAGCAGCATCGGCGACATGAACGCGCCCCGTTCGGCGTCCGCGTCCACAAGGGACAGGGCGCCGTCGCCGTAGACGACCGAGGCGTTCTCCCGCAACGCCTTCAGCGACCGGCGGACCTCCTCGCGCTGCTCCAGCCCGGCCAGCGCGCCCATCTTCACCGACTTGTCGGCGGGGTTGCCGATGACCACCTCGGCCAGCTTCGCCGCCGTCGCCTCGGCCACGGCGTCCATCAGCCGCTCGGGCACCAGCGCGCGCCGGATCGCCGTGCACTTCTGGCCCGCCTTGGTCGTCATCTCGGTCACCAGCTGGCCGACGAACAGGTCGAACTCGGGCGTGCCGGGGACGGCGTCCGGGCCGAGGATCGAGCAGTTCAGCGAGTCGGCCTCGGCGTTGAACCGCACCGACGACCGGATCACGGCCTGGTGCGTGCGCAGGTGCTGGGCGGTGGACGCGGACCCGGTGAACCCGACCAGGTCCTGCGGGGTCAGGTGGTCGAGCAGGTCGCCCGCCGAACCGCAGACCAGCTGCAACGACCCCTCGGGCAGCAGACCGGAGGCGAGCATCAGCTCGACCAGCTTCTCGGTCACGTACGCCGTCTGGGACGCGGGCTTGATCAGCGACGGCACCCCGGCGATGAACGCGGGCGCGAACTTCTCCAGCGGCCCCCACATGGGGAAGTTGTAGGCGTTGATCTGCACCGCGACCCCGTGCAGGGGCGTGCAGATGTGCTGGCCGACGAACGTGCCGCCCCGCCCGAGCGGCTCGACGGGCCCGTCGACGTAGACCTTGTCGTTGGGCAGCTCGCGCTTGGCCTTGGACGCGTACCCGAGCAGCACGCCGAAGCCGCCGTCGACGTCGATCCACGAGTCGGACCTCGTCGCGCCGCTGCGGGCGGACAGCGCGTACAGCTCGGCCTTGTGCTCCTTGAGGTAGAGCCCGAGGGCCTTCAGCAGCTGCGCGCGCTGGTGGAACGTGAGCTCGCGCAACGCGGGCCCGCCGACCTCTCGCCCGTACCGCAGCGCCGCCCCCATGTCGACACCCGCCGACGAGATCCGGGCGATCTCCTCGCCCGTCACGGCGTCGTGCAACGGCGCGCCCTCCACGGAAGGCGTGTGCCATCCACCCGACACGTAGCTGCGCAGCAAGCTCATCGAGCCAACCCTTCTCACGAGGGGCCGATGGATCCTCATCGACCCGTCCACCCGGCAACGTATCAGCCGCCGGGTGGCGTCGCGGGAGGTGAAGGCTCTGCTCGACGAGCTCGGCGAACTGCTCGTCCGGAAGGACCCGCGCTGTCCGTTCTCCTGACGCAGCGCCTCAGCGCGTTCCGAAGTTCTGCGTCCAGTAGTGGCCGTACTTGGTGTTCTGCCGGTACTGGTGGCCGACACCGATGTCACGCAGGGCGCAGTTGAGGATGTTGGCGCGGTGGCCGGAGCTGTTCATCCACCCGCGGACGACGTCGGCGGGCGTCTGCGCCCCGGCGGCGACGTTCTCGGCGGCCCTGGTCCAGCGGGTGTAGCCCGCCCGTTCGATCCGGGTGACCATGGTGCTGCCGTCCGAGCCCGTGTGACTCATGAAGTCGTGCGTGGCCATGTCGACCGAGTGACGCTGTGCCGCGGTGTTCAGCGCCGCGTTCGACCTCAGCGCCGGGCATCCCACCTTGGCTCGTTCGGCGTTCGTGAGGGCGATGACGTCCTCCTGCACGGTGGCCGCCGTGGCGTGAGAGGTGAGGGTGGCCGCCAGTGCCAGGGTCGCGGCGGCGAGCAGGGAAGTGCGCAACGCGAACATGGTTGATCTCCTGTGCGGAAGGGGAGCCGGGACCCCGGCTCCCCTTGGTGTGGACGGCGTCAGACGATTTCCCAGTTCACGGAGATGATGCCGAGCGACGTGTCGGCCAGCCGGGCGAACGCGGGCTGGCTGAGGTCGATCTTGTTGCTCGCGCAGCTGGGGCACTTGTCCTTGATGGGCACGGTGATGGTGCGGCCGTTGTGCGTGACCCGGATGGACTTGCGGCACAGCGGGTCGTTGTTCGGGTTGGGCGTGGTCCACAGCGCGGCGGGTGCCGCGACCAGCAGCTCGGTCGCGGCGTTGATCCTGGTGCCGCACGCGCCGTAGCCGGCGTCGTTGTAGTAGCTGGCGGTGCCGCTGACGGCGGAGGCGGTGCCGGAGAAGGCGAAGGACAAGACCGCGGCCGACGCGAGGGCGCCTAGCACCTTGGACTTCATGGTTTTCCTTTCAGGGGTGGAAATCGTTTCAGGCCACGGAGTTGAACGTGACCCTGAAACCGCTGCAGTTCGCGCACTGGTAGACGGTCTGGTTGCCGGGCTCGGTGTCCTGCTTGGACCACGCATAAGCCTTGGGGCAACGGGACTTGATGGTGAAGCTGTAGTCGGTCTGGGCGTCGCGGTTGGGGTTGACGCAGTTGATGCGCTGACCGCTGGCGCCGTACTTGACGTACGCGGGGTTGCAGTAGGGCAACAGGTTCTCGGGGCACCCGGCGGTGCCGCACGAGGTGGAACCCGGTGGTACGGACGCGTTCACCGGTGTGATGGTCACCGGCACGGAGAAGGCGTTGACGTAGCTGACGTTGTACCAGGGGGCGAGCCGGTCGCGGGTGTCGAAGTTGAACTCGGCGAGGCTGGCCGGCTGTTCACCGGTGACGCACCGGGCGGCCTGGACACCGCAGTCCCCCACCGCGCAGCGGAAGTCCGCGCCGGAGGTCCCGGTGCAGCCCTGCCGGGCGAAGAAAGTGCCGCGCCAGTGGCCCGGTGAGGCGGTCTCGGGGATCGTGATGGTCGCGGACTGGCCGTGGCGCAGCGTGGGCAGGTTCGTCAGCGCCTTGGAGCCGTCCGCGTTGACGGTGCTGCCGATCCAGATCGTCTGACCGGTGTTGTTGACCAGGGTGACCGTGTGGTCGATCGCCGCGTTCGCGGTCGGCACGCCGGCGACGGCGAAGGCGAGTGCGAACAAGGCCGCGAGTAGTCGTGTGAGCATCTGCGGGCTCCCTCCCTCAGGGCTCCACGATCACCCGCGGGGGCCACCCGGAGCACCACGGTCGGTCCGCAAAGTTCCCTCGTGGAGCCAGGCCCACCTGGTGGCCCGCAACTCCCGGCGGCCCGACAGCCCGAGCTTGCGGTAGACCCTGGTCAGGTGCAGCTCGACGGTCCGCGTCGCCATCGCGAGCCGGGACGCGATCTCCTTGTTGTTCAGGCCGGCGCACACGAAGCGGGCGACCTCGGCTTCGACGGGCGTCAGTTCCGGTGCCGCCACACCTCGCACGGCTTCGTCGACCCGCCGCAGCAGAACGGTGTCGCCGACGTTCAGTGCCGTGGCACGGGCGCGCGTGTAGATCTCACGCGCTGCCGCCTGTTTGCCGTGCAAGATGAGGCGATCGCCGTAGTCGCACAACACTTCCGCCAGCTCCATCCGGGCGTGTGCCATGTCCAGCAACCGGATCGCACGTTCGTAGACCACCAGGTCCTCGCCGTCGGGAGGACTCGCCGCGGCGACCGCCGACAGGCTCCAGCCGAGCGCTCTGGGCTCACCCCAGCGCGCCGCGGCGGTGTGCTCCTCCACCGCCAGGCGCAGGGCTTCCCCGGTGTCGCCGCACGCCAGCGCGGCGCGTGCGGCCAGAGAACGCCACGGCAGCACAGCGGGGTTGCCGACACCGGCCTCCCGGCCGCACGCGAGACAGCGGTCCAGGGCGTCCCGCGGGCGGCCCTGCGCCATCGCCACCACCGCCTCGGCCGCGCGGCGCAGCGGACCACCGGCGTCGTGGCCGAGCAGCGCGGCTTCGGCTTCCTCGATCTCCCCGCGGGCCACGAGCAGCTCCACCGTCGAGAACAGCACGACCGGGCGGATCTCGTCCGCGATGCCGTCGCGCCGCAGCAGAGCGAGCAGCGACGAGCACCTCGCGAGGTCACCGGTGCGGCGCGCGACGCAGGCCTGGGCGAGCACCACGTGCTCCGCCAGTGCCTGGTCGCCGGGTCTCTCTTCGAGCAGGGCGAGGCCGTGCGCGTCGGCGGCGACGAGCTCACCCGCGCAGACCAGCGTGCCCAGCGCACGCGACACGCACCGCGCGTTCGCCCGGCAGGCAGGGGATTCCAGCGCCTGCTCGGCCGCCTGGACGGCGCCGGTCCAGTCCTCCCCCGCCGCCAGCAGATCCGCCGCGACGGCCGCCCCGCACTCGTGGCCCGCGTTCACGCCGTCGGGACGAACGCCCGGCGCAGCCCCGGCCTGCCCGCCACGCCCATCTTGCGGTAGACGCGGGTGAGGTGGAACTCGACGGTGCGCAACGTCAGGCCCAGCTCGGCGGCGATCTCGCGGTTCGACCTCCCCGCCCTGGCCAGCAGGGCGATCCTGCGTTCCTGCGCGCTCAACGCGGACTCGCCGTCGTTGCGCAACAGCCGCGACGTCAACGCGTCGGCCGCTCGCGTCCACTGTGGACAAGATCGCAGGTGCCGCGCGTGCTTGCGGGCGCGCTCGACCTCTCCGCGCGCCAGCAGGAGCTGCACCAGGTCGTGCCGCGCGCGAAAAGCCTCGGAGGTCCGTCCCAGGTAGGTGATCGCTTCTTCGAGCGAGACGTCGTCACCGCCGCGCGCCAGCGCCGACGCGTGCAGCGCGAGTCCGATGGCCCGTGGCGCGCCCCAGCGTCTCGCCGCGACCAGGTCCTTGTCGGCGCAGATCCGCGCGAGCACGAGATCTCCCTGGTCCACGGCGGCCAGTGCGGCCCACGACCGCCACGGCAGCACCGCGGGGTTCACGACACCCGACGCGGCGAGGAGCCGCCCGCATTCGAGGAACTCGTCCAGCGCCGCGGCGCTCTGGCCCTCCGCCAGCAGGAGCCGGCCGCGGGCGAAGTGCAGTTCGGCGCTGTCCTGGGCACGTTCCGCCTCCAGCACGGCGCGGGCCCTGCCGAATTCCCCGGTCTCGGTGAGCGCGAGGACCAGCCACGCGACCGCGACGACGCGAAGCCGTGGGCGGACGTCCCGGCTGAGCAGCCGGACCGCCGCGCGAGGATCGCCGCGCAGCAGCATGATCCGGCCGCCGAGCAGGTCGTGGACGTCGCGGCTGACGCCGGCGGCGGCGATCCAGTGCCGTTGGGCCAGGTCGAGTTCGTCGGCGTGGGTCAGGACCAGCACCGCCTGCCAGAACGTGTCGTCGTCCACCGGCTCCGCCGCCAGCGCCTGCCGGGCGGCGGCGACCGCCTCCGTCCGGCCGATGAGGACACCCGGCTCGTTCCACCGTCCGTTGCGGACCGATTCGAATCGGAGCGGGTCGTTGTTCGTCATTCGACGGCTTCCTTCCCTGCCCGGATCACACCCGATCAGTCGGCCAATTGATACGCGGTGCGCCTTTCCCCGACCATTGTCCCCGCCGGGAACACCGATTTGATCAATGCGTCTGAGCAGCAGGAACACGCCATGGCCGACTCCTTCGCGCACCGTCTCGATTGGACGTCCACCTGGTCTGGACCATACCGCCGATCACATCTCGGCTGAACCGGAAATTCTTCTTTCTTCTTCACTTGGCAAATCGGATCAACAGGAGTATTCAGCGGCCCCACCGCGTCTCCGACTACCACAAGCAAGGCATGTCGGGGAATTACCGGCCGAACGCGGCGATCACCCGGTCCCAGCTGATAATTCGTATTACAGCCTTGTTTCGCCACATCGTCACCCCCTACCGTCCGAAACCTCGGAGTCCTCGACGCAAAGGAGCGTTCCCATGGCACCGAACCGCCGACAACTGCTGCTCGGGACCGCGGGCGCGGCCCTGCTGGCGACGAGCGCGGGGGCAGCGCCCCAGGCCGTCGCCGCACCCGCGGGGTTCCCCGACTACCGGTACCGCAGGCTCGCCCTGGTCAAGAGCAAGCTCCGTTACAACCCCACCGGCGAACTGATCTTCCCCACCATCCGCGGCACGAGGGACCGGATCTCCGGCGCGCTCGCCGCGTACTACCTCTACTACGCACCGCACGACGCCCCTGGCGGCATCTGCCTGGCGTACGCGAACACGCTGGACGAGGAGTTCACCGAGTACGCCGGCAACCCGATCATCACGCGGAGCTGGCCCGGCGAGTACACCGTCTCGCACGTGTCGTCGCCGCACGCGATGTGGAACGACGACGTCAAGCGCATGTACCTGTACTTCCACGGCGAGAACACCGTGACGCGGCTGGCCAGCTCCGCCGACGGCATCCACTTCTCCTACGAGAAAGAGGTCCTGTCCACGCGCCTGTTGCCCGCGGGGACCACGGAGACCTCCTACGCCAGGGTGTTCCGGCACGACCTGCCCTCGCGCAACGCCCGGTACGTGATGGTGTTCATGCTCAACAACACCACGAACCGGCGGGACATCGGCTGGGGCTGGTCGGCGAACGCCCGCGACTGGACGTTCTCGCAGACGCCACTGATCCGGCACCAGGACGTGGGCGCGGTCAACGTCGGCGGCCCGCACCTGTTGTTCCGCAACAACAGCGTCTACGTCGTGTACAACACCGACATCGGCAGTGGCGGCAACATCCTGATCACCGAGGTGGGCCTCGACTTCAGCAAGCGCAACCACCTCGGCGTCTTCCACGACTCGTTGTCCGGCGCACCGGACAACGGCAGGTCGGCCGCGCCCTCCTTCGGCACGTACCAGGGCCGGGAGTACATGATCTACGAGGCCGGGGACCGGTTGTCGGGCAACATCGCCATCGCGCAGGCGATCTGACGGTCACCGGTTCTGGGCGAACAGCGCGGCGCAGTGGTCGGCGAACGCTTGCGCGCGACGCGTGAGCGGGCCGCCGGCCGCCCAGCCGAGCACCACGGGTGTCGTGGGCACGTCGTCGCGCAACGCCACCGCGACCACCTCCAGCCCTTCGTAGGACGTGGTCAGCGCGGGCTGCTGGACGGTGATCGAGTAGCCGATGCCCCGGGCCACCAGGGAGCGCGCCAGTTCGAAGCTGCGCGCCCGGTGCGTCACGACCATCTCGGCGCCGGCCGCCGTGAACACCGAACGGAAGTAGCGCTCGCTCGGCGGGACGTCCAGCAGCACGAACGGATCGTCCGCGAGTTCACGCAGAGCCACCGCACGCCGCCGGCGCAGGCGATGCCCGGCGGGCAGCAGCACCTTGGGCGCCTGGTCGTACAACGTCCGGGTCGCGATGCCGGGCACCAGGTCCTGGTCGTAGAGGAACGCGATCTCGCACCGCCCGGTGATCAGGTCCTCGCCGATCTCCGGCAGGCTCCCCTCCAGGAACCGCACGGACACCTCCGGGTGCGCGCGTTCGAACGTCGCGATCGCCGCGGGCAGGTGGAACGGCGCGATGGGCGCGTAGCAGCCGACCGTCAGCACACCGCTGACCTGCCGGCTCAGGCCGCGCGCCTCGGCACCGAGGTCGCCCATCGCCCCGATCACGCGGCGGGCGTCCGCGAGCACCCGCACGCCCGCCGCCGTCAGCGCCGCTCCCCTGCGCGGTGAGCGGACGACCAGCCGCAGGTCCAGCACCCGTTCCAGTTCGCTCAACGCCAGGGAGATCGCGCCCTGCGACACGTGACACCGCGCGGCGGCCGCCGTCAGCGAGCCCGTCTCGGCCACCGCGATCAGGTATTCGAGCTGCCGCAGCGTCACGTTGGGCAGGTTCATGAGCTGAGCTTATAACTGACCGGAGAAACGTGAACTGGTCAAAAGAGTTCGGCACGGGCATCGTCCGAACGGTGACCCGACCGCACACCCACCCGTTCCTCCCGTTCACCCCGCCCCGGCTGCCGATCGGGGAAGGACTCGACCGCGGCAGGGCCTTCCACCGGCTGCTCGACGCGCGCCGGTCCGTGCGCTGGTTCTCCCCCGATCCCGTGCCGGCCGAGGCGATCGAGCTCGCGGTCCTGGCCGCGAACACCGCCCCGAGCGGCGCGCACCAGCAGCCGTGGCGGTTCGTCGCCACCCGGAACCCGGACCTCAAGCGCCGCATCCGTGCGGCGGCCGAAGAAGAGGAACGCCGCTTCTACCACGAGCGCGAGCTGCCGGAATGGCATGCGGCGCTGGCACATCTGGAGACCGACGCGAACAAGGAGTTCCTGGAGGTCGCACCGTGGCTGGTGGTTGCGTTCGCCCAGAAGCAGCAGGACGGCAAGAAGACCTACTACACCAACGAAAGCGTCGGCATCGCCTGCGGCTTCTTCATCGCGGCGCTGCACTCGATGGGCCTGGCGACGCTGACGCACACGCCGAACCCCATGACGTTCCTGGCCGACCTCCTCGGGCGGGAAGGCGAACGTCCGTACATCCTCTTCCCGATCGGCTACCCGGCGGACGACTGCGAAGTGCCGGACCTGCGCCGCAAACCGCTCGGAGACGCACTGACGTTCGCCGGCGGGCTTGCCTGATCGTCCCACCACCGTGGACCATCGGGGACGTGGACGAGCTACGCGCGCTGATCGCCAAACATGCCCGGCCGGACATGACCACGATCATCGACGACGTCCTGGTGTCGAGGACGACGGCGGGTGGCCCGCCCGCGCCGTCCATGTCCGGCACGATCCTCGCGTTCGTCGCCCAAGGCCGCAAACGCATCGCGCTGGGCGAGCGCGTCTACGACTACCGGGCGGGCCAGTACCTGGTGGCGTCGATCGACATGCCGATCACCGGCAACTACGTCGGCATCAGCCCGTCCGAACCCGCGCTCGGCATCGGTCTGGTCCTCAAACCGGAGCTGGTGGCCGAACTGCTGCTGACGGGCGACCTCCCGAAGGCCGCGGGCACGCCGGAGGGACTGGCCGTCAGCGACGCCTCCCCCGAGCTGGTCGACGCCGTGACGAGGCTCGCCCGCCTCCTCGACCAGCCGAGGGACGTGCGGGCGCTCGCGCCGCTGATCAAGCGGGAGATCCTCTGGCGCGTCATGACCGGCGAACAGGGCGCGGTCGTCCGTCAGCTGGGCGCGCAGGACAGCAGCCTGAGCCACATCGCCAGGGCGGTCCGGTGGATCCGGGAGAACTACGCCGAGTCGTTCAAGGTCGAGAACGTCGCGCGGATCGCGGGCATGAGCGAGTCGGCGTTCTACCGCAACTTCCAGGCCGTCACGGCGATGAGCCCGATCCAGTTCCAGAAGCAGATCCGGTTGCAGGAGGCCAGGTTGCTGCTGGCGACGAACTCCGACGTGACGAGCGTCAGCCACCGGGTCGGCTACGACAGCCCGTCGCAGTTCAGCCGCGAGTACCGGCGCCAGTTCGGCGCGCCGCCCAGCAGGGACGCGAAGCTCAGGCTGCAGCCCGCCCTCTGACGTCCAGGTACACCGCGCGGACCTCCAGCGTCCGCTCGACCTTCTCGATCACGGGCGCGAAGAACTGGCGCCGGTGCTCGGCGTCGCTCATCGAGATCACCGAGAAGTACATGCTGCCGAACGCCGCGAACAGCGTGGCGTTGCGCAACATCGCCGACGGCACACCGGGGATCATCGACTTCGCCACCGGCGACCCGATCCACTGCTCGGCGATCGCGGGTGTCACCACGATCAGGCCCAGCACCACGAAGAACGCGAACAGCGCGAGCCCGATCACCGCCGCCTGCACCAGCTGCCGGATCGCGAGCATCACCAGCAGGTTGCGCGTCTGACGGCCGTTCAACCGCTTGGGCGGCAACGGTTCGGCGATCTCCACTTCGGACAGCGGCGTGCCCTTGCAGGCGGTCTTCAACACCTCCGGCCGCAGGTCCTGTTCGACGCGGCCGATCTCGTCGCGCAGCCGGGCGGCGGCCGCGAGCACGGTGATCGAGGCGAACAGCAGCACGACCAGGCTGACCCGCGGCCACCGCAGCTGGTTCATCGCCTGCCACAGCTCACCGGTGAAGAACAGGAACAGCGTCACGAACAGCATCGGCGGCAACGCCCGGCCGATCAGGTGGACGCTGTTGCTCAGGTCGGCGATCACGTGCCGGATGGCGGCTTTGAGCAGTGCGCCCAATCCGTAGGTGGTGGCCAGCATCGTTGCCACGAAAGCCACGCCGAAGAAGACGACGAACCACAGCGCGGTGACCCACCACTCCGTCTCGGTGTCGTCGGCTCCAGGCGTGGTGACCTTGTCGTTGATGGCGAGCTGCAGCAACGGCACGATGACCGGCATCGCCGCGTACGCCACCAGCACCACCACGGTCGTGCGCGGGGAGAAGCTCGGCAGCCGCCGCGTGAACAGCGAGAGCAGGATCCACGCGGACACCATCACCGCGACGATCACGCCCAGCAGCACCCACTTCGACAGGCCGGTGGACTTGAGCAGCACCAGCCAGGCGAGGCTCCCGACCGCCACGAACGTCAGCGCCGGCAGCATCCGCGGCAGCACGTGCGACCGGAACCCGTACCCCTCGATCATCGTCGGCGCGCCCTGCCGGACGAACCACTGCTCGGTCCGCCGCACGACCGTCTCCGAAGCCACGGCGAGGATCATGCCTCACCGCTCGAACAGGCGCGCCATGACGGAGTAGTAGTGGGTCGGGGTGATGCGGGCGAGGGCGTCGAACACGTAGGCGTCCGGCCCGACCAGCACGCGTGCCTTGCCGCGTTCGACCCCGCGGTGGATCACCTCGGCGGCCTTGTCCGGAGTGGTCAGCGCGATCTTGTCGAAGTCCGCCGCGATCTGGTCCAGCGACCGGCCTCGCTCGTCGAGCTCGGTGTGGAGCCGCCCGTTGCGGATGATGTTGGTCTTGATGCCGCCGGGGTGCACGGCGACCGCCGAGACGCCGGTGCCGCGCAGTTCCTGGCGCAGCGAGTCGGTGAAACCGCGGACGGCGAACTTCGAGGCGCAGTAGGCGCTCTGGTTCGGCATGCCGCACAGCCCGAACACGCTGGAGGTGTTCACGACGACGCCGTAGTTCTGCTTGAGCAGCATCGGCAGGAACGCCCGCGTGCCGTTCACGACGCCCCAGTAGTTGATGTCGAACAGCCAGGAGTCGTCCTCCGCCACGGAGTTGAGCACGCTCGTGGACGTGGCGACGCCCGCGTTGTTGAACACCGCCGCGAGCGGCATCTTCAGCCAGGCCCGCACCTCCTGCGCGAACAGCCGCACGTCCTCGGCGTCGCGCACGTCGAGCACCCGGCTGAGCACGGGACCGCTGAGCGAGGCGGCCGTCTTCTCCAGCTCGATCTCGTTGACGTCGGCGATGACCACCGGAGAACCGTGCCGCGACAACCTCTGGGCGAGGCTGCGGCCGATTCCCGAGGCCGCCCCGGTGATCACGGCCGGACGTCCGGAGATCTTGCGGACCATGTCTGCTCCTGTCGTCGACGACGGCGGAGCCCCACGTTAGCGGCGCAGCCCCACGTCAGCGGCGCAGCTCGGGGAACTGGTCGTCCCGCCACTCCCCCGTTCCGTCGACGCGCTTCTCCTCCCGCTCCCGCAGATCGACGCGCCGGATCTTGCCCGAGACCGTCTTGGGCAGCTCGTAGAACTCCAGCCGTCGGATCCGCTGGAACGGCGCCAGGTTCTCGCGCGCGTGCCGCAGGATCTGCAGCGCCGTCTCGCGGTCGGGCTCCCAGCCCGCGCTCAGCGCCACATAAGCCTTGGGCACCGCGAGCCTGACCGGATCGGGCGCCGGGACCACGGCCGCCTCGGTGACGGCCGGGTGCTCGATCAGCACGCTCTCCAGTTCGAACGGCGAGATCTTGTAGTCCGACGCCTTGAACACGTCGTCCGTGCGCCCGATGTAGAAGAGGTAACCGTCCTCGTCCCGGCTCGCGATGTCGCCCGTGTGGTAGTAACCGCCCGCCATCGCCTCGGCGTTGCGTTCCTCGTCGCCGTGGTAGCCGGCCATCAGCGACATCGGCCGTCGGCTGAGGTCGATGCAGATCTCGCCCTCGTCGGCCTGCTCGCCGGTGATCGGGTCGACCAGCACGACCGGAACGCCCTGCAACGGCCGTCCCATCGAACCGAGCTTCACGGGTGCGCCCGGCACGTTGCCGACCGACAGCGTCGTCTCGGTCTGGCCGAAGCCGTCGCGGATGGTGAGGCCCCACTGCTGCCTGACCTGCTCGACCACCTCGGGGTTCAGCGGTTCCCCGGCGGCGACGACCTCCCGCAGCGCGCCGGGTCCGCCGCTCAGGTCGGCCTTGATCAGCATCCGCCACACGGTCGGCGGCGCGCAGAACGTGGTGACGCCCTTCGCGCGGATCTGGCGGAGGAGCGCGGCCGCGTCGAACCGGGCGTAGTTGTAGACGAAGATCGTCGCCTCGGCGATCCACGGCGCGAAGAAGCAGCTCCAGGCGTGCTTGGCCCAGCCGGGCGAGCTGATGTTCAGGTGCACGTCGCCGGGCTGCACGCCGATCCAGTGCATGGTCGTGAGATGGCCGACCGGGTAGGAGACCTGGGTGTGCTCGACGAGCTTGGGACGGCTGGTCGTACCGGAGGTGAAGTAGAGCAGCAGCCGGTCGTCGGCCTTGGTCTCCGGGTGGGGCAACGGGTCGTCCGGCGCCTCCGCCGTTTCCGCGTAGTCGAGGCAGCCCTCCGGCGCGCCGCCGACCGAGATCAGCACCGGACCGTCCTCGAACTTGCCGGCGTCCCCGGCCCGCGCGATGACGTGCCGCACCGAACCCCGCCGCAGCCGGTCTGCGAGGTCGGCGGGCCCGAGTGCGGTGGTGGTCGGCATGATCACCGCGCCGAGCTTCATCACCGCGAGCATCGACTCCCACAGCTCGGCCTGGTTGCCCAGCATGATCATCACGCTGTCGCCCCGGCCGACGCCGTGCGACGCGAGCCAGCGCGCGACGCTGTTCGACCGGCGGCGCAGCTCGTCGAACGAGTAGGCGCGCTCGGAGCCGTCCTCCTCGACGAGGTGCAACGCCGTGTCGGTGTTGCCCTTCGCGATGACGTCGAACCAGTCGTGCGCCCAGTTGAAGCCGCCGTCGAAGCTGGGCCAGGTGAACGCGCCGGGGTCCGCGAGCATCGAGTCGCGGGCCGCGCGGTAGATGTCGTGACTGGACATGTCGCAGAGGGTGGGAGCACCGGGGCCACAGGTATACCCCCGGACGGGGGTGTACCCCTTTTCGAGGGTGCGGCCGTCAGCGAGACTGCTCGACGTGCTGCCAGACCGTTTCCAGGCATTGCTGCCGCAGCGCCTGGACATGCTCCGCCGGGCCACCGGGCTGCCCGTCGTGTTCGGTGGTGCCGTCACGCCTCATCGCGACCTGCTGCTGAGCAGCTTCCAGGGCACGCGCGGAACGTCGTTGCACGGGCTGCGCGTCGGCACCGGCCGGGGCCTGGGCGGCACGGCGATCGCGATGGGCACCGCGGTCCGCGTCAACGACTACGCCTCGACCAAAGCGATCACCCACGAGTTCGATCAGATGGTGGTCGTCGACGAACGCCTCACCTCGGTGTTCGCCTACCCGGTGACGGTGCGCGGCACGGTGCACGGCGTCCTCTACGGGGCCGTGCGCGGGCAGGCGACAGTGGGTGACCGGGCGATCAGGATGGCCGGTGCCCTAGCGCAGGGATTCGCACAGGACCTGGACATGCCTTCCCAGCAGAACCAGACACTGCACACGCAGGCCGCACTCCGCGAGCTCGCCGAGGTCGCCAAGCTCGTCGGCGATCCCGTGCTGCGCGAACGACTCCGCAAGGTGCACCAGAACCTCGGCGGCGAAGCGCCCGTCGGCGTCCCCACCGGCCTGACCCCGCGGGAACTCGATACGCTGCGGCTGGCCGCGGTCGGTGCGTCCAACCGGGAGATCGCCGCCGAGCTCGGGTTGAGCACCGAAACCGTCAAGGCCTACCTCCGGGGCGCGATGCGCAAGCTGGGGGTGCACAACAGAACCGCCGCCGTCCACGCGGCGAGGTCGACGGGAGCGCTTTGAATGTCGTTGCTGGAGAAGGCCGTGATCGGCACCGATCGCCTGCTCTACAAGCTGACCGGCGGCAAGTTCACCCTCGTCTCGCTGTCGAGGCAGACGGGCCTGACGCTCATCACCGTCGGCGCCAAGTCCGGTGAGCGGCGGGAGAACCAGGTCCAGTACGTGGCCGACGGCGACTCGATGCTGGTCGTGGGGTCCAACTGGGGCAAGCCCCACCACCCCGCGTGGACCACGAACCTGCTGAAGAACCCGGACATCCAGGTCAACGTGCGCGGTGACGTCCGCGACGTGCGGGGCACGCTGCTCGAAGGGGCCGAGCGGGAGGCCGCCTGGTCCCGCATGGTGGCGGCCTGGCCCGCGTTCCAGGACTACGTGGAACGTTCAGGCGGCCGCGAGCTGCGGGTCTTCCGCCTCACTGCGCGCTGAGTCCCACGCCAGCCACACGCAGCCCGCGATCATGAGCGCGCCGTGGGCGATCCGCACCGCGGGCGGCGTGAAGAACTGCGGCAGGAACAACGCGAACCCGGCGGCGAACACGATCGCCGCCGTGGTGCGGAGCTTGAGCGCGACCATGACCGCCGCAACGCCCATGGTGACGAGGCCGAGCGCGAAAATCGTGACAGCGAACGGGTTGTAGCGCACCGACTCGGCCAGTTCGAGGACGTTCGGCTGCTGTGCGACGGCGTGCAGACCGAAGTCCTCGGCGCCGTAGTACGGCAGCGTGAGGCCCGCGCCGACCCAGAACGTGATCGCGGCCGTGCGGTGGATTCGCAGCAACGCGATCGGCACGAGGATGAAGGCGATCATGGCGAACAGGTGCGACAGCACCCACGCGGTCGACCCCATCGAGGCCGCGGCGCCCGCCGCCGTCGTCTCGTCGTGCCACGGTCTCACCGCGGGATACAGCAGGAAGAGCAGGCCTGCGGCCGAAAGCGTCCACTTCACGATTGCCCCCTGAGATCATCGAGATACATCCGGACGAGCTGGTCGTAGGTCTCGTCGAGGTCTTCCGGCAGGCCGAACCCGCCGCTGGACTCGATGGACGCGAAGCCGTGCACGATCACCCGCAGCCGCCGCGCGGCGTGGACGGCGTCCGAGCCCTCCAGGCCGTAGCTCCGCAGCGTCGCGAGGACGAGTTCCATGAACTTGAGGCCGGCCGCCCGCTGCAGTTCGTCGTGCAGCGGGTCCATCGGCGCGGCCGCATAGCGCTTCGGGTGCTTCTGGACGTACGAGCGGTACGCGTGCACGAGCGCGCTGACGGCCTCGTCGCCCGACCGGCCCACCACGGTTTCGGTGAGCCAGGCGGTCATGTCCTCCATCACCCTCAGGCCGACGTGGGCCCGGAGGTCGCCGAGGCTCGCGACGTGCTTGTAGAGCGACGGCGTGGCGACACCGGTCCGTGCGGCGACGGCGGCGAGCGTCAGTGCGTCGATGCCCTGCTCGTCGACGAGCTCCAGCGCGGCGTCGACGACCTTGGCGGTGGTGAGACGTGAGCGAACTGCCATAGCTCAAAAGCTAACGCTATTAGCCTCCGACGTCAAGCGGGGAGATTTCGTGAAGATCTCGCGGATGCCCGGTGATCACGGCCCTCGCGCCGATATGAATGGCGGGTCACTCACATCGACAAGGAGAAACCATTGCGTTTAGCCAAGATCCTGGGGGCGGTCACCGCGGGCCTGCTGTTCGCGTCGACCGTCACGGCTACCTCGGCCACGGCCGGTCCGACGTCGCAGACCACGATCGACCCGAACTCCGTGAAGGAGTCGATCGACTATCTGGTGCAGACCTACCGCGTCACCGAACGCGAAGCGTTGCGGAGACTCGAGCTCCAGAACGACGCGACCGAGCTCGAAGCGACGCTGCGCAAGGAGGCCGCCGGCGAGTACGGCGGCATGTGGCTCGACCAGCAGACCGGCGAACTCGTCGTCGCGATGACGAAGCCCGCCGCCGCCCAGCGGCAGATCGCCGCCATGCCCGACCGCGCCAAGGTCAAGGTCCGCACGGTCAAGCACTCCCTGGCCTCGCTGCGGTCGGCGCACGACCGGATCAGCAGGCAGGTCGGCGCCGGTGCCGAGTCGGTGTACCTGCCGGCCATCAGCACGACCGAGAACCGCGTCGTCGTCTGGGAACGCGCGTGGCTGCGGGAGAACAAGGCCGGGACGGCCGCCCAGGCGGAGATCCGCACCTTCGACGCCGACCCCGGCATGGTCTCGGCCCGCGTTCTGCCCAAGCCCACGCCGTACTCGGCCGACCCGGTCGACTGGGGCTTCTGCCACCCGCTCTACTGCACGAACTACGGCCCCATGCGCGGCGGTCTGCGCCTGGACATGAGGCGTGACAACGGCACCACCGGCGGCTGCACGAGCGGCTTCAACCTGCGCACGACCGGCGGCGCGTTCCCCGGTGTGCCGTGGGTGCTGACGGCGGGCCACTGCATGGCCACCAAGACGAACAACGTGCCGACCGAGCACAACCGCCAGGTGGTCCTGAACCAGCACGGCATCGAGAAGAACTCCTACCCGTACGACTACGCCGCCGTGCGGTACGTCGACGCGGCCACCGCCACCAGGTGGCTGGAGGGCCAGACGAACCGCAACACGGTGCTCAAGTACTGCCGCAACGGCGGTTTGGACAGCAACGGCGACACCCCGTGCGGCCCGCAGGCGACGTCGCAGAACCAGGAGATCACCTCGGTCACCCCGCTGTCCGGGATCCTGACCGGCGCGATCGTCTGCGCCAGCGGCTCCGGGTCGAGCACGGTGAACTACCCGGACTCCTACGACAGCGGCGCCGGTGCGGGCTACCTCGTCGGCACCCGGTGCGGCCGTGTCCTCTCGACCGACGTCGGCATCAACACCGACCTGTGCGCGCGCAACGGCGACAGCGGCAGCCCGCTCTTCAGCCAGGTCACCAAGGCCGGGCTGGGCATCCTCAACGGCAGCCAGCAGTCGCGCAGCGGCGCCTGCCAGCAGGGCGAGCTGAACAACTACTCCCCGCTCTCGACGATCCTCGAGGACCTCAGCGCCCGCCAGGCGAGCGGCGGATCGGTTTTCAACGTCATCACCACCCCGCAGGGCTGACCTGACCGGTGCCCTGGAAGACCGGTTTTCCGGCTTCCAGGGCACAGCGCCGCTGGCAGAGGGCTTGATCCCTTGAGAGCGCTCTCATCTGACAAATTCGTGAAAACCTTTACACGTTGACCGAGGGTCACGGCGCGACAACACTTCCGAACCACTGGGCGCACAACTCAACACCCGGAAAGGTCGGTTCGATGCAGCGACGCATCGGGACGGCCCTTGCCGCCGCCTTGATGGTGGCCGCAGGGATCACCGTCGCCACCACCAGCCAAGCTCCCCCTGCCAACGCGGCGGTGACCTGGGCCGACGAGTTCAACGCTCCCGCCGGCACCGGTGTCGACGGCAGCAAGTGGAACATGGAAGTGGGCAACAACAACGGCAACAACAAGGAACACCAGTGGTACCAGTCGGGTACCTCGAACGCGGCGCACGACGGGCAGGGCAACCTGGTCATCACGGCCAAGCGCGAGAACCCCGGCAACTACAACTGCTGGTACGGGCGGTGTCAGTACACGTCCGCGCGCATCAACACCGCGAACAAGTTCACCCAGACCTACGGCCGGTTCGAAGCGCGCATGAAGATGCCGCGCGGCAAGGGAATCTGGCCCGCGTTCTGGATGCTCGGCGCGGACATCAACACCGGCAACCCGTGGCCGGGTTCCGGTGAGATCGACATCATGGAGTTCCTGGGACACCAGACGAACACCGTGTACGGCACGATCCACGGCCCCGGTTACTCCGGCGCCGGCGGCAAGTCCCACGCCTACAACGGCCCGAACTTCTCCGACGGTTTCCACACCTTCGCGGTGGACTGGAAGCCCGGCGAGATCACGTGGTCGGTGGACGGCAACGTCTACGCCCGCAACACCCCGACGGACGTCAACGGCAACCCGTGGGTGTTCGACAAGCCCTTCTTCATCATCATCAACCTCGCGGTCGGTGGTGAGTGGCCGGGCTACCCGGACGCCAGCACGACGTTCCCGCAGCAGCTCGTGATCGACTGGGTCCGCGCCTCCAACGACACCCCCAGCGGTGGCGGTTCGGAGATCCGCGGCATCGGCGGCAAGTGCCTCGACGTGCCCTGGGCGAACACCGCCAACGGCACGCCCATCCAGGTCGTCGGCTGCAACGGCAACGCCGCCCAGAAGTGGAGCCGTCCCGGTGACGGCACCATCCGCGCGCTGGGCAAGTGCCTCGACGTCAGCGGTGGCGGCACCGCGAACGGCACAGTGGTCCAGCTCTGGGACTGCAACGGCTCGGCTGCCCAGCAATGGGCCGTCAGCGGGGCACAGGACATCGTGAACCCGCAGGCCAACAAGTGCCTGGACACCATCGGCGGCTCCTCGGCCGACGGCACGAGAACCCACATCTGGGACTGCCTCGGCGTCGCCAGCCAGAAGTGGCAGGTCTGAGGTCTCTCCCCGTCCGGACGCGCATGGCCTGACGGGGAGATGCAAGTGCGCTGGACGTGAACCCCCGCGGCGGATGGGTTCACGTCCAGCGCTTTTTCTACGCCAGAAGCCTTGCGACAGCCCAGTCCTGCACCGCGACGCCGACCGACTTGAACACCGTCCGGCCTTCCCGCAGCGGCGGATTTCCCAGCGCCGCACCGAGTTCGACGAGCGACTCCAGCCTGAGGACGCCGCTCTGAACCGCGCGGATGATCTCGCCGGCCTCGCTCAGCGCCGCCTCGACCTGGTCCACCACCACGACTCCGGCGGTCGCCAGCAGTTCCTCGGGCAGCTCGCGCATCACCGGCCGGTACGACCCGATGGCGTTGACGTGCACACGTTCCTTGAGGGCGTCACACCGGAAGAGCGGCACGGTCGACGCCGTCGCACAGCACACGACATCCGCGTCCCGCACGGCTTCCTCGGCCTGCGTCGCCACGTCCATGACCGTGTCCGGCAGCTCGTCCTTGAGGCTCTCCAGCAACGCCTCGGCCTTCTTGGCGTTGCGGTTGAACACGACGAGCTTCTTCAACGGCCGCACCGCGTGCACGGCCCTGACCTGGTCCGCGGCCTGCGCCCCGGCTCCCAGCAACGCCAGGTGCGACGCGTCCTCGTCGGCCAGCAGATCCGTTGCCACACCGACGACAGCGCCCGTGCGCAGGGTCGTGAGCGCCACCGCGTCCGTGACGAACTGACCGTCCGGGTGCGAGTACACGACCGTGCCCGTGATCATCGGATCGCGTTCGACCTCGATGCTGATCACCTTGACCGCCGTGGACCCCGTGGGCCGGTGGTGCACGGCCATGACGAGCGACCGGCTGTCGCCGAACGCCTGCCGCGGCGGCAGGTCGAACTCCTCCGCGGCCAGCCCGACGAACGCTTCTCGCACGGCCTCGATCGCTGCGGGCATCGTCATGGTTCGGATGGTAACGACCTGCCGGTCAGCCCTCCCTCGTGACGCCCGCCAGGAACGCGGTCCACGCGGCGGCGCCCACCTCGACGTGGGCGGCGGGCGCCTTGCTGTCCCGGATGCCGATGCCGACGGCGACTTCGACGCAGTCACTTGCATTCGCGCTGTAGCTGCTCTTGCGCCATTCGGCCATGTGCGTCTCCTCAACCGGCGATGTCCTTGATCAGACTCCTCGATTGTTCCTCGTCCAACGCCGTCCGGGCGAGTGATTCGACCACCGCGTCGTAGCTCTTGATGGGCAGCGGCGCCTCGATGATCAGGCTGGCGTTCTCGCTCTCCACGAAGACGACCGGCTCGATCTTGTGGAACCGCAGCAGGCTGAACGGCCCTGAGTGCCCGGCGTGCGCACCCAGTGACGTCGGGATGACTCTGATCACGACATACGGCCGCATCGACACCTTCTCCAGGTGCTGCAACTGAGCGCGCATGACTTCTTCGCCACCGACCGGCGTCCTGAGCACGGATTCGTGGATGTAGAAGGTCGCCTTCAGCCCAGGCCGGAGCGCCTCTTTCCGCATCGCCCGCGCCGCGACGCGTTCAGCCACCTCGTCCTCCGGCACGTTCGCATTCGCCTCGACCACTGCTCGCGTGTAATCGGGAATCTGCAACATGCCGTGCACGACCAACGGCTGCCAGCTCACGAGGGTCTTCGCGATCGCCTCGTGCTGGACGAGGGTGCGCGGCAGGATCGGCTCGGCGGCCCCGTGTTCCTGGAGCCATCCCTTGACGTTCGTCGCGCGGAACAGCTTCATCAGGTGCTCCCGCTCCCCCGACGGCGTCCGGCACACACCCAGCAGGAGCGCGAGTTCCAGTTCGGTGGCGCCGCCCTTGCCGTTGATCAGGTCGGAGAGCTTGGCCTCCTGCCAGTCGGCGAGTTCGGCGACTTTGCGCGAGGTCATGCCCGTGGCGGCAATGGCCGCGCGCAGCCCGTCACCGAACTCCCGGCCCCTCGCAGTGGAGAATCTTTTCGGCATGACGAGGACCGTATCGCCATTCCTGAGGGCTCCAGAACATTCGGAGCCAACACAACCCAAAAGGGCGTTAGCTTGGAGCTCCTCCAAGCTGCAGAATAATCCTGTGAGATTTCGATGGACGCCCCACGAAGGGCGGCGACACGCCATCTCCGACGAGCCGGTCAGGGGGCAGCTCGTCGAGACGCTGTGCGGCGATCCCTTTGTGCCACAGGAGCTGGACCTGTGGACCAACAAGAACGTGTGGCCGACGTGCTGGGACTGCGACGGCATCTGGCGAGAGAGCGAGGGGATCCTGCCATGGCCGCGGAAATCCTGACCGAAGACCTGCTGCGCATATCTCTTCAGCGCCTCTCGCGTGAGGTGGTGAAGACTTATCCACAGTTCGGTGAGTTGCTCGCACAAAACATGCTGCGCACGTGCGGCCTCATTCCCGACCTGGAACGCGCGGAGCACTATCGCGATCTGGGCACGTTGCTCATCGACCTCGGCCGGCTCTACCAGGCGGAGGCCGACCTGCTCTCCACGGTGGACCCCTCGTCCTGACCCCGCACGAGCGAGGACGCCGCCACTCCCGCGACGACGTCCTCGCCCGGCCCACTAGCAGGCGCCGATCCGCAACGAACTGATCCGGTCGTCCATCCCGATCGGCAGTCGTGGAGTCCGCACGCCGCTCCCCACCGAGAACGACGCCCCGCCGTAGTTGGGCAGGTCGTAAGCGCACCAGGTGACGTTCGTGCGATTCCAGATGGACGAGATCGCGTTGTCCATGCCGAAGGGACGGAGGTCGGGAACGCCGACCTTGAGTTGCAGCATCCGGCCTTGACCGTTGGTGTCCTCCCACGCGCAGAACCAGCCCGACGGGCAGTCGACAGACGCCGTGTCCGGCATGTCATCGGCGTGCGCGGGTGCTGTCCCCACCGGAACGGAGACAGCCAGCGCGGCGCAGAGCGCCGCAAGCCACCGCTTCATCAGGACCCCTCCGTCAGCAGGTGCCTGCGCGGAGGGAGCTGATGTTGTCGTTGCGGTTGTACACACCGCTGTTCCCCTTCCAGCCCGCGCCCACCGGCCACGTCGCGCCGCCGTAGTTGATGTCCAGGAACGTGCACCAGGTCTGGCCGGTCCGGTTCCACACCGAGGAGACCTGGTCGTTCAGGTTGAAGGCGCGCAGGTCCGGAGCGCGATACTGGAACGCCGCCCTCTTGGGCCCGACGCCGTTCGCGTGCTCGTACACGCAGAACTCACCGGGGTCGCAGCCCTCCCAGGCGGCGATCGACACGTCTCCGGCACCGGACTGCGCCGTGGCCGGCAGGGCCGTGAGGATCAGGGCTGTCGCTCCGACCGCTGCCGCGAGCGCCGACTTCATGGACCTCATGAGCGTTTTCCTCTCGTACACGTGATTGTTCTTCGGATTCCCGTCCGTCTCGAATCACTCCGTCCGGGACCCCCCATTCGTAGCGTCTTCGAGTTGATTTGTTTCGTCTTGTGGACACCGATCAATCAACTCCGGACAATGCCCCTGGGGAGCAACAGGGGGAGGTACTGGCGTGCCCAGACCGGAGAAAACGCTGGAAACCGCCGAGGGGGAGCTCGCGGATTTCGCGGCTGACCTGCGAAAGCTGCGGGAGAAGGCAGGCAAGCCCGGATATCGGGAGCTGGCGAAACGGGCGCACTACGCGGCGACCACGTTGTCCGAGGCGGCGGCGGGCAGGAAGTTGCCCACTCTCGCCGTCACGCTGGCGTACGTCGAGGCGTGCGAGGGCGACCGGGAGGAGTGGGAACGGCGCTGGCACGAGGTGGCAACGGAAACTGCCGCCCAAAACTCACCAAAACCTGACGACCGGTCGCCGTACATGGGTTTGGCGGCGTTTCAGCGGGACGATTCGCAATGGTTCTTCGGCCGCGAGCGATTGGTCGCGGATCTCCGGGCCCGGCTGCGAGAACGCCGGTGCGTCGTCGTTTCCGGCGCTTCCGGATCGGGGAAGTCGTCGTTGTTGCGCGCCGGTCTGGTTCCACACTTCGACGGATCGGCCGTGGCGTTCACGCCGGGAGCGCATCCGTTCGAGGAATGCGCGGCACGGCTGGCACCAGACCTCTCCCCCAACGCCGTGCACGACGAGCTGCGCGCCGATCCACGCGCGTTGCACCGCCTCGCCCTGAAGATCGCGGGCGACGGACCGGAACTGCTGCTCGTGGTCGACCAGTTCGAGGAGGTCTTCACCCTCGTCGAGGACCGGGCCGAACGGTCCAGGTTCATCACCGCCCTGCTCACCGCCGCGCACGCGGACAACAGCAGGGTCCGCGTCGTGCTGGGCCTGCGGGCCGACTTCTTCTCGCGCTGCCTGGACCACCCGGAACTGGTCGAGGTCCTGAACGACGCCCAGCTCGTCGTCGGGCCCATGACGACCGAGGAACTCCGCCAGGCGATCTGTGAGCCCGCGGCGAAAGCGGGCTGCGCGGTGGAAGGTGCGCTGCTGGCAACGCTGGTCGCCGAGGGCAGATCGGTGCTGCCGCTGGTGTCGCACGCGTTGCTGGAAACCTGGCACCGCCGCAGGGGAACCATGCTCACGCTCACCGGCTACCAGGCAGCGGGCGGCATCAACGGCGCCCTCACCCAGACCGCCGAGACCTTCTACTCCACGCTCGACCACGAACGGCAACGGCAAGCGAAGACCCTGTTCCTGAGACTCACCGCACTCGGCGAGGGCACCGAGGACACCAAACAGCGCGTACCGAGGTCCGACCTGCCCGTTGACAACGCTGTCCTGGAAGGTCTGGCCCAAGCCCGCCTGCTCGCACTCGACGGCGACACGGTCGAGATCGCGCACGAGTCGTTGCTGCACGCCTGGCCGCGGCTGCGCCAGTGGCTCACCGACGACCGCGACGGCCTGCGCACCCACCGCCACCTCGCCGAGGCCGCGGCCGCCTGGGATCACGCCGACCGGGACCCCGGCTCCCTCTACCGCGGCGCCAGGCTGACGTCGGCCGAAGACTGGGCCAGGAGGTCCGCCGTCGTTCTCACACCGGTCGAGCGGTCGTTCCTGAAGGCCGGTGAGCAAGCGGAACGACGAGTCGCCCGGCGGCGCCGGCTGCGCACCGCGATCGGTGCGACCCTGGTCGTCGTCGCCCTCCTGACCGGTGCGATCGCGGTGCAGCAACGGGAGAACGCCCTCGAACTCGGCCGGTTCGGCCTGTCCAGGGAGCTCGCGGTCAGGTCGGCCGCCATCACCGACCAGCCCGTCTCGGCCGCGCTGCTCGCGGTGGAGGCCTTCAGGCAGGCGCCGTCGGCGGAGGCCAGGGGCGCGCTGCTGAGTGCCCAGTCCCACGCGTTCTTCACGATGTTCGGGGAACGCAGGAGGTCCGGTGTCACCGACGTGGCGCTGAGCCACGACGGCAGGTCGCTCGCGATCGGGTACAGCGACGGGCTGACGGCGCTGTGGGACGTGTCGTCCCGGCTGCAGATCGCCTCGCACGACCTCGGTGAGGACGGCTGGACCAGACTCGCCTTCCACCCGGACGGCCGCATCACCATCGCCGGCAACGACTCGGCGACCGTGTGGGATCACACCACCGGCCGGACCAGCACCCTCCGGTTCCTCGGCAAGTCCGTGTCCGCGGTCAGCCCGGACGGACGCACCGTCATCACCGCTCCGGGTGTGGACTGGAACTCCGGAGCGGTTCCGCTGCAGGTGCACGACGTGCTCACCGGCAGGACCGCCACCCCGCTGACCGCCGGGCCGCGGATCAACGCCGTGACGTTCAGCGCGGACAACACCACACTCGCCGTCGCCTCCTACACCGAGGTGAAGGTGTGGGACCTGCGTTCCGGGCAGCTCCTCACGGACATCCGCCTGCCCGGCGACGAACGCCAGCCCGAGATCGCGCTGAGCCCCGACGGGAAGGTTCTCGCGGTCGACGAGCTGGACGCCGGAGTCCACCTCTTCACGGTCGCCGACGGCAGCAGGTCCGCGATCCTGCCGCAGTCGACCGTGTCCCGCTCGATCCCTCTCACCCACCTGATGTTCCGGCCGGACGGACAGTCCCTCGTCACGTTCGGCGGCCTGCTGGAAGGCAGCACGATCATCACCGAGTGGGATCTCGCCGGCAATCGCAAGATCGCCCATCTCCTGTCCGACTCCCCCGTGCGCGTGGGCGCCTTCAGCTCCGACGGCCTGACCCTCGCGACCACGGGCAGCGACGAGCAGGCAGGGGTCCTCCGCCTCGGGGACTCGATTCTCGCGACCTCGACGGCAGGCGACCTCGACGGCCTCGCGTACACCGGGGACGGCCGGGTGCGCACAGCAGGCCCTGGACGCGTGACGCCGTGGGACGTGACCGCCCGCCGTCAGTCAGGCTCGTCCGTCGTCCCCGCCCGCCGCGGCGAGGGGACACCGTTCGGCGGTGAACCCCCGGTGTTCACCCGGGACGGGCGTCTTCTCGCCTACTTCACCCAGGACGAGTCGGACGGCGGTCAGGTCGCCCTGTGGGACGTCGAGAAGTCCCGCCGGACCTCCCTGGTGACGCGGCTGAGCGAGAACGGCGGCCTGGCACTGAGTCGTGATGGGCGCACGCTCGTCACGACGTCCCCCACCTACGTCAAGCTGTGGGACGTCGAGACCAAGCGCATCAAGAAGATCCTCACCCTGCCCGGTGAGGCCGGAGCGGACGTGCAGGCGCCGATCGTCGTCACCTTCGCACCCGATGAGCAGACCCTCGTCACAGCGTCGGCTGACGGGCGTGTGCGGTTGTGGGACGTCACGCAGGACCGGCCGACGACGCTGCTGCACCACAACACCGCGGTCACCGCCGTGGCGTTCGGTCCCGACGGACGCACGTTGGCCATCGGTGGTGCGGACACGAGCGTGCTGTTGTTCGACATGAGGACCCGTGAGGAGATCGCGACCATCAAGGGACACGAGGGGGCGATCACCGCGTTGGCGTTCAGTCCGGACGGGCGGACGCTGGCGACCGCCGGCAAGGACCGGACGTTGCGGTTCTGGGATCTCGACGTCGACCGGGTGCGGGATCGGCTTTGCGGGCACGTGCGCGGGCGGGTGAACAGCGATCAGTGGGCACGGCTGATGCCCAGCCTGCCGTTCGAGCCCAGTTGCCGGTGACTCACCGGGACAGCACGACCGCGCGGCCGCCGGCGTCGAACTCGTGGGCGAGCGTCGTCAGGGGCCGGCCGCCGGCGGCCCAGGCAGCCGTCCAGGTCAGGCACTCGGCGGCGCCGTTGCCCGCCCGGTCGACCAGGTCGGCGCCTATCGAGTCGAGCCAGTCCCAGGAGGTGCCGCCGATGCCTGCCAGGAACTCCTCGTCCCATTCGCGCACCAACTCGCGCACGGTGCCTTCACGGCGCGCGCGTTCGTTGACGTCCTTGATCCACTGCTGGCGTTCGTCCTCGGTCAGCACCACGCCCGTCTCGGGCTCGCGGAACCCCGGCAGGTCGTGCGCCAGCCCGCCGGAGCCGACGTAGAGCACGCGCCGGTCGGCGAAGAACTCCCCGACGCGGCGTCCGAGGGCCGCCGCGCGGCGGAAGGTCGCGTGTGGCGGGGAGGCGCAGTTGACGAAGACCGGCAGCACCGGCTTGGCGTCGACCGACCCCAGCAGGTCGCGGGCCGTGTGGCCGAACGCGTGGTCCAGCGCGGCGCTGTAGGCCGTGGCGATGTCGAACTCGTGCGCCACGAGGTCGGCCACCAGCGCACGTCCCAGCGCGGAAGGCACGTCGTAGGAACCGGCGGGGCCGGCGACGTCACCCTGGGCGGTGGCCTCCAGGACGACGGCGAAGGTCGGGACCACGGAGCGGAAGGCGCGGCGGTGGTCGGTGCCGAAGAAGACGACGAGTTCCGGGTCGAACGCCGTGACGGCGTCCCGTGCGGCGCCGATCGCCTCGCGGACCGGGCCGAAGGGCGCGCTGGGCAGGGTGATCAGGTGCGAGGCGCAGACCGTTAGGCGGTTCTTCACCGGACCAGTCTAGGTTCCGGGGTGTGACGAGACGTGCACTTGCGGTGACCATCGCCGCGGCCCTCCTTGCGCCGGTTTCCCCCGCCCACGCCGACTCCGTCAGGCGCATCGAGACCGAGCGGATCGAGAGACCGGTGGCTCCCGGCGTCACGCTCAGCTCCTTCGACTGGTACCGGCCCGACGGCTGGGTCCGCGGGGACGCGCTGGCCGTCGACCTCACGAAGGCCCGGGCCGGGTACGTCGACCCCGGCGCCGTCTCGCAGGCCGTTCCCCTCTCGCAGCAGACGGGCGGAGCCGTCGCGGCGATCAACGGCGACTTCTTCGACATCGACAACTCCAACGCACCGGAAGGCGTCGGCGTCCAGGACGGCCACCTGAGGAAGTCCGGAGAGGGCCGGGCGATCGGCATCGACGCGGCCGGCGTAGGGAGCGTCATGGAGACGTTCTTCGAGGGCACGCTCAACGGCACGCACGAGCTGACGCAGCTCAACAGCGCGCAGATCGACGTCGACGGCATCGGCGTCTTCAACTCGTTGTGGGGCACGTACAGCAGAGCGCGCGCTACGCAAGGCGCGGCCAACACGGCCGAAGTCATCGTCAAGGACGATGTCGTGCAGTCCGTCGGCAGCCCGAGCGACCGGCCCGTCCAGGGGTACGCGCTGGTCGGCCGCGACCGGGGCGCCGACGTTCTCAGGGCCCTGAAGCCGGGCGACCGGGCGGAGATCGGCTACCGGAACCGCACCAGCGACGGCAGCACCCCGAAGACGGCCATCGGCGGGCGACAGCTGCTGGTCCGCAACGGCAGGAACGTCGCCCCGGCGGACTCGCCGCACCCGCGCACCGCGGTCGGGTTCTCGCAGGACGGCAAGAAGATGTACATGCTCACCGTCGACGGACGGCAGAGCCCCTACCTGCAGGGACTGGACCTGGACGACCTCGCCGACGCGATGATCGAGCTGGGCGCGCACAACGCGCTCAACCTCGACGGCGGCGGTTCGTCGACCATGCTCGCCCGCGAACCCGGCACGACCGAGCTGAAGGTCGTCAACACGCCGTCGGACGGCGGCGAACGCCCGGTCCCGAACGGCCTCGCGCTCTACGCCCCCACCGGTACCGGCAGGCTGACCGGCTTCGACGTCCAGACCGCGAGCACCCGCGTCTTCCCCGGCATGACCCGCCGGATGACGGTGCGCGGCCACGACGAGACGTTCGGACCGGCGAACGACGAGCACGTCTCGCGCGCGACGGGCGGATGGGCCCTCGGTGACACCTTCCACGCCTCGCCTCACTCGGGGCCCGCGAGCTTCACCGCCTTCAAGGGCCTCACGTCCAAGACGACGCGTCTCACCGTGCTGGGCCGGCTCGCCAGGATCGCCCCGGCCGAACCCCGGATCAGCCTGATCGAGGACGAGCGCAGGCCGTTGCGGATCAACGGTGTCGACGCCAGGGGGTTCAGCGCGCCGATCGAACGCGCCGACCTCGAACTCAGCTACGACCGGAAGATCATCGAGGTCACCCCGGACCTCCAGGTCAAGGCGCTGCGCACCGGCGCGACCACGATCCGGGCACGCGCCCAGGGCAAGGAGACGCACACGGCGGTCACGGTCGGGGTGACCGACCAGCCGCTCGCCACGTTCGACGACGCTCCACACTGGACGTTCGGTTCCGCTCGCGCGACCGGGAAGGTCGAACCGGAACCGGACGGCCACACCGGTGCGGGCCTGAAGCTCAGCTACGACTTCACGCGGTCGACCGGCACGCGCACCGCCTACGCCGTCCCGCCGAAGCCGCTGCGGGTCGACGGGCAACCCCTGTCGCTCGCCGCGCGGGTCCACGGCAGCGGCCAGGGCGAGTGGACGGCCTTCACCGTCACGGACTCGACGGGCCGGTCGCGAGCGCTGTACGGCCCCCACGTGACCTGGCACGGCTGGCAGCAGATCGAGGTCGCGGTGCCGCCGGAGCTCCAGTTCCCCGTGCAGGTCACCAGGTTCACCGCGATCGAGACCAGGGCCGACCGCGCCTACCGGGGCGAGGTGGTCCTCGACGACGTCGTCGCGAGAGTGCCGCCGGCCCTCACCCTGCCGCCCGCCCCGGACCCGCGCGAGGACGTGATCGGCCCGGCGCGGGGCTGGACGTTCGCGGTCATGTCCGACGCCCAGTTCGTGGCCCGCGCCCCGGACAGCGACCTGGTCAGGTCCGCCCGCCGCACCCTCCGGGAGATCAGGGCGTCCGGCGCCGAGTTCGTCGTGATCAACGGCGACCTCGTGGACGAGGCGGCACCGGAGGACCTGGCGCTCGCCCGCCGGGTCCTGACCGAGGAACTCGGCGACTTCCCCTGGTACTACGTGCCGGGCAACCACGAGATCATGGGTCCGGGCACGATCGAGAACTTCCGCCGCGAGTTCGGCGCCACCAGCCGCACGTTCGACCACCGGGGCACCAGGTTCGTGCTGCTCGACTCGTCGACCGGCACGATCAGGGGCGGCGGCTTCGAACAGATGGAGATGCTCCGCACCGCGTTGCGCACCGCCGAAGGCCAAGCCGTCGTGCTGATGCACCACCCGCCGCGCGATCCGACGCCCACGCGCACGAGCCAGCTCGCCGACCGGCTGGAGGCGTCCTACTTCGAGCGGCTGCTGTCCGAACGCGACAAACCGACGGCCTTCATCGGCGGGCACGTCGGCGGCTTCTTCGCGTCCACTGTGGACGGGGTCCCGCACGTGATCAACGGCAACTCCGGCAAGGCACCCGCCCAGCCGGGCGGGTTCACCGGCTGGACGCTGGCCGGGGTCGGCGAGGACGGCCTCAAAGCCGAGTTCCGGCCGCACGTGGACGCACTCCAGGTGCACGCTCCGTCCACCCTGCCCGCCGGCGTCGCGGAAACAGTTGCGGCGACGGTGAAACAGGGATCCCGGTCCGTGCCGGTGCGGTATCCGATGGGCGCGATGTGGGAAGGGTCACGTGGTCTGCACGTGGGCGCCAGGGCCGGGATCAGGCCGTGGCACGTCGCCTGGCTCGAACCGGACACCGGCGTCCTCACAGGCATAAGGCCTGGTCAGGTCAAGATCACGGTCACCGTGAACGGCGTGACGAGCAGCGCGGACGTGCGGGTGAGCCCGTGAGAGGCGTCTTGACCTGGTCTGAGTGAGTGCGGTGTGAGGCGGTGGGGGAAGATACTCCCCATGACCACCGCCGACAACGGTTCCGCCGACAACGGTTTCGCCGACCTGGGGCTGCGGCCCGACCTCCTCAACGCCCTCAACGCTCTGGGCTACGAGGAGCCGACGCCGATCCAGAGTGAAGCGATCCCGCCGTTGCTCGCGGGCAACGACCTGCTGGGCCAGGCGGCCACGGGCACGGGCAAGACGGCGGCGTTCGCGCTGCCGCTGCTCGAGCGCATCGCCGACAGGATCGGCAAGGGCGAGAAGCCGCTGGCTCTCGTGCTCGCGCCGACCCGTGAGCTGGCCGTGCAGGTGTCGGAGGCGGTCCACCGCTACGGCCGCCACATGGGCGCCCGCGTGCTGCCCATCTACGGCGGCCAGCCGATCGGCCGCCAGCTCCGCGAGCTGTCGCGCGGCGTCGACGTGGTGGTCGCCACCCCGGGCCGCGCGATCGACCACCTCCAGCGCGGCACGTTGCAGCTGGGCGACCTGCGGGTCGTCGTGCTCGACGAGGCCGACGAGATGCTCGACATGGGCTTCGCGGAGGACATCGACGCGATCCTCAGCGAGACGCCCGCCGAACGGCAGACCGTGCTGTTCTCGGCCACGATGCCGCCGCGCATCGACCGCATGGCCAAGAGCCACCTGCGCGAGCCGGTGCTGATCCAGATCGAGCGCGAGAAGACCGAGCCGGGCGAGGCCCCGCGCGTCCGGCAGACCGCGTACCTGGTGCGCCGCGAGCACAAGCCCGCCGCACTCGGCCGCGTGCTGGACGTCGAGTCGCCGACCGCCGCCGTCGTCTTCTGCCGCACCCGCGACGAGGTCGACCAGCTCACCGAGACGCTGAACGGCCGCGGCTACCGCGCCGAGTCGCTGCACGGCGGCATCAGCCAGGAGCAGCGCGACCGCGTCATGTCGCGCCTGCGTTCGGGCACCGCCGACCTGCTGGTGGCCACCGACGTCGCCGCCCGCGGCCTCGACATCGAGCAGCTCACGCACGTCGTGAACTACAACGTGCCGTCCGCGCCCGAGGCGTACACGCACCGCATCGGCCGCGTGGGCCGCGCCGGCCGTGAGGGCGTCGCGATCACCCTGGTCGAGCCGCGCGAGAACTCCATGCTCAAGACGATCGAGCGCGTCACCAAGACCAAGATCCCGGTCGAGAAGGTGCCGACGGTCGCCGACCTGCGCGCCCGTCAGCTGGAGCTGACCCGCTCGTCGCTGCACGAGTCGCTGCTCGAGGACGACCTGTCGCGGTTCCGCGTCGTGGTCGAGACCCTGGCCGACGAGTTCGACGTCATGGAGATCGCGCTCGCCGCGGTCAAGCTCGCGCACGAGGCCTCGGGTGCCGCCGCCGACGAGGAGGAGATCCCCGAGGTCCGCCCGCGTGAGGACCGCCCGCGCCGCGACGGTGTCCCGGCCGGCCCGCGCCGCGAGCGCCGTGGCCCGTCCGAGGGCATGACCAGGCTGTTCCTGGGGGCCGGTCGTTCGTCGGGCATCCGCCCGCAGGACATCGTCGGCGCCATCACCGGCGAGACCGGCCTGAAGGGCCGCGACATCGGCGCGATCGAGATCGCCGACAGGTTCTCGCTGGTCGAGGTGCCCGGCGACTCCGCGAACGACGTGATCGAGCAGCTGCGCGACGCCACGATCAAGGGCAAGCGCGTGACGATCCGCCGCGAGCGCCAGCCCCGCTAGGTCCCCTACAGCGACGCGGCCCCCTCCGGAAGTTCCGGAGGGGGCCGCGTAGTTTCTCCGATCAGGCCGTCTGGGGAACCAGCGTCCACCGCTGGTTCGCCAGGCCGGTGTAGTCCCACGTCTTGACCAGGGCGCCGTTGCCGGAAGCACTTCCGACCGCGTCCGCGTACCCGAAGGTCAGCGCGCTCTGCAGGCCGTAGGTGTTGTCACCCTCCTGCGTGAAGACGAACTGCTGGGTACCGCCGTAGTGGCAGGTGAACTGGACGAGCGAGGTACCCGGCTGCCAGTCGCCGTACCTGACGTCGAGGCACTTCCCGGACTGCGCGTTCTGCAGCGCGTACTTGTTCTCGCCGAGCGCGATGATGTTCCACTTCATCTTGCCGCCGCCGACGCAGTCCCACAGCTCCTGGCCGGTCAGGTCGGCGTTGGCGCCCTGGTTGGGCACGTCCCACATGCCGGCGGTCTGCATGCAACGGCCGGAGTGGACGCCCTTGACGTGGGTCCAGCCGGTCTGCACGGGCACCACGGCCTCGCGGTGCGTCGGGTCGATGATGCGCCAGAACTGGTCGGACGTCTTGGAGTTGGTGTGCTGGACGATGACGGCCGCGTTGGCGGTGCCGCCGTCCTTCACCGTGGCGAACCGGCCGGTGGCGACGTTCTGGATCTGGAACGAACCGTCGGTGGTGTTCTCGATGAACTTCCAGCGCAGGGTCGACTGACCGCTGTCACAGGAGTTCTGCACGACGTAGTCGCCAGACGCGTCCAAGCACAGCTTGGAGTACATGTTCCGGATCATGTACTGGTCGTCTTCGTACTTGAAGAGCTCGTACACCTGCTTGGGAGCGACGAGGCAGTCCCACAGCTCCTGGTACATCCCGGGGTCGTCCGCCTGCTCGATGCCGACGACCTGCACGCAGCGCTTGGAACCGATGCCCTGGAACTCGACCACGCGGCGGTTCGACGGCTTGATCTGGTCGCGCTTGACGGCGGCGTCCCGGCCGACGTTGAGGAACGCGTGGCGGGCGGCCAGGTCGGAGGCGAGCGCCGTGCGTGCCGCGACGACGACGTTCGGCATGAAGCCGTCACGCACGGCGCCGTCGAGGATCTCCTTGATGCGCTTCTCGGTGTCGATCGCGTCCTGGCGGTCCTGCTCTTCCAGGTCCTTCTGGTACGCGGCGTGCACGCCGGTGAAGATGAAGGCCTTCCAATCCGCGGCATTGGTGCTGTCGGCCGCGGCCTGGGCGTCGGCCTTGCGCCACTTGCTGTTCGGCATGGTGGCGGCCTTGCTGGCGAGCCCGTAGACGAACTCGCGGTCGGTGACGAGCTTCAGGTCGTCGGTCATCACCGCCCTGGCGACGATGTTCCACGCGCTGGCCCTGGCCTGCTCGTTGGCGAGCCGTTCCTGCCGCTCCCGCTCGATGCGCTGAGCCTCTTCCAACGCTCGCTGCTGGTCGATGTCCGCGGCGGCGCGGACGCCCGTGACGACGAAGGTGGTGCGCTCGGCGTCCGTCGACGTCGGGGTCAGGACGGCAGCGGCCCTCGCCTTCACCTCGCTGCCGGTCGCGGCACGCGACCAGAGGCGGAACACGAAGTCCTTGAGCGAGCAGTTGAGGTCGTCCTGCGTGAGGTTGCTCCAGCTGATCACCGCGGCGGCGGCGACGCGCTGCCTGTCGCGCTCGGCCTTCCTGAGGCGCTCGACCACGTCGGCCTGGTGCGCGGTGAAGACGGTCTCGGTGATGAACCGGTAGCACGACTCCGGGTCGGTGTCGTTCGTGCTGAAGGCCGTCGCGGCTGCCTCCGCCACCCTGCTGTTGGCGTCGATCCTGGACTGGTCCGAAGCCCAGCTCCACACCCAGATGGTGAAGGAGCAGTCCTTCATCGACCATTGGGACGGACCGACGGTCACGCCGAGTTCCTGGCCCACCGCGAGCTTCTGATCCGTGTTCGACACCCGAGTCTCGGCCTGAGAAGCGTTGGCGGACAAGGGTTCTGCTGTGGCTACGGCCGCGAGCGGACCGGCCGTGAACGTGGAGACGACCGCGAGCGCACCGATTGCGCGCATGCAGCGACCGCCCAGACTGGATCTGGACAAAGTGCGAATCCCCCAGGACTCATGGCATCAACAACGGTTTTGTGGCCAGACCCCCCAGCCTGCCGGATGCCGTGCGGAACTTTGGCACGGCGAGAGCACCAGCCGCAACGGATGTGACCTCCGTCACGTTTGATGGCCGAGCAGGCCCGTGCTAGAAACCCCCTGGGCAACTCTGCCCATCGCCTTACTTTTTCTGGGGGAAAATGTATGGGGCGTCATACTTTGCTGCGCTCAGTTCTGGTGGCAGCACTGGCTTTCGGTGCGGCGGTGGCGATTTCGGCCACGCCGGCCACGGCCGAGACGACGATCACGAACAGCAGCACCACCCTGGCCGCGCTGGCGCCGTGGAGACGCGATGCCGTCAGGCGGACGGCCACGTCGCCCGACGTGTCGGCCGAGCTTCGTGCCGAAGCGATGTACGCGTTGCTCAACCCTCGCGGCGACGAGGCCATCGACGAGTACTTCGCGACCGGCAGGGACAAGGCCATGGCCAGAGCCCTGGAGCGGGAGCGGAACAACCTCCGCCACATCCAGGAGATCAACAGGTACGCGCCGACCGGAAGCGCGGTCAAGTTCACCTCGTCCAACGCGCTCACCGGCTCGGCGAACGCCCAGGACGAGTACGTCCAAAGTGGATACCAGCGCGCTGTGGAAGCCGATGAGGCGACGAACAACCAGCACCAGGAACACCTCGCGCGCCTGGCCGGCGAAGACCGCGCCTACGTGACCTACCTCGCCACCAACGATCCCGGCGTGCAGGTCCGCGCCGCGGCCAAGCGCGCTCTCGAGAGCGGCGACGACGTCCAGGTCGGTCTGTTCTTCAAGTACTACTGGGGCATCGGGGCCGACGTCGACAGGGAGACGTTCCGCCGCACCACCCTGCACCAGAACGCGATCTGGCACAGCAGGATCTACGCCCTCACCCAGGCCGCGCTGGCCGCGGAGAAGGCCGAACGCGAGTCGAGCGGCGAACTCGCCCGCAAGGCACGCCTCGACGCGATCGCCAACTGGGAGTTGATCGACCGCGAGGCCGAACAGTCCTCAGTGGACTGGAATGCCGAGAAGGGCAAGGCCGACGCCCAGGCGGCGGCGTGGGCACTGATCGCCCAGCACGCCCGCAACGCGCAGAGCGAGCAGGACTGGGCGGCCGTCCTGGCACGCGCCGACAGCTCCAACGCCTCCTGGGCGGACGAAGCGGCGTGGGCCGTCGCGCAGGCGAAGTTCTGGCAGGACACCGCCGCCACCGCGAAGAAGAACGCGGACGACGCACGCGGCCGGGGTGACCGGTAACAGATGAACACGACACCTACCAGCGCCGCCTCACTGCGGCGCCGCTCAGTCACGGCCTTGGTCGTCATGATCGTGCTTGCCCTGCTGGCAAGCACGGCCCCCGCCGTCGCGGCACCCCAGCGGCAGGCACCGGTGCTCCTGCAGCAGGTCCAGGCCGAAGACCCGGTCGACGAGGAACATGAGTTCTACAAGCAACTCGTCGGCGACATCCGCGACCACGCCGAGGACGTGGAGGTGCGCGACGCGGCCGCGGCCGCACTGGCCGTGGGCACCAAGGAGAGGCTGATCTGGTTCCTCGACCACGGTCAGGCCGAGGCCCAGGCCCGCGCCGAGGCGCGCAAACAGGTCGAACGCGCGGAGAACCGCAAGAAGGTCGAAGAGTGGGCTCGCACCGGCGGCCCGAACGTCAAGGCGGGCGCTCAGGCCGCGTTGGCCGCGGGCGACCGTGCCATCGCGGACTTCGTGGCCTACGGCTACGAAATCGCTCTGAAGCGGGACAAGCAGCAGGCCGAGGACGACAAGGCCGAGCAGGACCGCATCATCGCGCGCGTCCGCGACATGGTCGCGCACGGCGGCCCGCAGGTGCGGGTCGAGGGCGAGGCCGTCCTCGGCACCGGCGACTACGCGGCCATCCGCGAGTTCTACCTCACGGGCTACCACGAGGCGAACAAGCGCGACCACGACTTCCAGCTGGTCATCGAGAAGGCCCTTGAGGACCGCAACCGCGCGCTGACCGAGCTCGACCAGTTCGCCCGGCGCTCGGAGGCTGCGGCCAAGGCGCGCGCGGAGATCACGCGCGCCAACATCGAGGTCGTGAAGACGCTGGAAGACGGCATCTTCGCGATGCAGATGGCCGTGAAGGCCGCGCACAAGGCCGACAAGATCTTCCAGGAGGACAAGCCCGGCCGCGCCAGCGGCCGACTGGGACGCACGGCGGAAATCGACGCGTTGCGGGCGGAGGCGGCCGAGTACGCCGCGCTCGGTGTGAGGGTCAGCGCGCAGGCGGAGATCATCGACGCCCAGGTGCACAACGCGGCGGTCCGGCTCGTCGAGACGGGCATGACCAACGGGCTGGACTGGGCCAAGGTCACGATCGGGATCGTCCAGGCGGTCAAGGCCTCCGGGCTCGCCGGCGAGACCTCGCAGCACGCGACCGAGGCCACTCTGGCCGACAGCCGTGCGCTCGACGCCGACCGCAATGCCCAGGAACACGCCGCCAACGCCCGCAAGTACCGCGAGGAAGCAGAACGCCAGTCGCGGAAGGCGGTCGAACTGGCCGCGGCGGCACGAACGCAGCACGACATCGCGGTCGCGGCGCGCAACCGCGCCGAACAGCAGAAGAACCTGGCGGCGCAGAAGGCCGCCCAGGCCCAGCAGCACGCCGGGAACGCCCGCAGCGCGAGGGTGAACGCGCAGGGGGCCGCGGCGAACGCGATCGCCAAGTCCAAGGAGGCGTCGGCCGCGTACAACAACGCGGTCCAGCACAAGGCCGCGATGGACGAGACGGTCACCAAGGCCGAACGGCTCGGCAAGCAGGTCCAGGTCGCGGAGCACGTCTTCGGCAGGCGCGTGCAGGTCTACAACCAGTTCGCGAGAGAACTGGAGGTGGCGCGCAAGAAGGCCGAGGAGCTCGGCGGCGAGGCGTGGGACGAGTACCGGCGCATCGAGGGCGAGACCAACGCGGCCAAGAGCGCCGCCGACCAGTCGTCGGCGTGGGCGAGCAACGCGAGGGCCGCCGCGGCCACCGCGCAGGCGGAAGCCCGGGCGGCGACGAACGCGGCGAACGCGGCCCAGGCCGCGGCGAACCAGGCCGGCAAGGAGGCCGTCACGGCACGCCGTGCGGCCGACGAGACGCACCGCATCGCGCTGGAGACCACCACCGCGGCGATCGCGTCGAAGGACGCGGCCGAGATGGTGCAGGCCGAGGCCGAGGACGCGGTGCGCGAGGCGAACCAGGCCGTGTACCAGTCCGTGGTCGCGGACAAGGCGGCGTCAGCGGCGGCAGCGTCCGCTGAATTGGTCATCGACCCCGTGCGGGCGGCGGAGAGCATCCTCAAGCCGTACGCCGCGATCAACGCCGACGCCCGCAAGGCGCTGGCGACGGTGGCCGAGGCGCTCCTGATCAGCGAGGAGCAGTCCCGTGCCGCCAGGCAGAAGGCGGACGAGGCCGGGCAGGCCGCGATCAGGGCACGTCAGGCGGCCGACCAGGCCGTCGGTGACATCAAGCCCGCCTACGAGGCGGCCGCGGCCGCAGTCGAAGCGGCGAACAGGGCCGCGCAGGACGCCCTGAACGCCAACAACGCGGCGAACACAGCGGCTGCACACGCCGGTGCCGCATCGGGTTCGGCCGCCACGGCCGCACGCTGGGCGAGCTCGGCCCGTTCCGACGCGACCCTCGCCGGCGAGTCCGCGAACGCGGCCTCGCACGCGGCGGCGACCGCGGGCCAGGCAGCGGCAGCCGCCGAGACCCTCCGCGGTGTCGCACTGGGCATCGCGCAGAGCTTCGACGTGTTCGAGAACTCCATCGTCGAACGCCTGAACCAGGTCGTCGACATCCGGCAGCGCTACGACGAGGCCAAGCGCCTCGCCCAGCAGGAGGCGGAGGTCAAACGCCAAGCCCTGAACCTGCAGGCGATCCAGCTGTACACCAGCGTGTTCGCGTGCACGGTCTCCTCGTTTTCTTTGCAGTGCGAGGCGCTGAAGAGGAACGTCGAGCAGAAGATCGGCGCGGGCCTCGCCGCCGCGGGCAACTACGTCGAGGACTTCTACAAGTGCGCCGGCGGTGACGACGAGGCGGCCTGCAAGCGGTACGTGGAGAGCTCCAAGAAGGTCCGCGGCTTCGTGAACGACGCCGTGAACGGGTACCGCGACGCCGCACTCGGCACGTTCGACGGCCTTGAGCAGCTCCTGCGGTGCGGTATCAACGGCGCGAACGGCAGCTGGGCGGCGTGCCAGGGAATTCTCCAGGGCCTCTGGTACCAGGCGACGAACCCGTACACCTGGACCAACCTCGACGAGTGGCAGACCAACCCCGCCAAGGCGCTCGGCCAGGTGCTGTGGGACGTCACCCTCAGCCTGGCCACCAGAGGGCCGGGCGGCGTGGCATCGAAGTCGCTCAGGATGCTCGCCCGCAAGATCGACGGCGGCACCGGCATGCTCTCGAAGACCATCGCGGAGCTCGACAGCCACGTGGTCAAGCTGCACGAGACCGTGCGGGACAAGCTGCCCGACGGGCTGGTCGAGATCCTCAACCTCAGGGCCAAGTTCCAGGACGGCAACGCCAGGTTCGACGGCAGCGTCGCGGTCGTCGACGGCCAGCTGTACCGGGTGGAGTCGTTCACGATCCGGCCGGAGGGCAGCCCGAACCTCGTCGACGGTGCGAAGGTCCGGCTCGAGGGCGGCACGCTGCGCATCGAGAACGGCGTGGCGAAGCTCGACGACGCCAAGCTCAAGGTCGAGCCGCCGAAGCCGTGCGCCGTCGGCGTCTCCGCACGCGCCGCTGCCGCCACGGCGCCGGGCTGCAACGGCGAGTTCTCCAAGCCGGTCAGCAATGCCGACGGTTTCAAGCACGACCTCAACCTCGGGAAGTCCGGCGAAACGGAGCTCGGCTGGCTGGGAATCCGGCTGAACGCCCAGGAGAACAACTGGGTCGACGCGTTGGCGGACAAGGCCAAGGAGGTCGAGCCCGAGATCACCAAGGCGATCCGCGACCTCGCGAGCCGCAACTCCGGAACCGTGGAAGGCCTCGACCACAGGTTCAAGGACGACGGGGTGTGGCCGTACCCGGGACTGAAGCGGAAGGCTCAGGAGGAGATGAACCCTCAGCCGAAGAACCCGCTCGACTACGACCAGATGCCGGAGAAGCGGACGCTGGCGGAGATCGCGCCGAAGATGAACGACGCGCTGCGGTACACGATCGTCTTCGACCACGACGTCTTCGCGCAGAAGGCCCAGGACGCGATCCGGCAGTTCGCCAGGCAGTACAACGAGGCGGCCTTCACCAACTTCTACGAGAAGGCGAAGGACACCGGGTATCCCGGTATCAACGTCACCTACGAGATCGACGGGTTCTACTTCGAGGTCCAGTTCCACACACGGGACAGCTACGAGGCCAAGTCCAGGGAACACCCGAACTACGACCAGAGCCGTAAGCTGCGCGCGGCGATGGCGTTGATCGGTCAGGACTCGACGAAGACGAAAATGGAGAAGGACCAGGAGATCAGGGATCTGATGGCGGCGAGGCAGCAGAGGCTGGACGACTCCGCCAAGATCTTCGGTCCGGTCCCCAAGCCGCTCAACGCGGACAAGGTCAGGTCCGGTAACTCCACCCCCTGACGGGCGATGACGAAGTCGCGCCCCGGAACGGTGACGTTCCGGGGCGCATCCTTTCCGAACGAGGTCCGAATGAACCGGCAGTACCACTACTACGCGGTAGTGAACGAGCGTCATCCGCACGAGGACGATCCGGTCGGTGTTCTGCGCCGCTGGGTCGACCAGGACGGCCAGCCTCACGACGAGTCGTACTCACCGGACCTCGCCTGGGTCCCGACGGATGACCTCGTCATGCTGGAGTCCGGTCGTTCACGCGCTCAGGCCCGCCCCATCACCGAGGAGACCGCCCGGCGGTTCGAAGAGGTCCAGTTCAAGCGCTTCCACGCCGACAACCCGGCGGACGGCAAGTACGACTACCTCGCCTGGGTGGACGTGGATCACCCCGCGGACGACCCATTGGCCGTGATCCGCACCTGGATCCTGCCCGGCGGAGGTCGCCGCGAGCAGATGTACGTGTCCGGTGTCCGAGCCTGGAGGCCCAGCTTCGTCCGGGAGGACATCGGCAGAGGACACGTGGACGGCGCTCTCGTGCCCATCACCGAGGAAGCGGCGGAGCAGTACCAGCAGGCCGAGATCAGCAAGCGTGACGCGACCTGAGCCTCACGGTTTGCGGGCCTCGACCAGGAACCGCGTCGAGGTGGACACGAACTCCCCGTGCTCCTGGATGTGCGCGTGCATGTCCAGGAGCCGGTCCCGGTACCCCTCCACCGTGAACCCGGGAACGGTCCACAACACCTTCCGCAGGAAGTGCACGACCGCCGCAACGTCGAAGAACGCCACCCGCAGCGCCACCGGCTCCAGCCGCAGCACCTCCAACCCGGCAGCCTCGGCATCAGCACGAGCCCGCGACACACCACGGGCCTCGCTCACCGGCTGCGGCCCCATCATGAAGTCGGTCAGCTCCCGGTTCGTGCCGGCCCCGATCTGCTGCGAGAAGTAGGTCCCACCAGACCGCAGCACCCGCGCGATCTCGCCCCACGGCGTCACCACGGGATGCCGCGAGATCACCAAGTCGAACGTCGACGAGCGAAACGGCAGCGGCCCGCCATCCGGAGCACGCACCACGAACGGCAGGTTCTTCGCGGCGACGAGGGCGTTGGGAGGCCACGACTCGGTGGCGGCCATCAGGGGTGGCAACACCGGCGCCGACGCCGTCACCTCTCCCCCGCCGGTCTGCAGGTCGAGGGCCGATGAGACCGCTCCCAGGCGCGCGGCGATCTGGGACGCGTAGCCCCACGGTGGGCGTTCCTCGGTGGCCGGCCCTCGAACCAGGAGAAGTCCCAGCCCTCCAGCGGCACGGCCTCGCCCTCGGCCACCAGTTCCTCGAATGTCCCCATGAGCGGGAATGCCACCATAGGTGCGCCGAACCGGCCACCGAGAATGGCGGCACCTGCCCTGGGCGCAGAGACGCCGCGTCCCTGGTTCGTCTCGCGCACGGCGGGGCAGGTGCCGCAGGGTGTTACAACGACCGAACGGCCGTGCGGTTACGCCCTAAGACGTAACAGAAGCACGACCGTTCGGCCCAGAACAGCAACATCACTCAGTGGAGGGAACGATCAGCGCAGACGGTAAGCCCTCAGCACCGTCTGGTCGACCGTGTTGCCGTCCGCGTCCGCCGCCACCACGCGCAGCGACACGAACCCGCCCGCCTTGCCGCCGGGAGGAACGACCGACTTCACCGGAACCCAGGTGACGCCGTCGTCGAACGACGCGTACGCCTGCAACGAGCGCACCGAGGCCTTCCCCTCCTGACGCGACGCGGTGAACTTCACCGGCATCGGCGCCCCCGCCTTCCCGCTGTTGCGCAGGTCGAGCGGTATCGAGTAGCCGACCTCCAGCAGCGGCAGCTTGCCGTCGGCGGAAGCTGAGAACTCCCACGATGTTTTCACGTTGGTGGACAAGGCGAGCGAGTCGCGGGACGCGTCCAGCACGAGCTTGTACCTGCCGTCACGGGCGGGGGCGTGGAACGAACCCCGCCTCACGTCGGAGAAACCCAGCGACGCCCCGTCGCGGAACAGCTCCACGTAGCCGCCTCCGGTCTGCCGCCAGTTCTCCACCCACCCCGACCCGCCGAACGGCGAGATCCGCGTGGTGATGAGATCGCCCGCCCGTTCCACGCCACCGCCGTCGGCCCACGGCACGAGCGACGGGCCGCCGAGCTGGGGCGAGGTGACGGCACGCAGGTTCGTGCGCTCGTACCTGCCGCCCGGCTGGAAGGTCACCGGCTCCACGTGCGCCCACGAGGTGGTGATCGGGTCGTCGCCGGCTCCGGACGCGCGCCCGTCGAAACCCTCCTGGAACCACGTGCCCGGGGTGAAGTACTCGGTGCGCTCCGTCGGAGCGGCGAGCCGTTCGTCCAGCGTCACGCCGATGGCGCCGTTGACGACCGGGTTGTTCCGCTGGTTGACCGAGCCGTCCCCGCCGGACGTGTGGTAGCGCGCCTTGACCCGCGCGAGCTCCGAGTGCCGGAACTTCTTGACACCGAACGGAAGCGAGCCCTTGTGCTGCAGGAACAGCGTGTACGAGACCGGCGAACCCGCGATGGCCCGCACCGTGAGCGTCGCCGGCGTGACGGCCACGTGGTGCTCCGCCGCGGCGATCACCGGGATCGCGGTCTGCTCCTCGTACCCGAACGGCACCGGGCCCGCCCACAGCACCGCGACCGCACCGGCGTCCTTCATCGCCTGCGCGACCGGGTAGACGTCCTCGCCGGCGGTCCTGACGAGAGCGAGCTTGCCGCGCACGTCGGAACCGCGTTCGGCCACGTCGAGCCGGTGCTCGCCGGGCGGCAGGTACTTGCTGCTCTCGTAGTACCGCACCGGGAACCCGCCGGGGACCGAGACCAGCGGCTGCCCGCCCTTGAGCCCGGAGTCGTAGGTCAGCTCGGGCAGCGGCGCGCCGAACGACAGGCCGTACAACGGAACGCGGCCGTCGATGATGCTCGCGACACCGCTGATCTTGCCGGGTGCGAACGGTACGCGCAGCTGGGCGTCGCGGTACCAGACCACCGAGTCGCGCTCGGGCAGGTCGACGCCGATCTGCTTGCCCTGCCTGGCGTCCAGCGTCACGGACACGTCCGCCGCCAGCGAGACGCGGCCGGCCACCTCGGTCGCGGCGACCGGCGCGAACCAGTCGTAGTTGGGCGTCCGCTCGTCGATGCGGCTCAGCACCGCGTAGTCCGCGACGGGCAGCCGCGCCGAGCCGGTGCCGTCCGGCCCGATGCTGAGCACCGACGCCTCCTTCGTCGTCATGTTGACCACGACGGCGAACTCGTCCGGGACGGGCTTGCCGTCACGGCCGATCATCGTCAGCGTCAGCGCGTGCCGTTCCTCCTGCACGTGAGCGCCGACGGAGGTCGTCAGCTCGACGCCTGCCCCGGATGCCTTGACGTGCCCGAAGAACATGCCGTTGCCCTTGCGCGGGTCCAGGACGACGTCGACCGCGACGCTGCCCCGCGCCGGCACGGTCACCGACGACGGGACGGAGAAGTCCGCGCCGAGGTCGTGCCGCAACGTCAGCGAAACCGGATCGGCGCCCGCGTTGGAGTAGGTGATCGTCTTCGTGAACGTCCTGGTGTGCGGCCATTCCAGCAGCCCGAACGACAGGCTTCCGGTGGAGGCCCGCACCTGCTGGCTCACCGCGCGGCCGACGTCGAGCAGGCCGGTGCCGACGCTCGTGGGCGAGTCCGCGACCGGTTTCACCGTCGCCATCAGGTGTGCCTTGAGCTCGGCCGCGGTCCAGGACGGGTTGCGGTGCGCCAGCACCGCCGCCGCGCCCGCCACGTGCGGCGCGGCCATCGACGTGCCGGTCAGCCGCGCGTGCAGGTCGTCGACGACGTGTTCCCACAACGTGTTCTCGGCGCGGGCGGCCACGATGTCCGTGCCCGGCGCCGCGATGTCCGGCTTGACCGCGTGGTCGCCCAGCCGCGGGCCGCGCGACGACATCTCCTCCACCGCGCCCTGCTTGGTCAGGTTGGCCACGGCCAGCGCCGAGTCCGCCACGGCCGGCGAGGACACCTTGCGGTACGTCCCCGAGTTGCCCGCCGCGACCACGAACAGCGCGCCGGTCTCGGCGGTGAGCTCCTCCACCTTGCGGGACAACGGGTCCGAGCCGTCGGACTGGTCACCGCCCAGCGACATGTTGACTACCTTGGCCTTGACCTCGCGCGCCGCCCACTCCATGCCGGCGATCACCGCGCTGTCGAAGCAGTACGAGGCCTCGCAGACCCGGCCCACGGCGAGGGAAGCACCCTTGGCGACGCCGACGTGCTGGCTGCCACGACCGGCGACCGTGGCCGCGACGTGCGTGCCGTGACCGATGTCGTCCTGGATGCCGGACGGCGTGAAGTCCTTCGACACGGAGACGACGCCCGCGAGTTCCGGGTGGTTCCGGTCGTACCCGGTGTCGAGCACGGCGACCGTGACGCCGGTGCCGTCGAACCCGGCCTGCCACGCGGCCGGCGCGCCCACCATCGGCACGCTCTCGGTCAGCGAGATCTGCGACTTGCCGTCGAGCCACAGCTTCTCGGCGCGCAACGCGCTCGTGCGCCGCGCCGTCCACTGCTGGGCCGCGTCCTTCTTGGGCACCGCGCCCGCCGACCGGAAACCGTTGTTCAGCAACGGAATCCGGTCGATCTTGTCGTCGGTGTACCCGTAGGCGTGCAACGAGGTGATGTCGAAGAAGCGCTTGTCGACGCGATCCTGCCCCACCGCGTCGATGGCGTCCGCCGGCACCACGTACTGATGGTCGTTCTGCACGTACTGGGCGAACTGCACGCCGGGCCGCCCCTCGACCCGGACGAGTTCCCCGTGCTCGCCGACGACGACCTTGTCACCGCTGATCAGCGTGATGGCCGAGGTCTTCTGCGTTCTCGGCGGCGGTTCCGCCTGCGCCGTCGCCGCCGGGCTGAGCAGCCCGGCGGCGAGAGCGGTGATCACCAAACATCGTGCTGAGCGCACGTGTCCTCCCCTAGGTGTGAACCTCTCCACCCAGGAAGACTCCAAACGGTCCGTGCGGGTTGCCTCACGCTCCGCGATAGGTGCCGAAGCTCCAGCGGTTGCCCTCGGGGTCGGCGACCGTGAAGCCGCGCGAACCGTAGTCCTCGTCGCGCATCCCGCGGATCTCGGTCGCACCTCGGGCGAGCGACTTCTCGTAGATCTCGTCCGGCCGGTCGGTCACCACGTAGATCGATCCGGCACCGGCCTTGGTCGCCTCGACCTCGCCGACCGACCGCACGGCGGACCCCAGCATGACGCCGCCGCCCTCGGGCCAGACCATCTCGCAGTGCACGACCTCGCCGTCGGCCTCCCCCGGCACGACGAGATGCTCGGCGAACCCGAACGCCTCCACGAGGAAGCGGATCGCAGCGGGAGCGTCCTGATACGACAGACAGGGCCAACAGGTAGGTGTGGGTGTGCTCATGAGAGCAACTTTGTGCCCTGACCGTGCTCGCTGCCTTGTACTAATGGAAGCTCGGCCGCGATCCACTCGGTCGGGGTCGCCCCGCACAACGCGCGCCAGTCGCGGTTGAAGTGCGCCTGGTCGGTGTAGCCGCACGCGGCGGCCACCTCGGTCAGCGTGGGCCGCCGCTCGCCGCGCAGCATCCGGTTCGCCCGCTCGAACCGCATCACCCGGCCCATGACCTTGGGCGTGAGCCCGTACTCGGCCGCGAACCGCGCGCTCAGGTGCTGCCGGCTCCACCCGACCTCGGCGGCGATCCCGGCCACCGGCACCCCCGCCGCGAGCCGCTGCCACGCCCACGCCACCTCGACCTGCTGCCGCACCGGCCTGACCAGCCTGCCGAGCACCTCGTCCAGGCGCGCGAACCGGTCCGTCCACGTCGGCGCGTCCCGCAACCGTTCGCGCAGCTCGGCGGCCGGAGCGTCGAGCGAGTCGAGTTCCACGGTGGTCGCCGCCAGCTCACCCGCCGGCATGCCGAAGAACGCCCGCATCCCCAGCGGTGTGAGGTCGCACTGGACGCCGTGCTGGAACCCGTCGTGCGTGATGAGCACGGCCTCGTCGTGCAGCCCGCCGCACAGCGCGGCGAACCGGCCCTCGGGCAGGTCGACCGTGCCGTCCATCGTGACCACGAGGGTCAGCGAGCGTGACGGCAGGCCGCGGTGGACGCCGGGATCGGTGCGCATCCGATACCCGGAGTACCGCGTCACGAACGGCCGCAACCGCGGGTGCGGCAGGCCGATGACGTGCTCGACGTCCACACCCTCGATGCTAGTGTGCCGCGCCGCGAGTTCGCCGTTGAAGTCGCTCCACCAGTAGCACGCCACCTCGTCCGAGCCGTGCTGCAACCGCACGCGGGGCGCTTTCGTGCGGCATGACAGTACGAAAGGGCCCCGCGTGCGGTGCGAAACGGCAGCGGCGGATTCCGGCGCAGGACATCAGAACAACTCGCCCAGGACGAGCAGGCCCGCGCCGACGGGCACCAGGTCAGGACCGTACGACGTGACGCTGACGTCCACGTCCGGCATCGCCCTCAGGTAGAGGCCGGGCGACTCGAGCACCTTCCGCCCACTCAGGACGATCTGGTCGAGGTCCAGCAGCTGCACCAGGTTCGTCACCGCCGCGGCGAGCACCCGCGCGGCCTCCACGCCCGTGCTGGCCGCGTGCACCGCCTCGACGCACCCGCGCCGTCCGCAGACGCACAGCGGTCCGTCGAGCTGGATCGTCGTGTGCCCGAACTCTCCCGCGCCCGACCTTGCGCCGCGATGCACCTCTCCTCCGAGGAGCAGCCCCACGCCCAGACCGGTGCCCACGAACACGAGCGCCGCGTCCCGCAGCGGTCTTCGCCACGCCTCGGCGAGCACGGCGGCGTTGGTGTCCTTGTCCACCACGACCGGCAGCCCGAGCCGTTCCTCGGCGAGCGCCTTCAACGGCACCGAGGACCAGCCCGGAAGCCCGTTCGGCGACACCACCCCGGCGCGGTGCTCCAGCGGACCGGCGATGCCGATGCCGAGCCCCAGCACCTCGTCCCCGGCCTCGACCAACGGCGCGAGGGCGTCCAGCACGTCGGCCGGCGTGAACATCGGGGGCAGCGGCACGACCGACGACGACACCACCTCGCCGGTCAGGTCCAGCTTCACCACCCGCAGTTCGTCGCGGTCGACGTAGGCGCCGTACGCGTACGCCCCGCCCGGCACGAGCCGCAACGACATCCGGGGCTTGCCGCGACCGCCGTCACGGACGGCGCCCGTCTCCTCCAGCAAGCCCGCCGACATGAGCCGCGCCACGATCTTCGAGATCGCCTGCGGGGTCAGTCGGGTCTCCGCGGCGAGGGAAGCCCTGCTCAGCGCCCCGGAACGGACGAGCCTGAGCACTGCCCTGTCGTTGTGCGAACGCAGCGAGGTGAGGTCCACGGTCGCAATTATTCAACAGCGTTGCTTTAATCGGAAGCATGACTCGAGTCGGACTTCTGGGCTACGGCATCGCGGGGCGGGTCTTCCACGCCCCGCTGATCTCCTCCACCGAGGGCATGGACCTCGTCGCGATCGTCACGGCGAACCCGGAGCGGCAGGCGCAGGCCCGTGCCGCGCACCCGGACGCGAAGATCGTCAGCGCCGGCGAGCTGTTCGAGCTGGACCTCGACCTGATCGTCGTGGCCACGCCGAACAGGACGCACGTCGAGTACGCGAAGCGAGCCATCGCCAAGGGCGTCGCGGTCGTCGTCGACAAGCCGTTCGCGCCGACCTCCGCCGAAGCCGAGGAGCTCGTGGCCGCCGCGCAGGCCGCGCGAGTGCCTCTCACCGTCTTCCAGAACCGCCGCTGGGACAGCGACTTCCTCACCGTTCGCGAGATCGCCGGCCGACTGGGCCAGGTGCGGCGGTTCGAGTCCCGCTTCGAGCGCTGGGTGCCGGAGATCTGGGACAACTGGCGCGAGTCCGGCGCCCCCGAGGAGGCGGGCGGCCTGCTCTACGACCTCGGCGCGCACCTCGTCGACCAGGCTTTGCAGCTGTTCGGGCCGGTCAGGAGCGTCTACGCGGAGCTCGACCGCCGCCGCCCCGGCGCCCAGGTGGACGACGACGTGTTCGTGGCGCTGACGCACGAGAACGGTGTCCGCTCCCACCTGTGGGCCAACGCGCACGCGGCGAACACCGGACCGCGCTTCCGCCTGCTCGGCAGCGAGGGCGCGTTCGAGATCAGCGGCCTGGACGAGCAGGAGGACGCGCTCGGCGCGGGCCGCCGCCCCACCGGCCCGCACTGGGGACACGAGGACCGCACCGGACGACTCGGCATCCTCGGCGAGACCACCGAGATCGCCGTCGAACCCGGCGCGTACCAGCACTTCTACGCCGAGCTGAGCGCCGGCCGGATCCCCGTCGACCCCGCGAGCGCCGTGCACGCGCTGCGGGTCATCGAAGCCGCTTTCCTTTCCGCACGCGAGAACAAGGTGGTAGAGCTGTGAACTCCGAAGAGCTTCTCGCCCAGGAGCGGCGCCTGCAGTTCACCCGGTTCGGCAACGACGTCGCCATCGAACTCGGCCTGCACCTGCTCGACGCCGCCCGCGAACAGGGTCTGCCGATCGCGATCTCGGTGCAGCGCAACGGGCACCGGCTCTTCCACGCCTCGCTGCCCGGCACCGCGCCGGACAACGACACGTGGCTGGAGCGCAAGGCGCGTGTCGTCGAACGGTTCGGCCACAGCTCGTTCTACGTCGGCACGACGTTCCGCGAGAAGGGGTCGACGTTCGAGGCGGAGTCCCACCTCGCTCCGGATCTCTACGCGGCACACGGAGGCGTCTTCCCCGTCATCCTGCGCGGAACCGGTCCGGTCGGCACCGTCGGCGTCTCGGGCCTGCCCCAGGCGGAGGACCACGCGTTCGTCGTGACTCAGCTGGAATCGTTCCTGGAGTCACACGACACGCAATGACACGAATAGTCATTGATACAAATTGACAGCCATCACTTCGAGTGGACTCGCCCCCACTCGAAGTGGTGGCGTATATCATCAGTACAACACCGGCCAGCGCACACAAAAGAGTGATCCTACTGAGCCAAACGAGTGTCTTATTCCACAGCCCTCCGAATAGCGTCCTGATCACCCACCTGCCGATACAACTCGGTTGCGTAGAGCAGAAGTTGTACGCTCTGTAGCATCAAAAGGCGTAAACCACCCACCCGAATGTCGCCTTTTCGGCCCCTTCACATCCATCAGCGATGCGAACTAACGTCCATTCCGGCTTAACGGTTTGGTCCATTAGCGCATTGAGATAGGTGGGTACCGGTTGTGACTGTGACGGATTCTGACCTCAATGAGGGCCGTCAGCAGCTGAGTTTGGGCACGGCCGCCGCACGAAATCTGGCCACTACCACCAAATCCGTCCCGCAGATGCAGGGAATCACTTCCCGCTGGCTGCTCAAGGTGCTCCCCTGGGTGCAGGCGGCAGGTGGTGCGTACCGCGTCAACCGGCGCCTCACCTACACCCTGGGCGATGGCCGCGTCTCGTTCACGAACATCGGCGCGGAGATCCGCGTCGTGCCGATGGAGCTCACCGAACTGGCGCTGCTCAAGGGCTTCGACGACGAGGAGGTGCTCGCCGCGCTCGCCGGCCGCTTCACGCAGCGGGAGTTCGGCATCGGCGACGTCATCGTCGAGAAGGGCCGCCCGAAGGACACCCTCGTGCTGATCGCGCACGGCAAGGTGGACAAGGTCGGCACCGGTGAGTACGGCGGCGAGACGGTGCTCGGCAACCTGGCCGACGGCCAGTACTTCGGCGAGACCGTGCTGGCAGGGCCGCAGGGCGAGTGGGAGTACACCGCCAAGGCCGTCACCCCGGTCACCGTGCTCACGTTGTCGTGGAACGACTTCCAGGCGCTCAACGGGGAAGCGGGCGGCCTGCGCGCACACATCCAGCAGACGTTCAACAACCGCAACAAGCCGCAGGACGAGCACGGCGAGGCCGAGATCGACCTCGCATCCGGTCACGACGGCGAGCCCGTCCTGCCCGGCACGTTCGTCGACTACGAGGTCTCGCCGCGCGAGTACGAGCTGAGCGTCGCCCAGACCGTGCTGCGGGTCCACACCCGCGTCGCGGACCTCTACAACAAGCCGATGGACCAGGTCGAGCAGCAGTTGCGGCTCACGATCGAGGCCCTGCGCGAACGCCAGGAGCACGAGATCGTCAACAACAGGTCGTTCGGCCTGCTGCACAACGCGGACCTCAAGCAGCGCATCCACACCCGCACCGGCCCGCCCACCCCGGACGACTTCGACGAGCTGCTGTCGATCGTGTGGAAGGACCCCGGGTACTTCCTCGCCCACCCGCGCACGATCGCGGCATTCGGCCGTGAGCTCAACAGGCGCGGCCTCTACCCGCAGCACATCGACTTCAACGGCCAGCAGGTGCCGGCCTGGCGCGGCATCCCCGTGCTGCCGTGCAACAAGATCCCGGTCTCCGACACCCGCACGTCGTCGGTCATGCTGATCCGCACCGGCGAGCAGAACCAGGGCGTCATCGGCCTGCACCAGACCGGCATCCCGGACGAGTACCAGCCGGGCCTGTCGGTGCGGTTCATGGGCATCAACGACCAGGCGATCATCAACTACCTGGTCAGCGCCTACTACTCGGCCGCCATCATGGTGCCGGACGCGATCGGTGTGCTGGAGCACGTCGAGCTCGGCCGCGAGGGATAGGTCTTGGCCTCCTTCACCATGCCGGAGTTCTACGTGCCCCACCCGGCGCGGATGAACCCGCACCTCGAACGCGCCCGCGCCCACTCGACGCAGTGGGCGCGGGACATGGGGATGCTCGACACCGGGGTGTGGACCGACGAGATCCTCGCGGGCGACGACTACGGGCACATGTGCGCGTGGACCCATCCGGACGCGCCCGCGGAGATCCTCGACCTCATCACGGACTGGTACGTCTGGGTCTTCTACTTCGACGACGAGTTCTTCGCGGAGTTCAAGCAGAGCAAGGACGTGGCGGGTGCGAAGGCGTATCTCGACCGGCTGCCGGCGTTCATGCCCCTGGGCGGCACGGACCCGTGGCCGGAGCCGCGGAACCCGACCGAACGCGGTCTCGTCGACCTGTGGCAGCGGACGATTCCGCTGATGTCGCAGGACTGGCGGCGCCGGTTCACCACGAGCACCCACAACCTGCTGCTCGAGTGCATGTGGGAGATCAAGAACATCGAGAGCGGTACGGTCGCCAACCCGATCGAGTACATCGAGATGCGCCGCAAGGTCGGCGGCGCACCGTGGTCGGCGAACCTGGTGGAGGTCTCCGAGGCAGCCGAGGTGCCCGCGTCCGTCGCGGGCACCCGGCCGCTGCGGGTCCTGTCCGACACGTTCTCCGACGCGATCCACCTGCGCAACGACATCTTCTCGTACGAGCGGGAAGTGTTGCGGGAAGGCGAGAACTCCAACGGGGTGCTCGTGTTCGAGAAGTTCTTCGGCCACGACACGCAGACCGCCGTCGAGGCCGTGAACACCCTGCTGACCTCACGGCTGCACCAGTTCGAGAACACGGTCTTCACCGAGCTGCCGCAGCTGTTCGCCGAGAACGCATTGGGCCCGGAGGACCAGGCCCGCGTGCTCAAGTACGTGAAGGGCCTGCAGGACTGGCAGTCCGGCGGCCACGAGTGGCACCTGCACGCAGGCCGCTACACCAAGGTCGAGGGAGGAGCCGGGAACTCGGCGTTCTTCCGCACGATCCTGCGCGGGCCGACCGGCCTGGGCACCTCCGCGGCCTGGCTGGGGGCGTCCCGTGGTTGAGCTCCCCTCGTTCGACATGCCTTTCGCGGCAAGGCTTTCACCGCACGTCGACCGCGTCCGCCAGCACACGAAGACGTGGGTGCGGGACATGGGCATGCTCGGCGGCGTGCCGTGGACCGAGGCGTTCTACGACGCCGCGGACTACGGCGGCTTCGGCCCGCTGACCCACCCGACGGCCTCCCTGGACGACCTCAAGCACATCAACGACTGGCACACGTGGGGCTTCTACGTGAGCGACGCGTTCCGGGACGGCTTCCTCCGGCCGCGCAACGTCACGGGCGGCAGGGCGTTCGTGGCGGCGTTGAAGTCGGTGCTGAACGGCGCGGCGCCCTCGGCGAACCCGGCGGAGAGGGGCCTGGCCGACCTGGTCTCGCGCTCCACCCTGGACGACGAGGACCGGCACCACCTGGCCGAGTTCTTCGACGCTTTGCTGTGGGAGCTCCACAACACGGCACAGGGCCGGGTGCCCGACCCGATCGACCTCGTGGAGATGCGGCGCCGGTCGATCGCCGCGGAGCTGTCCGCGAAGCTCGCGCGCAAGTCCGTCGGCGCCGAGCTGCCGGCGGAGTTGTTGCGCAACAGCACGATGCGGGCGCTCGTCGACTCGTTCGGCGACGTTCCCGCGCTGCGCCAGGAGATCGTCGGCTTCGACCACGCCCACGCCACCGGCGGCAGCACGACCAGCGCGGTGCTCGCCGTGCGGCAGTTCTTCGACTGCGACCTCCAGCAGGCCGTCTCGGTCGTGGCCGACCTGATCTCCGCCCGGCTGCGGCAGATCGGCTCGATCATCGGCGAGCTGCCGTCCATCGCCGACGAGTACGGCCTCGACGCGGAGGCCAAGGCCGGGCTGGACCGGTACGTCGAAGCCCTCAAGTCCTGGCTGGCCGGAGAAGTGCTGTGGACGCAGCGCACCGGCAGGCACAGCTCCTCCCCGATCCCCACCCGGAAGTCGTTCCACGCCCCGTCGGGCCTCGGCACGCAGTCGCTCCACATCCGGCCGCACGGGCGCGGCCGGGTCGCCGTTCGCTAGTTCCATCCCAGCACCAACAGATTGGCAGGACTTCCAGTGACTGTTACCGATCCGGGCCTTGGGGTCGAGGGCGGGCAGCTGAGCCTTTCGACGAAGGCGGCCCGCAACCTCTCGTCGACCACCAAGTCCGCACCGCAGATGCAGGGGATCTCACCCCGGTGGCTGCTGCGCATGCTGCCCTGGGTCGAGGCGAAGGGTGGTGCGTTCCGGGTCAACCGCCGGCTCACCTTCGCGATCGGCGACGGCCGGGTCACCTTCACCTCCGTGGGTTCCGAGGTGCGGATCGTGCCGCAGGAGCTGGCGGAGTTCAAGCTGCTGCGCGGTTTTGAGGACGAGGCGGCGCTGACCGCCGTCGCGAACCGCTTCGAGCAGCGCGAGTACCTGCCGGGTGAGGTCATCGCGCACCGCGGCGAGTCCGTCGACGAGATCATCGTCATCGCGCACGGCAAGGTCACCAAGACCGGGCGCGGCGAGTACGGCGACGACGTGGCGCTGGGCACGATCGCGGACGGCGAGTACCTCGGCGACGAGCCGGTGCTGTCCGGTTCCGACAAGAACTGGAGCTTCACCGCGCGTGCGCTGACGCCGACGACGGCCGTGGTGCTGACGCGGGCCGCCTTCGCGCAGCTCAACGGTCAGATCGAACCGCTGCGCGAGCACATCGCGCAGCAGCTGGCGAACCCGACGAGCGCGTCGAACAAGCACGGCGAGGCCGAGATCGACATCTCGTCCGGCCACGACGGCGAGCCGGCGCTGCCCGGCACGTTCGTCGACTACGAGCTGCGGCCCCGCGAGTACGAGCTCTCGGTGGCGCAGACGATCGTGCGCGTCCACACGCGTGTGGCGGACCTCTACAGCCAGCCGATGGACCAGGTCGAGCACCAGTTGCGGCTGACCATCGAGGCCCTGCGCGAACGCCAGGAGCACGAGCTCATCAACAACAAGGAGTTCGGCCTGCTCGCCAACGCCGACCTCAAGCAGCGGGTCAGCACCTCCTCCGGCCCGGTGACGCCGGACGACATGGACGAGCTGATCTCGCGGCGCCGCAACACCAGGCTGATCCTGGCCCACCCCAAGGCCATCGCGGCGTTCGGCCGGCAGCTCAACAACCGCGGCCTGTACGTGCCGACCGTCGAGGTCGAGGGCAAGTCGCTGCAGTCGTGGCGCGGTATCCCGATCGCGCCGTGCGACAAGATCCCGGTCAACAAGAACGGCACCACGTCGATCATCGCGATGCGGCTCGGCGAGGAGAAGCAGGGCGTCGTCGGCCTGCGCCAGACCGGCATCCCGGACGAGTACGAGCCCGGCCTGAACGTGCGGTTCATGGGCATCGACGAGCACGCGATGCTCAAGTACCTCGTGTCGACGTACTACTCGGCCGCGGTGCTGGTGCCGGACGCGCTGGGCGTGCTCGAGAACGTGGAGATCGGTCTCTAGAGATGACAGCCGAGATGACCGAACCTCTCGCCGCCGGGCGACCGTCCGGCGAGGTGCTCGCGTGGAGCCGGAGCTTCGTGCTCCCGGCTCTGCGCAAGGCGGTGGACCAGTTGCCGCCGGCGATGCGCACGATCGCGGAGTACCACCACGGGTGGCGCGACGAGTACGGCAACCCGGTGCTGGAGAACGGCGGCAAGGCGATCCGTCCCGCTCTCGTGCTGCTGGCCGCCGAGGCCGTCGGTGGCAGCGCCGCCGACGCGGTGCCGGCGGCGGTCGCGGTGGAGCTGATCCACAACTTCTCGCTGCTGCACGACGACGTGATGGACCGCGACACGACCCGGCGTCACCGGGCGACGGCGTGGACCGTGTTCGGCGTCAACGCGGCGATCCTGGCCGGTGACGCGCTGCAGGCCCTGGCCTTGGACGTCCTGGCGGGATCGGGACATCCGCGTGCGGTGGAGGCGATCCGGACGCTGGGTGACGCCACCGTGGCGTTGCTCGAAGGACAGGCCTACGACCTGGACTTCGAGACCCGGTCCGACGTCGAGGTGTTCGAGGTCGAGCGGATGGCGCGCGGCAAGACGGGTGCGCTGCTGGGCGCGTCCACGGCCTTGGGCGCGCTGTACGGCGGCGGGTCCGACGAACAGGTCGAGGCGCTGCGCGGGTACGGAACCGAGCTGGGCCTCGCGTTCCAGCACGTGGACGACCTGCTCGGCATCTGGGGCGACCCGGCGGTGACGGGCAAGGCCGGGCACTCGGACCTGGTGAACCGCAAGAAGTCGCTGCCCGTGGTGCGTGCCCTGACCGCCGGGGTCCCCGCGTCCGCCGAGCTGGCGTCGTTGTACTTCGGGTCGCAGGAGATGAACGCGGAAACGCTTGCGCGGGCCGCACATCTGGTCGACGAGGCCGGTGGACGTGCCTGGAGCCAGACGCAGGCCGACGAACTCCACACGCAGGCGCTGGTTCATCTCGGCGAGGCCTCCCCGGCCGCGCGTGCGGCAGTGGAACTCGGCACTCTCGCCCAGCTCGTGACCCACCGAGATCACTGAATCACCTTCGGGAAGGCGCTCGATGACGGAACATCCGCCGCGTTCGGTGCTGCTCGCCTCACCCCGGTCGTTCTGCGCCGGGGTGGAGCGTGCCATCGAGATCGTGGAACGACTGCTCGACCAACGCGGCGGCCCCGTCTACGTGCGCAAGCAGATCGTGCACAACGTCCACGTCGTGCGCGCGCTGGAAGCTCGGGGCGCCGTGTTCGTGGAGGAGCTGTCCGAGGTGCCTGTCGGGGCCACGGCGGTCTTCTCCGCGCACGGCGTCTCCCCCGCCGTGCGCGCGGAGGCGAAGGCACGGTCGTTGGACGTGCTGGACGCGACGTGTCCTCTGGTGACGAAGGTGCACGCCGAGGCACGGCGCTTCGCCGAACGCGGCGACACCATCGTCCTGATCGGGCACGCCGGGCACGAGGAGGTCGAGGGCACGCTGGGCGAGGCGCCCGGCCAGATGGTGCTGGTGGAGACCGTGGCGGACGTCGAGGCACTGGAGATCACCGGTCCGGTGTCCTACCTGACGCAGACGACGCTGGCCGTCGACGAGACGGCCGAGGTCGTCGAGGCGCTGGAGCGGAAGTTCCCGCAGGTGCGCGGGCCCGGTTCCGACGACATCTGCTACGCCACCACGAACCGGCAGATCGCCATCCGCGAGGTCGCCGCGCGGTCGGACCTGGTGCTGGTGGTGGGGTCGAAGAACTCGTCCAACTCGGTGCGGATGGTCGAGCTCGCGGCCCGCGGCGGCACGCCCGCCCACCTGATCGACGACGCCTCGGAGATCGACCCGGCGTGGCTGGACGGAGTGACGTCGGTGGGCGTGTCCGCCGGCGCGTCGGCACCGCCCGAACTGGTGGACGAGGTCGTGGCAGCCCTCGAAGCGCTGGGCACCGTCTCGGTGTCCACGCACACGACCGCGACGGAGACGATCGCCTTCACCCTCCCGCGGGCGGTGCGTCGTGCTGGCTGACATCACCTCGCCCGCGGACGTCCGGGCACTCTCGTCCTCCGAACTCGACTCGCTGGCCGCGGAGATCCGGTCGTTCCTGATCTCCAAGGTGCACCGGACCGGCGGCCACCTCGGCCCGAACCTGGGCGCCGTCGAGCTGACGATCGGGGTGCACCGGGTCTTCGACTCACCCGTCGACGTGGTGCTGTTCGACACCGGGCACCAGTCGTACGTGCACAAAATGCTGACCGGCCGTTGCTCGGACTTCCACTCGTTGCGGCAGGCCGGCGGCATGTCCGGCTACCCGTCCGCGGCCGAGTCCGCGCACGACGTCATCGAGAACTCGCACGCCTCCACCGCACTGTCCTATGCGGACGGTCTGGCCAAGGCGTTCGAACTCGGCGGCGCCGACCGCCGGGTCGTCGCCATCGTCGGTGACGGCGCGCTGACCGGCGGGATGTGCTGGGAGGCGCTGAACAACATCGGCGGCTCGTCGCGGCCGGTCGTGGTGCTGCTCAACGACAACGGCCGCTCCTACGACCCGACGGCGGGCGGCTTCGCCGCGTCGTTGCTGAACGGCTCGGCTCGCGGGCTGTTCGAGGCGCTGGGTCTCGCGTACATCGGCGAGGTCGACGGCCACGACGTGCACGCCGTCGAGAACGCCCTGTGGGAGGCCAAAACGCTCGGCCGTCCGGTCGTCGTGCACTGCAAGACCGTGAAGGGCAAGGGCTACACCGCCGCCGAGACCGACGAGGCCGACCGCATGCACGCCGTCGGCGCGTCCGGTGCCGCCGGCGGGCGGACGTGGACCGACGCGTTCTCCGACGAGATCGTGTCCATCGGCGCGGACCGCCCGGACGTCGTCTGCCTGACCGCCGCGATGCTGGAACCGGTGGGGCTGCGGCCCTTCTCCGAGCGCTTCCCGGCGCGCGTCTTCGACGTCGGCATCGCCGAGCAGCACGCCGTGACGTCCGCCGCCGGCATGGCGATGGGGGGGCTGCACCCGGTCGTCGCCGTCTACGCGACGTTCCTGTCCCGCGCCTTCGACCAGCTGCTGATGGACGTGGCCCTGCACCGGCTCCCGGTGACGTTCGTGCTGGACCGAGCCGGCGTGACCGGCCCGGACGGCGCCTCGCACCACGGCATGTGGGACGCCTCCGTGCTGCCCGTGGTCCCCGGCCTGAGGCTGGCCGCCCCACGCGATCCGGCTTCGCTGGCCGCACTGCTGCGCGAGGCCGTCGACGTCTCGGACGGCCCCACGGTGGTGCGCTACCCGAAGGCCGCCATCGGTCCGGACGTGCCCGCGATGCGGCGCGTGAGCCACTTCGACGTCCTGCGCGAGGTCCCGGACGCCGAGGTGCTCCTGATCTCGGTGGGCCCGCTGGCCGGCCCCTGCCTGGCGGCGGCGGAGGAACTCGCCTCGCACGATGTCCGCGTCAACGTCGTGGATCCGCGCTGGACGGCTCCCCTGGACCCGCACCTCGTCAAGTACAGCGGCCGGCACCGCCTGGTCCTCGCCGTGGAGGACACGACGTCCACCGGAGCCCTGGGCGCACGTCTGGGCCAGGCCCTGGCCGGTTCCCCGGCCTGCGTGGCGACTTTCGCCCTGCCACCGCGTTTCCTGCCGCACGACTCACGAGCCCGCATCCTGCGCGCGCACGGACTGGACGCCGCCGGCATCACGACGAGCGTGCTGAAGCGCCTCGGCGTGAAGTGACGTACCAGCCGATCCAGAAGGACAACGCGATCGCCCCCGCTCCCACCAGCGGTGCCTTCACCTCCGCGGGGAGGTCCAGCGGGCGCAGGCCGGTCGCGAGCGCGAGCAGGATCGGCCCCTGCACGACGAACGCGACGTAGGCGGACCGCGCCAGCCCCTCCGCGAAGGGTCCCTGGCGCGTCAGCTTTCGTTGCGCCAGCCCGATGAGCCACAGACTTCCCGCCACCACCAGGATTCCCTCGACGAGCGCGAGGGCGGCGGCCTGCCACCTCCAGCCGCCGAGGAACGGTTCCGCGTTCTCGGCCAGGTCCAGCACTCCCATGAGCGCCGCCGCCACGGGCAGCACGGCGATCGTGCCGATGACGACGTTGCGGGTCATGCGGTAGATCTCGTCCGGCACCCGTTCCGCGAGCTTGCGCCCGCCGATCGCGCCGAGCAGCAACATCCCGAGACACTGCGGCCACCACCACAGGTGCAGGTCCCCGACCTGCCCGCTGCGCGCCGGGAACACCAGCCGCGTCAGGAAAGTCGTGCCGGCGACCACCATCGCCATGCCGACCACGGTCCGCGGCGTGATGGCGCGTTCCTTGACGGGCGGCCCCAGGGCGATCGCGATGCTGAAGATCAGCAGCACGCCGACGAACCACAGCGACCCGCTGTCCAGGAACGGCCGCCGGTCCGTGAACGCCTGCCACCACGAGACGTCCCGGCCGGCCCCGTTGTAGGCGATCCACACGAACGTCGGCCAGACGACGACGGCGCTGACCACCCAGGGGGTGCCGAGCCGGACGAGCCGGTCGGCGATGAACCGCCGCCGGCCTTTGCGTTCGATCGAGTCCGGCGTGAAGATACCGGCGATGAAGTAGAAGGTGCCCATGAGGAACAGGCCGGACGGCCCGATCAACGCCGCCAGCACCGTCTCGACGCCGGGGTGGAACGTGACCTCGTTGACCTCGTCGTACGGCCAGCCGCCGATCGCGGCGTAGCCCAGCAGCGCGTGGCCGCCGATGACCCACGCCACCAGGACCACCTTCAGGTTGTCCACTGCGGACAATCTCATGGTTTCGATGGTCCGCTTCCTGGCGCGATCACGCCAGCAGCCAAGAGGTGCGGGCGTAGGTGGCAGGGAGATCCGGGCGTTCGGCGGCAGCGCGGTGAGCGCCGGGGTATGCGAGGTGAACGGCGTGGGCGGCACGAGCCGGTGCAGGTGGCGTGCCCGCCAGCGAGTTCCGGTGCCTTGGCACGAACGGCGACCACATGCGCGCCGCCGCACCCGAGCGGGTGCGCGAGGGCGAGACCTGGGGCGTGCGGCGGTGACGCGGAACGCGTGCGCTGGAAGCCGTGCAGTCCCAAGGCCACCGCGTCGCGGCCGCTCCGACACGGCCGCCTGCCACTGCCGCGCTCCGGCTCGGCGACGTGCCTACGGCTCGGCGGCGTGCCGCTGGTCCGCCGGTCCCGGGACTCGCGGACCGGTTACGGCCTGTCGCCCGTGTACACACCCATCGTCCGGAACCGCAGACCCGGCTCCTTGTACTCCTCCATCGCGTGCGCGATCCACCCCGCGATCCGCGCGATCGAGAAGATGGCCTCCCCCGCCGTCGGCGGCATCGAGAACGTCAGCCCGAACTGCGCCAGCGCCAGGTCCATGTTCGGGAACGTCTTTGGCTGGGTGGCGATCACCTTGTCCGCCACCAGGTCGCCGTGGTCGCGCAGCAGCGCGAGGAAGTGGTCGGCGCGCGGGTCGCGGGACTGGTAGATGCGGTGCCCGAAGCCGGGGATCGGCTGGCCCGCCCGCAGGTGCTCCGCGACGGCGCCCATCGGGTCGGCCGCGGCCTGGGTGAGGAAGCGGTGCGCGATCGTCGCGGCGGCGCCGTGCCGCTGGCCCTCCATCGCGCCGAGGCCCGCGGAGACGACGGCGTACGGGTGGGCGTGGGCCGACGCGGCGACCCGTGCGGCCATGGTCGAGATGGCCAGGTCGTGGTCCGCCAGGAGGATCAGGGCGGCGTTGAGCAGGTCAGTTCGCGGGGGTTCCGGTGAGAGGCGGGCCCAGAGGCGGTCGGCGATGTCGGTGCCCGCGGGCCTGCCCAGCATCGGCAGGGACTCGACGACGTCGGCGATCAGGGACATGGCCGTGGTGATGGCCCGGTCGAGGTCGAACCTCAGCGGGTCGCCCGCGCTCGCGAGGACCACGGCCACCCGGATCCGGTCGGTCAGGGTGGCGCTCTCCGGAAGGGCCATCCAGATCTCCTGGCCCTCGGGGAACTGCACGCCCTCGGAGTCGATCCCCGTCCACAGCCAGTGCGCGACGTCCTCGAAGCGCTTGGTGCTCGCCAGTCCCGGGACGGAGCGGCCCCGGTAGTGGAGGCGGTCCTTCTCCAGCAGGGAGATGCGGGTGCGGATGCGATCCGTCACAGCGGCCACTGCGCCGCGGGCACCAGTGCGTTGCGCCAGGGCTTCGACCTCGGCGACGTCGAACATGCTCTGGCGGTTGACCTTCTTGCTGGTCAGGAGTTTGCGGCTGACGTACGAGTAGACCGTCGCCGGTTTCACGCCCAGTCGGCGGGCGGCCTGGTTCGTCGTCAACATTGATTCCATCAACGTTGACTGTACAAGACATGTTGACGGAGCCTTTCATCCATGTTGATTGATGCACCCAAAGGGCTTAAAGACGTCGTCGTCACCACGACGCTGATCGGGGACGTGAACGGTGCCGCGGGCTACTACCACTACCGCGAGCACGACGCGATCGAACTGGCCAGGACCCGGTCGTTCGAGGACGTGTGGTTCCTCTTCGCCGAGGGCCGGCTGCCGGACCGGGACGAGGCCGTGCTCTTCACCGAGCAGACCGCCGCGTTGCGAGCGCTGCCGGCGACCGTCAGCGAGGTGCTGCCCTCAATCGCGCGGTCGGGCTGCACGGCACTGGCCGGGCTGCGGACCGCGCTCTCGATGCTGCCGTCGCGGCCGATGTGGGACGCGCCGATGAGCCAGCGGAAGGCGGACGCGCTCAGGGTCAGCGCGATGACCCCGACGATCCTGGCGGCACTGCACCGGCTCAAGCTCGGACTTGATCCCGTCAACCCGAGGGTTGATCTGTCCACGTCGGCGAACTGGTTGTACATGTTGACTGGACAGGAGCCGTCGACATGGGCGAGCCGTGCAGTCGAGCAGTACCTGATCGCCACGATCGACCACGGCTTCAACGCCTCGACGTTCACCGCACGCGTGGTCGCGAGTGCGGGAGCGGACGTCGTGTCCGCGGTGACGGCGGCCATCGGCACGTTCTCGGGACCGCTGCACGGTGGCGCGCCGGACCGGGCGCTGGAGGCGCTGGACCTCATCGGGACGCCGGACAACATCGACGCCTGGGTGCGGGAGCGGATCGAGCAGGGCGACCGGATCATGGGTTTCGGGCACGCCGTCTACAAGACGGAGGACCCGCGGGCGCGCCTGCTCAAGGGCATCGCCCAGGAGCAGCCGACCCGTCTCACCGAGTTCGCGGTCACCGTCGAGCGCAGGGTCACGGAGCTGCTGGCCGAGCTCAAGCCCGGCCGGCAGCTGTACGCGAACGTGGAGTTCTACGCCGGCGTGCTGATGGAGCAGTGCGGCATCCCGCGCGAGATGTTCACGCCGACGTTCGCGTGCAGCCGGGTGGTCGGATGGTGTGCCAACGCGCTCGAACAGTCCGAGGACACGAAGATCATCCGTCCGGTCGCCCGCTACACGGGACCCCAGCCGACGATCGCGCGCACCGGTATCAGGTGAGGTACCGGAGTTCGTCGTGCACGCGGACGCGGTCGCGGTCGTTGACGTCGGTGGAGCCTGCCAGGCCGGCGGTGCGGTCGCGGTGCCGGTCGAGCCAGACGGAGAGGGCGGCTACTGCGAGGACGATCGCTGCAAGAGTCATGTCAATAAGTTTGCGGTCAGCAATATCCCGCCAACAGTGGCAGATCTGACGCTGCGCGCTAATATCCTGCCATGCTTCGATCGGTGGCGGTTCCCCTCATCGACGGCGTCGCGCCGTTCGAGTTCGGCCTGCTCTGCGAGGTGTTCGGCATCGACCGGACCGAAGAGGGCGTGCCGCTGATCGATTTCCGGGTGTGCGGGGAGATCCCGAACCAGCCGGTGCCGACGAGCATCCGCGGCGTGAGCATCACGCCGGAGCACGGGTTCGACGCGCTGCAGAGCGTCGACCTCGTCGCACTGCCCGCCGTGCGCGTCCGCGACGACTACCCGGAGAAGCTGGTCAAGGCGCTCCAGGAGACCGACGCGACGCTGCTCAGCGTGTGCAGCGGGGCGTTCGTCCTCGGCGCGGCAGGCCTGCTCGACGACCGGCACTGCACGACGCACTGGCACGAGGCGGGGCAGTTCCGGGCGCGGTTCCCGAAGGCGCGGCTCGACCCCGACGTGCTGTTCGTGGACGACGGGAACATCATCACCAGCGCCGGCACCGCGGCGGGCATCGACGCCTGCCTGCACCTGGTCCGGCGCGAGCTCGGCACCAAGGTCGCCAACACGATCGCGCGCCGGATGGTCGTGGCCCCGCAGCGCGACGGCGGTCAGCGGCAGTTCGTGGAGCTCCCCATCCCGGAGTGCAGCTCCGACAGCCTCGAGCCGGTGCTGGAGCAGGTGCTCGACACGATCGCGGACAACCACACGGTGGCGACGATGGCGAAGCTCGCCGTCATGTCCGAACGGACTTTCGCGCGCCGGTTCGCCGCGGAGACCGGCACCACTCCGAACAAGTGGCTGTCACTCCAGCGGGTACTTCACGCGCGCAGGTTGCTCGAAGAGACCGACCTGGACGTCGACACGGTCGCGACCAGGTCAGGCTTCGGGACAGCCGCCCTCCTCCGGCACCACTTCCATCGCGTCGTCGGCATCGCACCGAGCGACTACCGCCGCACATTCTCCTGTCGTTAGGCGGGTGAAGATCTTCTCGGAGATCGACCCCAGCGCCTCGACCTCGGCGTCGGTGAGCAGGTCGAACACCAGCTCGTGCACCGTCTCGGCGTGCGCCGGCGCCGCCTCCTCGATCGCGGACCGGCCCTGGTCCGTCAGCACGACGAACGACCCGCGCCCGTCGCTGCTGCAGTTCTCCCTGCGCACCAGGCCGCGTTTCTCCATCCGTGCGACGTGATGTGAGATGCGGCTCTTCTCCCAGTGCAAGGACCGTGCAAGCTCCAACACCCGTACGCGTTCGTCAGGCGTGTCGGTGAGCTGCACCAGCACGGCGAAGTCAGCCATCGAGATGTCCGAATCGACCGACATTCGCCTGCTCAGATGCGCATTGAGCTCCCCCTGCATCCGGACGTAGGCACGCCACGCCCGCTGCTGCTCAGGTTCCAACCATCGTGTCACCGCTTCAGCATACGGGAATAGTTGACACATCACCCACGTTCCGGCAAGGTGAGTGACACTTCAACCAAATCGAGCAACCGAAGGACTTGACACCATGACCACCGCCACCAACCTCTCCGAACTGACCGGCGACTACGTCATCGACGCCTCGCACTCCCGCATCGGCTTCGTCGCGCGCCACGCGATGGTCACCAAGGTTCGCGGTGCGTTCAACGAGTTCGACGGCAAGATCTCCATCGACGGCGACAAGCCGGAGAACACCACCGCCGAGGTGACCCTGAAGGTCGCGAGCATCGACACGCGCAACGCGCAGCGCGACGGTCACCTGACCACCAACGACTTCCTCGCCGTCGAGGAGTACCCGGAGATCAAGTTCGTCTCGACCGCCGCGAAGCAGGTCGACGACGACAACTTCGAGATCACCGGCGACCTGACCATCAAGGACGTCACCAAGAGCATCACCATCCCGTTCGCCTTCGAGGGCGTGGCCGTCGACCCGTTCGGCAACACCCGCGTGGGCTTCGAGGGCTTGCACACCATCAACCGCAAGGACTACGGCGTCACCTGGAACGCCGCCCTGGAGACCGGTGGCGTGCTGGTGAGCGAGAAGGTCGTCCTCGAGTTCGAGATCTCCGCGATCAAGCAGGCCTGACGACGGCCACCGGGCACGGGGCGTGGTAGATCAGGGCCTGCGAGGTAGACCCGAGCAGCATCCCGGCGAATCCGCCACGCCCCCGCGACCCGACCACGAGCAGCCCGGCCCGTTGCCCGAGCTCCAGCAGCAACGGGATCGGTCGCTCCCCTGCCACGAGTTCCACCGCGACGTCCGGGTACTTCTCCAGCCACCCGGACATTCGCGTTTTCGGCGCCGGCCACTGCTCGTCGTGCGCCATCGCCGCCACCAACGGCGTGCCGGACGCCGCCGCCTCCTCGAACCCGAAGCCGATGGCCGGATCCGATTCGGGCGAGAGGTCGACGCCCACACCACGGGCCCTTGCCCTTGGTTTCCGCGGACCACCACCACGGGACACTCACCGTGAACCGACAGCGCCACAGCCGTTGAGCCGACCAACGCTCCGGTGAACCCGCGCTTGAGAGAGCCACATCCGCCCTTGGTCGTACATGGCCGAACGCAGGTCACTCGCTGATGAGATGGCCTCCGGATACCCGCGCGTGGGCAACGTGCAGGCGTGCACCAACCGCAACGGCGCTCCGTGGAGCACGCACGCCCGAGCAGCCCAGGCCACCGCGGCGAGCGCGGAAGAGGAACCGTCGACTCCGACGACAACGGAAGTCCGCTCTTGATCGCAAAGTAGGCCCGATCGTCGTAGTGCGCCGCGTGCCGTTAGGCCCTTCGTGTCAGGGTCTTTGGGCTACCGTGGCCTTCATGGCGACGCGTGTGTTCCTCGTCGACGACCACGAGATCGTCCGCCGCGGCATAGCGGACCTGCTCGGCGAGGAGTCCGATCTCGAAGTGGTCGGTGACGCCGCATCGGTGACCGAGGCCCTGGCCAAGGTGCCGGGCGCGCAGGCCGACGTGGCGGTGCTCGACATCAGGCTCCCCGACGGCAACGGCATCGAGCTGTGCCGCGACCTGCGCAGCCGCATCCCCGGCCTGCAGTGCCTGATGCTGACGAGCTTCGCGGACGACGAGGCCCTGTTCGACGCGATCATGGCGGGCGCCTCCGGCTTCGTGCTGAAGCAGATCCTCGGCGCGGACCTGGTCAACGCCGTCCGCACCGTCGCGGCAGGACAGTCCCTCCTGGACGCCCGCACGACTTCCGCGCTGCTCAACCGGATCCGCCGCGAGCGCGAGGAGGGCGACCCGCTGCGCGTGCTCAGCGAGCAGGAGCGCACGGTGCTCGACCTGATCGGCGAGGGCCTGACCAACCGGCAGATCGCCGAGCGCATGTTCCTCGCCGAGAAGACCGTCAAGAACTACGTCTCGCACCTGCTGGCGAAGCTCGGCATGCAGCGCCGCACGCAGGCGGCCGTGTTCGCGTCGCAGTTCCGCAAGGACGGCGACAAGCTCCGTTAGCCCAGGGGGACGCGCCACACCAGGAAAGTTCCGCCGCTTTCCGGCGCCGTCACCTCCAGCAACCCGCCGAACTTCACCGCGCGGTGCGCCAGGTTGCGCAGGCCGCTGCGCGCCGCCTCGGCCGGAAGGCCGACACCGTTGTCCTGCACGGTGATCACGACGTCCTCACCGGCGTCGATCAGCACCGTCAGCTCGGTGGCCTCCGCGTGCCGCACGCAGTTCGTGACGGCCTCGCGCACGACGGCCTCGACGTGCTCGGCGAGTTCGGGGGGCACCGAGTTGTCCACGGTGCCGGACATGCGGATGGACGGCTTGAGGTGCGTCGACTCGGTCAGGCCCGCGACGAGGTCGAGCAGGCGCCTGCGCAACGAGCTGTTGTCGGTCGAGTGCAGGTCGAAGATGGACGTGCGGATCTCGCGGACGGTCTCGTCGAGCTGCTCGACGGCGGTCCGCAGGCGGGCGGCCACCTCGGGTTCGGTGATGCGGCGCAGGGTGGCCTGCAAGGTGAGACCGGTGACGAACAGGCGCTGGATGACGTGGTCGTGCAGGTCGCGGGCGATGCGGTCGCGGTCCTCCAGCACGTCGAGCAGGCGCTGCGAGCGTTGCTGCTCGGCGAACTCCAGGGCGACGGCCGCCTGGTCGGCGAACGACGCGAGCATCGGGACCTGGTCGGGCAGGAAGCGGGTCCCGCCGCCCTGGCGCAGCACCACGAGGGCGCCTGTCACGCCCATCTCCGAACGCAGCGGGACGGCCAGGGCCGCGCCGTTGTCCGAGCCGAGGTCGTCCACCAGGAGCGGCACGCCGGAGCGGATCACCTCGTCGGCGGCGCGCTCGGCGGCGCCGGAGTCGTCGATCTTCACTCCCGCGCTCGCGGCGACGGAGAGCGGTGCCTGCCGGCCGTCGCCCAGGACGACGAGGGCCGAGTCGGCGCCGGCGAGTTCGACGGTGCGCTGGGTGATGAGGCGCAGCGCGTACTCGCCGGAGGCGCCGCCCAGCAGTTCGGAGTTCACCTCGCCGATCGCCTCCAGCCACCGCTCGCGCATGCGGGAGCGTTCGAACAGGCGGGCGTTCTCGATCGCGATGCCCGCGGCGGCGGCCAGGGCCAGCAGGACGGCCTCGTCGTCGGCGGTGAACTCGGCGGCGTCAATCTTCTCGGTCATGTAGAGGTTGCCGAACACCTCGTCGCGCACGCGCACGGGCACGCCCAGGAAGCTGTGCATCGGCGGGTGGTTGGCCGGGAAGCCGACCGACATCTCGTGCTGTGCGAGGTCACGCAGGCGCAACGGCGTCGGGTCCTTGATGAGCAACCCGAGCAGGCCCTTGCCCTCGGGCAGGTGGCCCATGGACCCTCGGGTCACCTCGTCCACGCCGACGTGGAGGAACTGCGAGAGGTCGTCGCGGGTGCCGAGCACGCCCAGCGCGCCGTAGCGGGCACCGACCAGGTCCACGGCCGCCTGGACGATGCGCAGCAGTGTCGGCTCGAGTTCCAGACCGGACGCGACGGCGAGCACCGCCCCCAGCAGTTCCTGCATGTGGTCGCGGGTGGTCACGATCTCGTCCATGCGGTCCCGGACCTCGTCGAGCAGCTCGTCGAGATCGCGGCGACCAGGCACGTCAGGCACGCCGCCTACATTCGCACACTTTCGACCAACTCACGGCCCTGGGAAATGAGGACCTTCGACCGTGGCTCCGCCGTCGTTCCGGCCGCACAGTGTGACCATGACCGTCACCGTGCCCGGCTCACTCGGACTGGCGAGTGAGGAAGTGCGCGGCGTCCTCTCCCTGGCCAGAGCCTCCGCTCCCGACGTGCGGTTCGAGGTGCGTCCCGAACAGATCGAGCTGCACACCACCGGGCCGCACAGCCGGGAGACGCGGCTGGCCTGCGGGGCGGCGCTGCTCATCGCCCGGCTGGCACTGCAGGCACACGGCATCCGTCCACTGGTGACGCTGCTGCCAGGACCGACCGCGCACGACGCGGCGGCGGCCATCAGGCTCGGCGGCTACCAGGAGCCGAACTCGGACGTGCTGGCGCTGCTGCGGTCGCTGGGCGCGAACCGTCGCACGTGGACGGCGTTCCCCGAACTCGCCGCCTGGCGCGGCCTGCTGTCGCGGGCGGCCGAAGTCGAGCGTGCCTGGCTGCACGTGCGCAGCGGCACCGAGCTGGTGCTGTGCACGTTCACCCAGGGTGCCGCGGCCGAAATCCGCGCGGGGCAAGCGATGCAGCGCGTCGTGCTGACCGCGGGAACGGCCGGGTTCGCCGTCTCCTCCGCCCACGACGCCGTGAGCCTGTCCGCGTTGCGAGCGGACCTGCGCCCCAACCTGGGCAACACGCTGGTACCCCAGATCGTGCTGCGCCTGGGTACCGCTTAGCGGGTCATCACCGCCTTCCACAGCAGCCGCGCCAGCTCCGGGTGGCAGATGTCGTTGTGAGCGCCCGCGATCCCGTCGATCCGGCGGATCACGGACGTGCAGTCGACGTTGTGCACCTGCCCGCGCAGGAGCTCGCCGGGAGAGCCGATGTTGTGGCCGTGCGCGTAGGTGCCCTGCACGCCGTGCGAGCCGAGGCCGCCGTACTTCGGGTACTCGTCGAGGTCGACCTGCCGGCCCGATCGCGCGGCCAGCGGGTAGAACCGGCCGATGGCGTAGTCGTTCGACGACGTGGTGACGATGATCGGGCCGGGCACGCGGCCGAGCACGCCGCGGAAGTAGCCGGAGCCGGGTTCACCGGGCAGCCGTTCCGCGAACGACCACAGCGACATCGCGGCCTGCACCAGGGTCAGCGTCGCGGCGGGCACCACGTTCGCCATCGCGGTGGCGGTGATGCAGCCGAAGCTGTGGCCCATCAGGTGGATGCGCGCGTTCGGGGCGGCCTGGGCGACCTCGCGGGCGATCCTGGCCGCGCCGCTCTCGCCGAAGACCTTGGCGCGCCGCTTCATCTTCCAGAACGTCAGGATCCGCAACGGCGACAGGATGCCGCCCAGCGCCGGATCCTCCAGGCACGCCCGGTAGAGCTGCTCGGCGTCGAACGCCATCCCGTCCTCGCCCGGCAGGTCCGGGACCGAGCTCTCCAGGTAGTCGTAGGCCTGTTTGACTCCTGCCGACATCCGGCAGGGGTGCTGCCGGGCGGCCTGGACGATCGTGCGCACGGCGGCCGTGCGTCCGGCGCCACCGCCAAGGCGGTTGGCTTGTGCCTTGATGAACTCGTCCGACCGCACGTCCTCGTCGCCCCACGCCTTCGACGGCCAGTGCAGGCCGACTAGCAGGGACTTGAAACCACCCGGAAGCCGGTGTGCCGCTTCACGTTCGGCACGGCAGCCGGCCATCGTCGCGACCCACCGCCCGTAGTGTTCACGGGCGGCCGGCACGTCGCCGTTCCACCCGTGGATGAAGAAGAAGACGTCCGTGACGCCTTGGCGGGCGTCGTACAGCACGTCCGCGCTGTCCCGCCCCCGCTCGTTGCCCGTCTCGTCGAAGCAGACGAGGTGATAGCTGATGTCGTGACCTGGCACGGATTCTCGGGACATCGCGGATCACCACCACACACAGAACGCGTCCCACTGTTGTCCGTTTAATCGGAATCGGGGCGGCCCATGTTTACCCCCGCTGATCAGGAAAACCCGTTCGGACCAGGCGATTCACCCCGATTGCGCCGGTAGTGGCGGGCCGCGCGGACCCTGTTGCCGCACGACGGCGAGCACCATTCGCGACGCGGGTGGTCCTTCACGAAGTAGAGCACGCAGCCCGGCGCATAACAGGCGCGCAACAGGACCCCGTCCTCGCCGGTGAACAGGTCCACGGCCTCCGCGGCGATCGAGGCGCGCTCGCGATCCGCGGGTGACCCGACACTTTCGTTGTGCCGCAACAGTTCGCCGTCCCGCACGGTCAGCTGCGGCCACCGCTGCGCACTGCGCGCCGCACGGTTGACCTCGGCCACGGCCCGCTCCAGGTCACGATCCCGCGCGACCGCACGCGTGTCCCCGGTCAGCACGCCAGCGAGGTCGCGCAGTGCCTGCCGCAGCGAGCGGAACGCGTCGAGATCGGCCTCGTCCACCGGAACGCCCAGGAAGTCGCGGAGCCCACCGACAGTCGTCAGGTCGTCGTGGACCTGCGACCGATTGGCCCAGATGGTGTTCATCAGCAGGACCGGACGGGGCTCGTCGGGCGTCAGCACGTCTAACGGTAACACAGGCTTGCATCCGTTAGAAAACCGTTCTAACGTTTGCGGCGTCGCCCAACCGTTGGAAGGACCGTCGTGACACTCGTGCCCCCGTTCGACGCCGAGACCGCCCGCCTCAAGGTCCAGGCGGCCCAGGACGCCTGGAACACCAGGGACCCGGTGCGCGTCGCCGGTGCGTACACGCCGGATTCGGTGTGGCGCAACAGGTCCGAGTTCGTCCGAGGCACCGATGAGATCGTCGCGTTCCTGACGAAGAAGTGGGAGCGCGAGCACGAGTACGTGTTGCGCAAGTCGTTGTGGGCGTTCAGCGACAACCGCATCGCCGTGCGCTTCCAGTACGAGTGGCACGACGACGAGGGCCAGTGGTGGCGCAGCTACGGCAACGAGAACTGGGAGTTCGCCGAGTCCGGCCTGATGCGCAGGCGCGAGGCGAGCATCAACGACGTGAAGATCGCCGAGTCCGAGCGCCGCGTCGACCCGGACTCCACCTACGAGATCCCGGCGGAGTGACGACATGCACGTCAAAGCGTTGTGGCGCTACCCGGTGAAGTCGCTGGGCGGCGAGGAACTGCGGCAGGCCGCGTTCACCCCGGACGGCGTCGAGGGCGACCGGCTGGTGCACGTGCGAGGTCCGCGCGGTGTGCTGACCGGACGCACCCGGTACGGCCTGCTCACCATTCCGGCTTCCACCGGCCCCGACGGCCCGTTGGTCGACGGACATCCCTGGGACAGCTGGCAGGCGCACGAGAAGGTGCTCCCGTTCGGCGGCAGGCTCACCCGCTACACCGGCCCCGAGCGGTTCGACGTGCTCAACGTCCTCGTCGCGACGGACGGGCAGGTCGAGGCCGCGGGCGTCGACGTGCGGCGGTTGCGGCCCAACATCCTCATCGGCGGCGTCGAGGCCGGTGAGGAGGACGGCTGGCCGGGGCACGCGCTGGTGGTCGGCGACGTGGTCATCGGGATGTACCAGAAGCGCGCCCGCTGCGTGGTCACGACGATCGACCCGGACACCGGCGCACAGGACCTGGACGTGCACCGCCGGATCCGGCACGAGTTCGGCGGCGTGCTGTGCCTCGACAGCTGGGTGGTCCGGCCAGGTGTGGTCAACGTCGGTGACAGCGTCGAGCTGGTGCCGACCGACGAGCTCCCCGGCCACGTGGGCGGGTGGATCGTCGGCCGGCCGTACGCCTTTTAGTCGATGTCCTCGGTGTGCACCCAGCCGACCAGGTTCTTGTGCACGTTGTCGTGGTCGAGGATCAGCGTCCAGAGGTAGCCGTCGCCCAACTCGCTCGCCATGGACAAGGCCGCGATGTCATGACCGCGCGGCACCACTCCGTAGCCGCAGGCCATCGCCGGGCAGCTGTGAGCCCACAGCTCGAACTGCGAAACCCGCAACTTCGTGCCCACGTTGCTGCACGACTGGCTCCAGTTGGGCACCTGAACGGCGGAGGCGTCCAGGTGGCCGGCGCGGTTGTCCGTCGTCCTCGCCACGTTCCAGGTGATGCCCACGTTGTTGGTGTAGCAGTAGACCCGGACGGCCGTGCCGGCGGGAAGGACGTGGTAACCGCAGTTGAGGGTCGCGCACTGGCGCAACCACGCTTCGGTGGTCGTGTACGTCCAGTGGTCCGCCGCCGGGACGGCCTGCTCGGTCGCGGGGACGTCCGGGGCCGCGCCGGCCGGCACCGGAGTCGTCCCGATCGCGAGGACGATCGCCATCAAACTGAACAAGCGCAGCAAAACAGAACGCGTGTGCATGAGAGCCCCCAGGCTTTTCATGAGTGCGTCGGCAGCCCCCGCTGCCAACGCGCTCAAGCCTGCCTGAGCACCGGAACAGGTGTCAACGAGGCCGGTTCGCCTAGATGTTGCGGCGGTACTGGCCGCCCACCTCGAAGAACGCCTCGGTGATCTGCCCGAGCGTGCACACGCGGGCCGCGTCCATCAGCACCGCGAACACGTTCTCGTTCGTCTGCGCCACCTCACGCAGCCGCGCCAGCGCCTTCTGGGCCTCGTCGCGGTGCGCGGCCTGATAGGCGCGCGTGCGGTTGACCTGCGACTCCTTCTCCTCCTCGGTGGCGCGCGCGAGCTCGATCTTCACGACCTCGCGCTCGCCGCCCTCGGGCAGGAAGGTGTTGACGCCGATCAACGGCAGCGAGCCGTCGTGCTTGCGCTGTTCGTAGAGCATCGACTCGTCCTGGATGCGGCCGCGCTGGTAGCCGGTCTCCATCGCGCCGAGCACGCCGCCGCGTTCGGAGATGCGGTCGAACTCCATCAGCACGGCCTCTTCGACGAGGTCGGTCAGCTCGTCGATGACGAACGAGCCCTGCAGCGGGTTCTCGTTCGCGGAGAGGCCCCACTCCTTGTTGATGATCATCTGGATGGCCATCGCGCGGCGGACGGACGACTCCGTGGGAGTGGTGATCGCCTCGTCGTAGGCGTTGGTGTGCAGGGAGTTGCAGTTGTCGTACAGCGCGCAGAGAGCCTGCAGCGTCGTGCGGATGTCGTTGAAGTCCATCTCCTGCGCGTGCAGCGAACGGCCCGACGTCTGCACGTGGTACTTGAACTTCTGCGAACGCTCCGCGGCGCCGTAGCGGTCGCGCATGGCCACGGCCCAGATGCGGCGCGCCACGCGGCCGATGACGCTGTACTCGGCGTCCATGCCGTTGGAGAAGAAGAACGACAGGTTCGGCGCGAAGTCGTCGATGTTCATGCCGCGCGCCAGGTACGACTCGACGTAGGTGAAGCCGTTGGCGAGCGTGAAGGCGAGCTGGCTGATGGGGTTCGCCCCGGCCTCGGCGATGTGGTAGCCCGAGATCGACACCGAGTAGAAGTTGCGGACCTGCTGCTGGATGAACCACTCCTGGATGTCCGCCATCATGCGCAGCGAGAACTCCGTGGAGAAGATGCAGGTGTTCTGGCCCTGGTCCTCCTTGAGGATGTCGGCCTGAACGGTGCCGCGGACGTTGGCCAGCGCGAACGCCCTGAGCCGCGCGTACTCGTCCGCGTCGGGCTCGCGGTCGTTGTCCGCCTTGAACTTGTCGACCTGCTGGTCGATCACCGTGTTGAGGAAGTACGCGAGGATCGTCGGCGCCGGGCCGTTGATCGTCATCGACACGGACGTCGTCGGCGCGACCAGGTCGAAGCCGTCGTACAGGGCCTTCATGTCGTCGAGCGACGCGATCGAGACGCCGGAGGTGCCGATCTTGCCGTAGACGTCCGGCGGGGTGTCGGGGTCGCGGCCGTAGAGCGTCACCGAGTCGAACGCCGTGGACAGCCGCGTGGCCGGGTTGCCCTGCGACAGGTACTTGAAGCGGCGGTTGGTGCGGAACGCGTCGCCCTCGCCCGCGAACATGCGCGCCGGGTCCTCGCCCTCGCGCTTGAACGGGAAGACCCCCGCGGTGTAGGGGAAGAAGCCCGGCAGGTTCTCCTTGCGCAGGAACCGCAGCAGCGAGCCCTCGTCGTCGTAGCGGGGCAGGCTGACCCGGCGGACCTGGTTGCCGGACAACGTCTCGCGCGTGAGCCTGGTGCGGATCTCCTTGTCCCGCACCTTGAACACGAGCTCGTCGCCGGAGTACTGCTCGACGGTGGCGGGCCACGCCTGCAGCAGGTCGGCCGTCTCACGGTCGACCTTGCGCTCGGCCTCGGAAGCCAGTTCGGCGATGTCCGTGACGCCCTTGCCCGCTGCCTCCAACGCCTTCCGGGCACCGGAGAGCTGGGTGTGCCTGCGGACCGCCTCGACCTGCTCCTCGGTCCTGCGGTGGTAGCCGCGCACCGTGTCGGAGATGTCGGAGAGGTAGCGCGCACGGGCGGCGGGCACGATCGTGGACGCGGAGGTCGACGTCTTGCCGGAGACGACGGGGAGCGCGCCCTCCTCCACCGCGAGACCGTGCTCCACCAGACCGTCGCGCAGGAACTGGTAGAGCGCCGTCACGCCGTCGTCGTTGAACGTCGCGGCGGACGTGCCGTAGACCGGCATGTCCTCCCACTTGACGCCGAACGCCTCGCGGTTGCGCACCATCTGCCGTGCGACGTCCCTGCGCGCGTCCTCGGCACCGCGGCGCTCGAACTTGTTGATCGCCACGGCGTCCGCGTAGTCGAGCATGTCTATCTTCTCGAGCTGCGACGCGGCACCGAACTCCGGCGTCATCACGTACAGCGAGAAGTCGACGAACGGCACGATGGCCGCGTCACCCTGACCGATACCGGGCGTCTCGACGATGACCAGATCGGCACCGGACGCCTTGCACGCCACGATGGCCTGCTCCAGGCCGTCCGGGATCTCGCTGCCCGCACGGCGCGTGGCCAGCGAACGGAAGAACACGCGGTCGCCGTCGAGGCAGTTCATCCGGATGCGGTCGCCGAGCAGCGCGCCACCACCACGGCGGCGCGTCGGGTCGACGGCGAGCACGGCGATGCGCAGCTTGTCCTGCTGGTCGAGCCGGAAGCGGCGCACCAGCTCGTCGGTGAGCGACGACTTGCCCGAGCCACCGGTGCCGGTGATGCCCAGGACCGGCACCTTGCGCGTCGTCGTCAGGGGCTCCGCGGTCCCGGCCTCGATGTGCGTGATCGCGCGCGCCAGGGCCTCGTCCGCCCCCGTCAGCAGCGCGTCGTGGCTGAACGGCTCCGTCAGCGCGTGGTCGCACTCCTCGATCATCAGGTTGATCATCCGGGCGAGGCCGAGCGTCTGCCCGTCCTGCGGCGAGAAGATCCGCGCGACCCCGCGCGAGTGCAGCAGCTCGATCTCCTCGGGGACGATGACACCGCCACCGCCGCCGTAGACCCGGATGTGCCCGGCGCCGCGCTCGTTGAGCAGCTCGACCAGGTAGGAGAAGTACTCGACGTGCCCGCCCTGGTACGCGCTGATGGCGATGCCCTGCGCGTCCTCCTGGATCGCGGCGTCCACGACCTCCGCCACCGACCTGTTGTGGCCGAGGTGGATGACCTCCGCACCCTGCGACTGCAGGATCCTCCGCATGATGTTGATAGCCGCGTCGTGGCCGTCGAACAGGCTGGACGCGGTCACAAAGCGCACCGGGTTCACCGGCTTGTGCAGAGTGGTCGCCATGAGAATAGTTTGACTTCCTACTATCGGACGTGCAACCGAGGGTGGTCCAGGTCTCTGTATCGAGAAGGAAGGGACATCCTCCCGCCGCCTGCCACAGGTTCGCTCGCGGAGCACTTCGCGCGAGTAGCGTGCCGCCATGGCCGACGTTGACGACTGCTTCGCGAGCCTCGACGCTCCGGCGCGCGACGCGTTCGCGCACATCCGCGCGCTGGCCGAGGAACTCGCCCCGGCGGCCGAGCAGGGCCTGAGCTACGGCCTGGCCGCGCTGAGGCTCAAGGGCAAGCCGCTGCTCGGGTTCAAGGCGGCGAAGGACCACCTGGCCGTGTTCCCGTTCAGCCCCGCGGCCGTCGACGTGGTGCGCGACCGGCTGGCCGGTTTCTCGCTGTCCAAGGGCACTGTCCGGTTCACCACGGACATGCCGCTGCCCGACGACGTGGTGCGTGACCTCGTGCGGCAGCGGATGGGTGAGAGCGGCTAGGTGTATTGCCCAGCGAGGTTGCGAACGGTCCGACACGTAGTCGGATGATCTTGGAATGAGGGAGGGCCTCCGGGTTCGGTGTGGATTGCGACATCT
>NZ_JBFBAW010000011.1:0-342489 GCF_040682435.1 Lentzea sp. NPDC051208 | reverse complement strand
CTCAAAGGAACTACCTCGACGAGGAGGTAATTCATATATTACTGGCTGTGTTTCGGCACGCTGTTGAGTTCTCAAAGAACACGCGCACACCGCAGCTAATCTCCGAAGAGAGTCGCTTCCGGGGCTGTGTCGTACTTAAGCTTTGTGGTTGAAACTTCCGACGCCCTTGGCCTCTGAGCTCAGACGAGCTACCGGCTGGGTCTTCGTCGTTTCTAGATCACCCACTCTACCACAGTCTGTGGAAGCTTGGTTCGTGATCTGTGTCGCGCTCCGTTCCGGTGTTCCCGGCCCGTTCCTCGCTGACATGGAGAAAGTTACACGCACGCCAACGCAGGGTCAAATCGGGGACATCACGGCCGCCCACGATCAGAAACCGCAGGTCAGCAGCCCCGTACAGGACCCATGAACACGCTATCCCAGGCTCGATCCCGGCACACTGTGACCGCGATCACAGTCAGAAACATCGGAGGCCGCCGGTCCCGAGTGGGACCGGCGGCCTCCTACGACCAGAACATGCAGGTCAGAGCTCTACCTCGACGCCAGCGTTGTTCCGCTTGCCGCGGCGGAGCACCAGCCACTTGCCGTGGAGCAGGTCCGACGACGCCGGCTTCCACTCCTCGTCGGTCACCTTCGCGTTGTTCACGTAGGCACCGCCCTCGTTGACCGTCCGCCGCGCGGCACCCCGGCTCTCGGCCAGGCCCGACGCGATCAGCAGGTCGACGATCGTGGGCTCGTCCGCCAGCCGCACCTTGCCCTTGGGCGCCTCGGCCAGCGCCGCTTCCAGCACGGACGCGTCGAGGTCACGCAGCTCGCCCCGGCCGAAGAGCGCCGACGACGCGAGGATGACCTGCTGCGTCGCGCGCTCTCCGTGCACCAGGTCGGTGAACTCCTGCGCGAGACGCTTCTGAGCGGCCCGCTGGTGCGGCGCCTCCGCGGTCTGCTTCTCCAGCTCGTCGAGTTCCTCACGCGTGAGGAACGTGAACAGGCGGAGGTAGTTCAGCACCGTGACGTCGTCGACGTTCACGAAGTACTGGTACCAGGCGAACGGCGACGTCAGCTCCGGGTCGAGCCACACGCTGCCGCCACCGGTGGACTTGCCGAACTTGCGGCCCTCGGCATCGGTGACCAGCGGCGCGGTCAGGGCGTGCACGTGCTTGCCCTCGACCCGGCGGATGAGGTCGACACCGCCGACGATGTTGCCCCACTGGTCCGAGCCGCCGACCTGCAGCGCGGTGCCGTACTTGCGGTGCAGCTCCAGGTAGTCGTTCGACTGCAGCAGCAGGTAGCTGAACTCGGTGTACGACATGCCGTCGCCCTCGAGGCGCCGCTTCACGGTCTCCCGGGACAGCATGACGTTGACCGAGAAGTGCTTGCCGACGTCGCGCAGGAACTCCAGCGCGCTGACCTGGCCGGTCCAGTTGAGGTTGTTCTCGACGATCGCGCCCGTGGGCGAGTCGTCGAAGTCGACGAACCGCTCCAGCTGACCGCGGATGCGATCGGCCCACTCGGCGACGGTGTCCAGCGAGTTCAGCGTGCGCTCACCGGTGTCGCGCGGGTCGCCGATCATGCCCGTGGCGCCACCCGCCATCACGATCGGCCGGTGCCCCGCCCGCTGGAAGCGCCTGAGCATGAGCAGCGGGACCATGTTGCCGGCGTGCAGCGACGGCGCCGTCGGGTCGAAACCGCAATAGAGCGTGAGCGGGCCGGCGTCCAGGTCCTTCCGGAGTGCGTCGAGGTCGGTGGACGTCGCGATCAGGCCGCGCCAGGACAGTTCGTCAAGGATGTGCTCGCTCACGGCTGTCATTGTCGCCTACCTGGTCCAACGGGTTTCGACCTGGTAGGCGGACGGGTATGCGGAGGCCATGACGGACCCACGTGATTCGGAGTTACGCCGGCCTACCGAGCGCATGCCGCGCGTGAACGAACCGGTGGTCGAAGAGGTCGTCGAGCGCGACGACGACTACCGAAGGGTGCGGACGGTGCGAACCGTCTGCGCGGTCATCGACATCGTGTGCTGGACGTTCGCCATCGTGCTGTTGGTGCACATCTTCCTGGTGATCACGGGTGCGAACGCCACCAACGGGTTCTTCCAGTTCGTCGCGGGCTGGGCGGACGGGATCACGCTCGGCCTCGACGGTCTCTTCACACCGGAGAACGCCTCCGCGGCGACGCTCCTCAACGAGGGCCTGGCCGCTCTCTTGTGGCTGATCATCGGTGCGTTGCTGACCAACCTGATCACTCGCGTCGCGCTGCCCTCCGGACACCGGCGCGCCTGGTACCGCAGGACTACGGCCGGCCGCTGACGACGCGGCGCGGCAACTCCACGCCAAGGCTCCCGGCCCAGTCGAGAGCCTTGGCGAGCGAGCGTTCGCCGGTGAGTGTGGCGGCGGCGGGGCGCACGGTGCACCGCCGCCACTGCTCGGTGTTCAGCGTCAGGTGATCGACCTGCGGCAACGACTCGACGTCCACGTCCGCGCGGGACACGTCGAGGACGCGCAGCATCGGCAACTCGGTGCAGTTCGACAGGCGCACCTTCGATCTTGAGGCGGGTCAGCCGCTGGAACGCGGGCACGGTGACGTCTGTCGCGGTGATTTCGAGATGTTCCAGCGGCAGATGGGCCAGGGCTTCGAGCTGCAGACTCCCTCCGCTCAGTTTCAGGTCCTGCAGGTCCGCCATGCTCGCAAGCGGCGCCAGATCAACGTCGCGCAGCTCGTGCAGGCCGAGCTCACGCACCGTCGGGAACTCGTTCACCAGGTAAGCGACCACGTCGACCTCGTAGTCCGTGACGTCGAAGTGACCCTTCATGCCGGACGACTCGGGGCGTTCGGGCGAACGGTGCCACTCGGTCACCGAGTCCGCGAGGAGTTCGAGCGGGTAGCAGCCCAGGGAAGGCTGGATGACCTGGCCGACGCGACCACGCGGGCCGGGAGCGAGGTCGACGCACAGGGTCTCGCCGGACGGATACCGCACGATCGGCACCCAGAGCGGATGGTGGCCGACGAGCCGCACGGCGTCTCGGGGCGCGGTGCACGGGATCGGCTCAGCCCAGTTGCCCGGGTCGTGCGCCAAGAGAGCCTCGTTGTCCAGAAGTTGTTGTCGTACAGTCAGGATCTCGTCCGCGGGCAGCAGCACGTGGTCGCCGAAATCAGTGACACCGCTGCGGTACAGCTCGTGCACCTCGGCCGGCAGCGGCACGCCGAGCTCGGCCTCGACGGCCGCCAACGGGCCGGTCGCCGGCACCTCGGTCCGCTCGTACGGCGGAATGACGTGACGTGGCCGTGGTTCCAACACGACGGTGTAGCTCGGCGGCAGGTAGCCGGTGCCCTGGTCGATGCCGTCGGTCAGGAGCGCTGTGAACGCACCGTCCGGCTCCACTCGCATCTCGACGACCACGTTTCCGTCATCGCCGAGCGCGGCCAACGACTTGAGGTGGTGTACGCGTGTCTGATCGTCTGACGGACCGGCTGAGACACGTGAGTTCGTGTACCCGCTTTCGCACATGGCGCGCAGCGTCAGATAGTCCCACCCCGCCTTGACCTCGGCGACGAGTTCGGCCGCTACTGCGGCCAGCTTCTTCTCCACGTTGTCCCCCCAGGACGTCGAACGGGCCCGTACCTTAGCCCGGTGGCCGAGTACGAGTTCGACGTCGCCCCATCGTTCGCCGAGCAGGACCGCGCCCAGGTCGAGCCGGTCGTCCGGCGCTTGGAGGAGCTCGGCGTCAAGGTCTACTACGACGAGGACCAGGTCGTCGCGCGGTGGGGCCTCGACCTGGTCGAGCACATCGCGGAGACGTTGACGCACAAGGTCCGCTACGTGCTGATGTTCGCTTCACGGCACTACGTCGAACACAACTGGGCACGGCACGAACGCAAGACCGCGCAGGCACGAGCTCTTGGGCAGCAGAACGAGTACCTGCTGCCCATCAAGCTCGACGACACCGAGGTGCCCGGCCTGCTGTCCAGCATCGGTTACCTGGACCTCCGCGTGCACGACACCGAAGTGATCGCGCAGTCCGTCGTGCAGAAGCTCGCCCAGCACCGCGCCGAGTTCACCTCGTCGACCCCGATCACCCCCAAGTCGGTGGCCGCGCTGGTCAGGGAGAAGCCACGCGGCTGGGAATACCTCCTCTACGCAACCGTTGTGGCGCAAGGGCTTGCCGATCTCCAGCAGAAGTACCGCGAGCACTTCCTCCGCTACTCGCCGCGCAACGGCATCGTCGAGCACGGCAACGGCATCGACCTGATCCGCGACCGCAACGTGCTGCTGGGCGAGATCATCAAGGTCGCCGTGGAGTCCGTCTTCACCGCCGGCACCCAGGAGGCCGCGTTCGGCAGGGCCGGCGAGGCGGGCGACGCGGACCGGATCGTGCACCTCGGCGAGTTGTTCGTGCGCACGTTCGACGAGATCCTCGACTGGGCGCGGGGCATCCACGGGACCAGCTACGCGCACGAGCCCGCCCGTGCCGCCGCTCGGGTGCAGGCGCGGTTCGCGGACCGGCAGCTGGAAGCCATGCACGCGGTGGCGCGGGATCTGCGCGAGGTGGCGGACACCCTGGTCGAGCGGTTGACCGCCGGGGAGCGGATCGACATGACGGTGCCGCTGGTGTTCGAGGTGGAGCCGTCGTTGGAGCAGGAGTTCAAGGCGGCGCTGGAGAGGCTGTCACGCTGACGAGCGGCGCTTGCCGCCTCTCTTGTACGTCGACACGGCCGGTGAGTCGATCCAGAACCGCCAAGGCACGTCCATCGCCACGGCCACACCGACGCGCGGACCCGCGTGCACCTTCGTCGCCGGCTCACCCGCATACAACCGCACGGGCGAGTCAGGAGAGGTCAGGTCCACGCCGTTCTGAGAACGATCCAGCCCGAGGACCTTGCACAGCCGTGCGGGTCCTTTGCCCAGTTCGGCCGCGGAACGCGAAGCAGGGCGGCGAGAGAAGGCGATGTCCTCGCCCGAAACGACCTCGGCCGCGCGCAACAGCACCGCGCCCGGTACGCCGTCGGTCAGGGTCACGACGTTGGCGCAGAAGTGCATGCCGTAGACGAAGTAGACGTACAGGAAGCCGGCCGGGCCGAACATGACCTCGTTGCGAGGGGTCTTGCCGCGGTAGCAGTGGGACGCCGGGTCGTCGCCTCCCCGGTACGCCTCCACCTCGACGATGCGCACGCGCACGCCGCCGGCTTCGAGAAAGGACCCGAGGAGGAGCCGGGACGCATCGACCGGGTCGATGGCCAGCTCCTCCCTGGTCAGGAGCCTAGAACTCACGTGCGGAAGCAGCCTTTGCCACGAGTGCGTCGAGCTGTTCGCGGACGCGTACGGGTGCCGTGCCGCCGTGGGCGTCGCGCGACGCGATCGAGCCCTCGACGGTGAGCACCGAGCGGACCTCGGGGGTCAGGGCGGGTGAGATGGCGCGGAACTCGTCGTCGGTCAGGTCTTCCAGGCCTACGCCGCGGGTCTCGGCCGCGCGGACGCACGCGCCGGCTGCCTCGTGGGCCACTCGGAACGGGACGCCTTGGCGCACAAGCCATTCCGCGATGTCCGTGGCCAGCGTGAAGCCGGCCGGAGCCAAGGACGCCATGCGGTCGACGTCGAACTTCAACGTCGCCACCATGCCCGCGAAGGCCGGGAGGAGGAGTTCGAGCTGCTCGACCGAGTCGAACAGGGGCTCCTTGTCCTCCTGCAGGTCGCGGTTGTAGGCCAGGGGCTGGGCCTTCAGCGTGGCCAGGAGGCCCGCCAGGTTGCCGATCAGGCGGCCCGACTTGCCGCGCGCGAGTTCGGCGACGTCCGGGTTCTTCTTCTGCGGCATGATCGAGCTGCCGGTGGACCAGGCGTCGTCGAGCACCGCGAAGCGGAACTCGGCGGTGGTCCAGATGATGATCTCCTCGGCCACGCGGGAGAGGTTCACGCTGATCATGGCCAGCACGAAGGCGATCTCGGCGGCGAAGTCGCGGGAGGCGGTGCCGTCGATCGAGTTCTCGACCGGGGCGTAGAAGCCCAGGTCGGCGGCCACCTTCGCCGGGTCCAGGCCGAGCGAGGAACCGGCCAGCGCGCCCGAGCCGTACGGGGAGAACCCGGCGCGCTTGTCCCAGTCGTGCAGGCGGTCGACGTCGCGCAGCAACGCGTGGGCGTGCGCCAGCAGGTGGTGCGAGAGCAGCACGGGCTGGGCGGACTGCAGGTGCGTGCGGCCCGGCATGACGGCGCCGAAGTGCGTCTCGGACTGCGCGGCCAGGGCGTCGACGACGTCCAGCACACCGGCGGCGACACGGCGGGCGGCGTCACGCAGCCACATGCGGAACAACGTGGCGACCTGGTCGTTGCGGGAACGGCCGGCGCGCAGCTTGCCGCCGAGCTCGGTGCCGGCGCGGTCGATCAGGCCCCGCTCCAGCGCCGTGTGGACGTCCTCGTCCTCCAGCACCGGGGTGAACGCGCCGGACTCGACGTCGGCGAGCAGCTCGTCCAGCGCCTTCTGCATGCCGGCGAGCTCCTCGTCCGACAGCAGACCCGCGGCGTGCAGCACACGGGCGTGCGCGCGCGAGCCCGCGATGTCGTACGGCGCGAGCCGCCAGTCGAAGTGCGTCGACAGCGACAGCCGTGCCATCGCCTCGGCCGGTCCCGACTCGAACCGGCCACCCCACAAAGAACTCATTGCACGCAACTTTCAGCTAGCGAAGTCGTAGAGCGATTCTTCCGAACGGGCCACCAGCCCGACGACGCGCCCCTGGTACAGCGCGACGTCGACCTCGCCGGAACCCGACGGCAAGGCCATCCGCGCGACCCGCACGGCGACCGAGCCCAGGCTGGACCTGACGACGCCGGCGCGGAAGTTGAGCTCGCGGACGGCCTCGGCGACGGAGACGGTCTCGCCGTCCACCGCCACCGGGACACCCGCGTCGAACGTCAGAACGGCGTGGACGGGCTCATTCATCGACGGAACCCGAGGCCAGCGCGGTGATCCGGTCGGCGAGCTCGGATCCGGTCATCGGCTCGCGGGCCACGACCAGGATCGTGTCGTCACCCGCGATCGTGCCGACGACCTCGTGCAACGCCGCGCGGTCCAGCGCGGAGGCAAGGAACTGCGCGGCACCGGGCGGAGTCCGCAGCACCGCGAGGTTGCCGGAGTAGTCCGTCGACACCAGCAGCTCGCCCAGCACGCGGACCAGGCGCGTCGTGCCGCCCTGGACGCCGCGCACGGGACTGCCGTCCTCGGGGATCACGTAGACCGGCGCACCGCCGTCAGGGCCGCGCAGCTTGACCGCGCCGAGCTCGTCGAGGTCGCGCGACAACGTGGCCTGCGTGACGTCGATGCCTTCCGCCGCAAGCAGTTTCGCGAGCTCGGACTGGCTGCGCACGGCACGCTGCGACACCACCTCGACGATGCGGCCCTGACGGGCGGTGCGGGTCATGACGACTGCTCCAGCAACCACACGAGCAACGCCTTCTGCGCGTGCAGCCGGTTCTCCGCTTCCTGCCACACCAGCGACTGCGGGCCGTCGAGCACCTCGTCGGTGATCTCCCAGCCGCGGTGCGCGGGCAGGCAGTGCAGCACCGTCGAGTCGGGCTTGCCCGTCGCCTCCAGCAACGAGGCGTTCACCTGGTACGGGCGGAACGGGCCGACGCGGTCCTTGCCGTCGTTCTCCTGCCCCATCGACGTCCAGGTGTCGGTGACCAGCACGTCCGACCCGTCGACCGACTCGCGCGGGTCGCTGATCAACGCCACCGAACCGCCGGTCTCGGCGGCCCGCTTCTTGGCGTCCTCCAGGAACTGCGGGTTCGGCACGAAGCCGGCGGGTGCGCCGATCCGGACGTGCATACCGGCCGTGGCACCGCCGAGCAGCAGCGAGTGCGCCATGTTGTTGGCGCCGTCGCCCAGGTACGTCAGCGTCAGACCGGCCAGCTTGCCGTAACGGCGGCGGATCGTCTGCAGGTCCGCGAGCACCTGGCACGGGTGGAACTCGTCGGTAAGCGCGTTCACCACGGGAATGCGCGACACGGAGGCCATCGCCTCCATGCGGGCCTGGGCGAACGTCCGCCACACCACGGCGTCCACGTACCCGGACAGGATCCGCGAGGTGTCCTCGATCGTCTCCTCGCGGCCCAGCTGCATCGACCGGCCGTCGATGATCACCGGGTTGCCGCCGAGCTGCGCGATGCCGACCTCGAACGACAGCCGGGTGCGCGTGGAGTTCTTCTCGAAGATCACGGCAACGGACTTGGGGCCAGCCAGCGGCTTCGCGGTGAACCGGTCCGCCTTGTAGGTGTCGGCCAGGTCGAGAACGGCCGCCTGCTCCTCGGTGGAGAGGTCGTCGTCGCGCAGGAAGTGCCTCGGGCTCACGGCGTCTCCTCGAAGAAAGTGGGAAGCGCGGCGACGAAGGCCTGCGCGTCGGACTCTTCCAGCACCAGGGGCGGAGCCAGCCGCAGCACGTCGGGCTGGATCGGGTTGATCAGGTAACCGGCCTTCTGCGCGGCCGCCGCGGCCTTCGCCGAGACCGCCTCGCGCAGCGTGATGCCGAGCAGCAGACCCGCTCCCCGGACTCCGGAGATCGCGGGGTGGTGCAACGCCTCCACACCCGCGGCGATCTCCTTGCCCACGGACGAGGCGTGCTCCAGCAGGCCTTCCGAGGCGATCGTGTCGAGCACCGCGAGCCCGGCGGCGCAGCACACCGGGTTGCCGCCGTACGTCGTGCCGTGGTGACCGGGCTTGAACAGCTCCGCCGCCGCGCCGAAGCCGATCGTGGCGCCCAGCGGCAGGCCGCCGCCGATGCCCTTGGCGAGCGTCATGACGTCGGGCACGATTCCGGCCTGCTGGAACGCGAACCACGTGCCGAGGCGGCCGATGCCGGTCTGCACCTCGTCGAGGATGAACAGCGCGCCGTGCTCGGCGGTGATCCGGCGGGCCTCCTGCAGGTAGCCGGCGGGCGGCACCATGACGCCCTGCTCGCCCTGGATCGGCTCGACGATGAACGCCGCGGTGTCGTCGCCGATCGCGGCCTCGAGCGCTGCCACGTCACCGAACGGGATGTGCGAGACACCGGGCACGAGCGGTGCGAACGGCGCGCGCTTCGCCTCCTGGCCGGTGAGCGTCAGCGCGCCCATCGTGCGGCCGTGGAACCCACCGATCGTGGAGACGATCTTCGTGCGGCCGGTCAGGCGGGCCATTTTGAGCGCGGCCTCGTTGGCCTCGGCGCCGGAGTTGCAGAAGAAGACCTTGCCGGGCTCCCCCGCGAGGTCCAGCAGGCGTTCGGCGAGCTTCAGCGCGGGCTCGTTGACGTACAGGTTGCCGGTGTGGCCGAGCTTCGCGATCTGCGTGGACACCGCCTCGACGATCGCCGGGTGGGCGTGGCCCAGGGCGTTGACGGCGAGGCCGGTCAGCAGGTCGACGTAACGGTTTCCGTCCGCGTCCCAGACGTGCGCGCCCTCACCGCGTTCCAGCTGCAGTGAAGGTGTGCCGTAGTTGTCCATCATGGACTGTTGCCACCGCGAGGTCACTTGCTGTCCCCCAAGACCATCGTTCCGACACCTTCAGTGGTGAAGACTTCCAGCAGCACCGAGTGGGCCAGCCTGCCGTCGATCACGTGCGCCTGCGGGACCCCGCCGCGCACCGCGCGCAGGCAGGCCTCCATCTTCGGCACCATGCCGCTTTCCAGGTCCGGCAAGATCTTCTCCAGCTCGGAGGCCCGGATCTGGTTCAGCAGCGACGACCTGTCCGGCCAGTTCGCGTACAGGCCCTCGACATCGGTCAGCACGACGAGCTTCTCGGCGCCGAGAGCGACCGCGAGAGCGCCGGCTGCCGTGTCCGCGTTGACGTTGTGCGGCACGCCGTGGACGTCCGGGGCGACCGACGACACGACCGGGATGCGGCCCGCGCGCACGATGTCGAGCACCGCGTCCGGGTTGACCTCGGTGATGTCGCCGACGAGGCCGATGTCGACCTCTTCGCCGTCCACGATCGCACCGCGGCGCGTGGCCGTGAACAGGTGCGCGTCCTCACCGGAGATGCCGACGGCGTAAGGGCCGTGCTGGTTGATCAGGCCGACGAGCTCACGCCCCACCTGCCCGACCAGGACCATCCGCACGACGTCCATGGCCTCCGGCGTCGTCACGCGCAGGCCGCCGCGGAACTCGCTGTGGATGCCGAGCCTGTCCAGCATGGACTTGATCTGCGGGCCGCCGCCGTGCACGACGACCGGACGCAGGCCGCACAGTCGCAGGAACACCATGTCCTCGGCGAACGCCTTCTTCAGCTCGTCGTCGACCATGGCGTTGCCGCCGTACTTGACGACCACGAGCGCGCCGCGGAAACGCTCCAGCCACGGCAGCGCCTCGACGAGGACTGCCGCCTTCTCTTGTGCGTTCATGAGGAGTAAGCGCTGTTCTCTTCGACGTAGTCGTGGGACAGGTCGGTGGTGAGCACCGTGGCTTCGGCCTCGCCGACGTTGAGGTCGATGACGATCTCGATGTCGCGGCCGGACAGGTCGGCCTCGCCGCGGTCGCGGTCGCGGGTCCCGTTGCGGTACAACGACACGCCGTTGATCAGGATCTGCAGCACGTCCGGGTCGATCTCGGCGTCCGCGCGGCCGAGCGCCATCGCGATGCGGCCCCAGTTCGGGTCGCTGCCGAACAGTGCGGTCTTCACCAGGTTGTCCTCGGCGACGGTCCGTCCGATGTGGACGGCCTCGGCCTCGGTGGCGGCCTGCTTGACGGTGATGCTGATTTCCTTCGTCACGCCCTCGGCGTCGCCCTGGAGCTGCTTGACCAGGTCCCCCGCGACCTCGGTCAGCAACGCGGTGAAGTCCTCGAACGAGGGCTCGACACCCGAGGCGCCCGAGGCCAGCACCAGCACCGTGTCGTTGGTGGACGTGCCGCCGTCGACGTCGAGCCGGTCGAACGTGCGGCCCGTGGCCAGGCGCAACGCCTTGTCCAGCGAGTCGCCGGAGATCTTGGCGTCGGTGGTGATGACCGACAGCATCGTGGCCATGTTCGGGGCGAGCATGCCCGCGCCCTTCACGAACCCGCCGACCGACCAGCCCTGCTCGGAGGCCTTCCACGACTGCTTGGGGCGGCTGTCCGTGGTCATGACGCCGGTGGCGGCGTTGAGCCCGGCCTCCACCGTGGAGTCCAGTTCCTTCGCGACGTTCTCGACGCCGGTCAGGATCTTGTCCATCGGGAGGCGCTCACCGATCAGGCCGGTGGAGCAGACCGCGACGTCGACGGCCCCCGTGCCGAGCACCTCGGCGACCTTCTCCGCGGTGGCGTGGGTGTCCTGGAAACCTTCGGGGCCGGTGCACGCGTTGGCGCCGCCGGAGTTGAGCACGACCGCGGTGAGGCGCCGGGACTGGATCACCTGCTGCGACCACAGCACCGGTGCGGCCTTCACCTTGTTCGTGGTGAACACACCCGCGGCGGCGTCGGAGGGCCCGTCGTTCACGACGAGCGTCAGGTCGAGAGCGCCGGATTCCTTGATTCCGGCGGCGATCCCGGCGGCCCGGAAGCCCTGGGGTCCGGTGACGCCCTTGTTGCGGTTCACGGAGCGACTCCAACAGTCGAGAGGCCGGTCGTTTCCGGCAGTCCGAGAGCGAGGTTCATGCACTGGACAGCGGCACCGGCGGTGCCCTTGGCCAGGTTGTCGACAGCGGCCACGACCACGAGCCGGTTCAGGTCCTCGTCGACGGTGACTTGCAGCTGGACGGCGTTCGAACCGAGAACGGCGTTCGTCGTCGGCCAGAGACCTTCGGGCAGCAAGTGCACGAACGGCTCGTCCGCGTACGCCTTCTCGTAGGCCTCGCGAACGTTTGCGGTGTCTTTCAGGGAAGCAGTGCAGGTCGCGAGGATGCCGCGGGACATCGGCGCGAGCACCGGCGTGAAGCTGACCTTGATCGGCCGGCCCGCCGCGGCGCTCAGGTTCTGGGTGATCTCGGGCGTGTGCCGGTGGGCGCCGCCGACGCCGTACGCGCTGGCCGACCCCATGACCTCGGAACCGAGCAGGTTCGTCTTCAACGACTTGCCGGCGCCACTGGTGCCCGACACGGCGACGATGACGACCTCGTCCTCGATGAGGTCGACGGCCGGAGCCAGGGCCAGCGAGGACACCGTCGGGTAGCAGCCGGGAACGGCGACGCGGCGTGCGCCGACGAGCGCGTCCCGCCCGTTGGGAAGTTCGGGGAGCCCGTACGGCCAGGTGCCCGCGTGCTCACCGCCGTACCACCGCTTCCAGTCGTCGGCGCTGGTCAGCCGGTGGTCGGCGCCGCAGTCGATCACGAGCGCGTCGTCGCCGAGTTGCTCGGCCAGCGCGGCTGAGTGACCGTGGGGAAGTGCGAGGAACACCACGTCGTGGCCCTTGAGGGTCTCGACTGTGGTGTCTTGTAGTTCCCGGTCGGCGAGCGGCAGGAGGTGCGGCTGGTGCTTGAGCAGCTTGTCGCCGGCGCTGCTGTTGGCCGTCAGCGCGCCGATCTCGATGTCCGGATGGCCGAGTAGCAGGCGGAGCAGCTCGCCACCCGCGTACCCGCTGGCGCCCGCGACCGCGATCCTCACTGTCATACGCATGATTATGCACGGACATGCAAACTCACTCAACAGGAGCATGGCCACCTGGCCACCCGATCGGAGCCACCTGGCGCTGGGGGGCGCTGAACGCGGTCGACGATGATGATCCGCGTGAACGTGAAGGTGCGCGACGGGTTGTGGGCGGCAGGTGCCCTCCTGCTGGCGTTGGTGACGCTGTTCGCGCCGCTCGGCAGGCCCGTGCACTGGTGGCTGGTCGTGGCGTCCGCGGTGTGGGCGGCGGCGCTCGTGCCGATCAGCGCTCGCTGGCCGCGGTGGGCCATCGTGCTCACCGCTCCCCTCAACGGCGTCAACAACCTGCTCGCCATCGCCCCGACGTCGCTGGTGGTCTTCCGCGCGGCGCGGTCGATCCGTTCGCAGGGCCAGCTGTGGGCACTGGTGGGCGTCACGGTGGTGCTGCAGGCGGCGTTCGGCGGCCTGCACGCGTGGCGAGCGGGCGACAGCCTCTTCGAGTACCTGCTCGGCACGATGTTCTCGGTCGTGTTCCTGCTGATCTTCCCCGCCGTGTCCGGTGCGCTGGTCGGGCGGCGCAAGCCGTTGACGCAGGTGCTGATGGAGCGCAACGACTACCTGGAACACGCGCGCGCGTTGACGGCGAGCACCGCTCGTTCGGCCACTCGCGCCCACATCGCCAGCGAGATGCACGACATGCTCAGCCATCGGCTCCGGCAGCTGACCACACACGCGGACGCGCTGGAGCAGTCCGCCGCCGAACACGCGCCCGAGCTGCGCGAGCAGGTCGAACTGATCCGCAAGACGTCCGCGGTCGCGATGGAGGAACTGCGCGAGATCCTCGGCGTGCTGGGCACCTCCTCCGAGCACGACGAGGACGCCGGCACGCGCGCGGACGTCGAACGGCTCGTGGCGGCGTCTTCCGCGGCGGGCCTTTCCGTGTACCTCGACTGGTCAGGCGCTGATCTGGCCGATGCCGACGCACGCCTGCGCAGGGCGGTGCATCGGGTCGTGCGTGAAGCACTCACGAACGTGCACAAGCACGCCCCGTCAGCCCGGACTCGGGTGGCTGTGACCGTCGCCGACCGGGTGCGGGTCGAGGTCGCCAACGGTCCCAGCGCGGCACCCCGGGGGGCCGGCACCCGGCGCGGGCTCATCGGCCTGGAGGAACGCGTCGAGCTGATCGGCGGGTCGTTCCTCGCCGGGGTACCGGCGGGCGGCGGGTTCCGGGTGCTGGCCGACCTGCCGTCGCACCCCGTCGTGCAGGAGGAGACCGGTACGACGGGTGCGGTGGCGGAGGCGCCACCGCCGATCACCGCCGAGGTCCTGACGATGCCGCGCGTGGTCGGCAGCGGCTGCCTGGCCACGCTCTCGCTGGTTCCGGCGCTCGGCACGGCGTTCGTGCTGCTCCTGGTCGCCGTCTTCAGCCGCAGCGAGATCAGCCCGGAGGAGTTCGAGAAGTTCGAGAAGTCGGTCACGCACGAGGAGGACGTCACCGAGAAGTTCGGGTTCGGCGTCCCCTCGGACCACACCGGGTGCTACCGCTACCACGTCGAGGGCTCCGACGACCGCGACTTCGAGGTCTGCTTCGACCGGAACAGTGCGCTCATGACCGCGAAGAGGGAGCTCGCCCGATGAGGTACGTCTGGACGCTGCTCGCGTTCCTGGTCGGCCTGGTGCCGCTGATCGCCCCGCTGGCACCGGTCCCCCATCCCGCGCTGACGGTCGCGACCGCGGTGTGGATCGCCGCGCTGGTGTGGATCGCGCCGGACAGGCCCGAGTGGGCGCTGCTGCTCACCGCGCCGCTCTTCGCGGTGAACAACCTGTGGGCGCAGGCCATCACGACGTTCGTGGTCTTCGCCGCGTGCCGCCGCCTCCCGCCCCTGGGCCGGTTGTGGGCGGTGCTCGGGATCATGACGCTGCTGCAGACCGCCTTCAGCCAGCTGCAGGAGAGCTACCGGAGCATGCCGCTCTGGGAGGCCGTGACCGGCGCGATCGTCGGTTCGGTGTTCTTCGTGCTGTTCCCGGCCGTCTCGGGCATGCTGCTCGGCCGCCGCAGGCCGATGGTCCGGCTGCTGCAGGAACGCAACGAGTACCTCGAACGCGCCCGCGCCCTGACCGCCGCGTCCGCCCGCGCCGAGGAACGCGCGCACATCGCCGGCGAGATGCACGACATGCTCGGCCACCGGCTCAGCCTGATCTCCATCCACGCCGGGGCGCTCGAGCTCACGACCGCCCGCAAGGCCCCCCAGCTGCACGAGCAGGCCGAACTGATCCGCACCACGTCGTCGCTCGCGATGGCCGAACTGCGCGAGATCCTCGGCGTGCTGCGGACGAACCCCGAGCCCGAGTCGCTCGACGAGGACACCGGCACCCGCTCCGACATCGCCGCGCTGGTCGAGGGATCCGGGCTCAGCGCGACGCTCGACTGGTCCGGTGACGACCTGCACGGTGCCGACCAGCGCACCCGCCGCGCGGTGCACCGGGTGGTCCGCGAGGCCCTGACCAACGTCGCCAAGCACGCGCCGTCCGCCCGCACACGGGTGCAGGTCGCGGTCCAGGGAGGCCGGGCCCGCATCCAGGTGGTGAACGGCCCGTCGCCGGCGACGCCCGGCAAGGGCACCCGGCGCGGCCTGATCGGGCTGGAGGAACGCGTCGGGCTGCTCGGCGGGTCGTTCAGCGCGGGTCCGCCGGTCGAGGGCGGTTTCCGGGTGGCGGCGGACGTGCCGCTGAACCCGCCGGCCCAGGCGGACCTGACCGCCGCCGAGGTCGAGGAGGTGCCTCCGCCGCTCGCCGCCGAGGTGCTGACCGTGCCGCGCGTGCTGGGTGGTGGCTGCCTCGGGCTGCTGACGCTGCTGCCGGTCGCGGGCGCACTGATCATGTTGCTGCTCTTCGCGTTGCTCAACCCGACGCAGATGAACGCGCCGTACTTCGACTCGTTGCGGGTGGGTGTCACGTCCGAAGCGGACGTGTTCGAGGAGTTCGGCATCGGGCAGCTCGGCGTGGACGGGTGCTCGCGGTTCCGGACGTCGCACAACCCCGAGCTCTCCTACAAGCTGTGCTTCCGCGACGGCAAGTTGTCCTCGAAGGAGCAGGAGCGCACGTAGGCTGCTGGTCGTGATCCGAGTTCTCATCGCCGACGACGAAACGCTCATGCGGGCCGGCATCCGGCTGATCCTGGAGAACGACCCCGAGATCACCGTGGTCGCCGAGGCCGGTGACGGCAGGCAGGCCGTCGAGCTGACGCTGAAGCACACGATCGACGTCGCGTTGCTCGACATCCGCATGCCGGGCGGGGACGGGCTCAAGGCCGCCGAGCAGATCGCGGCGAGGGCCCACGTCGTCATGCTCACGACGTTCGGCGAGGACTCCTACGTGGCGCAGGCGCTGAAGGTCGGCGCGACCGGGTTCCTGCTCAAGGACACCCCGCCGCAGGAGCTGATCAACGCCGTCCGCAAGGCCGCGCGGGGCGAACCGATCCTGGCCCCGCAGATCACCAAACGCCTGATCGAGAAGCACCTCATCGCACCGGACGACGGCCCGGAGGCGCGCCGCAAGATCGACGCGCTCACCGAGACCGAACGGGGCGTGCTGAAGCTCGTGGGCGAAGGGCTGTCCAACACCGAGATCGGCGAGCAGCTCTTCATGGCGACCGGCACGGTGAAGGCGCACATCAGCCGGATCCTGCCCAAGCTGGAGTGCTCCAACCGCGTGCAGGCCGCCATCGTGGCCCACGAGGCCGGTCTCACCCGGTCGTGATCACCGGGTCGTGAAGCGGTCCAGCGCGCGGATCTTGTTCGTGGCGTCCAGTGCCGCGACCTTGTAGGCCTCGGACAGCGTCGGGTAGTTGAAGACCGTGTCGACCAGGTAGTCGACCGTGCCGCCGCAGCCCATCACGGCCTGACCGATGTGCACGAGGTCCGTGGCGCCGGTGCCGAAGACGTGCACACCGAGGATCTTGCGGTCCACAGTGGACACCAACAGCTTCAGCATGCCGTACGCGTCGCCGACGATCTGGCCGCGCGCGAGCTCGCGGTACCGGGAGATGCCGACCTCGTACGGCACCGCGGACGAGGTCAGCTCGGCCTCGGTGGCGCCGCAGTAGGAGATCTCGGGGATCGTGTAGATGCCGATCGGCTGCAGCGAGGTCAGTTCGTGCACCGGCTCGCCGAACGCGTGGTACGCGGCCAGCCGGCCCTGGTCCATCGACGTCGCGGCCAGCGCCGGGAAGCCGATCACGTCGCCGACGGCGTAGATGTGCTCGACCGGCGTGCGGTAGTGCTCGTCGACGGACAGGCGGCCGCGGTTGTCGGCCTCGATGCCGGCGGCGGCGAGGTTCAGCTTCTCGGTGGTGCCCTGACGGCCCGCCGAGTACATGACGGCGGCGGCCGGGATGCGCTTGCCCGACGCCAGCGTCGTGATGGTGCCGCCCTGCGACACCTCGACGTTGACGACCTTCTCGCCGAAGCGGAAGGTGACGGCCTGGTCGCGCAGGTGGAACTTCAGCGACTCGACGATCTCGGGGTCGCAGAAGTCCAGCATCCGCTCGCGCTGCTCCACGACCGTCACCCGCGTGCCGAGGGCGGCGAACATCGAGGCGTACTCGATGCCGATCACGCCCGCGCCGACGACCACGAGCGACGCCGGGATCTCCTGCAGCGCGAAGACCTCGTCGGAGTCGAGGATCCGCTCCTCGTCGAAGTCCACCACGGAGGGACGGGCCGGTGTCGTGCCGGTCGCGATGACGATGTACTCGCCGGTGATCGTGGTGTGGTCGCCGCGGTGGCTCCCGTCGACGGCGATGGTGTGCTCGTCGAGGAAGCGGCCCCAGCCGTTGAGGAGGTCGATGCCGTTGCGGTGCAGCTGCGCGCGCACGACCTGGACCTCGCGGCCGATCACGTGCTGCGTGCGGGCCATCAGGTCGGTGATCGTGATGTCCTGCTTGACGCGGTAGCTGGCGCCGTACAGCTCGCGCTGGCTCATGCCCGTCAGGAACATGACGGCTTCGCGCAGCGTCTTCGACGGGATGGTGCCCGTGTTCGCGCAGACACCGCCGACCATCTCCTGCTTGTCGATGATCGCAACGCGCTTGCCCAGTTTCGCACCCGCGATCGCCGCCTTCTGGCCACCAGGGCCAGAGCCGATGACGATCAGGTCGTAGTCGTACGGCGTCATGGCCGTCACCCTACTAAGACGGATTCGATTCCACCCCCGAACGAAATATGAACCTTGCGATGAATGGTGACGTGCGTACGTCCATGACAGGACTGCACACCTTCCGTCTTCCCGCGACCGTCACCGGTTCGGGCGACGACATCGAGCTCGGCCGCCGTTACGGCACGCACTTCACCTCGATGTTCATGCGCTGCCACCCCGACCGCGTCACCACGCGGCGGATCGTCGGGGAGGACCGGCTGACCGTGCTCAGCGAACTCCGGTCCGGGACTCTCCACTCCTGAACGGCAGCAGATCCAGCAGGCGGCCGGTGGCCCGGTAGTCCGCGACCCGCTCGGCGAACGGCCGCTGCACGATCCGGTGCACGGCGTCCTTGCCGAGCCGCTCGTAGGCGGGCACCGTGTCGTTGCTCAGGAAGTCCCAGCGCGCCACCCGGTCCGCGTAGTTGAACGCGGGCAGCGGACCGCCGAACAACGGCCGGTACTGCGCGGGCGTCTTCCCGCCGGGAACGGGCATCGGCCCGGCGACCGTGATCGCGTACGTGACCATCTCGCCGGGCGGCAGCAGCCGGGACCGCATCCGGTCGAACTGGTCGGCGATCACCAGGTTCTGCTCGCGCGAGGAGAACTCCATGACGGCCTGCGCCGGATCCGCCCACGCCGCGGTGGTGTCCGCGTCGATGATGCCCGCGTCGCGCAGCTCCTCCACGGCCTTGATGCCACCGTGCAGGTAAGCGGCGTGCATCGCGCCCAAGTCCATGAAGATGTGCTTCTGCATCGACATCAGCATCGACGAGAACCAGCGCAGTTCCGGGATCGTGCCGAGGTCGAGCATGCCGGCGGCGAACGCGGGCGCGCCGATGTTCGCGAAACCCATCCACCGCAACGTGTCCGGGTGCGTCAGGTAGAGCTTCGCGTAGAAGTCGTAGACGGCGAAGATCACGGCGCGGTTCGAGGCCGCGGAGCGCTGCGGGTCCCACTCGGACAGGTTGACGCCCGCCTCCTCGGCGGCGCGCACGATCCAGTACTGCCACAGCAACGCCCTGAACCTCGCCGGCGCGATGCCCTTGGCCCGGTACGCGGTCAGCGCCTGCTCGATCGCGGCACGGTCGGACGGCAGATCGGGGTGCACTCCACCCCGCTGTTCGCCGTTTCCGTTCACCAGCGGCAGATCGAGGTAATCCACCGTGTCCGCTTTGGTAGCACCCATGCTGCCGAGCACGAGCGCCGCCACGACCATGAGCACGCGCATGAACGCGAACTGTATCCGGATCAAGCATCCTTTCCGTTCACTTGAGCACCCGGTCAAGTGATGTTTTGCGCGTTCGTTAGCACTTCCGGTACCGATGGGGCCATAAATCTCAACAGGGCTACTCCTTATGCCTATAACGTTTGGGCGTGACTCTTGAGGTTTCCTTGATCGAGGCGGTTCGAGCAGGACTCGAGGAGCGCGCGGATCCGGTGAAGGCACTGGAGATGCAGGCGTACATGAAGTCGGACATGCCGTTCCTGGGCGTGCGGAAACCGGGACGGGTCGCGCTGCTGAAGTCGCTGCCCCAGTTGCACGACCGGGACGAGTGGCTCGACGCGATCCGGACGTTGTGGCGCGAGGCGACCTGTCGCGAGGAGCGCTACATCGCGTTGTCGCTGAGCGGTGATCGCCGATTCCAGTCCGTTGATCTGCTGCCGTGGTTCGACGAGATGATCGTGACCGGGGCGTGGTGGGACTACGTCGACGAGATCGCGTCGAAACGGATCGGGCCGTTGTTGCGCTCGACGCCCGACGTCGTGCGGCCGTTGATGCTGAAGTGGTCGGTGGACGCCGACCGGTGGCGCCGCCGGACGTCGGTGATCTGCCAGCTCGGGTTCAAGGGCGCGACCGACGCGGAACTGCTGGCGGCGTGCGTCGACGCCAACGTGGACGATCCCGACTTCTTCCTGCGCAAGGGGATCGGCTGGGCGCTGCGGGAGTTCGCGAAGACCGAGCCGGGGTGGGTGCGCTCGTTCGTCGAGGCGCGGCCGGGGCTGTCGCCGCTGTCACGGCGCGAGGCGTTGAAGCACCTCTAGCGCGCGGACGTGGTCGCAGAGCACCCTAGCCGTGCTTCGCACGACCCGAGTAGGTGAGCGGGAAGACGAGCTCGGCGCACGCCGCCGGGACGTCGGAGGCGACCTCGACCTTCATGGCGACCTCGACCGCACCTCCCGCGGGGATCTCCACGATGTCGGTGAGCGGCACGACCGACAACACACCGGACGGGCACCCCGCGACGCGCTGCTGGGTGCCGTCGAGCGGCTGGCCGGGCACCGCAGACAGGCTCTCGACGATGATGACGACGGGGTTGGGGTTGGACAGCCGCACCTTGCGCTCGCCCACGGCACCCGGCGTGAGCTCCACGGGAGCACCGGAGATGTCGTTGATCTCGAACGGCTTGAGCTGCTGCATGCCCGACTCACCGCTGCTCACGGAATACGCCATCGCAGGCGATTGCGGCTCAGGCCACGTGAGGTGCATGGCCGCCACGACCGCCGCGCCGACCATGAGGATCGTCAAGGACACGGCGATCTCAAGGCGCGGACCCAGACTACGCATGGCGCAACTCTCCAGAGTCGTTGCTCCCAGGCGGTGGGTTCGCCTCTAGCTCCCCACCGGACCGGCGACCATACTCGCCCGGTGGTTCATCGCTTCGCCCCTCGGCCCTAGCGGGCCGCGCCGCCAATCTTGGAGAAGCTTCACGTACTGCGCAAGCGTCTGACGGGCGCCGATTTCCCCTTGTAATGAGGGACTTTTGGCACCTTGACAGCTACGCAGGGCTACCACCTGCTGATTTGATCCCAAATCCCGACTTGCGGGACTCAACCGATCGAGCGAACTTTCATGGGCAATTTATCTGCGTGTGACTCGTGGACCAGCTGCCGACCGCGGCTTGGACTCGTACGCGGTCGATCGCGAGAGGCACGTTGTAGGTCAAAGCGGTGGTGGAGAACTCCTTGTTGAAGGATCCGCCACCGCCCTGTTGCCACATTACTGTGTACAAACCGGCGCCCGGCACCGCCTCCCACTTCACGGTGGTCGAGTTGCCGGCCTTCGCGCAGGACGTGATCACCAACGGCTCCACGGTGCCCGCCTTGGCCTGCGCCGTCCCCGTCTTCGACGTCTGCCAGGCCGCCGAGGCGGGCTGCGCCGCGAGCAGGCACAGCACCGCCGCCGCGATCACCGGGCGCTTCATGCCCCGGTCCCGCTCGCGATCGTCACGACGACGGGCACGTCGATCGAGGCGCCCTGGCAGGAGTTCGGCGCGGTCGAAGCCATCGACACGCTGAACGTGATGGCCACCGGGGCGCTGTTCGCGGCCAGCTGCGTGCCGGGGAACCGCTCGGCGAACGAGACGCCGCACGTGCCGGCACCGTTCGGCGCGATCGAGGTGACCGTCACCGGGTACGGGTTGGGGTTCGCCACCGTGACGACCGCGTTGCCCGAGGTGCCGGGGTAGAGCACTCCGGTGGTGACCGCGCCGCCGGTCACCACCGGAGCCAGTGCGGTGCCCGCCTTGGTGGTGGCGCTGCCGGTACCGGAGCTCGTCCAGGCCGCGTAGGCGACGCCGGAACCGAGTGCGGCCGTCGCGACCGCCAGGACGATGACGCCCCGGCGGACGTACCGCCGCCGGACGAGTTCCCTGAAGCTGATCATGGCTTGATCGCCGTTCCCGAGTAGGTGAGGGGGAAGGTGAGGTTCTTGCAGGCATCCGGTGCCGACAAGGCCATCCGGACGGTCAGCGGCACGTCGGCGTAGCCGTTCTTGGCGACGAGGACCGGCGCTTTGAGGGCGTCGACGGTCACGGTCTTCGCCGGGCAGTGCGGGGAGGGCCGCCCGACCGAGGTGTCGAGCCGGGTGACCTTGATGTCCTGGTTGTTGGGGTTGGTGACCCGCACCGGGCGGGTCACCGTCCCACCGGGGACCAACCCCGTCGCCGCGCCGGCGTCCGCGATCGTGAACGCCTTGGCGGGGTTGTCCGCCGCACTGCTGACCGGTGAGAGGACCAGCAGCACGGCGAGCACGATCAGGGCGCGGCGCATGGCTCAGGCAGCCGAGACGAGCGTTGCGGTCAGCGGCAACGAGAAGGTCTGGGACTTGCAGTTGTCGGCGGCGTCGGCGTTCATCGTCGCCTCGAGCGTGAAGGTCGCGGAGCCGTCGGCGCCGATCGTGCCGGGGCTGCTCACGGCCGGGCTGGTGACGGTGCCCGCGGCGCAACCGCCGGCGGTCAGGGCCGAGGTGCCCGCGCTGATCGAGGTGACCGCGACCGCGTAGTCGTTCGGGTTGTCGATCGTCACCTGGAAGCTGACGGTCTTGCCGGGGTACAGGCCACCCGCGCCGTCGACCGGGGTGATCGTGGAGTTGACGCTCGTGGTGGAGCCAACGGAACCGGAGCCGGAACCGGTGCTCGACCACGCGGCGTAGGCGACGCCGCCGCCGACTGCGAGGACTGTGACTGCTGCGATGACCGCGGTGCGCTTGCGCATGTTGTTCTCCTGAGGCGTGGTGCCCGGTGGGACGACACCAAGTTTGGAGAACCTTCAATCACTACACAGCGTGCACAAGACACAAGAACGAGGACCCGGGAGGCACTGTTGGCAACCGGCATGGATCGGTTACGTGCGCACGCGGACTGGAGGTCAGGACCGTCCTTACGCGAAAAGGCCCGGGATTCGCGCAGAATCCCGGGCCTCACGCGGTGTGACTGATCAGGCGCGGAGAGCCGCACCCAGGCGCTCGCCGGCGGCGGCGACGGCGGCGTCGCGGGCCGAAGTCGCCTCCTCCACCGTGAGCGTGCGGTCCGGCGCGCGGAACCGCAGGGAGTACGCGAGCGACTTCTTGCCCTCGCCCACCTGCTCACCCGTGTAGACGTCGAACAGGCGGATGTCCTCGAGCAGGTCGCCCGCGGACGCGCCCAGCACCTCGGACACCGACTGCACCGGCACGGAGGCGTCCACGACCAGGGCCACGTCCAGCAGCACCGGCGGGTAGGCCGACACCACCGGGGCCGGGCGGTGGTCGTCCAGCGGCAGCGCGTCGAGGTCGAGCTCGAACGCCACGGTGCGCTTGGGCAGGCCGAGCGCCTCGATCACCTTCGGGTGCAGCTCGCCGGCGTGGCCGACGGGCCAGTCGCCGACCCGCAGCTCGGCACAACGGCCGGGGTGCCACGGCAGCAGGTCCGACGCCACGACGCGCAGCTGCACGCCGTAGGCCTGAGCGGCGCGACGGGCGGCCTCGACGGCGTCCGACCAGTCGGCGATGCGGCCCTTGCCCCACCAGCCGGCCAGTTCGCGGTGGCCCGTGAGGACACCGGCGACGTGCAGCGGCTGGTTCGGCAGCGCGGCCAGCAGCGAGGCCAGCTCGGCCTCGGTCGGCCGGCGGTCCACGCCCAGCGACGGCACGGGAACCTGCTGGGCGCGCGGCAGCGTCACCTGGGCGATGTTGTAGAGCGCGACGTCCTTCGCACCACGGGCGAGGTTGCGCTGGAGGGTCTCCAGGAGGCCCGGCAGCAGCGTCGTCGCCAGGACGTTCTTGTCCGCCTCCAACGGGTTCAGCACGCCGACCGTGTTGCGCCGGATGTCGTCCGCCGGCAGGCCGAAGGCGTCGAACACCGACGGGTCGATGAACGGGAACGGCTTGACCTCGACGAACCCGTCCTCGGCCAGCGTGCGCCACACCGTGCGGCGACGGCGCTGCTGCTCGGTCAGGCCGCGACCGGCGGGAGCGGGCGGCAGCACCGACGGAATCGTGTCGTAGCCCTCCAGGCGCAGCACCTCCTCCACCAGGTCGGCGGGCTGCACGAGGTCGGACCGCCACGTCGGCGGCACGGCCGTGACGATCGTCTGGCCCTCCTCCGAGGTCGTCACCGAGACCTGGCAGCCGATCTGGCCGAGACGGCGGGCCGTGACGCCCCGCGCGTAGCGGACGCCGGCGATGCGGTCGGGCAGGTCGATGGGCATCGACACCGGCGCGGGCACGGCGGGCGCGCCCACGTCCGTGCGGCCCGGCTTGATCTGGCCCTCGGCGTAGTGGTTGAGCAGCTTCGCGGCCCGCTCCAGCGCGACGGGCGCGAGAGCCGGGTCGACGGTGCGCTCGAAGCGCTTCGCGGCCTCGGACGGCAGCTTGTGCCGGCGGACCGTGCGCGCGATGGACGCCGGGTCCCAGTTCGCGGCCTCGAGCAGGATGTCCGAGGAGGTGTCGCCGACCTCGGTCGACGCACCGCCCATGACACCGGCCAGCGAGATCACGCCGGAGTCGTCGGCGATCACGATGTCGTCGGCGTCGAGCGCGCGGACCTGGTCGTCCAGCGTCGTGAGCTTCTCCCCCGCCAGCGCCCGGCGCACCGTCAGCGCGCCGGACAGGGAGGACGCGTCGAACGCGTGCAGCGGCTGGCCCAGCTCGAGCATCACGTAGTTCGTGACGTCGACCGGCAGCGAGATCGAGCGCATGCCCGCGAGCATCAGGCGGCGGCGCATCCACCACGGCGTCGGCGCCGTCGGGTCGACACCGGTGACGCGGCGCGCGACGAACCGGGAGCAGCCCTGACGGTCCTCGACGTGGACCGGCCACGCCTCGCCCTCGGGCTCGGGGATCTCGACGACGCCGGGGTCGCCGAACGGCACGTCCAGCGCGCACGCGATCTCGCGGGCGAGGCCGCGGACCGAGAACGCGTAGCCGCGGTCCGGGGTCGGCGCGAGCTCGATGACGCTGTCGTTCAGGCCGAGCAGCTCCAGGGCGTCGTCGCCGGGCTGCGCCGTGCCGGTGGGCAGCACGAGGATGCCGGAGTGGTCGTCGCCGATGCCGAGCTCGTCGGAGGCGCAGATCATGCCCTGCGACACGCGGCCGTACGTCTTGCGCTCGGAGATCGCGAAGCCACCGGGCAGCACGGCGCCGGGCAGCGCGACGACGACCGAGTCGCCCTCGACGAAGTTGGTGGCACCGCAGATGATCTGGTTGACCTGCTCAAGGCCGACCTCGACCTTGCAGTAGCGGATGGGCTTCTTGAACTCGGTGAGCTCCTCGATCTCGACGACGCGACCGGCGACGATCGGGCCGGTCACGGGACCGAGCGGGCTCACCTCCTCGACCTCGATGCCGATGCGGGTGAACGCCTCGGCGAGTTCGTCGGGCGTGGGGACTTCGTCGAAACCGAGGTGTTCGACCAGCCAGCTGACCGGGACGCGCATCCGGATCAGGCCTCCGTTCCGAAAGGCTGGGTGAAGCGGACGTCGCCCTCGACCATGTCGCGCATGTCGGGAAGGCCGTTGCGGAACTGCAGGGTGCGTTCCAGGCCCATGCCGAACGCGAAGCCGGAGTAGACATCCGGGTCGACGCCGGTGGCGCGCAGCACGTTGGGGTTGACCATGCCGCAGCCGCCCCACTCGACCCAGCCGGCGCCGCCCTTCTTCTCCGGGAACCAGACGTCGACCTCGGCCGACGGCTCGGTGAACGGGAAGAAGCTCGGGCGCAGGCGGGTCTTCGAGTCCTCGCCGAACATGGCGCGGGCGAACGCGTCGAGCGTGCCCTTGAGGTGGCCCATCGTCAGGCCCTTGTCGATCGCGAGGCCCTCGACCTGGTGGAACACCGGGGTGTGCGTCGCGTCGAGCTCGTCGGTGCGGAACGTGCGGCCGGGGCACACGACGTACACCGGCAGCTCGCGCTCCAGCAGCGTGCGGGCCTGCACGGGAGAGGTGTGCGTGCGCAGGACCAGCTGCGAGTCACCCGGCGCGATGTAGAACGTGTCCTGCATCGAGCGGGCCGGGTGGTCCTTGCCGAAGTTCAGCGCGTCGAAGTTGAACCACTCGGTCTCGAGCTCGGGGCCTTCGGCGATCTCGTAGCCCATGGCCACGAAGACGTCACCGATGCGCTCGGCGAGCGTGGTGATCGGGTGGCGCGCGCCGCGCGGGAAGCGGTCCCAGGGCAGCGTGACGTCGACGGACTCCTCGCGCAGCACCCGCTCGTCGCGCTCGACCTGGAGCACGGCGAAGCGCTCGTCGAACGCGGTCTTGATCGCGGACTGCGCCTCGTTCACCCGCTTGCCGGCCTCGGCCTTGGCCTTGGGGGGCAGGGCGCCGATCTCGCGGCGGGCCAGCAGCACGGGCGACCGGTCACCGAGGTGGCCGGGCTTGACCGCGGCGAGTGCCTCGAGGTCGGCTGCTCCGGCGAACGCCTCGCGCGCCTTCTGCACGGCCGCGTCGAGGTGCTCGGCCGACAGCGCCGCGACCTGCTTCGGGTCGTACGGGTCGTTGGCTCCGGACATGGTTTGTGGACAGCTCCCAGTTTTGATCCACACAGCGGACCTCGGTAATGAACAGGCCGATCCTAGTCGGTGCCGTCTTGACCGCTCGGGCCGCTTCCTCTATCGGCCTGATACCGCGCTCGCCACCGCTGAACGACGGGCGTACCCACCAACAACGCGACCGAGACCGGCACGATCGCGTTCCAGGGCTCCCCCAGCCAGTTGCCCAGCAGCACCACCGCCAGTGCGCAGCACAGGAACAGCGCCGACCTCCACGCCCAGAACCACATCGCGTTCCCCCAGGTGCTCAAAAAAACGGCATGAACCACACGGTCGTCCCTAGGATGGGCGGCATCATGTCGCACACCTTCCGCGTCGACCTGCGCGGCATCATCGACCTGCTCAGCCACCACCTGTACAGCAGCCCGCGCGTCTACGTGCGGGAACTGCTGCAGAACGCCGTCGACGCGATCACGGCACGGCGCGAGCTCGACCCGTCGTGCCCCGCCGACGTCACGATCACCTGCGGTCCGGCGCTGACGATCACCGACACCGGCGTGGGGCTCACCGAGGACGAGGTCCACGAGCTGCTGTCCACGCTCGGCCGCACGTCCAAGAGGGACGACCTGGGGTTCGCCCGCGAGGGGTTCCTCGGCCAGTTCGGCGTCGGCATGCTGTCGTGCTTCCTGGTCGCCTCTTCGGTGACGGTCGTCACGCGGTCCGCCCGCGGCGGTCCGGCCGTGCAGTGGGAGGCGGATTCGTCCGGCAACTACACGGTGTCCGAAGTAGACACCGCGGACGGTGTGCCGGTCGGTACGACGGTGAAGCTCGTTGCCTCGCGAGGCAACGAGCACTGGCTCGAAGCCGACGTCGTGCGGCCGTTGGTGAGCGACTACGGCGATCTGCTGCCGGCCGTCGTGACGCTGGACGGTGCGGTGGTGACCCGTGGCGAACGGCCCTGGGACGACGAGGACGCCGACCTTTCCGAGTACTGCGAGCAGGTCTTCGGGTTCAAACCCTTCGAGGCGATCCCGATCGAGGTCGAGGCGGCGGGACTGACCGGTGTCGCGTTCGTGCTGCCGTCCGGGGTGCACCCCGGCACGCGCCAGACGCACCGGGTGTACCTGAAGCGGATGCTGGTCGGCGACAACGTCGAGGGCCTGCTGCCGGACTGGGCGTACTTCGTGCGGTGCGTGGTCGACGCGTCCGCGATCCGGCCCACGGCGTCGCGCGAGTCGCTCTACCAGGACGAGATGCTGCTGGCGGTGCGCGAGGAGCTGGGCGAGCAGATCCGCGACTGGCTGATCCGGCTGGACGCGATCGAACCGCGCCGGGCCGGTGAGCTGCTGGCCGCGCACCACCTGGGCATCAAGTCGCTGGCGCGTTCGGACGACGAGATGCTGCGGCTGGTCGAGCGGTGGCTGCCGTTCGAGACGACCGAGGGCGCGATCCCGTTGCGGCAGTTCAAGCGCAAGCACGGCGCGATCCTCTACATCCCGGACGTCGACGAGTTCCACCAGCTCGCACCGGTCGCGGCCGCGCAGGGGCTGGGCCTCGTGAACGCCGGCTACGCCTACGACATGGAGCTGCTGAACCGGCTGAGCGCGCTGGACGGCCCCGCCGTCGCACGCCGGGTCGCGCCGTCGGAACTGCTGGCGGCGCTGGCCGATCCGGAGCCGGACATCGAGACGGCACTGCGGCTGCGGCTCTCCGAGGGCGCGGCGGCGCTGGACCGGCACGACTGCGACGCGGTGATCCGCGACTTCGACCCGGTCTCGTTGCCCGCCCTGCTGATCACCAACGCGGAGCAGCAGCGCAAGCTCGACACCGAGCAGACCGCCGAGGAGGTGACGGACCCGTTGTGGGCGGAGCTGCTCGGGCAGCTGACCGCGGGCTCCGGTTCGTCGCGCCCCGAGCAGCTGGTCCTCAACTGCCGCAACCCGCTGGTGCAGCGGCTGGCGCGGCTGACCGACCCCGCGCTGGTGGAACTGACGCTCGAATCTCTGTACGTGCACGCCGTTCTGCAGGCTCGGCGAGCGATGCGACCGAAGGACACGGCGGCGCTGAACCGCTCGTTCCTGGAACTGCTGGACCGCGCCGTTGGGGGCAAGTGAACATGGCCGACTTCACCGCCGAGGACGCGGAGCGCGCGTTCCTGGAGGCGTACAACATGCCCACGGGCATGCCGAAGCACGAGGCGCTGGAACGGGCCGCGCGCATGTCCGACGCGCTCGGGCACCTGCCGCTCGGCGTCTCGTGCCGCACCGCGCTGATCGACTCGGCGTACTACCTGGCGCGCTACGACCTGATGCTCGCGCCGTTCGCGTGGGTGCGGGCCGCCGAGGAGAAGGACCCCGAGGCGTTCAACGAGTACGAGGTGCACTCGCTCAACTGGGCGCACAAGTGGATCGCGACGGGGCTGCGCCGCGACCCGAAGTTCTCGCTCGAACAGCTGCAGGCCGTGATCGGCCAGCTCGCGGACCGCTACGGCAAGCTCGGTTTCTCGGTGCAGCCGGTGCACGGCGCCCGCGCCGAGTACGCCTACCACGTCGGTGACATGGCGGGCCTCGCCGAACACCTCGGGCGCTACCTCGCCACGGAACGCGGGCCGATGGCGGACTGCGAGGCGTGCGTGATCGAGGAGCAGGTCTGGATGCTGGCGCGCCTCGGCCGTCACCAGGAGGCCGCCGCGCACGGCTGGGAGGGCCTGTCGGGCGACTCCGGCTGCGCCACGCAGCCGCAGGGCATCCTGTCCGCGCTGCTGTGGCCGTTGCTGGAGATCGGCGAGCTGGAGAAGGCCGCGCACGCGCACACCACGGCGTACCGGTTGATCAAGGACGACGAGATCACCTCGTACGTGCACGAGCACATCCGGTTCTGCGCGCTGACGGGCAACCTCTCGCGCGGCGAGGACATCCTGCGCCGCTCGCTGCACAAGGTGACGGCCGTGCAGCTGCCGGCCGACGAGATGTCGTTCGCGGAGTGCGCTTCCGTGCTGCTGCAGCGTCTTCCGGCCGACACGGTGTTCGAGGTGCCCGCGGTCGGGTCGCGGACGGCCGCCGAGCTCCTCGACCGGCTGTCGAAGCGGGCTCTGCAGCTCGCGAGGCAGTTCGACGAGCGCAACGGCACGCCGGCGTGGCTCGACCGGATCACGAAGTCGCTGGAGCAGAAGGACTACCCGGCGGTGGAGCTCGCGGTGCCGGCCGCGCCCGTCACCGCCACCGCCGAGGAGTCCGTCGTGTTCGGCGACCCGGTGGAGATCGCCGAGTCGATGGTGACGCTGTACGAGCAGGGCGACTTCGTGAGGGCGCGGCGGATGCTCGACTCGCTGCCCGCGGACATGGACTCGTTGCTGCCGCCCGATCTCGCCGCGCACGCGGGCATCCGCCGGATGACGACCGGGCTCGTGCCGTTCGACCCCGCCGTGTTCGACGAGCTGCTGACGGCGCTGCCCGCCGACCTCGCGCTGCGCTACCAGGCGCGGCTCGCGATGGGCCTTCCGGACGGCAGGGAGCTCGCCGAGCGGTGCCTGGCCGAGGCGACGACGGACTACACGCGGACGGTCGCGGCACTGTCGCTGGCCGAGCTGTACGACGACGCGCACGAGCACGAGCGGGCGAACGAGATGATCGCGCTGGCGTCCTCTTTGGACGTTCCGGAGCTGCGCGGCCGCGTCGCGGTCGAGACGGCCGAGCACAAGGCGCGGCAGCAGGACCTCGAAGGCGCGTACGCGGACGTCCTGGCGGTCATGGCGGGCGACATCCCGCTGAACGCCCGGTTCGAGGGCTACCGGCTGCGGTTGCGGCTGGAGACGTTGCTGCGCAAGGTTCCCGAGGCGGTGGCGACGGCGCGGGAGTTCGTGTCGGCGTTCCCGCTGCCGGAGTCCGCGGAGGCCCGCTGGTACCAGGTCGCGACGATCCAGGAGCTGGACCAGGAGGGGGCCTGCCTGGGTGATCTGCGCGAGGCCGTGGCGATCTCCCGAGTGCACCTCTCCCCCGGTCACACCGCGCACTTCTGCTTCGCGCTGAGCGGCGGCTACGTGCAGACGGACCGGTTCGTCGAGGCCGCCGAGGTCCTGGAGGAGTCGTTGCGGCTGCTGCAGGAAGGTCAGGAGGACCTGCGGCTGCAGGTGGTGTTCCGGCTCGGCCAGGTGTGCCGCAAGCTGGGCGAGCTCCCGGCGGCCGAGCGCTACCTGCGCGAGGCGGCCGACCTGCTGCCGCCCGAGGAGACGGGCCGCCGGGCGTTCCTGCTCGACGCGCTCGCCTCGGTGCAGGGCAGGCTGGACAAGCACGACGAGGCCATCGCGTCCTGGCGCGCCGGTGCCGCGTTGTGGCAGCAGGAGGGCAACCTCTCGGAGGCGATCGGCTCGCTGGTCGAGCTGGCGTCGAACCTGCCCGACGACGAGGTCACCGAGACCCGTGCGGCCGTGAACGACGCCGAGGCGTTGCTGCCGTTGCTGGACGAGCCGGCCGAGGTCACCCGGCGCCAGGCCGAGATCGCCGCGATCCGCGCGTGGGTGCACGGTCAGACCGGTGAGTTCGCGCTGGCGATGAAGCAGTACCGCGACGCCGAGGCGCTGGTGGTGTCGCTGGGCGACGAGGGCTGGCGGGTGTTCGTCGTGCTGAAGGCGGCGCACGTGCTGCTCATCGCCGACGACGCCGCGGGAGCGGAGGCCGAGGCACGCCGGGCGGCATCGCTGCTGCCCGACGACAACCAGGTCTCCACCGTGCTCTCGATGTTGTCGGAAGCATTGCGGCGCCAGAACAAGCCGTCTGGCACCGATCCGCTGGTGCGCGAGCTGACCGCCCGGCTGGACTAGCCGTCGTTCGCTGGGTGTCAGCTCGACATGCTTTTCGTCGAGCTGACACCCAGCGCGGGCGTGGATCGTTCAGAAGTGTGCGCGGTCGCCTTCTCGTAGGCGACCTCGAACGCTTCCTCCGCGGGCACCTGGATGTGCGGCACGACTCCGACGCCCTCCCAGTTGGTGCCGGAGATCGGGTTGATGGCGCGGCCGTTGGGCACCGCGGACTTGAGGTGCGGGCCGACCCGGTAGCGGTCGCCGGGGTGGGCACCGCCCCTGGTGGTCTCGCCGATGAGCGTGGCGCGCTCGTTCTGCTGGAGGTTGTAGCTCAGTTCCTCGCCACCGGAGAACGTGCGGCTGCTCGTGAGGACGTAGACCGGCTTCTTGCCGCCGAACTTCGGGCCCGGCACGTGCGGGAGCGTCCAGAACTGCTGGGTGGAGTCTTCCGGGCGGTTGTAGATGTCGTTGAGGTGCACGGGTTCGTCGAACAGGTAGCTGCAGACGAGGGCGACCGTGTGCGGGTCGCCGCCGACGTTGCCGCGCAGGTCGATGATCAACGCGTCGGTGTGGGCGATGAGGTTCATCGCGGCGGTGACGGCCGGGGTGGCGATCTCGGCGTCGTGCAGCCGGCGGATCTCGAGCAGGCCGACGTTGCCTTCGAGCCGCTCGACCCTGCGGATGCCGAACGCGTCGAGCTCGGCTTCCTTCTTGTACGCCACCGGGTCCCAGGCCGACTCCTGGCCGGTTTCGGGGATTTCCTCGGCGCTGTAGAGCAGGCGGAGGTGCTTGTCGCCGTTGACGCTTTGCAGGTCCGCGGTCACTCTCGCCGCGAACTCCTCATCGTCCACATCGGAGTAGGCACCCTCGGCGAGGCGGGCGCGAATGACCTTCGCGATCTCTTCGGCCGTGTCCGGGAAGACGTAGTAGGAGGCGAGCTGGGAGCACAGGATTTCGATCTCGGGTTCGCGCACCGGGCGCACAGTAGCCGCGCGCCCGTCGCCCGTCAGCTCAATTCCGGCGCTGGTCCCGTGCGGAGGCGTAGAGGCACACCGCGGCGGCCGTGGCGAGGTTGAGGCTCTCGGCGGCGCCGTACAGCGGCACCTTCAGCGAGGTGTCCAGCTTCGCGATGACGGCGTCGGGCAGGCCGTGCGCCTCGCTGCCGAAGACCCACGCCGTGGGCTGCTCCAGCTCGCCGTTCGCCGACGCCTCGACCAGGTCCTGCTTCGCGTAGCCGTCGGCGGCCACGAGCCTCAGACCGGCCTGGCGGCACGCGGCGAAGACCTCGTCCGCGTCCCGGGAACGAGCGATCGGCAGGTGGAAGAGCGAGCCGGTGGAGGCGCGCACGCACTTGCCGTTGTGCGGGTCGACCGTGTCGCCCGCGAAGATCACCGCGTCCGCTCCGGCCGCGTCGGCCACCCGCGTGACGGTGCCCGCGTTGCCGGGGTCGGAGACGCCGTGCAGCACGGCGACGAGCCGTGGGGTGCCCTGCAGGGCGGCTTCGAGCGGCTGCGGGACCGCGTCGCACACGGCGACGATGCCTTGGGGCGTCACGGTTTCCGACAGCGACTCGGCGGCCTTGTCGGTGACCTCGCTGATCCGGATGCCTCGCTCGGAGGCGCTCTGGAGCAGTTCGGTGTTGCGTTCCGCGGCCGTCGCCGTGACGAAGAGTTCGTGCACCTCGCCGCCCTGCCAGGCGAGTGCCTCGCGCACGGCCTGGGCGCCCTCGACGAGGAAACGGCCTGCCTTGTCACGGCCCTGGCGGCGGGTCAGGTGGCGAGCAGCAACGACCCGAGGAGTCCGTTCGGTGAACGGACCTGCCTCGGGTCGGTTGTGTCCGTGCGGGTGCTGGCTCAGGCCTGGTCCCCGGCAGGAGCGTTCACGTCGGCCGGGAGCGCCTTGCGGGCGATCTCGACGAGCGCCGTGAAGGCGGTGGCGTCGTGGACGGCGAGGTCCGCGAGGATCTTGCGGTCGACCTCGACACCGCCCAGGCGCAGGCCCTGGATGAGGCGGTTGTAGGTCATGCCGTTCGCACGGGAGGCAGCGTTGATGCGCTGGATCCACAGCTTGCGGAAGTCGCCCTTGCGCGCACGGCGGTCGCGGTACGCGTAGTTGAGCGAGTGGAGCACCTGCTCCTTGGCCTTGCGGTACAGCCGCGAGCGCTGGCCGCGGTAACCGCTGGCCAGCTCGAGAACGGTACGACGCTTCTTCTGGGCGTTTACAGCCCGCTTGACGCGTGCCACGGGTACATCCTGTCGATCTCATGGGGAACCGGCGTCGGGGGCCGGTTCCCGAATTAGCTGGGGGTGTCGAAGCGGGTCAGAGACCGAGCAGCTTCTTGATGCGCGGGGCGTCGTGGTCCGACACGACCGCGGTGCCGCTCATGCGACGCGTCACCTTGCTGGACTTCTTCTCCAGGATGTGGCGCTTGCCGGCCTTCTCCCGGAGGATCTTGCCGCTGCCCGTGACCTTGAAGCGCTTCGAGGTCCCGCTGTGAGTCTTGTTCTTCGGCATTTCCGTCCTCGTCTCGTGCTACCCACCGGGTCGGGGGCGGGCGTGCGTCCTACGCCTCTTCCGAAGCGGTGTCGTCCGCCTCGGGCGCGTCGTCGTCGTGCTTGACCACGCGCGGCTTGATGTTCTTGTGCGGCGCCAACACCATGATCATGTTGCGGCCGTCCTGCTTGGGGTTCGACTCGACGAAGCCCAGCTCCGCGACGTCCTCCGCCAGCTTCTGCAGAAGCCTGTAACCCAGTTCGGGGCGCGACTGCTCGCGACCGCGGAACATGATGGTCACCTTGACCTTGTTCCCGTGCGACAGGAAGCGGGCCACGTGGCCCTTCTTCGTCAGGTAGTCGTGCGGGTCGATCTTCGGGCGGAGCTTCTGCTCCTTGATGACCGTCAGCTGCTGGTTCCGACGCGACTCGCGAGCCTTCTGCGCGGTCTCGTACTTGAACTTGCCGTAGTCCATGAGCTTGCAGACCGGCGGGCGAGCCTGAGCGGCGACCTCGACGAGGTCGAGATCCGCTTCTTGCGCGAGTCGGAGCGCGTCCTCGATGCGAACGATCCCGACCTGCTCACCATTAGGCCCGACCAGACGAACTTCCGGCACCCGGATGCGGTCGTTGATGCGCGGCTCGGTGCTGACGGGTGCACCGCGGTTCGAGGGACTTGTCATTCACGTCCTTTGAGACTCGGTTGCGCCAAAAACAAGAGCCCCGTCACCGTCTCCCGGTGAAGGGGCCCGCTTCCGACCGATCGCACCTCAGGACTACGAGCACTCGTGTGCCAGTAACCTGGAGGACCGGACCCGGCCACCTCAAGAAGCGGTGAACGCGGGTGGGAGCGGGGCTCCACTTGCCGCTCTCGCACTAACGAGAGCTGGTCGCGTCCGAAATACTAGCAGACGCTCTTGTCAACCCCCGAATCGCGGGCCTGTGACGTAGGCCCCGCACGGCGGCTTGCTTGAATGGGGCGTGACCGATCCGCTTGAAGACAGCATCCGTGACCTGGGCGATGTCCCCAGCATCGAGGTGATCAGCCGGGCCGCGGTGATGCTGCTGTCCGCCGCCGCGGAGCGCCTGGGCCTCGCCGACCCGGACCCCGACAACTCCCCGCGCCGCGACCTCGACGAGGCCCGTCGCCTGATCACCGGCCTGGCCGGCCTGGTGACGGCGACCTCCGAGTACCTCGGCCCGCACGCCGCTCCGCTGAAGGACGGCCTGCAGTCGGTGCAGCGCGCGTTCCGCGAGGCCTCGGCCGTGCCGGACGAGCCCGGCCAGGGCCCCGGCGAGAAGTTCACCGGTCCCGTCTACTGATCAGCCCGCACCACGACCGGCTCCCACGGCTCCGCCCTGACCTGGAAGACCGCACTGGACCGTTGTCCGGTGGCGGCCCGGAAGGTGATGGCGGAGCCGTTGTGGAGCGGCCCGAGTTCGAGGTGCTCGGCGGGCGGTTCGTCGTACTGCGAAAGCCCGAGCACCCGTGACCCCGGCACGACCGACACGGTGAGCTGCTGGATGACGGCGGGCCCGCCGAAGTAGCTGAGCCGGAACTCGTCCGGCGCGCCGGGCGTGATCGCGAACGTGGGCATGCCCCGCTTGCTGCGCTCGACCGCGATGAGTTCGGTGATCTCGTTGATCTGCGCCGTCGCCTGCTGCGCGGTGAACTGGGCCTCGTCCGCCAGCATCCGGGACGCCGCGGCCTCCTCGGCGGCCTTCCCCACAGCCTCCTCGGCCTTCACCGCAGCCTTCTTGGCCTCCTCGGCGGCGTTCTTGGCCTGAAACGCACTGGCCGTGGCCTGCTCGACGGCCTTGCGCGCGGCCTGCGCCTCCTCCTGAGCCCTGCTCGCGGCGTTCTGCGCCTCTTGCGCGGCCGTCTGCGCGTGCTTGGCCTCACGCGCCTGCCACAGGGCGACGGCCATGGCGCACATCGCCACCACAGCGGCGATCACTGAGATCGCGATCATGCCTTCACCCCCACCGAGGCCAGCTGACGTCGCGCCAACTCGTCGATCACGTCCGTGTCCCCCGTCCGCCACGCCACGGCGGGGTCACCGTCGAACTTGCTCAACTGCCTGGGGCTGAGGCTTGTGAGCGCTCTCAGGGCCAGCAGGTCAGGCTTGTCGCGCAGCCGCGCGGTGTCGGCCGCCTTGCGCGCGTACCTCAGGCGGACCGGCAGCCAGGTGATGAGCAGGAACAGGACCGGAATGACCACGATGGCGGTGGCGAGCCAGAAAGCGCTGTCCTGCACCACGCTGATCTGCGCGTTGCCCGCGTTCGTCAGGGTTTCACCGGCCTTGGTGCCGTTGCCCAGCGCGCCGGCCAGGTCCTGGCCCACGAAGGGCACGCCCCTGGCTTTGGCTGCCGCGTTGGTGAAGACGTCGCGGATGTCGCCGCCCGCGTTGACCAGGCCGTCCCCTGGGGCCCTGAGTTCCAGGACCCAGTCGTGGACGGTGTTGGCCACCCAGATCCAGAGCCCGACCCAGCCGACAGCGAGGAGGTCGGCCACCAACTGACGCGTGAACCTCGCCGGTCTGTCCGCGTACCACTTCATGGTGCGGATCGTGCCATGAAGTGGTACGCGGGCGAGTAAACGTGGTGATGATCCGCTCACTCGTCAGCGGAGTTGCTCGAGCAACTCCTCAGAGGAAACGCCCGGCTGCAACTGGTGCTCGAAGCTGTACTCGTCGTCACAGAACACCATGTCGAGAGCGGCGGGCACGAACGCGCGAAACCACGCCGCGTACTCCGCGACAAGTTCCGGAGCTCCGTCCAGGTAGAGACATTGCCCGGCCACGTCGACGTTGGCGTCGAGCACGGCACCATCGCGCAGGTACTCCCAGACCAGGCCGCGAGTGGGGTGCGGGGCGTCCGCGGGGTCACCGGAGAAGGTGACCACCGCGTCGGACCAGTCCTGTCGCAATCGTCCGAGCACCTCGGCCAGATCAGCGTGGTACTCCTCGTCCGCAACGATCGCCAGGTATGACATCGCGCGATCTTAATCCCTTCTCACCACACGGCCTGGAACGTTGTGCTTGCTCATCATCCCTTGGAAGTAGGGCACAGCGTCTGCGTGGTTGGTGATCACCATGAGTGAGGTGAGCGGGTTGTCCGGGTCGTTGATCACCGCGCTGTACCGCCGGAACTCGTCGTCCGTCTTGGCATCGATCTTGTTCCTGATGAAGTCAGGCATCTTGGATCCGGGAATGAACGGACTCCGGTCGGGCTTGGCGACGTGCTTGGCGTCGAGCGCGGTTCCGCTCGCCTGGTCAAGACCGTCGGCCCACACCTTCTCGCCACCTCCGTGGATGTGGTATTCGGTGCTTCCGGTGTGCTTGATCTGGTAGGCCTGAGCAGCGCCGCTACCCGCAGGGCCACGGGTGGCCAGGTTGTCGTAGTACTCCTCGGCGCCATTGTCGTCGCCTCCGGTACCGCAAGTCAGATCTTGGTTATGAACGAGGACATCAGCAGCGGCAGCCTTTCCAGCACCGCCCGCACCCACGTAGTACGTGTGCAGCCCGTCAACCGTGAGGTTGTAGACCAACCGCCCACTCGAGAGCGGCCGAGTTCCGGTGACCGTCGCAGACCGGTTGTCCGCGGTGAGGAACTGGTACCCAGGCAGGATGTCCTGGGCCTCGCGCCACCCGAGCCCCTGCACCCAGAACGGGTGCTCAGCGCTCACCGAGATCTTGCCGGTCCCGGTCTCCGAAGCGATGTCGAACTGGTGCACCAACGCGTCCGTCAGGTACTCACGGACATCGGTGACCTCCTTGGCGGCGGTCTCACCAGTGGTCGGATCCGTGGCCAGCACGACATCGCCGACCTTCAGGTCACGGATCAGCTTGCGCGTCCCGTCCGCCATCAACACCGGGGTGTCGCCGGTGAAGCTGTTCTTGGCCGTCGGGATGGGACATGCCGCGCCTGCCGAGTTGCGCCCTTGAGCGCCCGAGTCCTTGGCCTTGTCGTTGCCCCGCTTCTTGTTGGCCCCGAACAGCCCGATCACATCGCCAAGACCGGGCACCTGGCTGTTGGCGAAGTCCGAGACCACCTGCTCGCCCACGGACTGCACCACGGACACGCCGGGTTTGATGATCGTGGCCTTGATCGTGTCCCAGACCTTGTTGACGTCCTGGACGTTCTCGGCCACCGCCGACACGAGCCGGGCCGGCATGTTCGCCGAGGAGGACACGAGGTCCTTCATGGCGATCTTCGGCTTCAGAGCGGCCTGGAGGATCGGCATCGCGTTGTTCTTGACGGCGTGGGCGATCGCGGCCTTGGCGCGGGCCGTCACCGCCCTCATCGCCGCTAGTCGGGCCGCTGCGGCTGCCGCGGCCGCCGCGGCCTTTCTGGCCGCTGTCTGTGCTGCCTCGCGAGCCGCTGTCTTGGCCATGTCGCCCGCGTTGCGGCGGGCGGCGCCTGCCAGGTCGTCGCCGTACTTGCGGCCCGCGCCCACCACGTCGTCGCCGTACTTCCGGCCCGCGCCGACGACGTCGTCGCCGTACTTGCGGCCGGCGCCGATGATGTCGTCGCCGTACTTCACCAGGTATTTGGCGCCCTTGGCGAGTTTGCCGAACGGGACGAAGTTCGAGGCTGCCCACAGGAAGTTGCCCAGGCTCGGCTCGCGGATGAAGTTCGCGATGTCGTTGTAGCCGGAGACTTCCTTGACGACCTCGAGGCCGACCTTGGCGACGGACTTGACGCCGTTCCAGACCGCGCCCCAGTTCGGCCAGTGGCCGTCGGGGTCGATCATGTCCAGCGGGCGGCCCGCGCCGTAGGTGTAGCGGTTGAACAGCACGGACGCGCCGGACGAGGCGGAGACCGTGTCGCGTGAGGCGAAGGCACCGGTGTTCGGCTGGTACCAGCGGGCACCCATGTTGACCTGACCGGAGTCAGGGTCGGTCCAGTCGCCCTGGTAGCCGACGGAGCGCTTCGCGCCCGCCGAGGCGACCTGCTTGCCGAACGGGTCGTAGGCGGTCGAGTCCTGCATGCCCGCCTGGGCCGGGTCGAAGCCGCCCACGAGGTCGCCGTGCTTGTCCGTCACGGCGACGCGCTTGTCCGTGCCCTGCTGCAGCGACAGCAGCTCGCCCGACGCGCCGCGGCCGAAGGTCGAGTCGCCGTCGGACACCGGGTCGATGTCGGTGCCGGCGTACTTGAACTGCTTGGTGTTGCGGGAGACCACGCGGTCGAAGCCGTCGTAGGCGTACTGCGTCTGGCCCACGGCGATCATCCGGTCGAAGGCGTCGAAGGAGAACTTCTCCTCGAAGCCGGACGACGTGCGCGACAGCATCGCACCGGACGGCGAGTACTTGTAGGTGTAGTCGCTGTCGGACTTCAGCCTGTTGCGCTCGTCGAAGGCGGCGGTCTTGGCGCCGGCCTTCGTGCGGTTGCCGGAGGCGTCCCACGCGTAGTCGGTCGTGACGCCGCCGACGGTCCACGACTTCAGGCGGTTCGCGTGGTCGTAGGTGTAGGTGTTGTCGCCCGCACCTGCGAGACCCGACGTCACCTTCCGCGTCAGGCGGTCGTTGTTGTCGTACTCGTAGGCCAGCGACGAGACGGTGGCGCCGGAAGTGCCGTCCTTCACCACGTCGGACTTCATCCTGCCGAGCGCGTCGTAGTCGACGTCCCGGCTGCGGCTGGTCCCGTACTGGATCTTCGAGACCTGGCCGGCCGCGTTGTAGCTGAACACCTGGCCGGTGCCGGTGATGCTGTCGGTCGCGGTGTGCAGGCGGCCCTTGTCGTAGGTGAAGCGGGCGGTGCCGGAGACGTCCGTCCTGGTCTTCATCCTGCCGAGCTCGTCGTACTCGAACGACGAGTCACCCGACGGGCCGTTCGCGGTGAGCAGTCCGCTGCGGTCGTTGTAGGTGAAGACGTTCTTGCCACCGGGGGCGTTGGACTCGGTCAGCCTGCCGACCGGGTCGTAGGCCTGGACCCGCTCGGCCGAGGCCACCCCGGTGCCGGAACCGGTCTCGCGCGTGACGCGGTTGAGGAAGTCGTACTGCCGTTCCCTCGTGACTCCGCCGGGCGCCACCATCTTCGCGACGTTGCCCGCCGCGTCGTAGGTGCTCGTCCACGTCCGGTCGGCCGTGTTCGGATGAGCCTCGGTCGACGGTTCGACGACCGACTCCGGCAGCGACCACGAGTTGTAGGTGGTGACGAACTTGTTCCCGCGGCCGTCGGTGTAGCGGGTCCGCTGGCCGGCGGCGTCGTACCCGAACGAGGTCGTGATGCTCTCGGTGTCCGAGATCGGTTCGACCTGCTGGGTCATCCTGCCGAGCGCGTCGTAGGTGTAGCGCGCGGTCTTGCCCATCGCGTCGGTCGCGGTCTCGACGTTGCCCGCCGCGTCGTGCGTGAAGGACGTGCGGCGCTGGATCGCTCCGGCGCCGTCGAGGCTGAACTGGTTCTTCATCCGGCCGGCCGAGTCGTAGCTCACGAAGCTGGTGCGCCCCATGGCGTCCCGCTGCCAGACCTGACGGCCGGAGCCGTCGTACCCGAACCTCGTCGTCACGTTCGCCGGGTCGGTGGACGTGATCCGCTGACCGAGCGCGTCGTAGGTGAAGCTGGTGACGTCGTTGTTCGGCGCGGTGGCCTTCACCAGCTCACCGGCGTCGTTGTACTCGAACGACGTGGTGAACGCGGCGGCGACGGGCTTGCGCTCCAGCACCGACGACGTCACCTGACGGCCCAGGTCGTCGTAGGTCGACTCGGTGCGCGCACCCGTCGGGTCCGTCGCCGAGAGCTGCTCGCCCTTGTGCGTGTAGGTGTACTTCCACACACCGCCGACCTCGGCCGGCGCATCCGCCTTCGGGTCCTGCCGCTCGACCATGCGGCCGAGCTGGTCGTAGCGGAACCGGGTGACGGCGCCACGGGGGCTGGTCGTCTCGACGGCGTTGCCCGCGGCGTCGTACCTGGTCGACGTGGCGGCCTTGATCGGCGTGGTCGTGCCCGGTGCCACGTAGTCCGGCAGCTCCACCCGCAGCGGGCGGCCGTTCTTGTCGTAGAACCGCTTGGTGATCTGGCCGTTCTCGTTCTTCGAATGGACCTCGTTGCCGAAGGTGTTGAACCCGACCACGTTCTCCGGCCTGGCGTCGACCGGTGCCGCGCCGCCGGTCTCCACGGCCACGGTGGGCTGCTTGACCCGGACCTGGCGTTCCTGCTCGTCGTAGGAGAACTCGGTGGTGAAGCCGCGCGGGTCGGTCTCCGACACCATCAGGCCCCGGCGGTCGTAGGCGCGCGTCGTGCTCAGCGACTGCTGGCCGAACTTGATCCCCTCGGTGATCAGGTTGCCGACGCTGTCGTAGGTGTAGTCGACGACCTCGCTCGTGGCCGCGTTCACGCCGGTGTTGGAGGACTGGCCCGACTTGACGATCTGCTTGACGAGACCGTTCGCGTCGTAGGTGTAGAGAGTCGTGCGCCCCAGCCCGTTCGGATCGGCGACGATCTGCTCGACCTGGTTGTTGGTGTTGTACTTGTACGTCGTGACGCGGTCGCCCGCGCCCTTGCGGGTCAGGACGTTGCCCGCGGCGTCGTAGGTGTTCTCCTCCAGCAACTTCGCCGACTTCGTGCCGTCGGCGTTGCGCACCTCGGCACGCGACCGGAACAGCAGGCCGTTCTGGTAGTAGTCGTACATCGTCTTGCGGCCCATGGCATCCGTCTGCCACACGAGCCGTCCACCCAGGTCGTAGGTGTACGCCTCCATCACGAGCATCTGCCCGTTGTCCGCGGTCTCGCCGGTGCCGATGCCACCGCTGATCGGCTTGCCGTGGAAGCCGCGCATGCGGACCTCGGCGAGCTTGTTGCGGGCCGTGTAGGCGTATTCGACCTTGGTGCCCAGCGGGTCCACAACGGACGTTCGGTTGCCGAAGACGTCGTAGGCGTACGAGGTCGTCGCGCCTTCGGCGTCGGTGACCGAGCTCTGCCGGCCGCGGTCGTCGTAGCCGTAGGCGATCGTCCTGGTCTCGTCACCACCGGTCAGGTCGGCGATGTCGATCCGCTCGGGCAGGCCGTCGGCGTTGAACGTCGTCCTGGTGTGCCTGGTGTGCTTGGCCCCGGTCACCGCGTTCGTGACGGCGGCGTCGGTCACCTCGACGGGCTTGTTCCGCCCGTCGTAGACGAACTTCGTCTCCAGACCGGCCGGGTACTCGTCCGAGATCTGCTTCTCGCTGATCTTGCGGCCGATCAGGTCGTACCTGTACTCGGTGGTGATGCCGTTGGCACCTTCCGCACGCGGCGGTTCGGTGACGGAGAGCAGGTCGCCGTTCGGGTAGTACCGGTAGCAGGTGGTCTTGCCCCGGCCGTCCGTCGTGGTCTTCAGAAGTCCGAGCGGTGCGTTGTTGCTGATGCAGTCAGTGCCTTGGCTCAGCTCGGTGTAGGTGTGCGTGACGGCCGAGCCGTCGGGCATCGTCTGCTTGAGCAGGTCGCCGCGCGCGTTGTACTCCGACGCCGTCCGGTACGTGTTGTCGGTCGCGCTCGCCGAACGCGCGTCACGGGCGGTGAGCTGCTTGTCGATGCGCGGGTCGGTGTCGTTCACCTTGCCGGCGGCCGGCGGGTGGTAGGTGAAGTACTCCGTGTCGCACTGCAACGACGTCCGGCAGGTCTTGCGCGACACCACGTTGCCGCGTTCGTCGTGCTTGAGCTCGACCTGGTGGCCGTTCTCGTCGGTGATGACGTGCTGGAAGCCGCTCTCGTCGTAGTCGTAGGAGCGGACACCGAGGCCCTGGACGGGACCGCCGACCCAGTTGGGGTTGTTGCCCGTCTTGCCACCGCAGTAGGTCGGGCTGCCGTCGGGGTTCGGCGTCGTGGCGGCGGTGCACGGCGCCGCCGCCGTCGGTGTGGTCGGCACGACGGACGGATCAGGTCTGTCCTCGTGCCGCACGCCGATGCCCAGCGGGGCGACGAACCTGATGATCCGGCCCTTGACCGGGTCGTAGTCGAAGAAGTGCGACCTCTTGCCGGGGTCGTTCACCTCGATCGAGCGGACCAGGTTCTTGATCGAACGGCCCGCCGCGTCCTTCTCCTCGGTCCCGGAGACCTGCGGCAGACCCAGCTTCCAGGTGCCGCCGTTCTCGTCGGTGTACTCCGAGATGCGGTCGTTGGTCGTGTCGTAGGTGAGTTCCGCGGCAACGCGGCCGCTCGGCATGACGACCTTGGTCAACTGGTCCGAGTGCTCACGCGCGGCGTAGTGCTGCTTGATCGCGGCCTCGCCCAGCGGGTGCTGGTAGAGCGCGACCTCGTCGATCTGGCCGTTGAAGAACTTCTTGCCCTCGTTCGGCCACCAGCCGTGCGGCGCCCAGTCGGCGGGACCGACGGCGTGCGCGGCACCGATCTGGCCGAAGTTCAGCCTGCTGTCGTCGATCTCGGCACCGGTGATCTCGCCGACCTTGTTGCCGTCGAGGTACATCGTGGTGACCGCGAGCGAACCGGTGAGCACGACGTGGTGCCACTGGTCGTTGTTGACCGCGGCGGCGCTGGTGATCGGCGAGACCCTGCCGTGCCAGAACTGGCCGCGCAGCTTGCCGTCCTTGTCCACGTACAGAACCGGGACGGCGCCTTCGGGGTTCTCGTCGAACGGCTTGTGCTGGAAGCCCATCAACGGGCCACCGGTCGTGGTCTTGAACCACAGCTCGATGGACAGGTCGCGGCTCTTCTTGATCGCGCCGTCGGGGAGCTTGACCAGCGAACTGGTGCCGTTGAACCCGGTCGCCCTGTCGGGGCTGCCGGCGAGCGGGCCGGCGTGGTCGCGCGTGGTGTTCCTGTGCTCGCCCCAGTCCTTCGTCAGGTTGGTCGCGACCTGGCTGACCGCCGCGTTGCCGGCCGGCTCACCGAGCCGCCAGTAGGAGTCCGGCTTCGAGTCCACCACCGCGGACCGGTAGTGCGAACCCTGGGAGTACTCGTACTGCGTGCACGCGCCGGTCGGGTCGCAGACCTTCTTCAGCTGGTCGCCGAAGTACTCGTAGGTCCACTTGATCGGCACGCCACCGGTGGTCGGCGCGTCGGTCCGGACCTCCTTGACGTGGTTGCCCGAGAAGGTGAACCACAGCGTCCGGTTGCTGGTGCGGTTGATCGCGCGCTTGAGCAGCCCGGTGGTGCCGTAGTCGAACTCGACGAGCCTGGCGGCGTTGTCGTAGATCGACGCGATCTTGCCGTCGGAGCGGAACGTGTAGGTGGTGTTGGACTTGTCCACCAGCACGTAGTTCAACGTGGCGGCGTCCTGGTAGAAGGTCGCGAACCGGCCGGGCGGCGGGTCGAAGCTGCCGTCCTCGTTGTTCTTGCCGAACCGCACCGCCTGGCCGTCGGGGTAGGTCACCACGACGTTGCCGGTGCCGTCGCCGTCCGGCACGACGCGCATGTCGTAGCGCGTCGACCACCCGGCGCCGAACGCCAGGTCCTTGCGCGGGTCGAGGCTGTTGTAGGTGCGGGAGACCGTGAGCTCGGGGCCCGTGACACCGATGGCCGAGTCGACCGCGGCGGTGCTGTAGTTGCCGATCTGCGGGTCGAAGTCGAGGTCGCCGGCACTGTAGGGCGCGCCGCCCAGGTGCGAGGTGATGTCGGGCTGCGGCACCGCGGTCAGCAGCGCGCTGAATTCCAGCTTCTCGCTGCGCGTGCCCGCCGGGTCGATCGCGAAGGCCCGCCAGTAATAGGTTTCACTCCACTGCAACCATCCCTTCGGGACGGTCCAGGTGCGCGACTTCGACCTCGGCGACATTCGGCAGCCGACGTTGATCTCGCCGGTGACGTCGTTCTTCTGGCAGACCTCGAACTCGTAGTCGATCGTCGTGTTCGGCGGGGCGTCCACGTCCACCGCGTCGGCCCACAGCTGCGGTGTGAGCACCGGCGAGGAGTGGCCGGCCGGCGGGTACTGCGCCTTGACGATCGGCGGCAGTTCGAACACCGTCAACGACAGGCGGGCAGGGGGGATCTGCTCGTCGGTGAAGAAGGTGTTGTTGTGCACCATGCTGAAGTCGAGCAGGTAGTCGCCCGGCTCCAGCTGGAACACCCTGGCGTCCAGCGTGACGCTCTGACCCGGCCGGACGACGACGTCAGGCGCCAGTTCGGCCGCCACTCGGGCGTCCTTCGGCTGCCCCGTCGCGCTGAACGCGCGGTAGGAGAGCTTGTAACCCCCACCCGCGGTCCAGTCCTGGCCGCTCTTGTTCGTCACCGTGATCTTGACGGCGGGCTTCGGGTCCGCCCCGCTGTCACTGGTGCGGTGCACCGGCGGCTCCGGCACGCCGCGATCGATGCGGTAGCCCGCGTCGTACTGCGTGCTCGTGACGAACAGACGCGGCGAATTGGCCGTGCCCGCACCGGCGAACAGCTTCCAGCCGGCGAGGGCCTTGACTGCCAGACCGTTGTTGGCCTGTCCCTTCGCCCAGCCCTGCACCAGGTTCCGGCCGCCCTCACCGAGGTCGATGGCCTCCGGCCTCGGCGGACAGGCCGAGTGCGACTGGCCGAGACCGACGTGGCCGTAGGCGAACGAGGCGCCGCCCAGCGCGCCGCCGGTGGCCAGCACCGCCTTCGTACCGCTGCCCCACGTCTGGTTCACCGGGTGCACGCTGATGGGCTGCGGCCGGCACGACGGCGCGTCGTAGTTCGACAGGTAGAGCTGGGCACCGAACACGCGGTGGTTGGTGATGTTGCTGGTGTTGAACTGCAGGTAGGTGGTGTAGCCGTCGCCGGACTTCAGCGTGGAGCCGGTCAGCGAGTCGTTTGAACCGTTGGTCGAGATCGCGGGGGCGGCGTTCAGACCGCTCACCGTCGGGTCGACGGCGATCGGGAACCGCCGGGCGCCGTCGCGCACCCAGCCCGCGTCCGCCGTCATCTTCAGCGCCTGGCCGCCGTTGTGCGGGACCAGCTCGTAGGTGACGGCCGTCGACACCGCACCGGCGGCGTCGGTCATGTCGCCGACGGGGACTCTGGCCTTGACGTTGCCGGCGTTGTCGCTCAGCACGACGGCGCCGTCTACGACCTTGGCCTGCAAACCTCTGAGCTGCAACGGGAACAGCCAGGTGGTCGCCGCGTCGCGGGACGTCAGCACGAGCGTTTCCTTGACACCGCCCGAAGCGACGTCGAGTCGCAGGTCGGTGTGGGCCGCGACACCGGGGTAGGTGATCCTGCTGCCCTCGACGCGTGCCTTCGCCGCGCTCGTGCCCGCGAAGCCGAAGGACATCTCGTGGTCGCCGGACAGGCGCATGCGCACGAACGGCGATTCCGAGGCGGTGGCGTTGAAGCGGGTGTCCACGGAGTCCGCCGCGTTCCGGAAACCGTCGCCGTCGGGAACGATCGTGGTGTCGATCGGCGCCCACGAACCGTCGGGGCGCTGGAAGTTCAGCGGCGACTGCGAGTACTCGGTGGTCTGGGTGCCGTCGGAGTTGCGGTAGGTGCGGGAGTTCGCGTCTCGTTTGCCCGCGTCCTCCTTGCTGGTCTGGGTGTTGAAGCCCTTGAACCCGTTCGGCGCGTCGACCTGCTCCGCCTTGTTCGGCGGAGGCGTGGGTGCCGCCGGGAAGTTCGGCTGCGGGTGCTTGGCGAGCTCGGACTTCGGCATCGCGCGGTTCGCCGCACCGGTGCCCTCTGTCTCATGAGGCTGATCCGCCGCGGAGCCCCACTTCTGGTCAGGTGCGAGCTCGCTCGGATCGAGCGCGCCCCCTGCGGCCCACTGCGGGATCAGCTGCAACGCCGAAGGGCCCACGGTGCCCACCATCAGCACCATGATCAGGCCTGCGACGGCCGCGATCCTGCCTTTTCTAGAGCGCGGAAAAAGCATGCGCGCACGCCAAAAACGGCCGCTGGCCATGGACCTACCCCCAGGAAACCTCTACGACAACAGCGCGTGTGAAATCGCTGTCAACCCCAGATGCCGACAGCTGAGCATCGTCAGGTCGCCGAGCCGGTGTCAAGGGCCAGAAGGCTTTCCGACACGTCAGGACGAGGCAGGGAGAGCTGTGACGAGTTGGGGCTGGTGATCTGCCGACCTGCTGGGCTACGGTCCGAACCGCAGACTGTGGCGCAGGAACGACGCCTACCAGCCGTCGACTGTCCACATTGACTCGGCTCTGGGGGAGTTAATGTCAACGCGTTCTACTCGCGCGCGCAGATCCGGCCTGGGTGCGGCTCTGGCCGGCGCGGTGGGCCTGTCCCTGATCGTGGTGCCAGGCGTCGACGTCGCGTCCGCCGCCTCGACGCTCAACTGCAACTCCGCGGTCAACGTCGTCGGTGTCACCCAGCAGGGCACCGTCTTCCGCTACCCCCACCAGGAGCCTGAGAACGGCAACTTCGTCTGGGGCGCGAAGCAGGACATCCCCAGCAGCGGCTGGCAGATCGGCCGCGCGCTCGCCGGCCCCGACGGCATCGTCTACCACCTCGTCGGCGACAACCAGGGTGCCGCCTCCGGTGACCTGCGCCGGCTCCGGATCATCGACACGCCGACGGGCCCCGGCTGGGCGACGATGCCCGGCGGCGGGCAGTACCGCTCCGTGGGCAACGGCTGGGCCCGCTACAGCCAGCCCGAGCACCGCAACAAGGTGACGGTCGACGAGAAGGGCCGGCTGTTCGAGATCAACGCGGACGGCAAGCTGAAGATGTTCGTCTGGGAGGGCGGTGACGACGGCGGCTGGACCGCGGAGACGGGCGGCGGCAAGGTCCTCGACACCGGCTGGGACCAGTACAACCTGATCGTCGCGGCCGGAGACGGCGTGCTGTACGCCCGCAAGCCGGACGGCCAGCTGTTCCGCTACCGCTACGACGCCGTGGCCGACCGGTTCCTGCAGTACGGGCTGTACGTCGGGGCCGGCTGGAACATGTTCAACCGCGTCTTCTCCCCCGGTGGCGACGTCCTCTACGGCACGTGGCCCGGCCAGAACGGCCAGGGCCAGCTGCTCTGGTACCGCTACCTCGAGGACAGCAACACCTGGGCCCCCGGTGACCCGAACACGAACCTCGGCAAGATCGTCGGCACCGGCTGGTTCAACGAACTCGACGTCGTCGCCTACCCCAGCGACTGCAGGCTCCTCGGCTACCCGGCCACGCCACGGCCTGCGATCCAGGCGAACTTCACCGCTCCGCTCACGCTGGTCGAGGGCACGACCGCGGAGAAGCTGGCGAACTACTTCTTCGTCAACGGACAGGGCACCCTCTACCACGGCAAGCAGCGCCACTCGGGCGACCTGCTGCTGGTCGACCACCAGCCGTTGAACGGCTACACCAAGTACACCGGTCAGCCCGCGGCGGCTCTGAACACGGCCACCGCGGTGGGTGCGACCCTCGCCAACACGCTCGAGGTCCAGGCGCACAGCCACGAGGACGCCGAGACGCGCGGCAAGACCCAGGTGACCCCGAACGGCTACTTCCCCGCGGACGGCCCGGTGCTGAGGCACCGGGGTCACCTCGCGGGAGACTCCGTGCTGGCCAAGGGAAGCGACGGCCTGCAGTCGTCGTTCGGCGTCGGCGCCGAAGGACAGCTCTGGTACCGCAAGCAGATCGCCGCGGACGGCCGCTTCACGGCGTGGCGCTCGCTCGGTGGCTCGGGTCTCACCCCCGACTTCACCGTGGTGCCCAACGGCAACTCGTTCGACGTGGTCGCACGGCACACCGACAACTCCGTCCGCGTCGCCCGCGTGACCGGCACGACGCTCGGCACGTGGACGAACCTCGGCGGTACCGACGTCAAGGGCAAGCCCGCCGCCGTGCTGCACCACGACGGCACGGTCCGGGTGCTGGTGCGCAAGAACGACAACAAGATCTACACGCAGAAGCAGAACTCGGCGGGCTTCCCCGGCACGTGGACGGTCGTCGGCGGCCTGGTCGCCGCCGGCTCTCCCACAGCCGTCGTCACCGTGAACAACACCGTCGAGGTGGCGGCACGCGGCAACGACAACCTCATCTACACCACGGGCACGAGCCAGGACACCACCGGCTTCCGCGCCTGGGAGGTCCGCGACTTCCAGGAGGCCGCGACCGACCCGGCCATGGTCCTCTGGAGCGACAACAGCCTGATGGTCGCGTGGCGCGACCCGATGGGCGAGGTCTACGCCTACCGCGGCACGTTCGGCCCGGCTCTCGCGCAGCGTTCGGCGACGGCGAGCACGGCCGGCACGGCGCCGGCCTACACCGGCGGCAAGACGAAGTCCTGACCTCCTCCCAGACCGTCCTCGGTGGAGTCGCCTCCACTGAGGACGGTCCTTTCCATGCCCAACCACAGATCCGGGGAAATGCTGTGAGAGCAAGAGGAATCGCGGTGACGGCAGTCATCGCCGCAAGTCTTGTCACGCCCGCGCTCGCCACGTCGGCGATCGCGGCGGGCACGCTGTCCTGCCAGACGGCCGCGCCGGTCTTCGTGCGGCACGCCGACACCGGCCTGGAGCTCAGGGCGCACCAGGAACCCGAGAACGGCAATCCCGTCTGGAACGCCAACCGCGGCATCGGGTTCTCGTGGGACGGGCAGATGCGCACCGGTCCCGGCGGGCGCACCTACGAGTTCACGCCGGATGGCATCGTCAACAAGTTCGTCTGGAACGGCAACGGCTGGGAGAAGAACGGGACCGCGGACCCGATCGCCACCGGCTGGCTCGGCTGGGGTGACGCCGCCTCCAAGACGCGGCTCGCGATCGACGCCCGCGGTGACTTCTACGGATTCCCGTCCGACAACGCCCTGCACTGGTGGCGTTTCGACGAGAACACCCGCATCTGGACCGAACGGATCATCGACACCGGCTGGGGCGACAAGTACGACATGATCTTCGCCGACGGCGTGGGCGGCCTGTTCGCCCGTTCGACCGCCGGCGCGCTCTACCGCTACCAGTACGACGCCGACAGCCAGCGCTGGCTCGAGTACGAGCGCAAGGTCGGCGACGCCGGCTGGGGCCAGTTCTCCGACGTGGCCTCCGTCGGTGGCGGCGTCTTCTACGCGTTGAAGGCCGACACCGGCCACCTGCGCTGGTACCGCTACCTCGGCGACGGCGCCTGGGCCACAGACGCCGGCAAGTTCATCTCCGACGGCTGGTCCTCCGCCTGGCAGATCGAGGGCGCGCCGGACGCGTGCCAGATCCTCGGCGGCAGCCCCACGCCCCCTGCCACGCCGACGCTGACCCCGAACTTCACGGCGCCCCTCGCGGCGTACCAGGGTGACGACAACCTGGCGAACTACTTCCTCGTCGACGGGGGCAAGTTGCTGCACGGCAGGCAGCGGCACACCGGCGACATCCTGCTGGTGGACCACACGCCCCTTTTCGGCCACGAACAGTTCACCGGCGAGGTGGGCTTCGGCGTCTACGGGGACGGCAGGCTGGAGGTCCAGGCCAACAGCACCGCCGACGCCGGAATTCGCGGTCGCACGCAGACGGGCAAGAACCTGAACCAGTGGTCGGCCTCCTTCTCCAGCCTCTCGGGCAAGTTCGTCAGCAGCCCCGTGATGGTGAAGGACAAGGACGGCCTGCTCGTCTCGTTCGGGGTCGACGCCTCCGGTGGCCTCTGGTACAGCAAGCAGCTCGTGCTGTGGGGCGCGCCGGCGAAGGGCACGTTCGGCGCGTGGCGTTCGCTCGGCGGCTCCGGCCTGACCGCGGACTTCTCCGCACTGCGCAACGGAAACGCGATCGAGATCGTCGGCCGGTACGCGGACGGTTCCGTGCGGGCGAGCAAGTTCGACGGCACGGCACTCGCGGCCGCGCGCAGCACCGGCGTGACCGACGTGGTCGGCAAGCCCGCCGCCGTCGTGCACGCGGACGGCAAGGTGCAGGTGGTGGTCCGGCGGACCGACAACAGGATCCACACCCAGCGGGAAGGCACCTCCGGCTTCCCCGGCACGTGGCAGCAGGTGGGTTCCCTGGTCGCCGCCGGCGCGCCCGCGGCGGTGCTGGCAGGCACCGGCAGCCTGGAGCTGAGCGCCCGCGACGCCAACGGGTTCGTGCACACCACCGGGCAGTCGACCGCCTCACTGCCGTTCCGCGCCTGGGAGATCCGCGACACCCACGAGGCGGGCACCGACCCCACGATGATCAAGACGAACAACGGGGACGTCCTGCTCACGTGGCGCGACCCGAAGGGTGAGATCTACACCTACCTCGGCTCGTTCGGCACGACGCCCTCGGCGCGGACCGCTGTCAGCGACTCCGCGGTGCTCTACTCGGGCGGCAAGACCCGGCGCTGAACGACCGGCAGCACGACGACGGCCCCGCGGATCGCTCCGCGGGGCCGTTGTCGTTCTGCGAGACGGTCAGTCGACGACGGCCAGCGCGTCGATCTCCACCAGCAGCCCGGCGGGCAGCCCGACGTAGACGGTGGTGCGGGCGGGCGCCGGGTCGGTGACGAACTCGCCGTAGACCTCGTTCAGCTCGGCGAAGTGCGCGGTGTCGGTGAGGTAGACGCGGATCATCACGACGTCGTCGATCGACGCGCCACCGGCGGCGAGGACGGCGTGCAGGTTCGCGAACGTCTGGCGCGTCTGCTCGGCGACGGTGGTGCCGACGATCTCGCCCGACTTCGGGTCGAACGCGACCTGTCCGGCCACCTGCAGGATGTTGCCCTTGCGCACTCCCTGCGAGAAGCGGGCCACCGGCTGCGGAGCGTCAGCGGTCTTGATCTCTACCTTGGACAACGGAATTCCCCTTTACCTTGGAACATAACCGCATTCGACTGATGCAGCTTCGGCGGTGGCGAGCAGGTCTGGCAGGTGTGACAGCAGGCCCTCGTAGTCGAGGAGCACCTTCGGCACCGACATCGACACGGCCGCGAGCACCTCGCCCCGCGCTCCCTTGATCGGGGCCGCGATGCAGTGGATGAAGTCCTCGTGCTCGGAGTTGTCGACGGCGTAACCGCGGGCGCGCACGCGGTCCAGCTCGGCCAGGTACGCGGCCGGGCTGAGGATGGTGTTCTCGGTCAGGCGCGGGAACTCCATGCCGGACACCACCTTCTGCAGCGCCGGCGCGGGCAGGTCGGCCAGCAGGATCTTCGCCACGGCCGTGCAGTGCAACGGCGCGCGGCGGCCGATGCGCGAGTACATGCGCATCTGGTGCCTGGACTCGTACTTGTCGATGTAGATCACCTCACCGTCCTCGTAGGACGCGAGGTGGACGGTGTGGCCGAGACGGGAGTTGAGGTCCCGCAACGCGGGTTCGGCGGCGCGGCGGACGTCGCGTTCCTCCAGTGCCCGGTTGGCGAGGTCGAACAGCGCCGTGCCCAGGCGGTAGTGGTGCACGCCGTCGCGCTGCACGAAGCGGTGCGACTCGAGCGTGCGCAGCAAGCGCAGCGTCGTGGATTTGTGGACGCCGATCACGCCGGACAGCTCGTCCAGCGTCTTCGGGCCCGTGGCGAGCTGGCTCACCAGGGTGAGCGCTCTGTCGAGACTCTGGCTCATCACACCTCCAAGCGGGCGGACGCCCAGGTCTGCGGGTCGGCGTGCAGCAGCGGTACCGTCACGTCGTCCGGCAAAGGATCTCCGACGTCCTCGGCGGTGAGCAAAGCGGACGCCGCCTGCAGGTGCCCGGCGCGCAACCGCACCGACGGGGACTCGCCCGCTAGGGTGGCCGCGAGGAAGCCCGCCGCGAACGCGTCACCCGCGCCGACCGGTTCCACGACGTCGACCTCCAGCGCGGGCTCGAAGTACGACGAACCGCCTTCCAGCAGTGTCGCGCCGTCGGCGCCCTGCTTGACCACGAGCGACGCCGGGCCGGGCAGCAGCCGCCGCAACCGGGCGGGATCCCCCGTGCCCCACACCAGTTCCGCCTCGTCGGAGCCCGCCAGCACGACGTCCGCCATGTCGGCGAGCTCGCGCAGCACGCGCGGGTCGCGGCCGGTCCACAGCGCGGGCCGCCAGTTCAGGTCGAACGAGATCAGGAACCCGTGCCGCGGCCGGCGCAGCAGCTCGCGCATCATCGCGAGGCACGAGTCGGACAGGGCGGCCGTGATGCCGCTGAGGTGCACCAGCTTCACCTCGCCGAGGCCGAGCCGGTCGATCATCTCCAGCCCCATGCCCGAGGCCGCCGAACCGCGCCGGTAGTAGCGCACCGGGCTGCCGTGCGGCGAGGCCTCCTTGACGTAGAGGCCGGTCGGGCGCGCCGGATCGACCCGGACGCGCGAGACGTCGACGCCGAAGCCGCCCACCGCGTCGAGCACCGCCAGCCCGAACGAGTCGTCGCCGACCGCGCTGACCCACGACGACCGGACGCCGAGGCGCGTCAGGTGCACGGCGACGTTGGACTCGGCGCCACCGACGGCCCTGTGCCAGGTTCGGACCAGGTGCACGGGACCGGGTTCAGCCGGAACCATCATCACCATGGTCTCGCCGAGACACACGACACCGCCGACGTGATCGAACCGCATGCGCGCTCCAGAGGGTGTTCGTTGACGGCGGCGAGACCGAATGCTACACAACTCAGCATCACATCGCGCAATGGGAGTTGCAAAATATGCAACATCTGATGGAGATGGACCTCGCGGCCGTCGCGGACATCAGGTCGGAACAGGTCAGCTGGCGCTTCAAGGGCCTGCCGTCGAGCACGTTCGGCTCGACCATCGGCGAGGTCGCCGACCAGCGCCTCGACCTGTTCGGCGACGAGTTCGTCGGGCCGCTCGTCGTGCTTGACGCCGACGCGCTGGCGCACAACCTGACCACGATGGCGAAGTGGTGCGACAGCCACGGCGTCAAGCTGGCGCCGCACGGCAAGACGACGATGGCTCCACAGCTGTTCCAGCGGCAGATGGAGCACGGCGTGTGGGCCCTGACCGCGGCCAACGCGTCGCAGCTGCGGGTCTACCGGGCGTTCGGGGTGAACCGGATCCTGCTGGCCAACCAGCTCCTCGACCCGGCCGCGCTGCGCTGGCTGGTCCGCGAACTCGACCGGGATCCCGGCTTCGAGTTCAGCTGCTGGGCCGACTCCGAGGCCGGGGTCGCGCTGATGAGCGAGACGCTGCAGGAGCTCCAGCCGTCCCGGCCGGTCGACGTGCTGGTCGAGCTCGGCGCCCCCGGCGGCCGGACGGGTGCGCGTGACCTGGAGACGGCACTGGCCGTGGCGCGGGCGGTGGACCAGAGCCCGGTGCTGCGACTGGTGGGCGCCGGCGGCTACGAGGGCGCGCTCGCGCACGACGCGTCCGAGTCGTCGCAGGCCGTCGTGGACCGCTACCTGACCGACCTGCGCACGCTCGTGCTGCGCCTGGCCGACGGCGGGCTGCTCGACGAGCTTGACTCGGTGATCGTCACCGCGGGTGGCAGCGCGTACTTCGACCAGGTGGCGGCGACGCTGTCGCAGCCGTGGCCGATGCCGGTGACCCCGGTGCTGCGCAGCGGTGCGTACATCACGCACGACGACGGCTTCTACCGCGGGATCTCGCCGTTCGCGCGGATCGACGGCGTGGAGCCGTTCCGTTCCGCGCTGCGGGCCTGGGCCCAGGTGACGTCACGGCCGCAGCGCGACCTGGCGCTGCTGACGATCGGCAAGCGCGACGCGTCGTTCGACGAGGGCCTGCCGGAACCGCAGCTCATCCGCCGCGGCGACGGCGCGATCGCCCCGCTGGCGGGGGCGATGGTCACCGCGCTGAACGACCAGCACGCGTTCCTGCGGCTCGGCCCCGAGGCCACCGTCCGCGTCGGCGACTGGATCGGCCTCGGTCTGTCGCACCCCTGCACGGTGTTCGACAAGTGGCAGCTGATCCCGGTCGTGCAGGGCACGACCGTGGTCGACCTGATCCGCACCTACTTCTAGAAGGAGTGCACCGATGGACGACGTCGTCCTGCGCGGCCCGCTGATCGCCGACGGCACGGGCGCACCCGCCTACCAGGCGGATGTGGGGATCAAGGACGGCGTCATCTCGTCCATCGGGACAGGGGTGAGCGCCACGCGGTCGATCGACGCGGACGGGCTGGTGCTCGCGCCGGGGTTCATCGACATGCACTCGCACTCGGACCTGCGGGTCCTCGCCGAACCCGGCCACCTGGCGAAGGTCTCGCAGGGCGTCACGACCGAGGTGCTCGGCCAGGACGGCCTGTCCTACGCGCCGGTGGACGACGAGGTGCTCGCGACGCTGCGCGGCCAGCTCGCCGGGTGGAACGACGACCCGCCGGGCTTCGACTGGAACTGGCGCTCGGTCGGCGAGTACCTCGACCGGCTCGACCGGGGCATCGCGGTGAACGCCGCGTACCTGGTGCCGCAGGGAACCCTGCGGATGCTCGTCGTCGGCTGGGACGACCGGCGGCCGACCGAGTCCGAAATGGACGCCATGAAATCCGTTCTCGCGCGGTCGCTCGCCGAGGGCGCGATGGGCATGTCGTCCGGGCTCACCTACACGCCGGGCATGTACGCGGACACGTCCGAGCTCGTGCAGCTCTGCGAGGTCGTCGGGCAGCACAACGGCTTCTACAGCCCGCACCACCGCAGCTACGGCGCCGGCGCGCTGGAGGCCTACGCCGAGATGGTGGACGTCTCGAAGCGGTCGGGCTGCGCGCTGCACCTCGCGCACGCGACGATGAACTTCCCGGTCAACAAGGGCAAGGCACCGGAACTGCTGGCGTTGCTCGACGACGCCATGGCGGACGGCGCCGACATCTCGCTCGACACCTACCCGTACCTGCCAGGGGCGACGTACCTGAGTGCGCTGCTGCCCTCGTGGGCCACGGAAGGCGGGCCGGAGAGGGCGCTGGCGAGGTTGTCCGATGTGGACATCCGCGAACGCATCCGGTCCGAGATCGAGGAGATCGGTTCGGACGGCTGCCACGGCGTGCCGGTCGACTGGGACTCCATCGAGATCAACGGCGTCCGCAACGACCGCAACGCGCACCTCGTCGGCGCCAGCGTCCACGCCTCCGCGCTGCGACTCGGGCGCGCACCGGCCGACCTGTACTTCGACGTGTTGATCGACGAGCGGATGGGTACGTCCTGCCTCATGCACGTGGGCCACGAGGAGAACGTGCAGGCGATCATGAAGCATCCGGCGCACACCGGCGGCAGCGACGGGCTGCTGGTCGGCGACCGGCCACATCCGCGCGCGTGGGGCACGTTCCCCCGGTACTTCGCGCGCTACGTCCGCGAACTGGGCGTGCTGAGCCTGGAGGAGTGCGTCGAGCACCTCACCGGCCGCGCGGCCAAGCGTTTGCGGCTCACCGACCGAGGTCTGGTCCGCGAGGGCTACGCGGCCGACCTGGTGCTGTTCGACCCTTCGACGATCGCCGACACGGCGACGTTCGACGAGCCGCGACAGCAGGCTGCCGGCATCCCGTACGTGTTCTGCAACGGGGTGACGGTGATCGACGACGGAACCGCCACCGGCTCATTGCCAGGCCATTCACTCAGGAGCCGCCCGTGATCGACTGGTTGCAACACTCAACAGGGGGCTTGCTCACCCTCGCCGTGGTCAGCATCGCGGTGCTGCTGCTACTGATCATCAAGTTCAAGGTCGAGCCGTTCATCGCGCTGATCGTCGTCGCGCTGCTGGTCGCCCTCTTGGCGGGCGTGCCGGTGGAGCAACTGGTCGGGTCGGCGCAGAAGGCCTCGGACTCGTTGCTGGAGAAGGGCTTCGGCTCGATCCTCGGGCACATCGCCGCGATCATCGGGCTCGGCACGCTGCTGGGCGCGATCCTCGAGGCGTCCGGCGGCGCGCAGGTCCTGATGGACAAGCTGATGAACGCGTTCGGCGAGAAGAGGGCACCGGTCGCGATCGGCCTCGCCGGTCTGATCTTCGGTGTGCCGGTCTTCTTCGACATCGGCATCTTCGTGCTCGCGCCGCTCGTCTACGTGGCGGCCAAGCGCAGCGGCAAGTCGATCGTGTTGTTCAGCATGCCTTTGCTGGCAGGCCTTTCGGTCATGCACGCGTTCATGCCACCGCACCCGGGACCAGTGGCGGCGGCCGGTCTCCTGGGCGTGTCGCTCGGCTGGATCATCATCATGGGTCTCGCGGTGGCGCTCCCGTCGTGGTTCGTCGGTGGTGTCCTGTACTCGTACTGGATCGGCAAGCGCATCAACGTGCCGGTGCCGGAGGAGATGCTGGCAGCGGCCGAGTTGGCCCGCGAGGACAACGGTGATCGCGAACCGCCGTCGCTCGGCCTGGTGCTCTCGATCATCGGCCTGCCGCTGGTGCTGATCCTCGCCGGCACGTTCGGCTCGATCCTGCTGACCAAGGGCACGCGGCTGTACTCGGTGGCGACGTTCTTCGGCACGCCTGCGGTGGCGCTGACGATCTCGGTGCTGCTCGCGTTCTGGCTGCTGGGTTTCCGGCGCGGCATGACGCGGGAGAAGGTCGCGGAACTGTCCGCCGCCTCGCTGAAGCCGGTCGCGATGATCCTGCTCGTGGTCGGTGCCGGTGGCTTCTTCGGCGCCGTGCTGGCCGCGACGGGCATCGGCAAGACGCTGGCGACCGAGCTGTCCGGCATCGGCCTGCCGGTGATCGCGCTGGCGTACGTGATCAGCTGCGTCATCCGCATCGCGCAGGGGTCGGCGACGGTCGCGATCGTGACGACCGCGGGCATCGTGGCACCGGTGCTGGCGGACCTGAACTACTCGCAGCCGCAGCTCGCGCTGGTCGTGATGGCCATCGCGTCCGGTTCGATCATCGCCTCGCACGTCAACGACGGCGGGTTCTGGATCGTGTCGCGGTACTTCGGGCTGTCGGTGAAGGAGACGCTGCAGTCGTGGACGGTCCTCGAGACCATCCTCTCGGTGGTCGGTTTCGTGGTCGCCGCGGTGCTCAGCCTGGTCGTCTGATCGGACACAACTCAACATTCCCCAACGCTTGACAACACCCCGCCCGCGTCTGAGGATCGGCGCAATGTTCATTTGTGTTTGATGTGGACGGGGCCCGCATGAGCAACACGGAGGTCGTGCACCTGCACGACGACACCTCCAGCGTCGTCATCACCCTCGCGGGCGCGAGCCTGCCGGTCGTGACGCACTGGGGGCGAACGCTCGGAGACGTCGACCAGGCCGCGCTGCGCGGCCTGGTCGACGTCGTTTCGTGGACCAACCCGAACAACGCGCCGGACGTGCCGGTCCCGCTCGCACTGCTGCCCGACGCCGGCGCCGGGTACGTCGGCCGTCCCGGACTGCGCGGCCACCGCGGCGGCGAGCACTTCGCGCCCGCGCTGGCGGTGACGTCGTTCTCCGGCGAGGACGGCTCGATCTTCCGCTACGTCGCGTCGGACGAGGCGGCGGGACTGACCGTGACCGGCACCCTGGAGCTGCTGCCGTCCGGCATGCTCCGGTTGCGGCACGTCGTCCGCAACGACGGTGAGACGCCGTATTCGCTGGAGGGCCTGGAAACCGCGCTTCCCATCCCCGCGCACGCCACCGAACTGCTCGACTTCACCGGACGCTGGAGCCGCGAGCGCTCGCCGCAGCGACAGGCGTTGCAGTACGGGTCGTGGGTGCGCGAGAGCCGGCGGGGCCGCACCGGGCACGACGCGACCATCGGGTTGCTGGCCGGCACGCCGGGGTTCTCGTTCCGCGACGGCGAGGTGTGGGCGCTGCACGTGGCGTGGAGCGGCAACCACGTGACGTACGCGGAGAACCTGGTCGACGGCTCACCCGTCCTGGGCGGTGGCGAACTGCTGCTGCCGGGCGAGATCACGCTCGCGCCGGGCGAGGAGTACGAGTCGCCGTGGCTCTACGCGGCCTACTCGTCCACCGGCATCGACGGCATCAGCGCCGCGTTCCACGAGCAGCTGCGGGAGCGTGCACTGCGGCCCCGCCCGGTCGTGCTCAACACGTGGGAGGCCGTCTACTTCGACCACGACCTCGCGCGGCTGACCTCGCTCGCGGACACCGCCGCCGCGATGGGCGTCGAGCGGTTCGTGCTGGACGACGGCTGGTTCCGGCACCGCCGCGACGACTCCGCCGGCCTCGGTGACTGGTACGTCGACGAGACGGTGTGGCCGGACGGGCTGACGCCGTTGATCAAGCACGTCCGCGCGCTCGGCATGGAGTTCGGGCTGTGGTTCGAGCCCGAGATGATCAACACCGACTCCGACCTCTACCGCGCTCACCCGGACTGGGTGCTCGGACCGCGTCCCGGCGTGCTGCCGCCGCCGTCGCGCAACCAGCAGGTGCTGAACATCGCGCACCCCGAGGCGTACGCGCACATCCTCGACCGCGTCTCGTCGGTGTTGTCGGACAACGACATCGCGTTCGTGAAGTGGGACCACAACCGCGACCTGATCGGTTCGCGCGTGCACGACCAGACGGCCGCGTTCTACCGGCTCCTCGACGAACTGCGGCTCCGGCACCCGCAAGTGGAGATCGAGAGCTGCTCGTCCGGCGGCGGGCGGATCGACCTCGGCGTGCTCTCGCGCACCGACCGGGTGTGGACGTCGGACTGCAACGACGCCCTGGAGCGCCAGCTGATCCAGCGCTGGACCGGCGTGTTCCTGCCGCCGGAGCTGATGGGCGCGCACGTCGGCCCCACGAAGTCGCACACGACCGGACGCGTGCACGACCTGTCGTTCCGCGTGGCCACGGCGATGTTCGGGCACTTCGGGATCGAGTGGGACATCAACTCGGCCACGGCCGAGGAACGCGACGGGCTGCGGGCCGCGATCGAGTACTACAAGGACGTGCGGTCGTTGGTGCACACCGGTGTCACCGTGCACTCCGACCACCCGGACCCCTCGGCGTGGGTGCACGGAGTCGTCGCCCCCGACCGGTCCGAGGCCCTGTTCGGGTACGTGCAGCTCGCGACCTCGGTGCAGAACAAGCCGCGGCGGGTGCGGCTGCCCGGACTCGACCCGTCGCGGACGTACCGGCTGTCGTTCGACGCCCCTGCCGGGCGGCCCAGGCTGACCCAGCGGCTGACCCCGGACTGGGAGCCGGTGGAGCTGCCCGGTTCCGTGCTGGCGGAGGTCGGCGTCCAGCTGCCGGTGCTCGAACCGGAACAGGCACTTCTGTTGCGCCTCAAGTAGGAAGAAGGTCCCGGCGGAGTGCCTCCCGCCGGGACCTTCCTCTCCCCTCTTACCGGCCGGCGCGACTTCCGTCGGCCTTGGTGGCCCACCACTTCCCGCCAACGCCCTGCCCGTTGGCCTCACCGCAGACCTGGTCCCCTGCGAACAGGTACTGCGGCCACCCCGCGATGGTGAGCTGTTTCTTCCCGTCCCGCTCGATCGTCCCCACGAGCGAGGCGTCCACGCCCTGCACCTGGAAGCCCTCGCTGACGAAGGCGGGCGGCCACTGCACCGCGCAGTCGCCGGAGCAGTTGCTCGCCGGCGGTTCCGCGGTGTCGTCGTCGAACCGGTAGAGCGTCATGCCGTCGGAGTCGGTGGCGACGACGCCGAGGTCCCCGACGGTCGCGCTGGTGAGCGCGATCGCCTTGTTCTGCTGGGCTTTCTTGCCGTCGGTGGCGGTGGCGGACCACTTCGGCACCGTGACGCCCTTGGCCTCACCGGGCTTGCCGTCGTTCTTGAACGTGTACTGCGGCCAGTTCGCGACGGTCAGCTGCTTCTTCCCGTCCGTGCGGGTCACCGTGCCGAGCAGCTTCGGGTCGACGCCCTTCACCCGCGGTGTGTCGCCCTCGACGATGACCGGCGGCCAGTTCTCCGCGCAGCCACCGTCGCAAGTGGACACGGGTGGCTGGGCCGTGTCGTCGTCGAACCGGTAGAGCGTGAGGCCCGCGTTGTTGGTCAGCACCGCGCCGAGCCCCGCGACGACACCCGTCCGGGCCGCGAGCTGGGTGCGGGCGCCGTCCGTGCCGGTGGCGAACCACTTGCCCTGCAGACCCTGGCCCTTGGTCTCACCGGGCTTGGTGTCCTTGGCGAACCGGTACTGCGGCATGCCGCCGACGGTGATCTGGCGGCTGCCGTCCTTGCGGACGAGGGAACCGACCAGGCCCTGCTCGACGCCGTCCACCGAGAAGTTCTCGCCGGGCACCGTGGCAGGAGGCCAGGCCGCCGCGCACTCACCGTCGCAAGTGGACTCACCCGGCTTGTCGCCGTCGAACCGGTACAGGGTGAAGCCCTTGTCGTCGGTGACGACCGGGCCGAGGTCCACGATCTCCGCGGTCTTCAACGCCACCGCGCCCTCTTGCTGCTGCTGTGCCACCGGCTTGCTCTCCGGCGTACCCGCGCAGGCGGTCAGCGAGATCAACCCCAGCGCGACGACCGCAACGCTCTTGCGGATCATCCTGAACCTCCTGGCTAGTGCTCCGACGCCCATCACACGCAGAGCGGGCCAGAACGGTTCAAAGTGATTTTCAGAACATCGCGCGCTTCAGCGCGGGCACGGCGCTCGCGGTCCTGAGCACGGTCTTGAAGATCGTCCGCGCGACCGGGCCACCGTCGGCGAACTGGCGTGCGGCCCGGAGCGAGTCGCGCACGGCCGCGAAGCCGTAGTCGTACATCGCCTTCTCGTACCTGGCGATGGCGTCGCCACCTTCGGCGATGCACCGCGCGAGCAGTTGCGCGTCCCTGAGCGCGATGTTCGCCCCGATGCCCCTCATCGGCGTCATCGCGTGGACGGCGTCGCCGAGCAACGTGACGTTCGTCGGCTGCCAGCGGTCGATCGGCCTGGACGACCGGATGCGCCACTCGCTGATGGTCTCGGCGGGCGAGGCCTCGACGATCCTGGTCAGCTCGGGACTCCACCGCGCGATCCTGGCGAGCACCTCGCGTTGCAGGTCCTGTCCATCGTGGACGGTCAGGTCCGCGGCCGCGTAGGCCCACATCAGGTAGGGACGCACGTTGTCGAACAACAGATCGTCGTCGTCGGTGACGCCGAGCCCGTCGTGCGCGGCCAGGAACATGCCGGCCCGGGACGTCGGGACGATCGTGTTGGCCCTGTCGACCAGCTCCCGCGGCACCCAGTCGTTGTCGTCGAGGAACAGCTTCCCCGCGATCGCCGTGACGCCGATCTTCTCCGTGCCCGCGTGCGGCAGGTACTGCGCGCGCACCCGCGAGCGGATGCCGTCCGCGCCGACCAGCACGTCGCAGGACTCGGCCGTGCCGTCCTCGAAGTGCAGCTTGATGTCGTCGCCCTGCTCGTAGCGCTCGAACCGCTTGCCGAACCGGACGTCCAGCCCGTCGAGCAACACCTGCCGGAGCGTGATCCGGCTGGCCGAGTAGTGCTTCTCCTCGTCCGGGTCGAGCACCAGCAGGGGCTTGAGCTGTTCGGTCAGGAACCCGAACCCGTTTCCGCCGGTCCCCGCACTCCGTTCGAACCGCTCCCAGCTCGCCGCGGGCAAGCACTCCCTCAACGCAGCGGCACCGTGCGGGTTGATGTGCACCCGGTACCCCTGCAGGCGATCCGTGCGCGAGAGGTCGCGCTCGTACACCGCCACGTCCACGCCGGCCCTGCGCAACCCGTGCGCCAGGCACAGCCCGCCGATTCCCCCACCGATCACTGCGATTCTCATGTCGCCGAGTTTCAACCGCCTGGTTGATTAAGTCAACCCGTTGGTTGAAAACTGCCCGTCGGCTACCGTGTCGCCGTGGATCAACGCCGTTCTCCCCGCGCCTCGGAACGCAAGCGCGACCCGGAACGCACGCGGTCCCTGCTCCTGGAAGCGGCCGCGGCGGAGTTCGGCGCGAAGGGGTACGCGGCCACGCGCACGACGGACATCGCGGCGCGGGCAGGCGTGAACAAGCAGCTGATCTCGTACTACTTCGGCGGCAAGGAAGGCATCTACAAGGAGCTCGCCACGAGCTGGCACTCCTCCGCCGAACTCGCGAGCCAGCAGCAACCGCTGGACGAGGTGGCTGCGGGGTTCGTCATGACCACGCTCACCGACCACAGCCGCATGTGGGCGTGGGCGAACCTGGCGGGTGACAGCCCTCCGACCGACGGGGAGTTCCTGCGGGGTCAGGTGGAACAGATGCGGGCTCGTCAGGCCGCCGGCGAACTGCCCGCGGGCCTGGACCCCGCGTTCCTGCTGCTGGCCCTGATGGCGGCGGCCTCAGCACCGTTGACGCTGCGGCAGACGGCGGGCCAGATCACCGGCGAGGACCCGGCCACGCCCGAGTTCGCCGCGAAGTACGCGGAGCAGCTGGCGTTGCTGGTGCGGCACCTGTCCGGCCGCGCCTGATCAGGACTCGCGGCTCGCGGCCTTCGCCTCGAGGACCTGCCTCAGGCCCTTGAAGCCGCCGCGCATCATCAAGTCGTGGTTGCCGCGGAAGAACGGCTTGGCGATCAGCACCAGGCGTCGCAGCAACGGCTTGTTGACCACGACCTCCTGGTCGAACACGAGGTCGGTGCCGCCGTCGCGGCCGATGATCTCCCAGCTCGCATAGCCTTCGAGATCACCGGACAGCGTCGCCCGCAGCAAGCCGGCCTGCTGGTTGCGGATGCTGTGCTTGACCTGCACGACCAGGTCGAACGGCAGGAACGACCGGCAGCGGAGCTCGCCGGTCTCGTCGTCGATCTTCGTGGCTCTCCGGACCTCGTGCCACCACAGCGGGTAGTTCGCGATGTCGGACAGCACCTCGTACACATCAGCCGGGGACGCGTCGACGTGCCACACGCTGCGGAAGCGATAGCGGTTCAGTGACACGGCCGCCATCATCCCGGATAGCTCGTCCGAGTGACAGCTCCTGGACACATCTCACAGCGAACCGGGAATTCCTCACCGGCTGTACTGCGGCTCTAGTGAGACTCCACTGTCTCACCAGGCCGGCCTAGTTCACTTGTCGACTAGATGAGGAAGCCGTTCCAGGGCCCGCAACCAACCGACAGCCGCGACGCGGCGGAGTGCCTGCTCCGACGAGTCGAGCACCTCAACGAGGCTGAAGGGGTACGCCGTGGGCTCGCCGCGCGACGCCTGAATGGCGCGCTCGCGGTGGGCCAGCGCATCGAGTGGGATCATCACCCTGCTGCTGACACCTCCTCATTTTCGAGCACCTGCAGCAAGAACTGCCCCGTGTAGCTCTTCTCGACCTGAGAGACCTGCTCGGGCGTGCCCTCTGCTACGACCATACCGCCGCCGGAGCCCCCTTCGGGACCCATGTCGACGATCCAGTCGGACGTCTTGATGACGTCGAGGTTGTGCTCGATGACGATGACGGTGTTCCCCTTGTCCACCAGGCCGTTGATCACGCCCAGCAGCTTGCGGATGTCCTCGAAGTGCAGGCCCGTCGTGGGCTCGTCGAGGATGTAGACCGTCTTGCCCGTCGAGCGCTTCTGCAGCTCCGACGCGAGCTTCACGCGCTGCGCCTCACCACCGGACAGCGTCGGCGCCGGCTGACCCAGCCGCACGTAGCCGAGACCCACGTCGACCAGCGTGCGCAGGTGGCGGTAGATGGCGTTGATCGGCTCGAAGAACGTGGCCGCTTCCTCGATCGGCATGTCGAGGACTTCGGAGATCGTCTTGCCCTTGTAGTGCACTTCCAGCGTCTCGCGGTTGTACCGCGCGCCCTTGCAGACCTCGCAGGGGACGTAGACGTCCGGGAGGAAGTTCATCTCGATCTTGATCGTGCCGTCGCCCGCGCACGCCTCGCAGCGGCCGCCCTTGACGTTGAACGAGAAGCGGCCCGGCTGGTAGCCGCGGACCTTCGCCTCCGTGGTCGCCGCGAACAGCTTGCGGACGTGGTCGAACACGCCGGTGTAGGTGGCCGGGTTCGACCGCGGGGTGCGGCCGATCGGCGACTGGTCGACGCGCACCAGCTTGTCGACCTCGTTCAGGCCGTTGATGCGGGTGTGGCGGCCCGGCACCTGGCGCGCGCCGTTGAGCTTGTTCGCGAGCACCGTGGCCAGGATGTCGTTGACCAGCGTCGACTTGCCGGAACCGGACACGCCCGTGACCGAGGTGAGGGTGCCGAGCGGGAACGACACGTCGATGCCGCGCAGGTTGTGCTCGCGCGCGCCGACGACCGTGAGCTGGCGCTTCTTGTCGATCTTGCGGCGCTGGGCCGGCATCGGGATCGACTTGCGGCCCGACAGGTAGGCGCCGGTCATCGACTCCTTGTTCGTCAGCAGCTTCTTGTACGGGCCGCTGTGCACGACCTTGCCGCCGTGCTCGCCGGCGCCGGGGCCGATGTCGACGACCCAGTCCGACGCGCGGATCGTGTCCTCGTCGTGCTCGACGACGATGAGCGTGTTGCCCAGGTTGCGCAGCCTCGTCAGCGTCTCGATCAGGCGGTGGTTGTCGCGCTGGTGCAGGCCGATCGACGGCTCGTCCAGCACGTACAGCACGCCGACCAGGCCCGAACCGATCTGGGTGGCGAGCCGGATGCGCTGCGCCTCGCCGCCGGACAGCGTGCCGGACGCGCGGTCGAGCGAGAGGTAGTCGAGGCCGACGTCGAGCAGGAAGTGCAGGCGGGCCTGGATCTCCTTGAGCACCGCGCCCGCGATCATCGACTCGCGCTTGCCGAGCTTGAGGCCGTCGAGGAAGTCGGAGCACTCCGACACGCTCATCGCGCAGACCTCGGCGATGGACCTGTCGCCCTTCTTGCCGTGGTGCAGCGTGACGGCGAGGATCTCCGGCTTGAGGCGGGTGCCCGAACACGCGGGGCACGGGACCTCGCGCATGTAGCCCTCGTACTTCTCCCGCATGTACTCGGACTCGGTCTGCTCCTGGCGCCGTTCGAGGAACGGGATGACGCCCTCGTAGTTGGCGTAATAGGAGCGCTCACGGCCGTAGCGGTTCTTGTAGCGGACGTGCACCTGCTCGTCGATGCCGTGCAGGATCGCCTTCTGCACCTTGGCGGGCAGGTGCCGCCACTGCGTGTCCATGCGGTAGCCGATGGTCTCGCCGAGCGACTGCAGCAGCCGGAGGAAGTACTCCGCGGTCTGCCCGCCCGCCCACGGCGCGATCGCACCGTCTTCGAGGCTCAGCTCGTCGTCCGGGACCACGAGCTCCGGGTCGACCTCCTTGCGCACACCGATGCCGGTGCAGACCACGCACGCGCCGTACGGCGAGTTGAAGGAGAACGACCGCGGCTCCAGGTCCTCGATCGCGAGCGGGTGGCCGTTGGGGCACGCCAGGTTCTCGGAGAAGCCCCTGATCCGCTTCGGGTCGGTCTCCGCGAGGTCGACGAACTCCAGCTCGACCAGGCCGTCCGCGAGCCGCAGCGCCGTCTCCACCGAGTCGGTGAGGCGCTGCTTGGACGAGGCCTTGACCGACAGCCGGTCGATGACGACCGCGATGTGGTGCTTCTCCTGCTTCTTGAGCTTGGGCACCTCGGCCAGCGCGTAGACGACACCGTCGACCTTCGCGCGCGAGTAGCCCTGCGTCTGCAGGTTCTGGAACAGGTCGAGGTACTCGCCCTTGCGGCCGCGGATGACCGGCGCGAGCACCTGGAACTTGGTGCCCTGCTCCATCGCGAGCACCTGGTCGACGATCTCCTGCGGCGTCTGCTTGCCGATCGCCTCGCCGCACTGCGGGCAGTGCGGCTTGCCGGCGCGGGCGTAGAGCAGGCGCAGGTAGTCGTAGACCTCGGTGATCGTGCCCACCGTCGAGCGCGGGTTGCGGCTCGTGGACTTCTGGTCGATCGAGACCGCGGGCGAGAGGCCCTCGATGAAGTCGACGTCGGGCTTGTCCATCTGCCCGAGGAACTGGCGCGCGTAGGCCGAGAGCGACTCGACGTAGCGGCGCTGCCCCTCGGCGAAGATCGTGTCGAAAGCCAGGCTCGACTTGCCGGAGCCGGACAGCCCCGTGAAGACGATCAGGCTGTCCCGCGGCAGGTCGATATCCACGCCGCGCAGGTTGTGCTCGCGGGCGCCGCGAACAACAAGACGGTCTGCCACTGGGGTCCCTTCGGCTGCGATTGGCGGGTCACTCACGCCACACTCTTCCGAACAAGCGTTCGAAGAGTACTAGCATCGGTTCGGCGGCTGCGACCGACCCGCCGACCATGCTAGGGCGGACCCCTGACAAAAACGGTTCCGAGGGCTATCGCATTCCCCTGAGCTGGCTTTACTCATAGTCTGGTCACTTCGATCAGGAGCCTCAACGTCGGGGAGAGGCAGCACATGACCTACACGCCGTCCACGCAGCACACGTCCGTACCTGCACCGCGAGGGGTGCCAGACCGGCACATCACCGCGGTGCGCGAGGCGACGGACGTGCTGTACGAGGTCGTCGAGGAGCTGGACGAGGCCGCGGTGCGCGGCCAGAGCCTGCTGCCCGGCTGGACCCGCGGACACGTCATCACCCACCTCGCGCGCAACGCCGACGCGCTGGTGAACCTGCTCACGTGGGCGAGGACCGGGGTCGAGCACCAGGCCTACACCTCCCGCACGGACCGCGACGCCGACATCGAGGAGGGTTCCCACCGGCTGCTGCAGGTGCTCAAGGCCGACCTCGACTCCGCGTGCCAGCGGTTCGACGTCGCGTGCCGCGAGTTCCCCGCGCACGCGTGGCGTTCGGAGGTGACGGCGCCCAAGGGCCAGCCGATCCCGGCGTCCGTCGTGCCGTTGTACCGCCTGCGCGAGATCTGGATCCACCTCATCGACCTGAACGCCGGTGTCGGGTTCGGCGACCTGCCCGCCGACTTCGTGGAGGAGTTCCTCGACGACGCGGTGAGGCAGTTCGAGGGCAGGGTCGACCCCTTCGGCGTCGAGGTGACCCTGCCCGACGGCAGTCAGCGCAGCTGGACGCTCAACGGCCCGGCGAGCCGCACCTCCGTCAGCGGGTCGGCGAGCGCCGTCCTGGGCTGGCTGACCGGCAGGACCGACGGCTCGGACCTGCGCGGGGAGCTGCCGGACCTGCCCGACTGGATCTGAGTGAGCAGCTTGTAGGCGGGGCGTTCGACGAACTTCGTCATCGCCCAGCCGAGCACCAGCGCCGAGGTGACGAAGCCGGCGAGCAGCCACCAGGACCGCAGCCCAGCGGCGTGCATGCGGTCCATCACCACGGTGCCGATCTGCTGGTGCACGAGGTAGACCCCGTACGAGATGCCCGCGAGCCACGTGACGGGCCGCGTGATCGGGTCGAAGAACACCCAGTCGGGGCCGGCGGCCGCCGCGCACACCATGAGCAGCAGCACGGCGAAGCCGAGCGTCGACCCGTACTCGGTCGTGTGCACCGCCTGCGCGACCAGCGTGGCCGTCAGGAGCGCGACGAGGTGCGGCGTCCTGAGCCTGTCCTTGTGCCACAGCCAGATCGCGATGCCCGCCGCGAACAACTGCGCCCGGTGCAGCGCGAAGCCGTTGTAGACCACGAACAGCGTGTGCGAGTGGTCCAGCAACGGCCTGAGCAGCAGCGGCACGACGATGAGCGCCCACAGGAAGATCCGGAGCCGCGTGCCTCTCAGGAACTTCACGAGCACGGCACCGGCGACGAACGCCGCGAGCTGCACCGGCACGGTCCAGTAGGCGAAGTCGACGATGTCGACGTCCGGCATCCACTGGTTGATCAGCAACAGGTTGTAGACGACGTCTCTGCCGTCGAGCTGACTCCACCCCTCCGGCGCGATCCACCTCTGCACCGAATACGTGAGCAGCACCGCCGCCATGTACGCGGGCAGCAGTCTGGCGAGTCTTCTCCACAGGAACCGTCCTGGCTTGCCGCTGTCGAGCGACACGCAGGCGAAGAACGCCGAGACGACCATCAACGTGCTGGCGCCCATCGACATCGGGAAGGTGAACGGCAACGGCCCGAGGTCGGGATGGCTGCTGACGCTCGTGAGCGTGGCGTGGTGGAGCAACACGCACCCGATGGCGACGACGCGGAGGACGTCCCAGCTGACCCTGCGGGCCGTCCGGGGCTTCTGTCGTTGCTCTGGAATCACGAGAGGCGGGGACCTGTTCGTTGGTGCTTTCGGGGTAAGCGGCGACTGGGTGTTGACCTTTACTTACCCTATGAGTGCAACCTGTATGCAACCTGAAGGTGTGCGCTGCACCGCCCCGACCGACTACCGTCTGCCACCGTGGACGTACACGAGAACTACACCGGTCACGTCGATCCAGAGGGTCCCGCGGCCCGCCGCACCCTGGACGCGCTGACCATCACGAAGATCTCCGTCGGTCCGATGGACAACAACGCCTACCTGCTGGTTTGCCGGTCCACGAACGAAGCGTTGCTCATCGACGCGGCGAACGACCACGAGCGCCTGTCGGACCTCCTGGACTCCCACCCGGACCGCCCGCGGCTGCGCACGATCGTGACGACGCACCAGCACGCCGATCACTGGCAGGCACTCGAAACCCTCGCCGCCGCCCACGGCGCGACCACCGTCGCCCACGAACTCGACGCCCCCGTGCTCCCCGTCGCACCGGACGTCCTCGTGGAGCACGGCGACACCATCGACGTGGGAGAAGTCCCGCTGTCGATCATCCACCTGCGCGGCCACACCCCGGGCTCCATCGCGGTCGTGTACGACGACCCGGACGGGCACCCGCACCTCTTCACCGGAGATTCACTCTTTCCGGGGGGTGTGGGGAAGACCACGTCCGCCGACAACTTCGCGTCCCTGATCAACGACGTCGAGGACCGGCTGTTCGCGGTGCTGCCCGACGACACGTGGTTCTACCCCGGTCACGGCGACGACTCGACGCTCGGCAAGGAGCGTCCCGGCCTGCCGGAGTGGCGTTCGCGCGGCTGGTAGAGGCCCCCGAGCAGGGCCGAGGCGGCGAGCACGACCCACACGGAGATGTAGTGCTGCTCCGGGAAACTGGGTCGTGCTCTTCTCGTAGGCGAACCACGGCTGGATCAGCTGCCAGAACGCCAGCGCGAAACCGATCAGCAACGGCCCGAGCGCAGCCGCTGCCAGTGCCTCGTGAGCCACACGCCGACGATCACCGCCAGCGCCACCGGGCCCCAGAGCCACACCGGCTCGCGGCGAACGTTCCGCACGGCGCGCAAGCCGGCGCGGCGGACGGCTCGCCCGTGGTGGTTCCGGCGTCAGCCGACCACGTCGAGCAGGTCCAGATACCCGGTGGTCGTGCGCCACAGGGCGTCGGAGTACGGCGTGAGCTTGCCGGGACTCCAGCGGTGGTCGGTGTAGTCCTGGTTCACGCGCCGCAACGCCCTCAGGCTCACCTCGAACTCGTCCTCGACGCGCTTGCGCAGTTCCTCCGGCGACGGCGCGGCCTGGCGCACCAGCTCCCCCGTGCCGTCGCTGACGGCCACGAGCGCTTCCTCGTTGATGCCGTCCGCCGCGCTCCAGACCAGCGCGGGCCGTTCGATGCGGTGGTTCCACACCGGAGCGTCCTTGGACCGCCACCGCGCCTCGAACGGGTTGCGCGACAACCGCGTCGAGTTCGCCCAGTGCTCGGCCCCGGCCGGTTCGCTCAGCCACGGCACCTCGTCGACCGGCAGGTCCGTGACCAGCGCGACCTCGATGGCGTCGACATCTCGGGGAACGTCGAGCAGCTCGCCGAAGACCCACACCTCGACCACCTGGAACCGGAAGAACGAAGCCGGCAGGTCGCCGCACTTCTCGGCGAGTTCGGTCAGGTGGTGCACAGCGCGGGTCCACTTCACGGGGTGGATCATGCCTGACCGGGTGGCCGAGGCCCTGGCACGGCTGGCTTCGGTGGAACCCACGCTGTGTGCGTTCCACGAGGTCTTCCGCACTCCCTCTCTTGAGGTGGACCCTTCGCTGCCGTTCGCGGGCATGCCCATCGCGGTGAAGCGAGGCGAACGCCGAAGCCACCGGGAAGCGTTGGTGGCCATGGGTTGCGTGCCCATCGGACTGACCACCACGCCCGATGGCAGCACCCCGTGGCAGACGTGGGGCCGCAATTCTCGCGGCCTCACACGCAACCCGTGGAACCTGGACCGCACGCCGGGTGGTTCGTCAGCGGGTTCGGCCGTCGCGGTGGCGTCCGGCGTCGTGCCGCTGGCAACGGGTGTGGACGGCGCGGGCTCGATCCGCATCCCGGCCGCGTGGTGCGGCGTCCTCGGCCTGAAGACGACGTCGGCCGACCGTGCCGCGGTCGGCGTCTTCACCCGCGACCCATCCCTGCTCTCGACCTACCTCGGCATCACCGAGGTCGGCTCGCCCACCGCGGTCTGGTCCGCGGACCTGGGATTCGCCGAGGTCGACGACGAACAGGCGGCGATCGCCTGGCAGGCGGCGACCGCCCTGCGGCCACGCCCCGTCTCGTTGTCCCTGCGGGACCCCGCCCCCGACTGGTTCGCGGGGCGCTGCGGCCCGAATCCGGCTTTGGACGCGGTGTTCGAGACCGCCGACCTGCTGCTCACCCCGACCACGCCCGGCCCGCCGCACGGTCACGACGGCCCGGGGTCGCGCATCAACACGGCGCTGACGTGGGCGTTCAACCTCAGCGGGCACCCGGCGATCAGCATCCCGGCCGGGTTCGACTCGTGCGGCCTGCCGGTCGGGCTGCAGGCCGTGGCGCGGCACGGCCGGGAGGCTGACCTGGTCGCCGCCGCCCGCGCCGTTCTGCAGACTCACCCGATCGAGTGCTTTGGCCCCAATCCACCTCGCTGATCACGGTCCGTGCGGTGTCCTCGTCACCCGAAGGGAGGTCACTGATGGGGCGAAGAATCGGCGGTGCCGGAGGCGGATCGGATCCGGGAGCGGGCAAGGCCGGAGCGGTGGTGGCGGCCGGGGTGCTGGCGGTGTCGCTCACCGCCGGCGGCGGACTGTCGCTCGGGGGCGGCGCGTCCACGACCGTGGCCGACTCGGCCGGGGTGAACCTCTCCAGGGCGAAGTCCGAGGGCCGGAAGTCCGCGCGCAACGGTGACGCGGACGGCGCGTGGCGTCAGCTGAACATGCGCACGCTCAAGCGCACGACCAAACCCGCGCTGGAGTGCGTGTCGCATTCGTTCGGTCAGGTGCGGGACCACCTCGTCCGCAACCCGTGCAAGTCGCTCGACCGGACGCTCTTCGCGGTCGGTGACGACCGGGGCAACGTCGCGGTGGTGTCGGTGGCGTGGGTCGGGTTCCACAACCGGCGCGACGCGGGAGAGTTCAAGAAGCTGATCGACGTGCACGGCACCGGCGACATCAGTCCGCTCGCCACCCCTCTGCTCGGCCTGGCGGACATCCGCTTCACCGGGCTGAACTACCGCTCCCGGCCGGACGGCACCACGGTCGTGATCGCGGAGACCGAGTCCGCGTCCGGCCAGGTGAGCCGCGCGACGCTGGACGCCATGGCGGACGTGGCGAGCTGGCTGCCGCGCTAGACCGCCCAGGCTCGGGCACGATGTCGAGAACCGGCGAAGGGCTGCGACACAGGGCCATGGACACACGTGTTGACGACTACATCGCCGGGCTGCCGGACTGGCAGCAGGACATCTGCCGCGAGGTGCGCGGGCTCGTGCACGAGGCCGACCCGGACGTCGAGGAGACGATCAAGTTCACGAACCGGCCGTACTTCGTGCTGGACGGCAACGTGTGCGCGTTGCTCGGCACCAAAGACCACGTGAACGTGATGCTCTACGACAAGGCGATCGTGCCGGACCCGCACAGCATCATCACGAGCGGCCACGGCAACAAGACCGCGCGCATGATCTCCGTGTACCGCGACCAGCCGATCAACGGCCCGGCGCTCGTCGAGATGTTCCGCCACATCATCGCCGACAACCGTCGGCGCAAGGGTGCCGGACCGCGTCGGTAGCCTCATGCCGCATGGAGGTCGAGATCTACACCGACGGTGCGTGCAGCCCCAATCCTGGGCCGGGTGGCTGGGGTGCCGTGCTGCGTTACGGCGCGCACGAGAAGGACATGTACGGCGGTGACATCGGCCCGACGACGAACAACCGCATGGAACTGATGGCGCCCATCATGGCGTTGGAGAGCCTCACGCGTCCGTCCACCGTGAACCTGTACACGGACAGCACTTATGTCCGGAACGGCATCACGTCGTGGGTGCACGGCTGGAAGACGAACGGCTGGCTCACCAAGGCCCGCGAGCCGGTCAAGAACTCCGACCTGTGGCGCCGCCTGGAGGAAGCGGCCGACCCCCACGAGGTCGAGTGGCACTGGGTCAAGGGCCACGCGGGTCACCCGGAGAACGAGCGCGCCGACCGCCTTGCCGTGCGCGGCGTCGAAGAGGTGACGGGACGCGAGGTCAAGCAGCCCCAGGCGAAGCCGAAGAAGGCCGCGAAGCCCAAGCAGCCGCGCGAACTGAGCGGCGAACCGTGCGGCGCGCCCACGAAGAAGGGCACTCCCTGCCCGATCACGGCGGGCTCGAACGGCCTGTGCCACGTCCACGACCCGGCGTTGCAGTGCGGTGCACTCACGAAGAAGGGCACGCCCTGCACCATCGCGACCGGTGGTGGCCGGTGCGACCACCACCAGAACGCGCTCGAACTGTTCGGGTGAGCGAACCGGCGTAGCGTCGCCGTCGTGCTCCCCGAATCAGCCCGGTCGGTGCTGGAGTCCAAGGCGCTCGGCCACCTCGTGACGCTCGGCCCGGACGGCTCTCCGCAGGTCACCATCGTCTGGGTGGGGCTCGACGGCGACGAGATCGTCTCGGGCCACCTGGCACAGCACCAGAAGGTGCGCAACATCCGCAACGACGGCCGTGTGGTGCTCTCCGTCGAGACGCCCACCATCAACGACCACGGCCTGCAGGAGTACCTCGTCGTCTACGGCACGGCGCGCATCACCGAGGGCGGGGCGCCGGAACTGCTCCAGCGCCTCGCGCACACCTACCTCGGCCCGGAGGTGAAGTTCCCGCCGATGGACAACCCGCCGCCAGGGTTCGTCACACGCATCAAGGTCGACCGTGTGGCGGGCGTCGGCCCGTGGGCCTCATAGCGGCGCGTAGCGGTGTTGGCCTGGGCCGTTCGTGCCAGCGCTGTCATCAGCGGTGAGCGGTCTCGGCGTGTCCCGCGAACGACATTGCCTTGGCTGGATCCGTTGTCACGCACTGTTTCGGTCAGCGCGCGGCCAACCGGCGATGCGGTGAGCAGCGCACACTCGCGACGCGAAGGTTCGCCGCGGCCGTGCCACGACGCTGGCCGCGGCACGGCCGAACAGCCGCATCCGTCTCCCTGCTCCGGCCGGAGCACAGGTCCGTGGCCTCCCGCCGGCTGTCGGCGCGCCGACAAGACCCAGCACGCTCATGCAGGGGTACCCCCGAATCGGGGCCCCCTGCGTTTCGGCGTACTCACGGGGTCTGACAGCGCCTCGTCGTCCAGCAGGCTCACAGCAGCACCTTCGCCAGGCGCGCCATGCCTTCCCCGATCTCCCGCACCGTGTTGGTCGTGAACGACAGCCGCAACGTCGCGTGGTCCGGCGTCGTCGCGAAGAAGGCCGCACCGGGCACGAAAGCGACGTCGTGCAGCAGAGCGTCCTTCAGCAGCACGGCGCTGTCCACGTCGCCCGGCAGCCGCAGCCACACGAACATGCCGCCGTCCGGGTCGCTCCACGTCGTGCCGGTGGGCGTGGTGGTGGGCAGTGCGGCGAGCATCGCGGTGCGGCGGGCTCCGTACTCGGCGCACAGGCGGGCGACGTGGGCGTCGAGGTCGTTGTCCGCCAGGTACACCGCGGCGGCGGCCTGGTCCACTGTGGACGTGTGGAGGTCGGCTGCCTGCTTCACGATCGTCAGGGTGCGCAGCAGGTCGGCGGGGGCCCTCAGCCAGCCGAGGCGCATGCCGGGGGCGCCGATCTTCGAGAAGCTGCCCAGGTAGAGGGTTCTGTCGCTGATCGAGGCTAGCGGGGGCACGGCGGAGCCGCGGTAGCGGAGTTCGCCGTACGGGTCGTCCTCCACGATCCACAGGTCATGAGCCGCGGCGATCTCCGCGATCTCCACGCGGCGCGCCGCGGAGAGGGTGCGGCCGGTCGGGTTCGCGAACGTGGGCACCAGGTAGAGCAGGTCCGGCTTCTCGGTGGCGACGACGGACCGCAGCGACGAGGGCACCAGGCCGTCGGCGTCGCTCGCGACGGGCACGATTCGGGCGCCGGTCATCCGGAAGCACTGCAGCGCCGCCAGGTACGTCGGTTCCTCGACCGCCACGACGGCGCCCGGCCCGAGCATCGCGGTGGCCACCAGTGCGAGCGCCTGCTGGGAGCCGGTGGTGATCAGGACGTCCGAAGTGGGCAGTCCGCGGGCGGTCAGGCGCGCCGAGACCAGGTCGCGCAGCGCCGCGTTCCCTTCCGTGGGGGCGTATTGCAGGACGGAGCGGTCCCGCAGTGCCAGGTCGTAGGCGGCGCGCACACCGTCCAGGTCGAACAGTTCGGGGGCGGGAAGCCCGCCGGCGAACGAGATGACCTCGGGGCGGGAGGTCAGCGCGAGCAGGTCGCGCACCGGGGAACTGGCCACGGAGAGGGTGCGGTGCATGCGCTTCACGTCAATCGGCGGCCCGTGGGTCCGGACGTCCATTTTCTGCCGGTGGCGATCCGGCTCGCGGACCGGGTGGCGGTTATATGCCTATCCAGCTATATTGCTGGCATGGCATCTACATTCGCCGTGCTGGCGGATCCGAGTCGAAGGGAGATCCTCGACCTGCTGCGGGAACGCGAGCGGCCGGTCGGAGACCTCGTCGACCGGCTGACACTCACCCAGCCGACCGTCTCGAAGCACCTCAAAGTGTTGCGCGAGGCCGGTCTCGTCGAGGTGCGCACCGACGCCCAGAAGCGCTGGTACCGGGTCTCGCCGGGGCCGCTGGCGGAGATCGACGCCTGGCTCGCGCCGTACCGGCGGATGTGGGAGAAGAGCCTCGACGCACTGGAGCGCCGGCTCGACGAGATCGAAGGGGACTGACCGTGGACGCCGAACTGCGGATGATCGAGGGCAAGCCCGTGCTGCGCTTCGAGCGCACCCTGCGGCACTCGCCGGAGAAGGTCTGGCGGGTCGTCACCGATCCGGCCGAGATGAAGCACTGGTTCCCGGCCGAGGTCGAGCTCGACGGCGCGAAGATGCGCTTCACGTTCCCGGACGAGGCACCGGTGGACTCCGACGGCGGTGAGGGCGAGCTGCTGGAGTCCGACCCGCCGAAGGTCTTCGCCTTCCGCTGGCTCGACGACGTGCTGCGCTTCGAGATCCTGCCGCGTGAGGACGGCTGCCTGCTGGTCTTCACGGCGGTCGTCACGAACAGGCTGGCGGTGGGCCGCGACGCCCCCGGCTGGGCCACCTGCCTCGACGCCCTGGCCGCTCGCGCCGACGGCGAGGAGTTCGAGCCGCCCGCGGAGTGGCTGTCGCGCATCGAGCACTACGTCCGGCACTTCGGCCTCGACGAGGGCACCGACGAACCGGAAGGTGTGCGCTTCGAACGCGATCTGGTGTGGACGCCGCTGGACGACGTCTGGAAGATCCTCACCGAGGACACCGGGGGCGGCGTGCCGACGCGCGCCGCGCATCCCGGGATCACGCCGGGCGAGGTCACGAGGTCCGAGGCACCGCGCCTGCTGGAGTACGAGTGGCTGCGGGACGGCGAACCGAAGGGCAAGGTACGCTGGGAGTTCGAGCACGTGCCGTTGCAGGGCACCACGGTCACGCTCGTCCAGGAGAACGCCCACGGCCCCGAAGCACTCGCGGCCTGGCACGTGCACCTGGAACTGTTCTTCGCGGCCACCCAGGGCGAGATCCGCTGCCCGTGGCCCGCGGACCGGGAGGAGGAGCTGACCCGGCGCTACGCCGGGCGCTGACCGGACATCACGAGCGCGGCCGTTCCCGAAACGGGGGTCCGGCCGCGCCGAGGACGTCAGTCGTGCTGCACGCGGTCGACGAGGCAGACCCAGTCCGGCGCACTCCGCCGGACCAGCCGTCTCGGTGTCCTCAACTCGTGTTCCAGCACCGCGCGCCGCCGATCGCCCGGATTCGGTGCGAGTTCCTCGAGCCGGTCGAGGTCGGCCGCGGTGAGACGGACGTCGGTCACCTTGGAGGCGTCGTACCTCGCGATCGTCCACCAGCAGGTGTCCGCGGCACGCTCGCAGCCGAGTCTCCGGTACGTCTCCTCGGCGGCGAGCAGGTCGCGCAGGGCCGCGGCCTTCTCCCTGGTGGCGAACAGGAGGTCGGCTCGCACCTGCCGGGACTTGGCCACCACCTCGGGGAAGTCCGCGGTGGCGATGACGGCCGTGACCAACTCCTTGCCCTCGTTGTACTTCTTGTCGGCGAGGCACAGGCGCGCCTGCAACACGGCGAGCCAGTGGTAGGGCTCCGTTCCCGGCGTCAGCACCGTCTCGGCTGCCTGAGCCCGTCGCACCGCTGACGCGAGCTCGTCGGGACACCCCGTCGACTCGTGCCGCAGCAGTTGCAGTTCCGCGTGCAGCGAGGCGCACACCCCGAGCTCCTCGCTGGTCGGACCGCCGATCGAGCGGAACAGGTCCTTCGCGATCATCAACAGGTGCTCGCCCTTGCCGAGGTAGTACGCGCGGTCGTACCCGACCGCCTCGGCGGCGAGGTGCAGGAAAACCCTTGCCTCGGCCCGCTTCCCCCGCGCGGCCGTCTTGAGGTCGCGGACCTTCTCCGCGATCTGCGTCCCGTCCTGGGCCATCAGGGTCGCCTCGCTGAAACGGTGCTCCCGCAGCAGATGCCACGCGTGCCCCGCGACGAGCACCTTCGCCTTCAGCTCCTCCTCTCCCCTGAGCTGCGGCCCGGACGCCAGCGTCCGCAGGCACACCTCGGACAGGCGCCGGACCAGCCGGACGTCACCGCGAGCCTTGGCCACGGCCGCGACCGACTCGAACCCCCTGACCAGTTCGAAGTCACCGGAGCCGCGCTCCACCAGCTCGCGCGCCAACAGGTACGCCTTCTCCGACGACAGCGGCTCGGCCTGCAGACCGCTCAACGCCGCACGGGTGCGGTACACCTCGTCGCTGTCCTGCACAGCGGGAGACGCACGGCCGCAGTCGCCCTCCTCGAGCGCTTTGAGACTCCGCACCAGTTCCTCCTCCCCGTCGCGAGTGCCCGGATCGAACCGATGGACCACGAGCTGTTGCAGCAAGGCCGGCAGCGAGTTCACCTCGATCCCCGGCGGCACGACCACCACCACCGGGCACCTGTCCGCCCCGACGTGGTGGTAGAGCTTCTGGCGGATCAGCCCCAGCTCGTACCGGACGCCCAGGCGTTCCATGAAGTCGTTGGACAGCAACGCTTCCAGGTACGACTCCGACACGACGACCACGACGATCCGGTCCCGGACCGCGTTCTCCATCCAGGCCTGGATGGACATCGGATGAGTGGAGCTGAGATCGGCGTCCCAGAGCACGTCGAAACCATGCCCCCGCAACACTTCGACGAGAGGGGCCGCGATCCGTCCTCCGTCGCTGCAGCTGTAGCTAGTGAATATGCCCATTTCGGCAACCTCCCCCGTCTCGCGCGCAGGGGGTGAGGGGAAGGATGGGATTTCTGGTGCTGCTGCACATCGTGCGCCTCCTGGGGACTGGGTCGACGAACAGATCCGGGCTGGATCAGTGCGGCGAGGGCCAATCACCTGAAGGGGACCTGGATGGCGGAACTCATCAGGGGTCGAACGTCATACGCTGACGGACGGCGACATTGCCTCGCCTCATGGGACTTGGGGTCGGTATTGGTTGCCATCGGGCAGGTGGCTGTTCCAGCAGCCACCCGCCCGGCCACATCGGTCAAACGCCTCCCAGCTCTTCCAGTCGCCGGTCGATCACGTTGGGGGTCTCGCTCGCGGGCAGGGCGAACATCTCCAGCTGGTAGAAGTAGTTCAGGTACTCCTTCAGCTCCGGCCCCGCGGTGAGCAGGTTGTCCTTGTACGGCTGCTCGATCAGCAACGCGAAGTCGTCCTCGTTCTCGGAGAAGTCGAGGAGCGAGAACGAACTCTTCATCGCCGGGTGGATGCCCTTGGCGAACGGCAGGATCTGGATCGTCACGTGCGGCAACGCGGCGAGTTCCTTGATCTTCACGAGCTGGCGGCGCAACACGTCCTCGCTGCCGATGACCCGGTGCAGCACCGCCTCGTCGAGGATGATGAAGATCTCGGGCCCGCCGGGTTCCAGCACCGACTGGCGGTGCAGGCGGATCTCGACGCCCCGCGCGATGCTGTCCTCGTTGGGGGCGCTGGCGGCGACCAGGACGCGCGCGTAGTCCGAGATCTGCAGCAGCCCGGGAACGACGTTCAGCTGGCACTGCCGAAACCGGATGGCGGACGTCTCCAGTTCCAGGAACCTCGCGAACTGCTCGCTGAAGAAGCCCTTGTACTTGTCCATCCAGGCGGAACGCGAGCGCTTGATCGCCCTGGCCATGCCGACGAGCTGGTCGACTCGCTCCTTGTCCGTCACCCCGTAGTGGAACAGCAGGGCCTGGACGTCGGTGACCGAGACCTTGTTCTCACCCTTCTCGACCCTGATCAGCTTGGACACCGACCAGTCGAGGGCCTCCGCGACGGCCTGCTGGGTGAGTTCTAGCTCGTCCCGCATCTGCCTGAGCTCGTCAAGCAGGCGTTTCTGCAGAACAACGGGACTGTTCACGGTGGTAACACGTCTCCCCTCATTCTGCTAGGTAGCAGAATGGTAGCGCGCTTTCAGCGCATGCTCGTACTGCTGTCAGCCATTTGGCAGAAAGCAGAAGGAGAAATATCAAAAAAGTGCGCCTACCGCAGCAGGCGCACCGCGAAGTGATCAAGAATTGACCACACGATCGGGCGATTGACTCAGGTCCGGATTGCTGTTGAGACGAACGCAAGCCAGCTTGTGAGAGACACTTCGAGTCGTCGGCCGGCGTCCTTGGAGTCCCTGATCCACACGGTCGTACCGGTGCTCGCGCACTCCAAGCACTCGTTGCCGCCAGTGCCGCTGTACGAGCTACGGATCCACCTGAGCTCTGAAGCCATTCACCGCTCCCATCGCACGGGTCCCCGACCGAACCCACCCACCTCGGCCCGGCTCACCCGCGCGCACCCCGGGAGAGCGGCGGAGGGAACGCCTCCAACCCGACGAGGCCACAACTCAGGGTAAATCAACTTGGACGGCCCTCAACACCGCCAGAGGTACGCCGTAGCAAGGGAAAGAGGACATATTAAGGACACGCGCACGCGAAAACCGTTGACATCACTTGGAATCAGAGCTTGGCGAACCGGGACGGGTCAGCTCGAAGTGCGATCAGGGTCGGAGCCATGACCGACAGCCAGACAGTTCGGGAAGGCGAACTGCGGGGGCGCAAGGCCTCGCAGCGAGCGGCACTCGGCGCGAAGATGTCCATGCCCGCCTGGAAGACCGCGATCGAACGCACGGGCATCACGACAGGCACCAAGGTGCTCGACCTGGCGTGCGGCAGCGGCGAGTTCTGCGCCGCCGCAACGAAAGCAGGCGGCGAGGCGATCGGCATCGACATCTCTCCGGCGATGATCGCGCTGGCACGGCAGGCGAGCACGGCCGAGTTCCACGAACTCCCGCTGGGGGGCGGTTGCCTTGGCAGGACGGCACGTTCGACGTCGTGACGGCGTTCAACGCGCTGTTCTTCGCGCAGGACCCCGACGAGGCGTTCGCCGAGGCGGTCAGGGTCAGCAGGGACTACGTGGTCGTGTGCCAGTGGCACCCGGAGCTCACGATCGACATTCCCCAGGTGCATCCCGACGAGGCCACGACGCTGCGCAGCTTCTTGAGCGTGGGCAGCCACCAGCGCATCAGCGAGGGCGAGGAAGAAGTCGCAGAAAAAATCAGGGCGGCGGTGGAACCGTTCCGAACCCAGGACGGCGGCTATCGCTTTTCGAACAAGTACCTGATGTCGGTCTTCCGCAAAGATCAGGCGGCGAGCACGTCGTAACCCGCCGAGGTCAGCGCCGCGGGGCCGGGACGTGCGCTGATCAGGCCCGCGGTCGTCAGGCGCAGCCCGGCGAACTGGTCGGCGCAGCACAGGCCGTCGACGAGCAGAGCACTTCCGGCGATCTCGCAACGGCCGTCGGCGACTGCTCTGAGAACGGCTCGATCGCGGTGTGTGAGCGATGATTCGGTCATGTTCTTCTCCTAGCGGTGAATCCTCTACTTACTGATACGTCGAAGGGGATGGCTTCGGTTCGACATCATCGTCGGAGAATTCCGCGCGGACTCCGAGAAGACGGACGGCACGGCCGTGTTCGAAGCGGTCCAGCACGACCAGAGCGGCCGCCGCGAGCTCGTCGGCGGAGGACGTCGGCGCAGGCAGCTTCATCAGCCGCACCTTCGTGAAGAACGGCACGAACCGCACCTTCACGCCCACGCGCACGACAGGACGCCCTTCGGCGACCACGTCCGCAGCGACCTGATGGGCCAGCGCCACGACCTCACGGCGGATGTCCTCCAGCGAGGCCAGGTCCTGCTGGAAGGTCTTCTCGTGAGACCGGGACTTGACCACCCACGGCGTCGCGCTCACGACCGTGTCCCCCGCGCCCTGGGCGACGGTCCGGTAGTACGGGCCCATCCGCGGGCCGAACCGGGCGGCCAGTGCGTCCACCGGTGCCGTCGCCAGATCAGTCACGGTCGCGAGGCCGAGTTCGGCCAGCTTGCGCTCGGTCTTCGCGCCGATCCCCCACAGCGCGGACGTCGGCCGGTGCCCCATCACCTCGGCCCAGTTCTCCCGCGTGAGCCGGAAGACGCCGGCGGGCTTGCCGAACTCGGTGGCGATCTTGGCCCGCAGCTTGTTGTCGCCGATGCCCACCGAGCAGTGCAGGCCGGTCTTGTCCAGCACCGCCGCCTGCACCGACCGCGCGAGCGCCACGGGGTCGTCCACCGAGGCACCGACGAACGCCTCGTCCCACCCCAGCACCTCGACGACCACGGGGAACGAGCGCAGCACTGCCATCACGTCCGCCGACGCGGCCTCGTACAGCGCGTGGTCGACCGGCAGGTAGACGGCGTCGGGCAGCTTCTTGAACGCGGTCCGCAGCGGCAGTCCCGAGCGCACGCCGAACTCGCGCGCCTCGTAGGACGCGGTGGCCACGACCGCGCGTTCGGTCGGGTCGCCGTTGCCGCCCACCACCACGGGCCTGCCGCGCAACGACGGATCGCGCAGCACCTCGACCGCCGCGATGAACTGGTCGAGGTCCACGTGCAGGACCCAGTCCGCCATGCTGGACAGTATGAAACGGTCGGCCGGAATCCTGCTCTTCAGAAGGCGCGAGCAGCTGGAGGTGCTCCTCGGGCACATGGGTGGCCCGTTCTGGGCCCGCAAGGACGCCGGCGCGTGGTCCGTGCCGAAGGGCGAGTACACCGGGGACGAGACGCCCGAGGCGGCCGCGCGCAGGGAGTTCGAGGAGGAACTCGGGCTGCCGGTGCCGGAGGGCGAGCTGATCGCGCTCGGCGAGGCCAAGGGCTCAGGCAAGGTCATCACGGTCTGGGCGCTCGAAGGCGACCTGGACCCCGAGACGGTCACGCCGGGTACGTTCGAGATGGAGTGGCCGCCGAAGTCGGGTCAGAAGAAAACGTTCCCCGAGGTCGACCGCGTCCAGTGGTTCAGCGTGGAGGAGGCGAGCGCGAAGATCGTCTCCGCGCAACGCCCCTTCCTCGAACGACTCACGGCCAGATAGACGCGACCCAGTTCTCGTTGTCGATGAACGGGTTGCGGTTGCGCTGGTAGCTGCTGAAGATCAGCTCGTTGCGCCGCCGCTCGGACGCGTCCACGGGATCCTGCTGGTGCCACTGCTTCAGGACGGACAGCTTGCCCATCAACGGCTGTGAGCCGTTGGACGTCGAGTTGTTGAGTTCCAGGTTCAGCTGGTCGCCGCTTTCGTAACGCACGGCCATGTAGAAGAGCATCCGCGCGACATCACCCTTCACGGCGTCGCGCGGCTCCCACGAGTCGGTGTCATAGCGGTTGCCTGGTGCTTCCGGATGGGTGAGGTTGCCGCCGTTGTCGAAGTCCAGGTTGCCGCGGACCCCGTTCACCGTGACGTCCTCGGGTCGCAGGTGGTGCAGGTCGGTGCCAGGTGCGGTGTTGGTGTCGAAGGGACCGTGGGACTGAGGCCAGACGTGCTCGCGGTTCCAGTGGTTCTGGTCACCGCCGTTGGCCGACTTCGAGCGGGAGACGCCGCTGTACAGCAGGATCACGTTCGCCGAGTTGTTCGGGTCCTGGTCGGTGGCCTTCAACGCCTCCCAGACCTCGGTGTAGCTCAGCCTGGTGTGGTTGCGGATGATCGAGTTCAACGCCGACTTCAACGCCGCACCCTGCTTGTCGCAGGCCGTCGCGTAGTAGGCGATGCAGTTCGAAGGCGGAGCGCTGGTGGTCGGCGGAGTGGTCGTGCTGGTCGTCGGCGTCGTGCCGGCGAACGCGAACGCCGTGGGCGAGGTCAGCCCGGCGTGCGAGAAGTACGCGCTCAGGGAGCCCGTCACGTCGATCTGCTTGCCGAGCAGCGACGGGTTCGTGCGCAGGCCCCAGGACGCGCGGAACGCCGACGGAATCTGCACGTAGACCATGTTCGAGGTGCTGGTCGTTGACGCGGAGTCGGCCAGCGCCAGCGCGTAGTCGTTCGGATAACCCGAACGTATGACGGTCGTCGTGGCCGTGGGTTGACCGACGACATAACCGCGGACAGTCGCCGACGACCCGTTCTGGGTCGCGATCGCCTGCGCGACGGTGAGCGGGCCTGCTGCGACAGCGGCGGTCGACCCGTACAGGCCGACCGCCGCCAGCAAACCGACGACTAAAGCGAGCGGACTCCACCGCGCCATGTGCACTCCCCGACCGTGTGGATGTTTTGCACACGATCGGTGTACATGGTCAACGAATGGTTAACGAGGGGTCACGGCACCAGGATGACCTTGCCCGTGGTTCGCCCGGACTCGACGAGCTCGTGGGCCTTCGCGGCCTCCGCCAGCGGCACGACGTGGTCGATCTGCACCTTGAGCTGCGGCAACGCGGCCAGGTCGGCGCCGGACGCGATGACGCTCAGGAACAGCTCGAACCGGATCCCGAGCTCGGAAGCTCGGTCAACGTCAAAACCCGGGTTGCCGGGAACGACGGACACGAGCACGCCACCGGGCTTGATCACCTTCGCGGACCGCTCGGCGTACTCGCCGCCGATCGCGTCCAGCACGACGTCGACCGGCTCGATCTCGGTGAAGTCCTGGTGGCGGTAGTCGACGACCTCGTCCACGCCGAGCGAGCGCAGGAAGTCGTGCTTGGCCGCCGACGCAGTGCCGATCACGTACGCGCCGCGCGCCTTGGCGATCTGCACCGCGACGTGCCCGACACCTCCGGCGGCGGCGTGGATCAGCACCCGCTGACCGGCGGACACACCAGCCCGGCCGACGAGCGTCTGCCACGCCGTCAGCGCCACCATCGGCACCGCGCCCGCCTGCTCCACGCTCAGCCACGACGGCCGCTTCGCCAGGTTGGAGGCCTTCACCACGGCGTATTCGGCGTAGCCGCCGCCGTCGCCGGGGAAGTCGAGCATCCCGTGGACCTCGTCACCGGCCGCGAACCCCTCACCGGCCTGCTCGACGGTGCCGGCGACGTCCCAGCCCAGCGTGAACGGCGGTTCGCCGAGCGCCGGGAACCCGCCGCCGCGGATGTAGGTGTCGACCGGGTTCACACCCGCCGCACCCACCTTGACCAGCACCTCACCCGGGCCGGCGACCGGTACCGGCGCCTGCGTGACCTCCAGGACGGACGCGTCGCCGACGGTGTTCTGCGTGATGACTCGCACGATGATCCCCTTCGATGTTCTTGACGGGCACCATCTTGCAGTTAGCGCCCACTTCTAGAAAGTAGGCACTTCAAAGTGACTAGCTCTCCCTCAGATACAGGTCGCGGAGCAGCGCGATCTCGGCGAGGTGGTGGATCACCTCGCGGTTGATGTGCAGCACCAGCGTCGCCATGGGCTCCGCCGCGAACGGTCCTTCCGCCGGACCGACGGCCTTCGACAGATCGGCCGTGCGCGCGCCGGCCATCCACGCCTCGTACGCGTCGTCCAGCTGCTTCAGCGCCTCGTCGGCACTCTGAGCGAACTGCCAGGTCGTGTAGTCGGCCGGCGGGCCACCGAAGTGCGAGGCCGAGCGCATGTTGAGCACGCCCACGATGATGTGCGCCATCCGCCACGCGATCGTGGTGACCGGCGGCGGTTCGGGCGTCGGGTACTGCCAGTCGATCACGTTGTTCTCGCGGACGTTCCACGCGCCGGGCACCGGCTCCCAGAAGTACTCCTCGTCGGTCAGCCCTTCGAGCCGCGGCCGCGCCTGCACGGTCCAGTGGAACTCGAGCTGGTCCGTCAACTGCTTGTTCCAGTCCATGCCCCGACGGTAAAACCGTTTGCGGACAACCACCGCCCTGGAAACACTCCGGCCGTGGAGATTCGCACCTCGCGCCCCGAAGACGTGGACCAGGTCGAGAAGCTCGTCGTCTCGCGCATGGATCCCAGCGACGGCGTCGACGCCCGTCTGCTGATGACCGATCCGGACGCGGGATGCGACTGGGTCGGGGTGGCCGACGACGACGGCCGGATCGTCTCGACCGTCACCTTGATGGACGAGACGGTGACGCTCGCCGGCGTGGACATCCCGGCGGGTCAGATCGAACAGGTCGCCACCGACACCGAGTACGAGGGCAGAGGCCTGGTGCGGCAGCTCATGGGCTGGGCGCACGAGAGGTCGGCCGAGCGCGGTCACCTGCTCCAGTTCGTGATGGGCGTCCCGTACTTCTACCGCCAGTTCGGCTACACCTACTCGATTCCGATCAAGCAGACCCGCACGCTCGTCCACAAGCCCGAAGCCGTTGCGGGACACACGATCCGGCGCGCGACCGAGGCCGACATCCCGGTGCTGGACCAGCTCCAGGACCAAGCCCAGCAGGGCGTGGACCTGCGCGTGGGCCACAGCACGCCGTGCTGGCGCTGGTTGCTCGACCGCACCGGCTCGACCACCTGGATCGTCGAGCGCGACGGCACCCCGGTCGCGACGGGCCGCAGCACGCCGGAGGAAGAGGGCGACGTCGTGCTCGGCGAGGTCGCGGGCATCGACGACGACGCCGTGCAGGCGTTGGTGGCACTGGTGAATCCAGCCGAGGTCGGGGAACGGCATCCCGCGCTGGAGGACCACCTGGGAGCCAGGCGAGCGGACCTCGACCAGTACATGGTGCGCATCCCGGGCATCCCGGAACTGCTCGAACACCTCCGGCCGGTCTTCGCGCGGCGCCTGCGGGGCCACGAGCCCGACGAGGTGGTGCTCGGCTTCTACCGCACGCACGTCCGCTTCCGCTGGGACGGCGAGGAGATCGGCCCGTACGAGTGGGGCGGCACGCTGCTCGGTCCCGGTTCGCAGGGCGGCGCGGGCATCGCCCCGGACCTGCTGGCGCCGTTGCTGTTCGGCCCGCACGGCATGGACGGCCTGCGCCGCCGGTTCTCCGACGTCTACCCCGGCCCGAAGGAGGACCTGATGACCAGGCTCTTTCCGCCGGTCACGAGCGATCTGCTGACCTTCTACCTGCCGTAGGTCAGAATAAACCGAGCGCTCGGTCTATTATTGAGCGCATGACGACTGTGCAGGAGACCGCGGCGGTCCGGTACGGCATCTGGGTCGCGTGCCCGGCCGTCGGCGCCGCCGCGGCGTGGGGGCTCACGCTGGCAGCCGGGTGGATCACCACGCTGAGGTGGTTCCCCGCCCAAGGCGTGTTCGAGCTGGTCACGGACATACCGCAGCCGTGGCGGACGATCGGGGGGCTCGCCGTCGGCGCGGTCGCGGGCTTCGTGTTCGCGTTGTTCTGGGCGAGCGAGATGATGACGGTCGAGGTCTCGCACGCGCGGATCACGCTGCGCAAGGACGACAAGACGTTCGACTTCGGCCGTGACGAGGTCGAGTCGGCGTTCGCGGACGGCAAGCACCTCGTGCTGCTCTCCCCGAGCGGCATCGAACTGGCCCGCGAGAAGTCCGACCTGAGCGCGGCGAAGCTCGAACGTGCCTTCACCGAGCAGGGCTACCGGTGGCGCGCCGCGGACCCGTTCGCGGGCGAGTTCCGGATGTGGGTCGAGCACGCGCCCGAGCTGTCGGCGGAGGTGAACGCGCTGTTCACGGCCCGCCGGAAGGCCATCGCGAAGTACGAGCACGAGGAGGCCGCAGAATTGGCCCGGGAGATCCGCAAACGCGGCGTCTCCGTGCGGGACGAGAAGAAGAGGCAGTACTACAGGTGCGAACGGTAGACCCGGTCAAGCACGCGGAGAAGAAGCGGCACATCACCGACACCGCCGCGGGGTTGTTCGCCCAGAAGGGTTTCGAACGCACGACCGTCGCGGAGATCTGCAAGGCCGCGGACATCAGCACCGGCAGCCTCTTCCACTACTTCCCCACCAAACGGGCGATCTTCCGCGAGATCTTCGTGCAGGACGCCGAGGACAACGCGGCGATGTTCGCCAGAGCCCGCGAGCTGCGCCCGTGGGACGGCGTCCTGCTGATGGTCGATCATCTGTGCGCACCCGCGCTGGACCGGTCCGTGGCCGGGCTGGTGCTGGAGGTCGTGACGCAGGCCAGCCGCGACGCGGAGCTGTGGGAGCTGGCCGGCCGCAACGAGCAGGGCGTGCGCGACGAGCTGGCCGCCCTGCTGCGACAGGCGCACGACGCGGGCCAGATCGCCCTCCCGGTGAGCGCGCTGACGGCCGCGAGCTGGGTCCAGGGTCTGGTCGACGGCCTGTTCGGCAGGCTGATCGACCCCGACTTCGACGCGAACGAACAGGTGAGCACCCTCCGGTTGATCCTTTCCCGATTCGTGGGTGCTCAAGCACCATGAGGGCATGGCTTATGACGTCGCTGCGGTCCGCGCCCACTTCCCCGCGTTGCGCGAGGGGGCCGCGCACTTCGACGGTCCCGGCGGCGCGCAGGTGCCCGACGTCGTGGCCGACGCGGTCAGGAACACCCTGACCTCGGCCGTCTCCAACCGGGGCAGCGTCACGGCCGCCGAGCGCCGGGCCGAGGAGATCGTGCGGACCGCACGGCGCACGATGGCGGAGTTCCTCAACGCCGGCAGCATCGTGTTCGGGCGCAGCATGACCCAGCTGACCTACGACTTCGCCCGCACGCTGTCGAAGAACTGGCGGCCGGGCGACGAGATCATCGTGACGAGGATCGACCACGACGCGAACATCAGGCCGTGGGTGCAGGCCGCCGAGGCCGCGCGGGCCACGGTGCGCTGGGCGCCGTTCGACCGCACGACCGGTGAGCTGCCCGTCGAGGCGGTGACGAAGCTGCTGTCCGACCGCACCCGCGTCGTCGCGATCACGGCGGCGTCGAACCTGCTCGGCACGCGTCCCGACGTCGCGGAGATCGCGCGGGCGGCGCACGAGGCGGCGGCGTTCGTCTACGTGGACGGCGTGCACTACACACCGCACGTGCCGGTCGACGTCGAGGCGTTGGACGCCGACTTCTTCGTGTGCTCGCCGTACAAGTTCCTCGGCCCGCACCTCGGCGTGCTGGCGGCGGCACCGGAACTGCTGGAGACGTTGCGGCCGGACAAGCTGCTGCCGTCGACCAACGCCGTGCCGGAACGGTTCGAGCTGGGCACGCTGCCCTACGAGCTGCTCGCCGGGACGACCGCGGCCGTGGAGTTCATGCGGTCGCTGGAAGGCCTGGAGGAGTACGAGCTCGATCTCCGCCAGCGGCTGGAGACCGGGCTGCAGGAACTCGGCGTGCGCATCTACAGCAAGGCCTCGTCCCGCACGCCGACCGTGCTGTTCTCCGTCGACGGGCTGGACCCGGCCGAGGTCTACCGCCGGCTCGGGGCCGAGGGCGTGAACGCGCCCGCCGGCCACTTCTACGCGCTCGAGTGCTCGCGGTGGCTCGGCCTGGGCGACAAGGGCGCGGTGCGGGCCGGCATCGGGCCGTACACCGACGAGTCCGATGTGGATCGTCTGCTCCAGGCCGTGGCCCGGCTCAGATGAACAGGACCAGCGCGGCGTAGGCGGCGGCGGCGAGCACGCTGATGTTGAGCTTGCGCGTCACGCGTTCGCCGGGGTGCTCGGCGATCAGCGACCGGGCGCGCGCCCACATCAGCTTCTCGCCCGCCTTCTCGTCCGGCAGGTGCGGTGTCGTGAGAACGTCGCCGTGCGGGCCGAACGCGAGCATGAGCTGAGGGCCGGACCGCCGCACGCCGTGCAGTTGCGCCCACGGCACGCGGTAGGTGAAGACGCCGGTGTAGAGCACGACCGAGTTGTGGTCGAGACGCAGCATCGGCTGGAACCGCGTCACCGCCGACAGCACGCACTGCACGCCGATCAGCCCGAGCACGATCAGCTCCGGGTAGTACTTCAGCGCGATCAACGCGCCGGCGGCGCCGAGCAGCAGCGCCACGCCCTCGATCCGCCGCCGGTCGCCCGGCCAGATCGCGTGCGGCAGGTCGACCGGCGTGCCCGCGGTGACCGGCACACCCGGCAGGTGTGCACTGTGGACGGTGTGGCGGGGGCGGACGCGGTTCAGCGTGCTCGTCGCCACGACCTCACCCTCGACCAGCAACGCCACCTGGCCGCCGTGGTGCCACTCCCCCGCGACGAGGACCTCGGCCGGGTCGAGCCGCGGCGGCGGGTCCTCCTCGCCGCGCCACACCCGGCCGAACTGCTCGGTGTCGTGGTAGAGCGGCTCCTCCAGCCCGAGGTCCGCGAGCGTGGTGACCGTGGCGATGTCCTCCTCGCCGTACCGCAGCAGGATCCTGCGCGGCCCGAGCGGACGCGCCTGCACCCGGATCGCCTTCACCGGGCCCGACCACAACGCGCGGCGGCGGCGTTCCCGCGCGGCCAGCAGGATCGCGAAGAACACGGCGGCGCCCCCGATGGTCAGCCACCACGTGACGTCCTCGGGCTCGTTCTCCATCCGCACCCACGTGCCGTCCGCGAGCACCGGCACCTCGTCGCCGACCTGGTAGGACTCCGGCGCGAGCGGCTGGAACGCGGCGCGCTGCCGGTCCGGCAGCTCCACCCACACCTCGTAGGCGTCCTTGATCTCGACGACCTCGGCGTCGACGCGGCTGGCGTTCGCGATGTGCTGCTCGATCGCGTCGTTGGTGAGGCCGTACTGCACGAAGGTCAGGAACCCGAACACGACCAGCAGCACGGCGACCACGCGCAGAACTCCGCGTGGCGGCGGGAAGTCCGGCAGGGAGACGATCGTCGTGCCGGCCGCGTCGTGCTGATCCGCACGCGCCCTGACCGTCCACACCGCGACCAGCGCACACGCACCGGCGTGCAGCCCGAACGCCAGGTTCGCCACCGCACTGCCGTCGAGCACGATGTCCAGCGTGCCGAACAGGACGCCCATCGCGCAGCCCGTGAGCACGCGGTTGAACAACAACAGCAACGGCGTAGCCAGCAACGGCACCACCGAGAGGGAGAACAGCGGGTCTGGCAGACACGGCTGCGCGGCCGTGCACGGCGCCACGTTCGCGCTCACGGCGAAGTAAAAGGCGACGATCCACCCACCGACGAGCCCGACCTTGGTCACCCACCACGGAACCGCGGCTGCTTGCCAGCGCTGGACGTCCACGGGACCGATCATGGCACGTCCATTGCTCCGAACGGCGCGGTTCCCCCGCAACGAAGTGGGTATCCGCACCTCAACCAACACGGAGGTGAACACATGCTGGCCATCATCGCCGCAGTCTCGTTCGGCCTCGCCCTGATCCTGGACCTGGCGAAAGCAGCGCTCGGTGAAGTGATCACGGTCAACACCCTGGTCGTGCTCGGACTGTTGCTGCTCGCGTTGCACCTCGCCGGTGTCGGCACCGGCACTCGTTCCTTTGGATGGCGCCGTGCCCGCAGGTAAGACCGTCAAGAGCCCCGCCAGGTTGCCGAAGGGCGCCTGGTGGGGCGTTCTCAAGCGGACTGTCAAAGAGTTCAACGACGACAACCTCACGGACTGGGCGGCCGCGCTCACCTATTACGCGGTGCTGTCGTTGTTCCCCGGCATCATCGTCCTGACGTCCGTGCTCGCGCTGCTGGGCGACTCGACGACGCAGGAGCTGATGAAGTACGTCGACCAGGTCGCGCCCGGTCAGGCCGGCGACGTGGTCAAGTCGTCCATCGAGGAACTGCAGAAGAGCCAGAACGCCGCCAGTCTGCTGGGCATCGTCGCTCTGCTGACCGCGCTCTGGACCGCGTCGGGCTACCTCGGTGCGTTCATACGCGCCTGCAACGCCGTCTACGACGTCGAAGAGGGCCGGCCGATCTGGAAGACCGTGCCGCTGCGACTCGCGCTGACGCTGGGCTCGGTGGTGCTGGTGTCGCTCACGCTCGGCGCGCTCGTGCTCACCGGTGGCGTCGCGGACGCGGTCGGCAACGCGATCGGGCTCGGCGACACCGTGGTCACGGTCTGGGACATCGCGAAGTGGCCGGTCATCCTGCTGCTCGTGAGCCTGGCGTTCGCGATCCTGTACTGGGCGGCGCCGAACGTGCGGCAGCCCGGCTTCCGCTGGGTCAGCCCCGGCAGCCTGCTCGCGATCGTGCTGTGGGCGCTCGCGACCGTCGGTTTCGCGATCTACGTGGCGAACTTCGCGTCCTACAACAAGACCTACGGCTCGCTCGGTGGCGTGATCGTCTTCCTGGTGTGGCTGTGGATCTCGAACATCGCCGTGCTGCTCGGCGCCGAGTTCGACGCGGAGCTGGAGCGCGGCAGGAGGCTCGCGCAGGGCGAGAAGGACCCCTCACCCGAGCCGCGTGATCTCCCCGGGTAGCTCGGCCTCGACGGCGGTCCACACGCCGTCGGGCCCGGCCTCGATGCGCTCGCTGGTGTCACCGGGAACCAGCACCCACAGCTGGTCCTTCTTGGACAGCCACACGACGCCGATGCCGTCCGCCCGCGAGCTCGTCGCGTACTCGTAGGACTTGCGGAACACGTCGCCGCCGTTGCGGTCGGTCACCCGCACCTCGGACGAGCTCTCGGCGTGCGCGACGAACTTGCCGCTCGGCGACTGCTTGGGCGCGCCGGGTCTCGCGAACCGGTCCTCACCGTCGCCGCCGCAGGCGGTGAGGACCAGGAGCAGGGCGACGAGCGCCGCCAGGGCCCTCATGACGGTTCGCTGCGGGAATTGCCGTGCTTCATACCGCCAAAGGTAGCTAGCGTGATCTTCCGCGCGGGGTGTTCTGGCAGAGTTTTACGACTCTGTGCCCCGACCGGGATCTCGCGTCGAGGTGTCGCGAGGCATGGGCACGCGGAACAGGCAGCCGACGCACGGCATTCCGGAGGGCTGGGTGAGCAGTTCGGCCTCGCCCCGGTGGATGAGTTCGCCGCAGTACGCGGTCAACGCCACCTGTGTGTCGTCGTCGGGCACCGGTACGAGGTGACACGTGCGTTGTGTCTCTCCTACGACACCCGCACGCTTGCGGACCAGCAACACAGGCATGCTCATGTCTTCACCTCGACGTCGTCCACCACACACACGACGGCGTGCGTGGTGGCGTAGAACCTCAGCCGGTAAGGGCCCGAGTTCTTCTCTGCCGCTGCCGCGCAGAACAGTTCGGAGCCGACCTCGTCCGCGCGCGGCGCTCGCTCTGCCAGGTCGATCACCCCTGGATCGTGCGGGCTGCCCGGCGAAATGGGGAGGGTTCCATACGATTTGCGGGTGTCGTATGCGGAACCCGCATACGACGGCTACCGCAGCTGGGCCGTGAGTTCGGCGACCGCCGGCGTGGTGGCCCACGGTCCTAGTCTGGCCAGCTCGTGCACGATCAGCTGCGACCCCGTCGCACGGGCCAGGTCCAGCGCCACGAACCCGAGTTCGACGGCCCGCTCCACGTCACCACCGGCGGCGTGCGCGTAGGCGAGGGTGGCCGTGTGCACGCCCTGTTCCCACTGGCACGCGCTGCCCCACCGCGGCATGAGCTGCGTGTAGACGTCGATGGCGCGGCGGTGGTCGGCCAGGTCGACGAGGCTCGCGGCGCGTTGCAGCTGGACGTGCAGGTCGGTGAAGCAGTAGCCGATCGAGTACTCGTCGGACTGCGGCGGACGCACCTCCAGCACCAACGCCTGCGCGAGGTCGAACCGCGCCAGGCACGCGTCCTGGCCCGCCCGTGCGAGACCGCGCGCCTCCTGCCGCAACGCCATCGCGCGCACGACCGGGCTCACACCGGTCTCGCGCTGGGCGGCGCGCGCCAGGCCGATGACGCGGTCGTCGTCGCCGTCCGCCTCCGCGAGCTGGCTCAGCCGCACGTAGCAGTACGCGACGACGTCCCTGTCGTCCGCGGCCTGCCCCTGCTCCAGCGCCCGCGACGTCCACGCGGTCGCGTTGCGCATGTCGCCGGCCTCTTCGTGGAGCCAGCCGTAGAACTCCGCGTACATCGCGCCCGTGCCGAGCAACCGCCCGCGGACTTCACCACGCGCGTTGCGGCGCAACGCGTCGATGACGTCGTACATGCTGCGGACGGCGGGCATGAGAGCGCCGGTCGCACGCCAGTTGTGCGCGTCGTTGACGATCCGGCGCAGCACGAGCAGCTGGCTCACCGCGTCGTCGTCGTTGTCCGCGTTGAAGACAGCGGAGGCGCACAACGTCATGAGCGCCTTGCCCTCCATGCCGACGACCAGGTCACCCGACCGCATCGGCACCGTGCGGTCGGTCAGCCCGAGCAGGTGGGCGGGAACGCCGAGCAGCCGTTGCAACGTGCGCAGGACGCGCAGGTCGTAGGCGATGTTGCTGCCGGACTCGAGCCGCGAGATCGCCGACTGGGAGAACCCGGCCAGCGTGCCCAGCTCGTCCTGGCGCAGACCGTGGGCCTTGCGCGCGATCGCGATCACGGCTCCCGGCGACTCCGCGGCGACCGCGTCCCGCACGGCCTGCGACTCCCAGGTGGACGGCGGCAGCATCGGCAGCGGCCCGTCCGGGACGACGACACCGTTCACAGCGGGGTCGACCAACCTCAACGCCTCCCACAGCCGGGTCCGCCATCATGCCGCTCGCGGCGAAATCGCTCCACCTCGTCTCGGCGGGACGAAACCGACTATCCTGCGCGCGTGATCAAGGACTTCGGTGCCGGTGTCGGTCTGCTGCTGCGTGGGTTCAGCCTGGTGTTCAGCTCACCCAAGCGCGTGCTGGTCGGCGCGTTGCCCGCGGTCATCACGGCCGCGCTCATGATCACCGGCTGGGTGTTCCTGTTCACGAACATCGACTCGATCGCCGGCTGGCTGACGGGCTTCGCGGACTCCTGGAGCGACACCTGGAAGAGCGTCGTCGAGGTCGCCGTCGGAATTTCGGTGATCGCGGCCGGGCTGGGCTTGAGCGTACTGCTGTTCACCGCGATCACGATCATGATCGGCGGCCCGTTCTACGAGTACATCTCCGAAGAGGTCGAGGACGAGCTCGGCGGTGTGCCGGAGGCGGAGCAGATCGGCTGGTGGCGCGGGTTCGTGGTGGGGCTGCGCAGCACGCTCCTGCTCGTCGGCACGTCGATCCTGTTCGCGATCCCGCTGTTCCTCTGCGGGTTCATCCCCGTGATCGGGCAGACGGTCGTACCCGTGCTGGCCGTGTGCATCAACGGCTACCTGCTCGGCATCGAGCTCACCGGCATCCCGTTCACGCGCCGCGGCCGGACGTTCAAGCAGCGCAGGCAGATCCTCGCGACGCGGCGCGGGCTGGTGCTCGGGCTCGCCGTGCCGACCTACCTGCTGTGCCTGATCCCGCTCGCCGCGCTGGTCGTCATCCCGGCGGCGATGGCAGGCGGCACGGTGTTGTCGCACCGCCTGCTCAACGGCAACCGCGCTACCGCGTGAACGGCAGCCAGGCCTGCTGGGCCAGGCCGTTGCGCGCGTTGACCTGCACGCCCGCGTAGGAGATCGACCACAGCTGGTCGCCGATCACGATCGTGCGCCGCTGGCCGCCGACGTGGTCCTGACTGGACGGCTCGACGATCTTCCCGCCTTCACGCAACTGGTTGCCGTCGACGCGCAGCACCAGCGAGGAGACCTCGTAGTGCGTCTTGTACGACGCCACGGGGATCACCAGGGTGCCGTCCTGCGGCCAGAAGAGGAACGCGTGCGGGTCGAACTGGGCCTCGGAGTTGGTGTCCGGCAGGTGGTACTGCGCGACGCGTTGCGGTGAAGCAGGATTGGCCACGTCGAACAGCGACACCTGGGTGCCCGTCGTGCGGCCCTGGTCGGTGGCCTCCTGGCCGACGCCGATGAGCTTGCCGTCCCCCGCCGGGTGCAGGTAGGCGGAGAACCCGTTGATCTTCAGCTCGCCCATCACCCTGGGCTGCCGGGGATCGCTCAGGTCGAGGGTGTAGAGCGGATCGGTCTGCCGGAACGTGACGACGTAGCCCATCTTGCCGATGAACCGCACGCTGTAGATCCGCTCGCCCTTGCCCAGCCCGCCCGCCTGGCCGAGCTTCGTGAGCTGGTTGCCGTCGCGGCGAAGCGTGGTGACGAAGCTCTCCGACGGCGGTGGGGCGGGTTGCTGCCGCGGCCGGAGGTCCGTCGGCATCCGCCGGCAGCACCGGGTCTCGGTGCCCGTGGTGGTGGCCACGCGCAGCACGCCCTCGTGCTCGGACAGCGAGTACTGGTTGAGCAGCGTGCCGTTGACGTCACCGGACGCGACGTGCTTCGGCGGTCCGGGCGCGCTGATGTCGAACTGGTGGATCGCCGTCGTGATCGGGCGCTGAACCGGTGGCTTGGAGGGGAGTTCGGGCAGCAGCCGGTGGTCGTCGGCGATGTAGAGGCTGCGGTCGGTGCCGTAGACGGTGTCGCCGTCGGCCACGATCGAGACCGGTTGACCGGTGCCGAGCTTGCCGGAGAGCTCGAACGTCAGCACGGTCAGCATCGACGTCCCCGAGTGCGCGACGGGGTGGCTGACGTTCGCGCAGTCGACCAGGGTTCCGCTGGACTTGGCGCCGCTCTCGTCGAGCTCGTAGCGCGGCAGCCACGACGTGATGGGCTCGCTCTGCAGGATGTCCCTGTTGCGGCGCAACGACCCTGCTTCGTTCGTCGTCTGGTCCGGGTACACCCACGGCATGCGCGGCTGCGAGCGGACGACGACGCGGGCGGTGCCGCCGATCTGGCGGGCGTCGAGGTAGAAGCCGTCGGTCTTGAGGCTGCTGATCTCCTTGAGCCCCTTGAGGTCCACGAGGACCAGCTCGGTGCCGTGCTGGGGAACGAACGACGGGCGGCCCGGCGGCAGCGTCGGTTCCATCATCGGCACGGGGTTGTCGGTGACCACCAGCGCGCGGTCGCCGGAGACCAGCAACTGGCTCGCGCGGCGCTCACCGAGGTCGACGGTGCCGGTCACGGCCCTGCTCGCGACGTCGATCACGCGCAACTTGCCGTCGGCGATGGAGAAGACGCGTTTTCCGTCCGTCTTCACGATGTCCGGCTCGTCGACGCCCTGCTCGTGCACGTTCGTCGTCGAGTGGCCCTGCTGCTGCGCGGGCGGCGTGGCGGCCGTGGGCGCGTCCGGCGTGCTCTTCTGCACGGCCCCCGCGTTGTTGTCCGTCGCCATGCCCTCGGCGTACATGATGGGGCCGCCCCCGAGGCCGTACGCGCTGACGTACGGGGACATGGCACGGCGCAGTTCGGCCACCGCGTTGTCGCACGAGTCGAACGCGACGAGACGCACCGGCCCGTGGTCCACGATCGGTAGTGGCGCGAGAGTGTCGTCCCGCACCGCGGAGCTCACGCACACTCCGGCGACGGCCAGCACGGCGGCACCGGCCAACAGCTTCTTGCCGTTCATGTCATCAGGACGTAAGCGAGGCCGGGAAAGGTTGCCGACCTTCCCCGCCTTTCTCCACGGCCGGGCCTGGACCGGGTACGGCCGGTCCGCGTAGGCCATTCGGCCGTGCGCGCACGCGCGTGATTGGATCGACCGCGAACACCCCCGTTCCGGAAGGAAGTTGTAATGGCCCCCACGAAGCCTGAGGTCGACCCGCACGACGGCCCGGCGCCCGCCGACCTGCTGATCGAGGACATCACCGTCGGCGACGGTCCGGAGGCCACGGCCGGTCAGTTCGTCTCCGTGCACTACGTCGGTGTGTCGCACTCGTCCGGTGAGCAGTTCGACGCGTCCTGGGACCGCGGCGAGGCGTTCCAGTTCCCGCTCGGTGGCGGCCGTGTCATCGCCGGCTGGGACAAGGGCGTCCAGGGCATGAAGGTCGGTGGCCGCCGCAAGCTGGTCATCCCGCCGCACCTGGGCTACGGCGACCGCGGCGCCGGTGGCGTGATCAAGCCCGGCGAGACGCTGATCTTCGTCGTCGACCTGCTGGGCGTGAACTAGCTCGTTCCCAGCGGCGTTCCACTGGTCCGTTCGGTGGAACGCCGCTGGTCTTCGCGGCCGATTTGGCCCCGGGGCGGAACTGGACCGGATCGGGCTGCGTCATCCTTTGAGTCCGCCGCCGCCTCAGGAGGGAAACACCGGTGCCCGAGGACATCGCCGGATCCGAGCAGATGCTCGCGAACTGGAACCAGAAGATCCAGGAACGCGCCGCGCGCTATCAGGAGATGGCGACGCGCGTGCAGGGGATGTCGGTCTCCGAGCGGTCCTCGGACGGTTCCATCGAGATCCTGGTCGGGTCCAACGGGATCCTGCAGAACCTGGTGATCGGGGAGTCCGCCTCCGGCAAGCGCATGTCCGAGGTGAGCGGCGAGATCATGAAGCTGCTGCAGCGCGCGCAGTCCCGGATTCCCGAGCTGCTGCAGGAAGCCATGGCCGAGACCATCGGCACGCAGGACGAGACGGCCACCGTGTTGTTCAACGAGGCCAAGAAGAACTTCCCCGCGCCGCCCGCCGAGGAGCCGGCGCGCACGCCGTACGACCGCAACGAGATCAACTTCCGGGTCGAGGAGGACGCACCGCCGCCGTCGCGGCCGGCGCCTCCGCCACCTCCCCCGCGCCGCCGCCGGCCGTCGGATGACGACGACGACTTCGGCGGCGAGTCCGTGCTCTCCTGATCTTCCTGTCCGTTGCTCGAACTTGAGGGGGTTCGATGACCGCCGGTGGTTTCAACGTCACCTCGGACGTGCTGGAAGCGCACGCCAAGGCCCTGGAGGGTCTGCAGGGGCGCTTGCAGGGAGCAGTGGACGCGGCGAACACCGTGTCGATGCCGACTGACGCGTACGGGATCATCTGCCAGCCGTTCCGGATGCTGCTCGACCCCGTCGAGCAGTGGGGCCTGGACGCGCTGAAGGGCGCGGCGGAGGCCATGGACGCCACCGCCAAGAAGGTCACCGCGACCGCCAAGCACTACCAGGAGGTCGAGGACCAGATCACGCAGGCGCTGAAGGGCGGCGCCTGATGTCATCGCCGAACCCGTTGGTGGCGAAGGCTCCAGCCGAGCCGTCCGGGTTCTTCAACGCCGGCACCGGTGACAACGGCTGGGCGACCGGTTTCCACATCGCCGACTCGGCGGTGGACGCGTACAAGGGCATCTCCGAGGGCAACTGGATCGAGGGCGGCCTCGGCGTCGTCGGCCTGGTCGCCGACGCCGCCTCGATGGCGATCGACCCGTTCGGCACGCTGCTGTCGTCCGCGGCCTCGTTCCTCATGGAACACATGCAGCCTCTGAAGGAGGCACTGGACTGGCTGGCGGGCGACCCGCCGGTGATCCAGTCGTACTCGACGACGTGGGGCAACGTCTCACAGGAACTCGGCAAGATCGCGGGTGACTACAAGGCCGCCGTCGACGGCACCGGCGAGTGGACGGGTGCCGCGGCCGACGCCTACCGCAAGTCCGCGGCCGAGCAGCTGGACGCGTTGTCCGGCGCGGCTTCCGCCGCCGGTTCGGTCGGCACCGTCGTCGGCGTGATGGGCATGGTCGTCGGCTTCGTCCGCGAGATGGTGCGCGACCTGATCGCCGACCTGGTCGCGAAGCTGATCACGTGGGTGCTCGAGGCCGTGTTCACGCTGGGCTTCGGCACGCCGGTGATCGTGGCGCAGGCCGTCACCGCGATCTCCAAGTGGGCCACCCGCATCGGTGAGCTCATCCAGAAGCTCATCAAGACCATCAAGAAGGTCTCGCCGCTGCTGGGCAAGCTGGTGGAGATCTTCACGAAGATCATGAAGGTCGTCGGCAAGCTGGTCGGCAAGGTCACCGGCCTGGACGTGATCTCGACGAAGTCCATCAAGCCCGGTGGCCTGTTCCACCGCACCGACGCCCCGGACCTCCCGTCCGGCGGCCGCGGCACGCCCTCGTCCCCCGACGGCTCTCCTTCGTCCACTCCGGACAGTTCGCCTTCTTCGAACTCGCCGTCCTCTCCGGACGGTTCGCCGTCGTCGCCGTCCTCTCCGGACAGTTCGCCCTCCACGCCTTCTTCCCCCTCCTCGCCGTCGTCGCCTTCTCCCTCCTCGACGCCGGACGCGCCTTCGCGGGCTCCGGACAGCTCGTCGCCGTCGTCCGCGTCACCTCCTTCCGCACCTTCGCCGTCCCGCACGCCCGACAGCCCGTCGGCGCCGGACACCCCGTCCCCGTCGCGCACCCCGGACGGCTCCGCTCCCGACTCGCCCTCACCGTCGCGGACGCCCGACAACGCCGCCGCGCCGTCGGCCCCGCGCACGCCGGACGGTTCCCCGTCCGCGCCGTCGAGCCCCAGCGCACCGCCGCACGGTTCCCCGTCCACGCCATCGGGTCCCAGCGCACCGCCGCACGCCGCGTCCCCCTCCTCCACGCCGGACGCTCCGCCCCGCAACACGGGCCAGACCGTCCAGTCGTCCGTGGCACCGCCCGAGGCCCCGCCGCGGGCGGACGTCCCGCAGGCCCCGTCCGCACCACGCACCCCCGACAGCTCCCCCTCGGCCCCGTCCCAGGCGGGCCCGACGGGCGGCGGCGCCCCGAACGCGGGCGGCAACGCCCCGTCGTCCCCGGCGGCAGGCCGTCCCCCGGCCGGCGGCCAGGGCTGGACCGGCACCCCGGGCAGCCGCGGCGACCTGGGCTCGGGCGCCCCGGCCCCGCGCACCCCCGACGCGTCGACGTCGGCAGCCCGCGCGGACGCCCCGGCCCGCCCGCCGATGCCCTCGACCCCGTCGTCACCGTCGATGCCGTCGTCGCCTTCGATGCCCCACGCGCCGTCGTCACCGTCGATGCCTTCGAGCGGCGCCCCGTCAAGCGGCATGCCGCACGCACCATCCGCAGGCGCCCCGCACGCCCCGTCGACCGGCGCCCCGAACGCGGGCCGCCCCGACGCGACTCCGCCGAGCCGCGCCACCTCACCCTCGGCGGCGCCACCATCCACACCGGCCTACACCCCGTCCGCTGCGGCTCCGCACGCTCCCTCGGCAGGGACCCCGAACGCACCGCACTCCCCGTCGGCACCTCCAGCACGCCCGGAAGCCCCACAGGGCCGCCCGACCGGCCCGTCCAGTCCCCACGGCGGCCCCAACGCGCCGTCACGCCCCGACGCACCGCACGGCCCAAGCACGCCGTCGTCTCGTCCGGACGCACCGCAGGGCCGCCCGACCGGCCCGTCCGGCCCCCACGGCGGTCCCAATGCACCGCATAGCCCGAATGCACCGCACGGCGGCCCCAACGCGCCGTCGCGCCCCGACGCACCACACGGCCCGAACACGCCGTCCCGTCCGGACGCACCACACGGTGGCCCCTCGCGCCCCGACGCTCCCCACAGCGGCACCACAGCGCCGTCGTCGCGACCTGACGCGCCACACGCACCGTCGCGTCCCGACGCACCGAACGCGCCGCACAGCCCGAACGCCCCTCACAACGGCCCGAACACCCCGCACGGCCCCACCACCCCGTCACGCCCGGACGCGCCCCACAGCGGCCCCAACTCGCCGTCGCGCCCGGACGGCAGCGGCCCCGGCAACCGTCTGGACGGCAACCGCACGGACGGCAACCGTCCTGACGGCTCACGCCCAGACGGCTCGCGTCCGCACAGCCCGGACACCCCCCGCTCCCGCGGCGCCGACACGGCGGCACCCCCGCACCGCCCCGACGCCGACGCCCCGCACAAGCCGGACGCACCCGGCCACGGCCCGGACGCCGACAAGCCCCGCGACAACACCCCGGACAAGCCGCACGACAGCGACCCGAACAACCCCGACGGCCGCGACCCGGACGCCCCGCCCGCAGACCGCCCGAGCCCGGCGGAAGCGCACGCCCGGCACGCGGAAAGCACCCCGGCCGGTGTCTCCCACCACGGCGGCGACCGCGACATGGGCGACCTGCCGCACCGCGTGCCCAACGACCCGCGCTACTTCACCGCGGACGTCCACATCACCCCGGACGGCAGGGCCCGCATCGGCGGTCACGACTACACGCCCGCCGAGTACGCGGACATGCTGCGCCGCTCCGGCTACGACGGCAGCAGGCCCGTCCGCCTGATCGGCTGCGACGCCGGCAGCAACGACTTCGCGCAGCAACTCTCGCGGCACCTCGACGCCCCGGTCCTCGCCCCCACCAAGCCGGCCTGGACCGACAGCCACGGCCGCGTCTTCACCAGCGACCCCGAGATCCGGCCCGACGGCACCCGCCAGCCCAAGATCCCGCCCAACGGGGAATGGGAAACCCACCTCCCCGACGGCTCCAGGTCCAGGACCGGCGACGACGGCTTCGCTCCCGGTACACACGACAAGGACAAGGACGTCGACCCGTCCGACGCGCGCGACCGCATGGCGCAGCGCGACATCCCCGACACGCCGGTCCACATCGAGAACCGGAACCCTCCTGCCCTGATGGAGGAGAAGCTCAGGGACAAGGACTACCGCGACAAGTACTACGACGGCCCGGACAAGAACGGCGACTACAGCCGCAAGAACGCCAACCAGACCGACGCCAACGGCGAGGACGTGCCGAAGCTGGTGGAGAACCCGAAGGGCTCCGGCAACTTCGAGGCGTCCACCGACGCCTACACGCCCGCGAAGTTCCGCGACGACATGCCCGAGGTCGAGCACTCGGCCACTCCGGAGCAGAAGGCCGCGGCGAAGGACATCATCGAACGCCGCGAGGCGTCGCTCGAGCGCACCAGGACCGCCGAGGGCGAGTACCAGAAGGAGATCGCGGGCGGGCGCGACGCCGACCAGGCCACCATCGACGAACGTCGTGCGGCGCACCACGAACGCACGGAGGTCGGCGAAGAACTCGGCGAGCACGCCGCAGCCGACGCGATGCGCGACAGGTTCCCCGCGGAGGACTTCGACGTCACGCCGAGGCACGATCCCGACGTGAAGGGCTCCGGCCGCTTCGACCAGGTCTACGAGGTCACCGACAAGAAAACGGGCGAGACCCGGATGGTCGTGGTGGAGGCCAAGGGCCCCAACGCCGACCTCGGGACGCGCAAGGGTCTCGACGGGCAGAACTACGAACAGGGCCATCCCAAGTACGTCGAAAGCGTCATCCAGCACATGGCCCTGCACGGCACCGATACCGAAAAGGCTCTCGCCAAGGAGCTCAGGAGGGCCCTGGCCAGCGGCCAGCTCGACTTCACGGTGGTCAAAGCGAGGGTCAACGGCAGCGGTCCGGCAGCCGAGTACGGTGGCTACAACGAGAAGCACTTCGACATGTCGCTGTGAACGAGAGGACGGTCCGGACTCGTGGTCACCATCGCCCGGCATCAGATCGATGTCGCGAAGGCGGAAGCGCAGGCGGAGTACTACGCGGATCCCCTCGACGACCGGCTCGTGGGGATCGACCGCAACCCGCACGTCGTCTTCTCGTTCCTGCACCGCGACTCCAGGAGCGAAGCGGCCTGCCGCACCGCGGGGGATCCGCTCGCGGCCGCCGCCCCGACGTGGAACGCCGTGGCGCTGTCCATGCAGGCCGGCGGCGCGATCTTCGCGCTGACCGGTCAGACCGAGGGTGAGGTGACCTTCCGGATCGAGGACCGGGACATCACCATCCCCGCGACCGGCCCGAAGTCCTCGGCCAACGCCGGCGAGTGGAACAGCGCGATGGCGCTGGCCATGGTCTGCCGCGACCGGCCGCGCATCGATCTTCTCGCCGGGTTCCCCATCGGCGTGCTGCGCGACTCCGGCGGCCAGGCCGACGAGTTCCAGTACGAGTGGACCAAGACCCTCCAGCTCTACTGGCGCTCAGAAGAAGGCCTGATCGACACCCTGCTGGGCGCGATGCGGGGTGCGGACCCGGAGGCCGACACCATCGCGGGCGCGGAGATGGTCGCGAAGGTCTTCTACCCGCCCATGGAGCTCTTCTACCTGCTCACCCAGCGCGAGGACGTCAGGTTCAACGACTCGCTCGCCAAGGCCCTCGAACTCCACAACAGCTACTGGACCGCGACCTCGGAACGCGCGAACGATCCCGAGGGGTTCGTCGCCTGGCGGGTGCTCGCCATCGCCTGCCTCGCCAAGGACGCCGGTGTCGAGATCACCGTCGAGTCCGACTACCTCCCCAAGAACCTCCTCGACGGAACCTGGGTCGGCGAAAAGCAACTCTGACGCACTCGCCGTCATCGTCCATGGAGTCGTAGGTGCAAGTCGTCGCTCGTCACGACGTCGACCGGCAATGGGCGGACCAGCAGGCCGCCGGACTGGCGAAGAAGACGCCGGTGTTCATCGCCCTGGTCGCGAAGAACCCTCGCGCGCTGAACAGCGTGACCAACCGCACGCTGATGGAGACCCAGTACCGCACGGCCGCGGATCCGGCGGCGACGTTGCTGCCGGTCTGGGAGAGCGTCGTGCTCGCGATGCAGGCGAGTTCCGCCGTCTTCGTCACCGGGCTCGCGGGCGGCGCCGAGGCGCGGTTCCGGTTGCGGGACGAGAACTGGTGCATCCCCGGCACTGGCCCGACCATCGACACCGACGCCGGCAACTGGCTGAGGGCGTTGTGGCCGGCCATGATCTGCCGCGAGAAGCGGCGCGTCGACGTGCTGGCCTCGGTGCCCGAGGAACTGCTGCGCGGCTCCGGGGCCGGCTTCGACGACTACATCTACGACTGGGTCAAAGCACTGCGGATCTACTGGCGGGGCGAGGACGGTCTCGTCGACGCGCTGCTCGCCGCTATGCGGGGCACCGAACCCGGCGCGTTGCGGGTGGCGGCCCCGGAACTGGTGCTGGAGCTGCTGTACCCGCCGATCGAGCTGTTCTACCACTTCACCCAGCGGGACGAGGCGAAGTTCAACGACTCCCTGGTCCGCGCGCTCGAACTGCACCGGCGGTTCTGGACGAAGGACGAGGACCGGCGGAGCGACCCGAACGGCTTTGTCTCGTTCCCGCTGCTGGCCATCGCGGCACTGGCCGAGGACGCCGGTCTGACGATCGACGTCGAGTCGGAGTACCTGCCGACGACCTTGCTCCACGGCGACCGGGTCGGCGAGTTCCCCACATGACGAACCCCGGGCCCTCCCAGGCCGAGCGCTACGACGCGGCCGGCCGGATCCTCGGCTGGGTCGGCGGAAAGCTGCTCGAGGACATCGGTCCGGACTGGGCGCGCGTCGACCTCAAGGTGTCGATGGCGGCCGGCGTGGACGACTACCAGTACGCGACGTTGAACCAGGACGGGTCGGTGCGGGAGCGCGCGCTTCCCGCCGACCAGTTGCGCCGGCCGTTCTCCGATCTCCGGGAAGTGCTGTGGGAGCCGGAGGAAGGCACCTGGTTCTCCGTCCGCTTCACCATCGACCCTCCCGGCAACACCCAGACCGAGTACAACTTCGAGGTCGATCCGGTGTGGGACCCGCCGATACCACCGGACGTGTGGGCGAAGGACCTGGAGATCTTCCCGCGCGCGGAGGCCTGGCGGCCGCGCTGGCTGCGCCGGGAGCTCGAACCGGGCCTCGAACTGGCACCGGTGGAGCCGGGCGGCCAGCCCCAGCACGTCATGTACGCGCGGCACGTCGGACAACAGGTCAAGCAGACGGCGCCGGCCGGGTGGACCTACGCCCAGGTGCACTTCCGCGAGATCGGCGACCACGTGGAGACCACCGCGCTCGTGCGCGACCTCACCGGCCGGATGTTCCAGTGGGCACCGCCGCGGGCCGTGGCCGAACGGTTCCGGGAGGTCCGCCAGTCGATGGCGGGACCGCGGACCACCTGGTGCACCGCACGGCTCGACGTCGAGCACACCGGCCGCGAGAACCTCCAGTTCAACCGCACGGAAGAACCGCACTGGACCACTCCGCCACCTCCCGAGGCCTACCAGGAGGAACTGCGCCGGGCGGGTTCGGCCGACGTCCTGCCGGACTGGCTGCGCGCCAGGCTGGACCCGCACTCCGGGGCCGGGACCGACTGAGACATCGACTGGAACCACGGGGCCCGACACCCACTCAGAGTGGTGTGAACGGCGTGGGGTGTGTGACCCGCCCGCGCGCATCGCGGTGGCCCGATAAGATCAGCGGGCTTTCACGGGGAGAGGGGCGAGGACCACATGAGCCAGCCGGCTACACCGCTGAGCGAGCAGGACCAGCAGCAGTTGGTGCGGCAGATCGGCCGTGCCATGCTGCCGGCCGTACCGCAGGGCTGGCAGCGCATCCGGGCCGAGTACCGCGCGGCGGGCAGGCACATCGAGGTCGACCTGGCGTTCGCCGGGCCCGATGGCCAGCTGCGACCGGTGCGGCCACCGATGGACGTCGTGCAGATGTTCGGGCACCTGCGCGGGGGCATGTACCACCCCGAGCGCGGCACGTGGCTGAGCGCGACGTACGAGATCGAGGCGCCCGCGGCGTTCACGGTGGACTTCAACGCCGAGGACGAGCCGCGCTGGCGCAACGCGCCGCCGCCGATCGGTTTCCGCGACGAACTGCAGACGTTCCCGCGGCCGGACCGGCAGATCCCGGACTGGTGGCGCCAGCGCGTCGGCCTGCCGCCGCTGCCGGCGCCCGAGCCGGAACCCCAGCAGCCGCCGCAGCCGCCGCAGGAGTACCAGGTCCCGGCGGCCCAGCCGCAGGCCGGTCCTGGTGAGCTGCGCACGGCACGCGTGTACGACGGCAAGAACGACGACGGTCGCATCGTGGTGAACCGTCCGCCGGTCGACCCGCAACTGCTCGACGGCCTGCTGAACTACCTCGAGTCGGCGCCGGTCGTGCTGGCCGCGCGCAGCTACGACCTCGACGAGTTCTCGCAGAACGGCGAGCAGGACGTGCCGCTCAACTTCCGCACCGACGGCACGTGGATCTGGGCCGGCGCCGTGCCGCACTACCTGCGCAAGTACGGGCTGCCGCCGGAGCCGGAGCTGGTGGCGCACGCGGTGGCGCGCGGATTCCAGGTCGCCGAGGTGAACGAGCAGACGCAGGACCGGGCGGTCTCGATCATCACGGGTCAGAGCTAGTGGCGCGATTCGGAACGTTGGCGAGGTGATCCGCGCTCAGCAGGGCGCCTCGCGGCGTCTGACCGCGAATTCCCCCGGCAACCTTCCGAGCCACACCACTAGTCGAGGGTTCGCAGGTACGCCTCTCCCCGCGGGGAGAGGCGATACCCCACTTCGAGGGACTCGGTGAGCCCCTCGGCCTTGAGCTTGCGGACGTCCGCCTTGAACCGCAGCTTCGCGCGGTCGGCCGAGGCGGCCAGGTCCGCGGCCCGCACACCGGGGTTGGCCGCGATCAGCCGCAGCAACGCGACAGCGTCCGCCTTCAGCTCCAGTCCGTCCACATCGGACGACGAACGCAGCTCGATGCGCGGGTCCTCACCCAGGAAACGCAGGCGGATCCGGTAAAGCGAGCCCTTACGTCCCTCCACTGAGGACTTCAGCGCGGTCACGGTCGGGAACCCGGCCGCCACCGCCTCCGCCCGCGACACCCGCGACACGACGTCCACCGCGTCGATCGCCAGGACGCCCCGCGACGTCCGCAGCGTCCCGCCGGCGCGCACGGTCGGTCTTGTCCACCGCCGGAACTGCAGCGTGATCTCGCCGGACCGGATCCGCTCCCAGTCAGCCACTCGGATCAGCACCGGACGAGGGTCTCAGGTTGCCGGCCCCGGCGACAGCCGAGACGATCTCAGACCATGCAACGCTGGTGGCTCTTCACGGTGCGCGGAGTGTTCGCTGTCCTGTTCGGGCTGGCCGCCCTCGTCTGGCCCGGCCTCACCCTGCTGGCGCTGATCATCCTGTGGGGCGCCTACGCGCTCTTCGACGGCGCGATGATGCTGTACCTGACGCTGACCCACAAGGAGTGGCCCGCACGCTGGGCGCTCGGCCTCATCGGCGTGCTCGGCCTGGTCACGGGCTTGATCGCGTTGTTCTGGCCGGGCATCACCGCGACGGCGCTGCTGCTGCTCATCGCGGTGTGGGCGCTCGTCGCCGGCGTGCTGCAGATCGTCGACGCCATCCGCCTGCGCAAGGTGATGACGAACGAGTGGTTCTACGTCGTCACCGGCGCGCTGACGGTGCTGCTCGGCATCATCCTGCTGGTGAACCCGGCCGCGGGCGCGCTGGCGTTCGTGATCACCATCGGCGTGTTCGCGATCCTGTGGGGTGTGGTGCTGGTGCTGTTCAGCCTGCGGTTGAAGCAGCTCGACGGCGGTCTCGCACCACGCGTACCGCAAGCGTGACCAGCACGGCGACCCCGACGAACACGTAGAGGTTGCCGATCACCTGCTGCCACCACGGCCAGTCCCGCTCGACGTCGTTGTCGCGCGGGAACAGCCAGTGCGGCCCGACGGCGAACACCGCCACGATCGCCCACGACGCCCAGTGACGGCACAGCGCGGGCCGCGAGAGCAGCACGAGCGCGGGCGCGATCCACACCCAGTGGTGGCCCCACGACACCGGCGAGATCAGCAGGCCGCCGATCGCCACGACGAAGAACGCCTCGATCTCCCCGAGCTGCGAGGCCAGCCACCACACCGTCGCCACGACCAGCAGCGCCAGCACGAGCCACACGCCGACCTGGGCGCCGTTCTCCAGGCCGAAGCGCGCGAGCGTGCCGCGAATGGCCTGGTTCGACGCGTAGGTGAGGCGACCGACGCGGCCTGGGTCGAGCAGCGCGTGCGTCCAGTACTCCTTCGCGTCGCCGAACGAGACGAGGAATCCGACCAGCACGAAGAGGAAGAACGACCCGATGGACACGAACACGGGCTTCCACTGCCGGCGCGCCACGAAGAACAAGGCGAAGAACGCCGGCGTCAGCTTGATCGCGGCGGCCAGCCCGATCAGCGCGCCCCGAGGCCACCAGCGGGTGCGTTCGAGCAGGCAGTCGGCCATCACGAGCAGGCCCAGCAGCAGGTTGATCTGCCCGAACCACAGCGTCTCGCGCAGCGGGTCGAAGATCGACGACATCGCGGCCGCGCCCAGCCCCCACTTCACCGCGTCTGGACCCCAGCCGACCACTCGTCCCGCGGCGATCAGGCACAGTGCCGTGAGCATCGCGAGGTTCGTCACCGCCACCGCGAAGATCGCGACGCCGAGCGGCACGAGCGCCAGCAGGCTGAACAGCACGGCGGCGATCGGCGGGTACGTGAACGGCAGGTCCGGCCCGCCGAGCGGTGTGGCGAAGCCCTCGACGTAGAGGGGGATGTCCTTGAGGAACGCCGCGCCGCCGTTGCGGTAGACGCGCAGGTCGAGCGACCACCCCGGCGGGCGGAGCATGACGTAGGTGACTGTGGCGACCATGACGGCGGACCACGCCACCACGACCCGCTTGGCGGTGCGGTCGAGCTGCATCGGGGAATGGTATCGATGTGCCACATGAGGCCCACGTCACCGGTCCGGACCGGGAATTCTAACGTAGCGTCGTCGCGTGAACGCACAACGTCGATCGTTCCTGCTTAGGCCGTTCGAAGGGCGCACAGATGCGCACGCACGGGCTATTCTGTGCGCATGAGTCCAGCCTTGGAGACGGTGCTGGCCAAGGCCGGCCTGCAGGTGAGCCCCGACGAGTTCCTGGCCCTCGTGGCCGACGCGGCACGAAGGCTCGCCCCGCCGCACCCAGAACCGGCCACCTACTTCACGCCGGACCAGCAGGCGGCGCTGACCGACGTGGGCCTGGACCTCTCGCCCGCCGGTCCTGCCGACGCCAAGCCACGCACCCGCACGGTCGTGGCCCACGCGGTGCTGCGCGACTCGGCGCTGACCGTGAACGAGGCCGCGCGCCAGCTCCAGGTCGACACCAGCCGCATCCGGCACCGCCTCGGCGTCGGCAGGCTCGTGGGCTGGAAGGACAGGGGCAGCTGGCGCCTGCCCGCGTGGCAGTTCGCGGGCACCGGCGTGCTGCCGGGCCTCGAAACCGTCCTGGCGGGCATCCCGCAGGACCAACCGGCACTCGTCGTCGCCGCGTTCATGACCACCCTCCAGGAGGACCTGCCAGTGGACGGCAAGCCCGCGACCCCGCGCGACTGGCTCCTGGCCGGAGGGGACCCGCGCCGAGTCGCCACCCTGGCCTCCACGCTCGGCACACCTGCCTGAGCGTTCCCGAACACCCGACAGGACCCGAATGTCACGGCTTCCGCAGCCGCCTGCCCCTGCCGTGCTCCAAGCGCACCTGCGCCGCACCGAGGACGTGGTGGCGGTGCACCGGGCGACCCGCCTGGTCCGCGTCTTCACCGCGAAGGGCTCCCACCCCCAGCGCTGGAACACGTTCCGCTACACGGGCCCACTCCCCCACGCACGCTTCGACGCGCAACAACCGGCAGACGACGGCAGCCCGGTCCAGGACCACGAGAACGGCGTCCTGTACTTCGGCCTGTCCGTCCGCACGTCGATCGCCGAGGTCTTCCAGGCCACGTCGATCGTCGACCGCCGCACCCGCTCGCCGTTCCTGGTGGTGCTCCGTCCTCGTCGCACCTTGAGGCTGCTGGACCTCGGCGGGCTGTGGCCCACGCGTGTCGGCGCCTCGCAGGAGATCTCGACGGGGCCGAAGCTGGTGACGCAGGCGTGGTCGCGTGCGATCCGGGCGGCCTACCCGGAGTTGGATGGGCTTTGGTACCGGTCGTCGATGGACTCCGGCGATCCGGCGATCTGCCTGTGGGACCCGCCTGGGGCTTCCGGACTGCCCGCGGCGCCGGACGTGTTGCTGCCGCTGGACCATCCTGGGCTGGACCTGCCGTTGGCGCGTGTGTGCGAGGAGCTGAACTACACGCTGCTGGGCTGATCGCTTGCCTGATCGCGAGTTATCCACAGGCAGGCAGGTCGCTGACCTGCGACGATCTGTTCTGGACTAGCCTGTGGATAGAGCGGGAACCAGATCGGAGGTTCGCGCGTTGCGACAGGAGGAAGCGCGCGGGGGAGCCTGGCAGAGCGGTCGACCGGCACTGCTGTAATCGGCGAACCGATGCGGTTGTAACCAGCGAACCGGCTGCGGTGCTTCGTGACCCGGCGAACCGGTGCGGTGCTTCAACTCCGGCTACGCGATCTGGACCCACGCGGTCGCAGGCGACGTGCTGTTCGACCTGGAATTCTGCTTCGGGTGCTTCTGGGTGGGCGTGCGGGAGACGGGGAACCGGCAGCACCTCGTGGCGTTCGACGCCGATTCCCCGCCCGCGCAGGAACTTCTGGCCCAGTTCAAGGCCTTCAGGCCTTGAGGTAGCGGCCCCACCACTCCAGCACCGCGTCGAAGCGCTGCTTGCGGTGCCGCGGCTGCCCGGACCGGGTCAGCTCGTGCCCCTCGCCGGGGAAGATGAGCATCTCCGTCTCGACGCCGCGCCGCTTCAACGCCACGAACATGCGCTGCGCCTGCTCCAGCGGGCAGCGCCAGTCGTGCTCGGAGTGGACGACGGCGAACGGCAGGTTGATTTTCTCGGCGTAGGTCAGCGGTGACATCGCGCGCTGCGCCTCGGGATCGGTGCCGCAGTAGGCGTCGGCGAAGAAGTAGCCGATGTCCGAGGAGCCGCCGAACGAGTCCCAGGCGTTCACGGCCCGCTCGCTCCAGGCCGCCTTGAAGCGCTCGCCGTGGTGTGCGGACAGCCACGACGTCATGAAGCCGCCGTAGGAGCCGCCCATCACGCCGACGCGTTCGGCATCGCAGTCCTCACGGGCGAGCGCCACGTCCAAAAGGGACAGGACGTCGTCCACGTCGACCGTGCCGAACTTGCCGACCACCGCCTGGCCGTGGGCCTGGCCGTAGCCCGCCGAGCCGCGCGGGTTCGGCAGCACGACGGCGTAGCCCGCGGTGGCGTAGACCTGGGCCTCGTCGAAGAAACCCCAGCTGTGGTACATGAACGGGCCGCCGTGCACGGCCATGACGACCGGGTGCGGGCCGTCGCCTTCGGGCAGCACGAGCCAGCCGTGCACCGGGTAGCCGTCGGAGGCGGAGCCGGAAAGCTCCACGACCCGGCGCGCGGAGACCGACGAGAACGCCGTGCGCACACCGGTTCCGACGAACTCGACCTGGCCGGGGCTGTCCGGAGTGGACACGACCGCGACCACAGTGGACCCGTCGGTTGCGAACGACCGGACAGCGGCCGAGGAACCCGTCAGCACCTCGCCGGGGCCGCCGTCGAACGGAATGCGCTGCAACTCCAAGGCGCCTCGGTTGCGCACGACCAGGAGCACGCCGGACGAGTCGGCCACGGGCTGGCCCGAAAGCCGTTCCACGTCGACGGTTTCGACGTCGGTGAGCCGGACGGGAGCGGAACCGTCCACCGGCGACTTCCACAGGCCGTGGTTGCGCGCCACGGCGTCGATCCCGGTGAACTCGGTGCCCAGCCAGTAGAGCGCCCCGTTGGCGACGAACGGCATCGAGACCTCACCGGCGCCGCGCACCAGCAGCGAGATCTCGCCGCCGGCGGCGGGGACCGTGTACAGGTCGGAGTGCAGGGTCTCGGAGACGCCCAGGTCGCGCGGGGCGACGAAGACCAGCGTCGCGTCGTCGAGCCAGGCCGGGTCGGAGACGTCGTGCGCGCCGTCGGTGACCTCGGAGACGGCACCGTCCAGGTCGACGACGTGCAGGCGCGGGCGGCGGTCGATGAGGAAGCCGACGTCGTCGACGCGGTAGTCCAGGCGCGTGATGCGGCGGGGCGGCTCGGACTCGGGGCCGTCGTCGGTGGTGCCGTAGCGGCCGGCTTCGGGCACGCGGGCCACGAAGGCGAGTCGCGACGAGTCCGGCGACCACACCGGGGCGCCGGCGCCCAGCGGCAGATCGGTCAGCCGGCGCGGCTCGCCGCCGTCCACCGGAACGACGTAGAGCTGCGGCTTCGACTTTCCGCTGACGCGCAAGAACGCGACCAGCCTGCCGTCGGGAGAAATGCGCTGCGCATTGTCACGATCACCGTGCGTCCACGGTGTTGTCGTGCCGTCCGGGAACACCCGGTGCAGGCCGCCCCGGTAGGTGTTCTTGTCGAGGTCGGGCGTGGTGATGCTGACCAGCACCAGGTCTCCGGACACGGCGACGGTGCCGGGCGTGGTGAGCAGCTGCAGGTCTTCTGGGCGCACGGCGTGGACGCTAACAGAACTTGTTAGCAACGCTCAGAGTTATTTGTTGACCGATCACAAAAATTGACTCAGCGCATAGATTCCCGCGTATGACGCGCATCGTGTTCTCTGGGGGCAGGGTCTTCACCGGCCGGGCATCGGAGCCCGGCGACGTGGTGGTCGAGAACGACCGCATCGTCGACGTGGGCATCGGGCTCGACGGCGACACCAAGGTCGACGCGACCGGCCACACGATCCTGCCGGGACTGTTCGACTGCCACGTGCACCTCATGTTCAGCGGCGCCGACCTGGTGCGGTCGCTGAACACGCCGTTCTCGCTGCCGTTCTACGAGGCGATCGGCAACATGAAAGCGACGCTGCAGTGCGGCATCACGACGGTCCGCGACGCACTCGGGGCCGACCTCGGTGTCGCGGAGGCGGTCCGGCGGGGCCTGGTCCAGGGCCCGCGCATGCAGATCGCGGTCAACATGGTCTCGCAGACCGGCGGCCACAACGACGACTGGATGCAGTGCGGCGCCCACATCTCCCCGCCGCTGCACCCCGGCCTGCCGGACACCGTCGCCGACGGTCCCGAGGAGCTGCGCAAGGTCATCCGGACGCTGGTCCGCCACGGTGCCGACATCATCAAGATCGCGTCGAGCGGCGGCGTGATGTCACCGCGCAGCAACCCCAGGCACGCGCACTTCCGCGACGAGGAGATCGCGATGATCGTGCAGGAGGCCAACGCCGCGGGCATCGCGGTGATGTCGCACGCCATGAGCGGCGACGGCATCCTCACGGCGGTGCGCAACGGCGTGCGGTCCATCGAGCACGGCGTGTTCCTCACCGACGAGGGCGTCGAGGAGATGCTCAAGAACGGCACGTGGCTCGTGCCGACGCTGATGGCCCCGCGCATGGTGCTCGACCAGGCAGCCGCCGGCATGGCGATCTCGGACGTCATCCTCGACAAGGCCAACGCCGTTGTCTCGCAACACTTCCAGGCGTTCCAGAAGGCGCACCAGGCGGGCGTGAAGATCGCGATGGGCACCGACTCCGGCGTCGGCCCGCACGGCGACAACCTCAACGAGCTGACGTTGATGGTCGAGTACGGCATGTCCCCGGCCGAGGCGCTCCACGCGACCACCACGTCCGCCGCGGAGCTCATGCGCCTCGGGAACGAACTCGGCGAGCTCGCCCCGGGCAAGCTCGCCGATCTCGTACTCGTGGAGGGTGACGCCGAACAGCACGTGAAGGCCGGAACTTTGAAGCAGGCCATCCGCGCCGTCTACCAGAACGGCGTCTCCCAGAGCGGTGCGGTCCAGAACGTTGCCGGGTGAAATCGCGGTCAGACGGGTGCATCGTGGTGCCGCGAGGCGCCCTGCTGAGCGTGAATCCACCCGCCAACGGGCTGGGTCGCGCCGCTAGCTAGTGGTTGGCGTCGGCGCCGATGTGCTTCGCGGAGTCCGGGTCGCGACGCACCTTCAGCAGGCTGGCGATCGTCGTGATCGCCAGCACGCCGATGATCACCGACAGGGAGACCTCGATGCCGATCGTCGGCACGTGGAAGGGCTCGCCGCCGTTGAGGAACGGCAGGGTGTTGGTGTGCAGGGCTTCCAGGATCAGCTTGATGCCGATGAAGCCGAGGATCACCGACAGGCCGATCGACAGGTAGACGAGCTTCGCGAGCAGGCCGCCGAGCAGGAAGTACAGCTGGCGCAGGCCCATCAGCGCGAACGCGTTGGCCGTGAACACCAGGAACGGCTCCTTGGTGAGGCCGAAGATCGCGGGGATCGAGTCGAGCGCGAAGAGCAGGTCGGTGGAGCCGATCGCGACCATCACGATGAACATCGGGGTCACGAAGCGCTTGCCGTCGATCTTGATGAACGACTTGGAGCCGTGGAAGTCGTTGGTCACCGGGAAAACCTTGCGCACCATGCGCAGCATCAGGTTCTCCTTGTACTCCTCTTCCTCGTCGTGGTTCTCCCGCGCCAGCTGCCAGCCGGTGTAGATGAGGAACGCGCCGAAGATGAAGAAGACCCAGCTGAACTTGGCGATGAGCGCCGCGCCGGCCGCGATGAAGATGCCGCGCATGACGAGGGCGAGCAGGATGCCGATCAGCAGCACCTTGTGCTGGTGGATCGCGGGCACCTTGAACGTCGTCATGATGATCAAGAAGATGAAGAGGTTGTCGACGCTCAGCGAGTACTCGGTGATGTACCCGGCGAAGAACTCCGTCGCGTACTGACCACCTGAGAAGTACCAGATGCCGAGGCCGAAGACTGCGGCCATCGCCACGTAGAAGATCACCCAGCGGGCGGCTTCACCGATCGTCACCTCATGGGGCTTTCGATCGACGATCACCAGGTCCACGGCCAGCAGAACGAGCAGACCACCGATCGTCGCGATCCACATCCATGCGGGGACGTTCACAACCCAACCTCCGGGATTCTCAGCGCATGCCAGATAAACCCGGAGGTCTCCTCCGCCGCCGAGATGATCTCTCGAACGACCAACGGCACCGGGAGCTCCATGCCGAGCTCCGTACTGACGACACCGCTGCTTAGGGAGTACTCCCCTCCATGCTGCGTCAATATTGTGCTCTACGAAGAGCGGTTAGCGCCACACAGGGTGAGCAGACCCACGCAACCAGGTGCGATGGGAATACGCAGCGTGTCGTTCGGGTTGAACCGACCACTACCTGAAGCCCTGCTGAAGATCCACTGATGCTGAGACCGCGGGCGGATCCCGACAGGACGTTCTCAGCAAAACTCGCATATCGTCAGCGACGTGTCCCGCCTCTCCCGCCTTCGCGGCAGGTGGACGATCCCCGCATTGATCGTAGTACTCGCCCTCGTCGCAGGTGGCGTGTACTTCACTCGATCCGGAGACGACCCCGTAGCCGTTTCCTTCAAAGAAGCGAACATCGACGCACCTGAGAGCGCTGACAGCGCCCAGACGGTGACGATCGAGACGCGCCTCTACCTCCCCCAGCAGACGCCCGCGCCCGCGATCATGCTCGCGCACGGCTTCGGCGGCAGTTTGCGCAGCGTGCACACGCAGGCGGAGGAGTTCGCGCGACGCGGCTTCGTCGTTCTGACGTGGTCCGCACGTGGATTCGGCCGCAGCACGGGCCAGATCGCGCTGAACTCCGTCGACCGCGAGGTCCGCGACGCGCAGAAGCTCCTCGACTTCCTCGGCACCCGTGACGAGGTGGAGAAGGACAGCGGCGGCGACCCCCGCGTGGGCGTGACAGGCGCGTCGTACGGCGGTGCGCTGTCACTGCTGCTCGCGGGCGTCGACAAGCGCGTCGACACACTCGTCCCCGTCATCACCTACAACGACCTCGCGCAGGCGCTGCTGCCGAACTCGGCGCTGGCGACTCCGCGCGCGGACGCCACCCCGTCCGCCACGGCGTTCGGTGAGGACGGCGTCTTCAAGCGTTCGTGGGCGGGCATCTTCTTCTCCGCGGGCATGACGTCGATCGACCTCGCGTCGCCCACGGGTGACGCGCCCGAGCAGGGCCAGCGGGAGCCGAGCCAGAACTCCGTCCAGGCACCGCAGCAGCAGCCGGGCGGCAACTCCGGCGCCCAGGGCCAGCAGCCGCCCACGCCGTCCATGGGCGCTTGCGGCCGCTTCACGCCCGAGGTCTGCGCCGCCTACACCGAGGTCGCCACGACGGGCCGTGCCTCGCAGCAGACGCTCGACCTGCTGCGCAAGTCGTCCCCCGTCGCCGTGACCGACCAGATCAAGCAGCCGACGATGCTGGTGCAGGGCGAGCAGGACACCCTGTTCGGTCTCGACCAGTCCGACGCCACCGCGCGTCAGATCGCCGCGGCCGGTGCCCAGGTCAAGATGGTCTGGTACGCGGGCGGCCACGACGGCGGCAACCCCGGTACCGCGCTGCGCGGCCAGATCGCCGACTGGATGGACTTCCACCTGCGCGGCAAGGGCGCCGACCCCGGCACGGGCTTCGAGTACACGGTGCAGGGCGCGTTCCGCTCGTCCGGCCAGCCGTCGCTGCGCACGGTCGTGGCGCCGTCCTACCCCGGCCTCGCCCAGGGCTCCTCGACCGAGCGCAAGACGCTGAAGCTCAGCGGACGCGAGCAGGTCGTGGTGAACCCGGCGGGCGGCAACCCGGCGTCGATCAGCAACCTGCCGGGCCTCGGTTCGGCGCTCTCGCGGTCGTCGGCGATCTCGTCGCGGCTGTCGCTCGACATGCCGGGCCAGGCCGCGGTGTTCTCCTCGGACGCCCTGGACTCGCAGGTGCTGCTGACCGGTTCGTCCACGGTGAAGCTGCGCGTCGCGCGCGGTGACCAGAACTCCGGCGAAGCGATCCTGTTCGCGAAGCTCTACGACGTCTCCGCGGACGGCACCCGCACGCTGCCCGGCTCGATCGTCGCGCCGTTCCGCGTGGCGCTGCCGCCGGACGGGTCCGCCGCCGAGGTGACCGTGACGCTGCCCGGCACGGTCCGTCCCGTCGAGAGCGAGCACAAGCTGGCTCTCGTGGTGTCGACGACGGACCAGGCGTTCGCGAACGCCGAGCAGCCCGCCGCGTACCGGATCTCGCTGGCTTCCGACGAGATCTCGGTGCCCGTGGTCTCCGGCCGCAACGTCACCGAGGGCTTCCCGACGGGAGCCCTGTGGGGCATCGCGATCGCGCTGCTCGTGCTGATCGGCTCCGGCATCGTCGCGATGTTCCGCCGCCGCATGGCGCAGGACTCCGATCCCGACCTCGCCGACGTGCCGCTGGTCATCTCGAACCTGACGAAGGCCTACCCCGGCGGCGTGACCGCCGTGAAGGACCTCTCGTTCCGCGTCGAGCACGGCATGGTCCTCGGCCTGCTCGGCCCCAACGGCGCCGGCAAGACCACGACGCTGCGCATGGTGATGGGCCTGATTCACCCGTCCGAGGGCCACATCCGGGTCTTCGGCCACAAGGTCACGCCGGGCGCTCCGGTGCTGTCGCGCATCGGTTCGTTCGTCGAGGGCTCCGGCTTCCTGCCGCATCTCTCCGGCGCCGCGAACCTGCGCCTGTACTGGGCGGCGACGGGCCGGCCGGAGGAGGAGGCGCACGTCGAGGCGGCGCTGGAGATCGCGGGCCTCGGCAACGCGGTGCACCGCCGCGTGCGCACGTACAGCCAGGGCATGCGCCAGCGGCTGGCGATCGCCCAGGCGATGCTCGGCCTCCCGGACCTGCTGATCCTGGACGAGCCGGCCAACGGGCTCGACCCGCCCCAGATCCACCAGATGCGCGAGGTCCTGCGCCGCTACGCGGCGGCGGGCCGCACGGTGGTCGTGTCCTCGCACCTGCTGGCCGAGGTCGAGCAGACCTGTTCGCACGTGGTCGTGATGCACAAGGGCCAGCTCGTCGCCGCCGGCGAAGTGGCCGACATCGCGGCGGGAGGCGGCGAGGCGACGTTCCGCGTCGACTCCCCCTCGAAGGCAGCCGATGTCCTGCGGAGCCTCGAAGGCGTGCACGACGTGCACGAGGACGAGGGTGCCGTGCACGCGTCGATGAACGGTGTCCCGCGCGCCGCCGCCCTGTCTGCCCTCGTGGCAGCCGGCGTGGCGGTGGACCAGGCGGGCCCGCGACGCAGGCTGGAAGACGCGTTCTTGGAGCTGGTCGGTGAATGACTTCCTGATGGCAGCGGCGTCCGCCACGGCGGACGCCCCGAACCCCGCCGCCGTCGAGGTGCTGGCCGAGGCCGGCCTCGACGTGGCGGACGAGATCGCGGCGACGCCCGCGTTCGCCCCCGTGCGGACCGCGAACCCGAACCGCACGAAGGCACCAGTCCCGCAGGAGGTGGACCGATGAACGACAACAGCGTCCACACCGATCCAGGCGCGCTCAAGGACCTCACCGACGCGGCCGCCCAGCAGCACACGAAGGTGGCTCCGGACGGCTCGTCGGTCGGTTACAAGGCGCGCCGCACCCTCCGCATCCACGTGGAGCTGCAACGGCAGATCCGCCGCCGCAGGACCCAGCTCGTGCTGGGCTTCCTGGTGCTGCTGCCGTTCATCCTCGCGGCGAGCTTCGAGATCGGGCAGTCCGACCCGAACCGCCGCTCCGGCGGCTTCGTGGACCTCGCGACCGCCAGCGGCATCAACTTCGTTGTGCTCACGCTGTTCGTGAGCAGCAGCTTCCTGCTGCCGATGATCGTGGCGCTGTTCTTCGGCGACACGATCGCGTCCGAAGCGTCGTGGTCGAGCCTCAAGTACCTGCTCGCCGCACCGATCCCGAGGCACCGCCTGCTGCGCCAGAAGGCCATCAGCAGCGGCATCCTCAGCGTCTTCGCCCTCGCCCTGCTCCCCGCGGTGGCCTTGGGCGTGGGCGTCGCCTGGTACGGCACGGGCGAGGTGGTGAGCCCGACCGGCGAAGCCGCCCCGTTCGGCGACGGCGTGCTCGCCATGGCGTTCGCCGTCATCTACATCTCGATCAACCTGTTCTGGGTCGCGGGCCTCGCGATGTTCCTGTCCGTGTCCACCGACGCGCCTCTCGGCGCGGTCGGCGGCACGGTGCTCGTCTCGATCGTGTCGCAGATCCTCGACCAGATCGAGCCGCTCGGGGACCTGCGCAACTACCTGCCGACGCACTACGCGATGGCGTGGGCCGACCTGCTCTCGACCGACATCGACTGGTCGGAGATGGCCCGCGGCACGTTCTCCGCGCTCGCCTACGGCGGCATCTTCACGCTGCTCGCGGCACGGCAGTTCAAGACGAAGGACATCACGAGCTAGTGGTGTGGCCCGGAACGTTGCCGGGCGAATTCGCGGTCAGACGGGTGCATCGTGGTGCCGCCCCTACGCCTCATACTGGATGTATGGGCGTGGGGGCGGTGCCGCGAGGCGCCCTGCTGAGCGTGAAGTCGCTCGCCAACGGGCCGGGTCGCACCACTAACTAACGCAGAACTCGTTGCCTTCAGGGTCGAGCATCACGACCCAGTGGCCCGTCTGGTCGTTGTGCTCACGCACCCGCGTCGCGCCCAGCGAAACCAGGTGGGCCACTGCGTCGAGACCGGGCCGGATGTCGAGGTGGACGCGGTTCTTCGCGGTCTTGCCCTCGGGCACCCGCTGGAACAGGAACCGCGGCCCCTTGCCGTCCGGGTCGATGATCGCCGCGTAGTCGTCCACCGAGTCGAACGGGATGTTGTTCTTCACCGCGAACTCCTCCCACGTGGCGAAGCCGGGAGGCGGCGGCTGCTGGACGTAACCGAGCGCCTGCGCCCAGAAGTCGGCGAGCTTGGGCGGGTCGGCGGCGTCGAACGAGATCTGCATTTCCGTTGCCATGCGGCCACCGTAGAGACCAATGCGGACAACCACTGTCCGGAGTAGCGCGCCCTCTCATGTCACGTCCTGTGCACTTCGTGACCGGCGGCGACGACCAGCCCGGCGTGAACGGCGGCCTGCTCCCGCCGGGGCCCGGACCCGGCCCCGGACGCACCGGTCGACGGCTACGTCATGACGATCAGCGTGGCCGACATCGACGTGACCATCGCCGCCATCGAGGTCAACGGCGGCACCGTGGCCCTGCCCGAGGACAAGATGCCCGGCGTCGGCCTGCTCGCGTACTACAAGGACACCGAGAACAACAACATCTTCGGCATCATCCAACCGGAAGAGCGCTAGACAGCAGGCCGCCTCCCCTTGGGCAACCGCGCGACGACGGCCTCGTAGGAGCCGTCGACCAGCTCCAACAGGTCGTCGTCGGGCACAGACCCCTTGAGCGCGATGGTGTTCCACCCGTACCGGCCGACGTACCCGCTCACCGTGACGTCCCCGGGAAAGCGCTCTCGCCACACCGAGGCAGCCTCGGCGTCGGCACCGCACTTCAACCCGACGGTGTGCGCGTCAAGCCCGATGAAGGCGAACGCCTTGCCACCGACCTTGCACACCAACTCGGCCTCGCCCCACGGATACGTCTCCTCGGCACCAGGCTTGCCGGCGCAGTAGACGATCAACTCATCCAGTGTCACAACAGAATTATCGCGCGCCGAACACAGCAACGAAACGAGTGAGCAACCGGGCGAACACCACCCGCTCCTCCTCACTCCAGTCCGCCATGGCGACAGCACAAGCACTCTGCCGCGCCCGATGCAGCTCAGCGGACGTAGCCCGCCCCCGAGGCGTCCGCACGAGCAACACCCGCCGCCCATCGGCCTTGTCGGCGACACGGGCCACCAACCCGGCCTCAACGGCACTGGTGACGAGCTTGCTGGCCCGAGGCTGATCAACGTGCAAAGCCAAGGCAACACTGGAAACCGTGGCCTGAGCCCCGGTCCGCTCAGCCGTCTCCACAACATCGAGCACGTCGAAGGCAGGCACAGCCAACTCGGCCAAAGCCCGACGAGACTGACTACGCCGCACAGCGATCAGCGCCTGCTCCACCGCGGCAAGGTGGGAGTCCACATCCACCCCGAGATCATGGCGGCCCACGGCCCTGACGAAAGCGGTCCGCCAACATCTCACCCCAGAGGGCGATTTACGGGAAGCACGCAAATCGTTACAAGCGCACAGGATTACGCACCGACACGGCGATCTAACCCACCGCACGCAACACGCATCCACAGTGGACACGCGACCCAGCCCCAAGCGATGCCACCCAGACCACGCGATGCCGCAGGCGAGCAGTCATTCCTCAAGGGAGCGGGGCAGCCACCACCCAACGCAACAGCACGCCGCCCGAAGCAACAGGCGTGCCATCTACCCGCGCGCGGCGTGGGACCGGCTCCTTTGGGAGTGCCGGGAGTCTGAGGGCAGAGCCCTCAGGGGGAAGCACGCAACGCAAGCCGCCGCCCGCAAGGCAACCACCTCACCCGGCCGCGCCAAAGATCACTTGACCCCAGCCGCGTCCATCCCCCGCAACTCCTTCTTCAAGTCCTGGATCTCATCCCGCAACCGAGCCGCCAACTCGAACTGCAGATCCCGGGCAGCGTTCATCATCTGATCACTCAAGGACTGCACCAGATCAGCCAACTCCGACCGGGCCATCCCAGCCCGCTCCGCCGAAGCCACCACCCCGGAAGACCGGCCACTCTCCCCAGCGGCCCGCTTCCCCCGGGACTGGTTCCGCCCAGATCCACCAACCGGAACCTCGTCCTCGATCTCGGAGTACACCGCCTCCAGGATGTCGGTGATCTTCTTCCGCAGTGGCTGCGGATCCAGCCCGCGCTCAGTGTTGTAAGCGACCTGCTTCTCACGCCGCCGGTTGGTCTCCTCGATCGCGTGCCGCATGGAGTCGGTGATCCGGTCCGCGTACATGTGGACCTCACCGGACACGTTTCGAGCGGCACGGCCGATCGTCTGCACCAGAGAGGTCCCGGAACGCAGGAACCCCTCCTTGTCGGCGTCGAGGATCGCCACCAGCGACACCTCGGGAAGGTCGAGGCCCTCCCGCAGCAGGTTGATGCCGATCAGCACATCGTACTCGCCGAGGCGGAGCTGACGCAGCAACTCCACCCGGCGCAGGGTGTCGACCTCGGAGTGCAGGTACCGCACCCGGATCCCCAGCTCCAGCAGGTAGTCCGTCAGGTCCTCGGCCATCTTCTTCGTCAGCGTCGTGACCAGGACCCGCTCGTCGCGTTCGGCCCGCTCGCGGATCGAGTGCACCAGGTCGTCGATCTGGCCCTCGGTCGGCTTGACGACGACCTCGGGGTCGATCAGGCCGGTGGGGCGGATGACCTGTTCGACGAACTCGCCGCCGGTCTGCCCCATCTCGTACGGGCCCGGGGTGGCCGACAGGTACACGACCTGGCCGATGCGGTCGGCGAACTCCTCCCACGTCAGCGGGCGGTTGTCCATCGCGGAGGGCAGCCGGAAGCCGTGCTCCACGAGGTTGCGCTTGCGGGACGCGTCGCCCTCGTACATGCCACCGATCTGCGGCACCGTCACGTGCGACTCGTCGATGACCATCAGGAAGTCGTCCGGGAAGTAGTCGATCAACGTCGCCGGCGCCGTGCCGGGGCCACGGCCGTCGATGTGGCGCGAGTAGTTCTCGATGCCGTTGCAGAAGCCGACCTGCTTCATCATCTCCAGGTCGTACTGGGTGCGCATGCGCAGGCGCTGGGCCTCGAGCAGCTTGCCCTGGCGCTCCATCTGCGCGAGCGTCGTCTCCAGTTCGGCCTCGATGTCGCGGATCGCGCGCTCCATCCGCTCCGGGCCCGCCACGTAGTGCGTCGCGGGGAAGATGCGGAGCTCGGAGACCTCCTTCACCACGTCGCCGGTGAGCGGGTGGAGGTAGTAGAGCTTGTCGATCTCGTCGCCGAAGAACTCGACGCGGATGGCGAGCTCCTCGTAGGACGGGATGATCTCGACCGTGTCGCCGCGCACGCGGAACGAGCCGCGGGTGAACGACATGTCGTTGCGGGTGTACTGGACGTCGACCAGCAGGCGCAGGAACGCGTCGCGGTCGACCTCCACGCCCGTCTCCAGCGGGATCGAGCGGTCGAGGTACGACTGGGGCGTGCCCAGGCCGTAGATGCACGACACGGACGCGACCACGATGACGTCGCGCCGGGTCAGCAGCGACATCGTGGCCGAGTGGCGCAGGCGCTCGACGTCCTCGTTGATCGAGGAGTCCTTCTCGATGTACGTGTCCGTCTGCGGGATGTACGCCTCGGGCTGGTAGTAGTCGTAGTAGCTGACGAAGTACTCCACCGCGTTGTGCGGGAAGAGCTCCTTCAGCTCGTTCGCCAGCTGGGCGGCCAGGGTCTTGTTCGGCGCCATCACCAGGGTGGGGCGCTGCAGCTTCTCGACCAGCCACGCCGTGGTCGCCGACTTACCGGTACCCGTGGCGCCGAGCAGCACGACGTCGCGCTCGCCGGAGCGCACGCGCCGTTCGAGCTCGGCGATCGCCGCCGGCTGGTCGCCCGCCGGCTGGTAGTCGCTGACCACGCGGAACTGCCCGTCGGAGCGGACGATGTCGCCGACGGGACGGTGCTCGGAGTGCGCCTTGACGGTGCTTTCCTCTGGCGGGAGCTCGGTTGCGAAAGCCACGGGAAGCACGTTACGCCGGAGGTCTGACAATTTCCGATTATGCCTGGTCAGACCCCCTCGAAGACCTCAGTCGCAGGGGCAGCAGTTGCAGTCGCAGTCACAGTTCGGGCCGCAGTCGGGGCCGGGGTCGCAGCCGTCCCGCCGCTTGTCGCTCCAGGGCCCGGGGAACGGATCGCGGCAGCAGAACTGGCAGGTCCCGCACATGTAGAGGAACGCGCCGCAGCCCTCGAAGCACCCGCGCGGCTGCCGCTGCCAGTTGAGCCGGGGGTACGACCACAACCCGCTGCCGGGATCCGACCAGCGGGGCTTGCCCGGCGGGTACTGGTGCCTCTTGCGCTTGCCGAACACCCGGACGATCGACTCCTCCAGCTCGTGCACCAGCAGCTTGTGCACGAGCCGCGCGTCGGTGAACTCCACGTCGCCGAGCGCCAGCCTGATCCCCGCGACCGCGTCCAGGCACAGCCGGTGCGCCTCCTCGACGGACGTCCCGGTGGCGAGCAGCGGGTTCCACGCGCCGGAAGCGCGGTCCTCCTCCAGGTCCTCCACGGCGTCGATCAGGTGCGCCACCCGCCCGAACAGCCGTCCCACCTCGCGCAGCGGCTCCACGTTCCCGGGCCTGCCGGCGATGATCGCGGTCTGCCCGACGGCGAACGCGGTCGCGGTCTCCGTGGGTTCGGTGACCACGAGCACCGAGCTGCCGAGCCCTGCCCCGGCCTCCACCTCGGGCTGCCGCCGCACCGCGTCCACCATCACCGACGCGTCGAACCCGAGGTCGGACGCCGTCCCGAGTCCCTTGGAGGCCCAGCGCTGCGCCACCGCGCGCCCCGCCCACCCGAGCCGGCCCGCGAGGCCGTCGCCGTCGTCCACGTGGTCCTGGATCTTCAACGACGCGAGCACGAGCGACACCGAGGCCGCCAGCCGCGCACCGTCGCCGACGGCCACGTCCGCGGACTTCATGCCGCGCAACGCGCACGGCCCGGCGGTCCGCCGCGAGACGCCGGACTGCGCCTCCACCGCGGCCGAGATCATCAGCCCGTCGTAGTTGGTGACGAGACGCGAGAGATGACCGTGCTCGTCACGCAGCGACAGGCACATTCCACAAAGGTGTGAAAGCCACGCGGACCGCAGCTCAGCGCCCATTCTGTTGCGACAGGGGCGGATGATCCCGAACATGCGCGGCATCCTAAGTGGCCGCGGCGCCCGGCGATGGCAGTATCGCGGACGTGGCACACATCCATCCGCCGAAGATCGAGTACTTCGACCTGGACGCCAAGAGCAACACCGACCCCAAGGGGCAGCTGAGGAGGGTCGACGAGTTCCGGCTCACGCCGACCGGCCTCTACATGTTCCGGCCGCTCGCGGGGCATCCGAAGATCAGTCACTTCGAGAGCTGGTTCCTGCCGAAGCTCAACATCCGCGTGACGCGCCAGTCCTGGCACCCCGGTCACCAGCTGGACTTCGACTTCTACGTCGACGTCGTGGAGATCAACGCGATCGGCAGCGTCTGGAAAACGACCGATCTGTACCTCGACCTGATAGTCCGGACGGGCCGCAGCGTGACCGTTCTGGACACGGACGAGTTGATCTCCGCGGTGCAGCAGAACCTGATCTCCGCGGAGCGCGCGCAATGGGCTTTGGAAACCACCTACTCGGCGGTGTCCGGTATTTCAGCGCACGGTCACGATGTGGTCAGGTGGCTCACCTATTCGGGTTGTCCCACGACCTGGCGTTGATACACAGAGCGTGTTCGTCACCTGACCGTGACGTAACAAATCGATCCGGCGTGTAACTGCGAGCACATATTTGACTACGCTCGGCGGCGTGGGAGCGGTCACTACACCTCAGTTGGTCGATGTCGTCGACACCATTTCGGGCGTGCGCTCGTATTCGTCGGGCGGCTCGCGGACGCTCAGTTCGTGCTATCCCGAACGATGGGGTCTGCGAATCGAGCATCCCACTCCGGAAGACCCGTTCTCGGACTCCGAGGTCACCTGGCTGATGCCCGAACTGGGCCTGCGCCTGACCACCTACCGCCCGCGTTCGCGGCACGCGCGCAGCAGCCCGAGCGTGCTGTCCGCGGTGCGGGTCGAACGCGACCACCGCCACTGGCAGACCACCGACCTGCTGCTGGGCCTGGCCGTCCCCGGCGGCACCACGGCCCGCATCGTGCGCAGCGAGGACTTCGCCGCCGCGGTCGCGGGCCGCGTGCTGCGACCGGGCGACGCCGACCAGGCGCTGCGCACGGTCCACCGCACCCTCGAAGAGCTCAGCAACGTCAACCACAACCTGACGTCGTGGTTGACGTGGCACGGCATCTACGACTCCTGGCCGCCCCTGTAGGCCTCGACGCGCCCCACGGCCGCCTCCATCCACGGTTCCTTGGCCTCACCGTAGGCGAACCCGTTGGCGTCGGCCGCAAACCGTTGTGACAGCTCGAGCTTGAGATTCGCGTACTCCTCGCGGGCCTGCGCGTCGTGCCGCAGCCAGTCGCGGAAGTCGACCGCCCACCGCCAGTTCGGAGCACCTTCGACCCGCAGGTGCAGGTTCACGCGCCGCCCGGGGTCAGCCCCGGCGTGCAGCCGCTTGCTCCAGTCACCCTCGCCACGCGGCGTGTCCACGTACGGCCCGACGTACGGGAAACCGGCCTGGGCCAGCGCCTCTCGCAGATCGTCGGCGGTCTCCATGTCCTCGACGGCGAGCTGGAAGTCGAGCACGTCCTTGGCCGCGAGCCCCGGCACCGCCGTCGACCCGATGTGCTCGACGTGCCGCCCACCGGCCGCCACGCTGATCCGCCGCGCGATCCGCCGCGCCTGCGCCGGCCACCGCTCGTCGTAGGGCACGACGATCGGCGACCCGGACGCGTACGAGCCAGTGCGCACGTTCTTCTCGAAGCCCACCAGCCGATCCCACAGCGCCGTGACGTCCGGAACCTCGCCGCTGTTGTCCAGCCACACGTCCGCAACGGCCCGGCGCTGCTCGTCGGTGGCCTGCGCGGCAATCCGGTTCTCGGCGTCCCGCCGGTCCATCCCGCGGCTCGTGACCAGCCGCTCCAGCCGCGTGGCCGAGTCCGCGAAGACCACGATCACCAGGTGGTACACGGCCGCCATGTCCCGCTCCACCAGCAACGGGATGTCGTGCACCACGACGGCGTCCTCAGCGGCCTCGGACATCCGCTGCCCGGTGAGCGCGCCGATGCGCGGGTGCGTGATCCCGTTGAGCGTCTGCCGAGCCTCCTCGGTGGCGAACGCCTTGGCCGCCAGCGCCGCCCGGTCCAGCGTGCCGTCCGCGTTCAGCACGTCCTCACCGAACGCCTTGACGACCTCGGCAAGCCCGTCCGTGCCCGGCTCGAGCACCTCCCGCGCAAGCTTGTCCGCGTCGATGACAACGGCACCGTTCTCCGCCAGCAGCCGCGCGATCGTCGACTTGCCGGACCCGATTCCCCCGGTCAACCCCACCCTGAGCATGCCGGTCAGGTTAGCCGGACGCTCACACCGGCGGCGTCATCGACTGCACGGCCAGCACCGGCAGGATCGCGATGAGCTTCTCCTTCGGGATGAAGTTGTGACGGTTGCGCACCACGAACGTCGACTTCCCGAGCGACCCGATCAGCAACTGCTCGTCCGTGCCCTCGACCAACGTCCCCTTCTGCTTGCCGACGTCGACCTCGGTGATCTTCGCCCCCGCGGCCCGCTCGGCCTCGACGCTCTCATTGACGCGAGTACGAGCAGTCAGGTCGTCGGTGTAGGTGGACAGCCCGATGACGATCTTGGCGTCCGGCAGGTTCTTCTTCTCGGGAATCCCGTAGTAGCAATCGATCTTCCCGGTCCGCCCGATCCCCGGCTCCTTGATGCCGACGATGATCCGCGGCTCCCCGGGAAGCTCCTGCCCGAGCGTCGCGTTCATGACGTCGACGGGCACCACGAGCTCACAGTCGTCAGGCAAAGCCCGGTCCACCATCAACGGCACCCGCGAGGGAGTCGTGGACGGCGTGATCCTCGGAATCTGAGGTGGCGGCGCCTGAGTCTGCGGCGCGGGAGCCGAACAGGCGGCGCAGACCGCCAGCACACCCACACCCAGTGCCACGAAGATTTTGTTCCCACGCATAGGTTCGCCAACCTACACAACGAGGTTGAGCCTCCACCACAGAGTGAACGGCAAGCCGGATCAACGCGATGCCGAAGGCGAGCCGTCCTTCCACAAGGGCCAGGCGCACCCTCCAAGCAACCGGCGGCCGCCCAACGCAACGGGCGTGCCATCTACCTACGGGCGGCGTGGACCCCTGATCAGATCGCCGGGGTCTGGGGCAGAGTCCCAGGGGAAGCACGCAACGCAAGGTCGCCCCCCGCAAGCCGACCACCAACCCGCAAACGACAAAGGCCCCCACACCCAAAGGGGTGCGGGGGCCTTCGAAGGTCTAGCTAGCGACTCACATGCCGCCCGACAGCTTCTCGCGGAGCGCCGCGAGCTGCTCGTCGGAGGCGAGCGTGCCACCGGACTGAGCCGGCGCACCCACGGACGTGGAAGGAGCGTCGCCACCGGAGGTGTAGTTGCCCGCACCCTCGGCCGAAGCCTCTTCCTCGGCCTCGGCGGCCTTGCGGATCTGCTTCATGTGGGCCTCGTAACGAGTGTGCGCCTCGGCGTACTGGCGCTCCCACTCCTCACGCTGCTTGTCGAAGCCGTCCTGCCACTCCTGGGTCTCCGGGTCGAAGCCCTCGGGGTAGATGTAGTTGCCCTGGTCGTCGTACTCGGCGGCCATGCCGTACTGGGTCGGGTCGAACTCGGTGTCGACCGTGAAGCCCTCGTTGGCCTGCTTGAGCGACAGCGAGATGCGGCGACGGTCGAGGTCGATGTCGATGACCTTGACCATGACGTCGTCGCCGACCTGGACGACCTGCTCCGGGATCTCCACGTGGCGCTCGGCCAGCTCGGAGATGTGGACCAGGCCCTCGATGCCCTCGTCCACGCGGACGAACGCACCGAACGGAACCAGCTTGGTGACCTTGCCCGGCACGATCTGACCGATCGCGTGGGTGCGGGCGAACTGACGCCACGGGTCTTCCTGCGTCGCCTTGAGCGACAGCGACACGCGCTCGCGCTCCATGTCGACGTCGAGGACCTCGACGGTGACTTCCTGGCCGACCTCGACAACCTCGGACGGGTGGTCGATGTGCTTCCAGGACAGCTCCGACACGTGGACGAGACCGTCGACGCCACCCAGGTCCACGAAGGCACCGAAGTTGACGATCGAGGACACGACGCCCTTGCGGACCTGGCCCTTCTGCAGCTGGTTGAGGAACTCGCTGCGGACCTCGGACTGGGTCTGCTCGAGCCACGCGCGGCGGGACAGGACCACGTTGTTGCGGTTCTTGTCCAGCTCGATGATCTTCGCCTCGAGCTCACGGCCGACGTACGGCTGGAGGTCGCGGACGCGACGCATCTCGACGAGCGAGGCGGGGAGGAAGCCGCGGAGGCCGATGTCGAGGATGAGACCACCCTTGACGACCTCGATGACCGTGCCCTTGACGGGCTCGTCCTTCTCCTTGAGGGCTTCGATGGTGCCCCACGCGCGCTCGTACTGGGCGCGCTTCTTGGAGAGGATCAGACGGCCTTCCTTGTCCTCCTTCTGGAGAACAAGCGCCTCGACCTCGTCACCGACCTTGACGACCTCGTTGGGGTCGACGTCGTGCTTGATCGACAGTTCACGCGAGGGGATGACGCCCTCGGTCTTGTAGCCGATGTCGAGCAGGACCTCGTCCCGGTCGACCTTGACGATCGTGCCCTCAACGATGTCGCCATCGTTGAAGTACTTGATCGTCTTGTCGATAGCTGCGAGGAAGTCCTCCTCCGTCCCGATGTCGTTGATCGCGACCTGCTTGGGAGCAGCGGCAACGGGGGCGGTGGTGGTGTCGGTGGACATTAGGTAGGTGGCTCCGGTACGGATTGGCATTGATTGGCTGGTAGTGGTGCGCGCGCAGCGACACAGCGACCTGGAATCCCGCGGTTCTGGATCATGGGCAGCACTAACCCACTACGCACGCGATATCGTACGCGGCCGCGAGACGCGCAAGCAAACCAGCCCCCATGTGAAGGAGCAGTGTGTCCAACCAGCACGCGAGCGCGGAGCAAGCGCTCGGCACCACAGGCATCGTCAAGCGCGGGGCGGACGCCGCCGAGTCGCGCGTGGCGAACCGGATCTGGTGGGACGCGGACGCCGACGACTACCACGAGACGCACGGCGAGTTCCTCGGTGCGGCGGACTTCGTGTGGTGCCCGGAGGGCCTGCGCGAGTCCGACGCCCGGTTCCTGGGTGAGGTCGCTGGTCGGCGCATCCTGGAGGTGGGCTGCGGCAGTGCGATGTGCGCCCGCTGGCTCAAGGACAACAAGGCCGACGTCACCGCCTTCGACATCTCCGCGGGCATGCTCCGCCACGCCCGCAGGAACAACGCCGAGACCGGCATCGACGTGCCGCTCGTCCAGGCCAGCGCGGACCAGCTGCCGTTCCGCGACGACTCCTTCGACGCCGCCTGCAGCGCGTTCGGCGCCGTGCCGTTCGTGGCGGACGTGCGGGAGGTCTTCAGCGAGGTCGCCCGCGTGCTCAGGCCCGGCGCGCCCTGGGTGTTCGCGGTCAACCACCCGATGAGGTGGATCTTCCCCGACGACCCCGGCCCGCTCGGTCTCACCGTCACGCAGTCGTACTTCGACCGCACGCCCTATGTAGAGGTGGACGACGAGGGCAAGGCGACCTACGTCGAGCACCACCGCACGCTCGGCGACTACGTCCGGGCGCTCACGAACACCGGTTTCGTGCTCGAGGACCTGGTCGAGCCCGAGTGGCCGAAGGGCCACACCCGCAACTGGGGCCAGTGGAGCCCGCTGCGCGGCAAGCTCTTCCCCGGCACCGCGATCTTCCGGACCCGCCTGACGTCGTAATCTCACGTGCCATGACCTCGGCACGCGGACTAGTGGCGGCCCAGTCAGCCCGTTTCGCCTCACTGGACCCGTTGCTCCCGCCCGCCACCGAACCGCCCGCGGACCGCCACGTCATCACGGCGGCGCTGGCGGACGGCACGCGCGTGGCCGCGGTCATCAGCCACCAGAGCTTCGAACCGCACACGACCACGCGGCTGTGGTCGGCCGCCGAGGTCTGGGAGATGGTGCCGCTCGTCGGCGAGTCCCAGGGCATGGACGCGCTGCTCACCCGCTTCCGGCGGTACCTCGACACGCAGGAAGTGCACGAGGACACGGCGTGCGTCGTGCACTGGCCGAGCCGTGACACGAAGGCCGCACGGGCGTTCCTCGACCACGGGCTCGTACCGCTGTCCGTGCTCGCCGTGCGCCTGCGGACTCCGGCACAGCACGTCTCGCGCACGCTCACGATGCGCCGTGCGACCCCGCACGACCTGGAGACCGTGCTGGAGCTGTCGCTCGCCGAGCTGGAGTACTCCTCCTACGTCGGCTCGACGATCGTGCGCCCGAACGCCGCCCAGGTGAAACGCCGTGCGCTGATCGAGCGCCTCAAGAACGCGAGCCCCATCTGGCTCGCCGAACGCGACGGCATCGCGGTGGCGCTCGCCGAGTGCGCGATCGTGTCGTCCGAGCCCGGTACGCCCGCGGCGGCGAGGCTGCCCCGCGGCCGCTGGGGTTACGTGAACTGCGTCTCGGTCCTGCCGGGGGCGCGCGGTGCCGGCATCGGCCAGCAGCTCCTCGCTTACGCCCACCAGGAACTTCACCGGATGGGCACGGTCGGCACGTACCTCTACTACAACCCGCCGAACCCTCTGAGCAGCGTCTTCTGGCCTCGCCAGGGCTACCGGCCGCTGTGGACCGTCTGGGAAGTACGCCCCGCCGCCGCCCTTAGGTGACCTATGTCCGAGTTGCAGGGCGCCGACGTCTGCGAGAGAATTTGTACTGACCGGTCAGTTTAAACGGAAGGTAAAGCCGTGGAGATCCGCGCCAGTCGCGCAGGCGTCAACGGGGGCCATGGTCCCCTGCTCCGGCCGACTTCGCTGACCGTGAAGCCCGGCGAGCTGACCCTGGTCGCGGGCGAGCCCGGCACCGGTCACACGGCGTTCGGCCTGCTGCTCTCCGGCCGCATGAAGCCCTCGACGGGCACCGTGTCCCCGGACGCGAAGACGCTGCGCAAGCGCGTCGTCCTGATCGACGCCCCCGAGGTGAACGAACCGGAGGAGGCGCTGAGCCTGTCCGCCGTCGTCGGCGAGGAGCTCGCGATGAACGGCATGCCGTCCGGCAAGAAGGCGGTGCACGACTGGTTGGTGGAGCACGCCGCCGATGAGCACGCGGACAAGCGCTTCGAGCACGTGCCGGCGCGGACGCGGTGCGCGGTGCTGCTCGAACTGGCCGCGTCCCGTCCCGGCGTGACGGCGCTCGTCCTCGACTGCCCCGACCGCTACCACCCCGACCCGCGCGAGTGGCTCGCACTGGCCCACGACCACGTGACCCCCGAACGGTCGGTCGTGGTCCTGTGCTCGAACTCCTCCGCCCACATCCTCGACATCCCGCACGCGCGCCTTGGTGAGGACAACGACACCAAGATGGAGATCACCGCATGAGCGCCCTTCGCATGGCCTTCAACGAGCTCCGCCGGGTCACCTCCGGCAAGCTCCCCAAGCTCGCCGTCCTGGCTCTGGCGCTCGTGCCCCTGCTGTACGCGTCGCTGTACCTGTACGCCAACAAGGACCCGTACGCGAACCTCAACCACGTCCCCGCCGCGCTGGTCGTGAAGGACAAGGGCGCCAAGGACCTCAACGCCGGCAAGGACGTCGCGGACGAGCTGCTCACCGGCAAGAAGTTCAACTGGAAGGTCGTCGACGACGCCGACGAGGGCGTGCGCAAGGGCGAGTACATCTTCGCGCTCACGCTGCCGGAGGACTTCTCCGAGGCGCTCACGTCCGCGGAGCAGAACAAGCCGCGCCAGGGCGTGCTGACCCTGACGACCAACGACGCCAACAACTACCTGGGCAGCACGATCGCGAACCAGGTCGTCAGCGAGGTGCGCCGGGCCGTCACGGCGAAGGTCTCCACCGAGGCCGCCGACAGGCTGCTGCTCGGCTTCTCCACGATCCGCCAGGAGACCACCAAGGCCGCCGACGGCGCCACGCAGCTCGCGGACGGCAGCACGACGCTGCGCGACAAGCTCGGAGAGCTCGACAGCGGCGTCCAGCAGCTCTCCACGGGTGCGGTGACGGCGGCCAACGGCGCCGCGCAGCTCCGCGACGGCACGCACGAACTCCGTTCGCAGACCGCACCACTGCCCGACGGTGCCAAGAAGATCGCCGACGGCGCGCGTCAGGTCGCCACGGGCAACGAGACCGCCGCGACCCAGGCCGAGGAGTACGCGAAGAAGGCGCAGGCACTCGTCGGCGTGCTCGACCAGGCCAACGGCGACATCGCGAACCGCTTGCGCGCCTTGGGTTTCACCGAGGAACAGGTGCAGCGCGTGCTGACCACGATCGGTCAGGTGCGCCAGCCGGTCGACGACGCCAACGGCAAGGTCCAGGGCGCCGCGGGTGATCTCCGCAAGCTCGCGACCGGCGCGGACCAGGTGGCCGACGGCGCCGAGCAGCTCTCGTCCAAGATGCCGGGGCTGGTCGCCGGCGTCGTCAAGCTCGACGACGGCGCGACCAAGCTCGCCGACGGCAACGCCCAGCTGCGCGACGGCCTGCAGAAGGCGGCCACCGGCACGCCGCAGCTCAAGGACGGCGCCGCGAAGCTCGCCGACGGATCGGCGCAGCTGCGCGACGGCCTGACCGGTGGCGTGAACAAGATCCCGAACCAGGACGACCCGACGCGGGCGGCCATCGCGCAGGCGATCGGCGACCCGGTCGCGGTGCGCGGCCTGTCCCAGACGAAGGCCGCCACGTACGGCGCCGGCCTCGCCCCGTTCTTCCTGGGCCTGGCGACGTGGATCGGCGCGTTCGTGCTGTTCCTGCTGCTGCGCCCGCTCTCACGCCGTGCGCTCGCCGCCGGTCAGTCGGCGCTGAGGGTCGCGGTGGGCGGTTGGCTACCGGGTGCGTTGCTCGGCATCGTGCAGGTGCTCGTGATGTTCACGGTCGTGCGGTTCGTGGTGGACATCGAGCCGTCGAACCCCGTCGGCACGTTCGGGTTCCTCGTGCTGATGTCGCTGACGTTCGTGGCGATCCTGCACGCGCTGAACGCCGCGTTCGGCGCCGTCGGCAAGTTCCTCGGCCTGATCCTGCTGATCCTCCAGCTGGTCAGCGCGGGTGGCACGTTCCCGTGGCAGACGATCCCGGTGCCGCTGTACCCGCTGCACTACGGCCTGCCGATGGGGTACGCGGTCGACGGCCTGCGGCACCTGATGTACGGCGGTGACCTCGGCAGCGTCGGAAAGGACGCCCTGATCCTTCTCGCCTGGCTGGTCGGAGCCCTAGCCTTGGCGTCCGTGGCGGCCTACAAGCAGCGCGTGTGGACAGCGTCCAAGCTGAAGCCGGAGCTCGTGCTGTGAGCGCGCGGACGACGGCGACGAAGCAGAAGCTCTTCGACGCGGCGTTGAAGCTGGTCGGCGAACGGGGCGCGGCCTCGGTGACGGTCGACGAGATAGCCGCGGAGGCGGGCGTCGCCAAGGGCACGATCTACTACAACTTCGCCTCGAAGGACGCCCTGGTCGAAGCGCTGCTGCACCACGGGGTGGAGATCCTCGCGGGTCGGCTGCGGTCCGCGGAGGGGTCCGAGGACTCGCTCGAGGCGCTGGTCGACCAGATGCTCGGCTTCTGGGCCGAGTACCCGGCGTTCGGCCAGCTCCTCGTCTCGGAGCTGTGGCGCACGCCGGGCCAGTGGCACGGCACTCTCTCGTTGCTGCGCGACGACATCGTCTCGATCGTGCGCGGTCAGATGAAGCGCCTGGCCGACGCGGGACGCCTGCCCGAAGGGGTCGAGGTCGGCACCGCGTCGGCGGCGTTGTTCGGCACGTTGCTCGTGATCGCGCTGGACTGGCAGGTGTTCCAGCCGGAGCGGTCACGGGCGGAGGTGCGCGAGTCGGTCATGCTGCTGGTGCGGGGGATGCGCTCGGCGCGTTAGAGCTGGGCAATCGTCTCGGCCGTTGCAGCGCGGAGACCTGGGCGATCACGACGACGAGCGCCTCGGCGAAGTCGGCCGGCATCATCGCGAGGAACGCGTACTGCCAGGCCTGATCCACGGGCTGGGCACCCGCTGCTCGAACGTCCTGTCGTGTTGCGCCACGTCGGGTCCACTCGACGCGTCCGCCACCTGCCTGCCGTCGCACAGCCCGATGGCCATGGCGTTGTCAGAGGCGTGCCGGCCTCATCCCGAACGCGACCGCGGTGGCGGCATCAGCAGCGGCACGATCAGTCCCACTTCGCCTCGCCCGTGCTCAGACGGTGTCGATGCACGATCGAGCGACGCGTTCGACCAAGCAGTGCCCTGTGCCCGCCGGTACGAACGAAGACATGCCGAAACTGCTGAACATCGCCGCTGCCCTGCTGGCGACCATCGCCCTCACGGCCTCCCCGGCGCTGGCCGAGCCCGAGGCGGTGCAGGCCACCGCAGACTTCCAGGAGGCGCTGTTCAGCCCTGTCGACGGCGTGCTCGACCTCGAGGAGACAGCCGAGGGCGTCAAGGTCACCGGCAAGTTCCTGAAGGGCTTCGCCTCGGACGTGCCGTCGGACTACCAGCTGGTGGTCCTCGACGGCGCGGAGGTGCTGCTGGACTTCAGCAAGGACTTCCACCAGGTCGCCGAGATCGAGGCGGCCGAGGTCGCGGAGTTCGAGTTCGTCACGGAGACCGAGCAGAGGATCGCGGACATCCGCAACGAGGACGTGGTCGTCCGCCAGCTCGTGGAGGTGGCGGCCGGCGTCAAGGTGCAGGCGGAGATCGGCCGGGCCGAGATCGTGAAGACCGAGGTCCGGTAGGCGTCAGAGGGCGTCCTCGTGGTGCAGCGAGGGCGCCCGTCCCTCCAGTCCTCGTTCGACGGCCTGCAGCACCGCACGGTTCGTGCGCAGCGTGGCGTCGTGAGCGAAGTGACCGAGCAACACCTGCTGCGTCGGGTGCGGGAGCACGGGGTCAGGTACGGGCGCGGACGTGTGCACCTCCACCACCGGCGCTCCCTCTGCGAGAAGGTGCCGCACGGCGTTGAGGACGCTCACGCGATAGCTGTCGTGCACCCACGCCACCAGCAGGTTCACCAGGTGGCCGTCGAGCTCGTACTCGACCTCCGCCGCGAGCTTGGCGGGCTGGGCCCAGTCGGCCCTCACCCACGTCGGCCGGTGTCCCCTGGAGATCGACGCCCGCGCCGCCCGTCCGGGCCCGTCGTCGGCCATCAGCGGTTGTGTGCGCGACGGCAGCACGACCCGCCATCCGCGTGCCACGAGTTGGCCCGCGCAGCCGGCCAGCATGCCTGTGCCTCCGAGCACCAGCGCCGTTCTCACCGAGCACGCTCCTCCCCGACCGAGGCGAGCGGTCCCGAGAGCCACCGCTCGACCTGCCCCTGCCCGCGCAGCCGCACGACCACCACGTCGTCGACCAGGGCGAGCACCCTGGCACGGTTGCGCAGGTAGCTCTTCCAGCCCCACCGCAGGATGTGCCCGGGGTCGGTGAACGCCGACCACAGCGACGACTCCCGGTTACCGTTCCACAACTCCACGCCCGCCGCGCGACGTCTGACCGTGCGACTCACCAGCCGTCCCATCACGACCGGGAACCGGTGGTCGAGCCACACCACGGTGTCCGCCCTGGCGAGCAACGCGGGCCGCGCCGCCTTGTACTGGTACTCGGTGACCCAGTGGTCCTCCTGCGCGAACGCGGCGACCTCCGCGAAGAACTGCGGCCGCGGCGTCCACTGTGGACCCCAGTAGAGGCTGTCGAGCTCGACCCGCCGCAGGTCGTGCTGCTCGGCGATGCGCCGGCACAGCGTCGACTTGCCGGATCCGGCGTTGCCGGCGACGAGGATGCGCCGGGGCACGTGCGGCAGCGGATCAGCTGGTCCGAGCAACGGCATCGGGTCAGGCTAGCGAAACCCGATGATCAGGACACGGGCGCGGAGCGAACCCGGAAAAGCCCGAAGGGCCCCCGGAAATCCGGAGGCCCTTCGGGGTGAAACAACGTCAGAGAGCGGTGACGTTCGTCGCCTGCGGGCCCTTCTGGCCCTGCGTGATGTCGAACGAGACCTTCTGGTTCTCCTCGAGGCTGCGGTAGCCGCCGCCGTTGAGGGCCGAGTAGTGGACGAAGACGTCAGCGCCGCCGTCCTCGGGGGCGATGAAGCCGAAGCCCTTTTCAGCGTTGAACCACTTGACGGTGCCGTTTGCCATGTACTGCTTCTCCTTGATTACTGAAGAGCGAGCCGCACTGTGCAGCCGCTCCGTGGTTGGTCATGAGCCTTGCCCCAACCGTGAAGAAGGAGAAGCACTCGCAACTGAAGTTTGGCGAGCGTGAAAGACACGAACACGAAACTGCAACCAACGAAGAACTATACCCCAACTCAGCCGCGTTTGCGCTGAGGTACCGCGAACCGCTGCTGCATGAGCGAGATGCGCAGGACGAGGAAGCACGCGAGCCCGCCCGCGCCGATCGCGCACAGCGTCGACAAGGTGGAGAACACCACGTAGAAGGGGGTGTCGAGCAGCAGCGACTCGAACACGTCGCCCAGCACCATGGCGAGGAACGCGTACTGCCAGGGCTTGATCAGCGGGCTCGCCACGCGCTGGGCGAACGGCACCTCGCGCTGCGCCGGGTCGCTCGCCTTCCACACCTGCGAGACCGTCCGCACGCCGTGCAGCGCGATCGCCTCGGCGTTGTGGGTCACACCGCGGAACCACACGATGGACGCCACGCCCGCGGGCACCACCAGCATGATGGCGAGGAAGCTCCACGACGACGAGCCGCCCCGCCAGTCGTTGATCGTGCCCCAGATCGACTCGACGACGACCAGCGCGATCAGGCCCGTGCTGACGTAACCGGTGACCCGGACGTCCTTCAGGTCGATGTAGGTGTCCAACGCAACTCTCCCCGAACGCGGCGACCTGCGCGGCAGACTACCGCCCGAATCCGCAGCCCAGCTCCGTGAAAGTCGCGATCTTCTCGGCCGCCCGCACGACGAGCTCGTCGATGCCGTCGAGCACCACCCGTTCCCCGACGCGGCGGGCGGGCAGCAGCGGCACGTCGGCCTTGCCGCACTGCTCGGCGATCGACGTGAACGCCCGCGCGGCGGCCAGTGGGGCGACCAGGGGCTCGCCGGTCTGCCGGTGCCGGATGAGGTTCTCCAGCAGATCGGCCGACCGTGCCACGGCCATGCGGTGGTCGTTGACCGTCAGCCTGTCGTCGTCGTACCACCACACTGCTTGCCCGAGCGTTCCGTGCACCAGGACGACCGGTGGCAACGATGTCGTGGCACAGAGAGTGGTGGCGACCACGACCGGCGGCGCGCCATCAGCCGTGACTCGGACACAGGCCGTGTCGTCCGCACTGATCGTGTCGCGGCACCGGTACAGCTCCAGTTCGACGGCGATGTCGGCTCGTTCCTCGACATCGGCGAGCAGCAGCGCGTTCTGCAGTGCGTGCGCGAACGGGTTGACGAGCGCCCCGTCCTCACCCTGCCGCCCCGCCCACTCGGAGCGCTCGTAGTAGGAGTCCGAGCGCACCCAGCGCCCGGCGGCGCCGATGCCGGTGATGTCGCCGAGCGCGCCGGAGCCGATCAACGAGCAGAGCCGCCGGTACGAGCCCGTGCCCTGGGCCTGGAAACCGACCTGGCACACCAGGCCGCGATCCGACGCCATCGCGGAGATCTCGTCGAAGTCGGTCACCGACAGCACCGCCGGCTTCTCGACGAGCACGTCGCAGCCCAGTTCGAACGCCGTCAGCACGAGATCGCGGTGCGTCGAGGGCGGCGAGGAGACCACGACGACCTCGGGGTGCAGCTCGGCCGCCAGCGACGGCAGGTCGGGGTAGGACGGCACCGGCACGTCGACGTCCGCGACGTCGACCACCCCGACGAACGTGGCGAGCCCGTCGTGGCCCAGCCGGACCAGGTTCTCCACGTGCCGCGCCCCATGTCCCCGAGCACCGACCAGCGCAACACGCATCGCTCTCACCCTTCTAGGGCGGACTCCGCCACCAACGCGGCCACCAGCATCGGGCGAGGTGCCGGTAATTTCAATGCGCCGCGCCAACCAAGACTCGTTTGCGACAGCATCCCGGCACCCAGCGGCGCCAAAGCGTCAACACAGCCACCCGAACGGGCAATGGCGCCGGGAGCACGATGACCGCTATCGGAGGTCGATGACGTCGGCGACGCGGACCGCCTGCCCGGTCTCGAAGCTGCGGTTGGCGGCGAACCCGGTCAGCAGGGAGAGCACGCCGTCGTGGTGCGTCGCCTTGCGTCCTAGCGGATCCTCTTGCCCAGGGGGTCCGTACAGCGCGTCCACCATGCGCTGGTCCGCGCCACCGTGCCCGTCCCGGTCGTACTCCAGCGGGATGTCCTGCCGCTCCTCGAACAGCCGTTGCACCGACAGCTTCGCCCATCCCTGCTCCGGGTTGGCGCTGACGCCGTGCACCGACGGGTCCTGGCCCGACACCCAGGAGTTCTCGACGACCTCCAGTTCGAGACGGCCCCTGCTGCCGTTGACCATCAGCCGGTAGCCCTCCCACGGCGAGTAGGCCGTGAGGTGGTAGGTCAGGTTCGCACCGCTGGCGTAGCGGACGAGCACCGACATGTCGTCCTCAATGGACACACCAGGCTCGAACGGGTTCTGGTCGCGGCGATAGCCGTCCTCGTGCCGTGCGTCGACGTAGAGCTTCTTGAGCCAGGCGTTCTGCTCCAGCTCGATGTCGAACCTGCTGTCGTGCGTGTAACCGTGACGCTCGCCGTTCTCGTTGCCGTAGAAGAACAACCGGCCTTGTGCGTACACGGTTTCGGGAACCGAGCCGACCCACCAGTTGAGCAGGTCGAAGTGATGGGTCGCCTTGTGGACCATGAGACCACCGGAGTTGGCCTTGTCGCGGTGCCAGCGGCGGAAGTAGTCGGCGCCGTGCCTGGTGTCCAGCAACCATTCGAAGTGGACGGACCCGATCTCGCCGACAGCACCGTCCGCGAGCAGCGCGCGCACCTTCTCGTGGATCGGGTTGTAACGGTAGTTGAAGGTGACCGTGACGCTGCCTTCGTTGCGGTGCACCGTGTCCAGGATCTTGCCGGCCGACGGGACGTCCGTCGTCATCGGCTTCTCCGTCACGACGTCACGACCGGCGTCCAACGCCTCGATGATGTACGTGTCGTGGAAACGGTCGACGGTGGTCACCACCACCACGTCGACCCGTTGCTCGTCGAGCATCTTCAGGAAGCCCCGGGCGTCGTACGTGGGGACCGGCTCGACCCCCAGTTCCGCGAGGCGGTCGTTGTGGACGTCCATCCTGGTCCGGTTCACGTCGGCGAACGCCACGAGCTCGCAGGTGTCCGCGTGTTCGACCGCGATGGCGTGGACGTGCCGCTCCGCCCGCGAGCCCGTGCCGACCACCGCGTACCGCCTGCGCGCCATCCCCGGCCTCCTCTGCAAACGCTCTCCCCAACGCTAGCCGCACCGGCCCTGAGCTCGTCAAGATGAGGTCATGCCGACTCCTGTGGTGCTCGACTGCGACCCCGGCCACGACGACGCGATCGCGATCCTGCTCGCGGCCGGCTCACCCGAGATCGACCTGCGCGCGATCACCACCGTGGCCGCGAACCAGACGCTGGACAAGGTCACCGCGAACGCCCAGCGGATCTGCTCCGCCGCCAGCATTGCGGTGCCGATCGCGCGCGGGTGCGCACAACCGTTGGTGCGGCCGCTGTACGTGGCGGAAGACATCCACGGAGAGTCCGGAATGGACGGCCCGGCGTTCGGCCCGGTGACCGTCGACGTGGTCGGGGAGCACGCCATCGACGTGATGCACGCCCACATGCCGGCGACGCTGGTGGCCACCGGCGCGTTGACGAACGTGGCGATGTACCTGCGGCGGTACGGGCCTGCCGCGGTGCGCGAGATCGTGCTCATGGGCGGGTCGACCGAGCGCGGCAACACCACGCCGTACGCGGAGTTCAACATCTACGTCGACCCGGAGGCGGCCGCGATCGTCTTCGGCAGCGGGGTGCCGATCACGATGATCGGCTTGAACGTGACGCACCAGGCGTTGGTGACGCCGGAAGTCGTGGCTCAGTTGAACGCCCTGGGGCCGCTCGGGCGGACGTGCGGGGAGTTGATGACGTTCTTCGCGGCGACCTACCGCGGCGTGTTCGGGTTCGCGGCACCACCGCTGCACGACCCGGTGGCGGTGGCCCGGGTGATCGATCCTACGCTGGTGACCTGCGTCGAGGCGTTCGTGGGGATCGAGACGACGGGGACGTTCACCCGCGGCGCGACGGTCGTGGACCTGCACGGCAGGCTCGGCCGGGAGCCGAACGCGCGGGTCGCCGTCGGGCTGGACGTGGACCGGTTCTTCGCCCTGGTGGTCGATGCCGTGTCCCAGCTCACGTAACAACGTTGACGGTCCGGCGATGATAGGCCCAGGGGGACTTCCTTGGGGGAATCATGACCAATCCTGTTTTCGATCCGCAGCAGTCTGCGGACACCACCGTGCAGCAGCAGGACAGCGCGCCTGCCGGGCCGGAGTTCGAGGTGTACACGCCTCCCGCGTTCGCGCCGCCGCTGCAGCAGCAGCCCGTCGCGCCCGCACCCGTGCCGACGAAGCCGAAGAAGACCGGCATCGTCGTGTTGTCGTTGTTCGTCGTGCTGCTCTTCGGCGCGGGCGGCGCGTTCGGCGTGCTCTTCTTCCAGGAGAAGGACCGCTCCGCCGACCTGTCGAAGCAGGTCGAGGGCAAGGACCTCGAGATCGCGGACCTCACCAAGAAGGCCAAGAACAGCGCGGAGGACACCGACCGGGCGGTGGCCGCGCAGAAGAAGGCCGAGGCCGACGTGGTGAGTTCGCAGAAGTGCAAGGACGCGGCGAAGGAGATCAAGTCCGCGCTCGTCGCCAACGACGAGACGAAGGGCGAGGCGGCGATCAAGAGCCTGCTCGTCGAGTGCTGATCTGAGCTCAGACGAAACGGGGCGGCGACTCATCAGAGTCGCCGCCCCGTTCAGTTCGTCCAGATCAGGACACGGACTTGTCGCTGAGCTGGGCCCACTGGCTCCAGCCCGCCTTCTCCTTGTGGAAGCGGCGGATCAGCTTGCCGTCTTCGGTGCGGGCGAAGACCTCGACGGTCTTCGTCTGCGCGTGGTACATCGCGGTCGGCGCCTGGGAGACCCTGGTGGTGCCCAGCTTGGCCCACGGGGACCAGCCGCCGTCGGTCGCGCGGGAGTGCTCGACGATGCCGCCCTCACCGAGCTGCACGACGTCGATGGACCCGGTCGTGGAGTTGAAGACCGCCGACGGCGCGCCGGTGCCCTTGCCGCCCAACGACTTCCAGACGCCCGCCGCGTACTGCTCGACGCTGCCGGACTCGGTGCGCACGAAGACCTGGTCGACGGCGACGCTCGGGTCGCTGACGATCTTCTTGTCGCCCTGGTCCGCCCAGGTGCCGCCGTCCCACTTCACGAGCTTGCCGTCGGCGGAACGCGCGTAGACGTCCTTGTCTGCGACGGCGGGGTTGCCCTCGATCTTGCGGTCGCCGACCGGCGCCCACTTGTCGGTGAAGCGGAGCAGGAGGCCGTCCGTGCCGCGGGCGAGGACCTCGACGGCCTTCGTCTTGTCGTTCCAGAACAGCGTGGGCTCGCCGGCGACGGCCGTGTCGCCGAGCGCGAGCCACTTGCCGTCGACGCGGCGGTAGATCTTGTCGTCCGTGCCGCGCGCGAACACCTCGACGATCTTCGTCTGCGGGTTCATCAGCGCGACCGGCTCGCCGGCGAAGAGCTCGGGGCCGAGCTGCTGCCAGCCGTTCCAGCGGCTCGTCTTGTGGAAGTTCGTGACGATCGTGCCGTCGGTGGCGCGCGCGAAGATCTCGAGCTGCTGCCGGCCGGTGTTCGAGATCTGCGGGCCGGCGCTGACGACGAGCTTGTCCGTCACCGGCGTCTCGCTGCCGGTGCCGCCACCGCTACCGGCTTCGAGGATGTTGTTGTAGCGCAGGGGCACGTACTTGCGAGCAGTGCTGGCACTCCACACGCGCTGCACGGGCCTGCTGCCGTCCGGCCCGGCCTGCTCGCGCACGATGGGCCGCGTCTTGCTCGCGTCCGCCCAGCCGATGAACAGCGCGACGTGGTTCTCGCGGTCGTTGAGCGCATCGCCGGGACGGAGGTCCTCCCAGTCGATGCGGTGCGCGACCTGCTCGAGGATGTGCGTGGTGTAGGAGATGCGCAGGCCCCAGGCCATCGAGACGAAGCCGGAGCAGTCGGTGCGGTAGGCGCCGTACTTGTTGCCGAAGCAGTCGCTCTGGCTGTAGGGCACACGGGCGCTGATCCACGTCCGGGAGCGCGCCAGGACCTCGCTGCGCGTGATCTTGGAATTGGTCTCGTACGTCCCGCAGATCACCCCGCCCTCGGCAGCGGCGACCGCGACGTCCGGCATGGCCAGCGTCGAGCCGAACGTGATGGCCGCCGCGGCGACCGCCAACATCCCCCACGATCTCATGCCGGTCACCGTAGCAAGGCGATGTGAAGTTTTGGTCCGGTCGAACGTCCTGTGTTCCGACCGTCTTCGGCTTGTCGGCGCCATTCACACCGTCAACCGTGAACGCGCGGACACCGAACGTGACTCGTGTGGACGATCGTCGAGCTTCGTCGCACACCGGGACCGGATCCCTACCGCAGGCTCTGGACGAGGTCGGCGTCGCTGATCTCGGCGGTGACCCAGGCCAGCGGGTAGCTCAGTTCGATCGTGTCGGCCTCCCTGATCAGCCGTACACCGGGAAGCACCTTGCGCACGAGCGCGAGCATCGCGCGGTTGTCGGGCAGGACGTTGCCGTGCAGTTCGGCGACGCCCATCCGGGCCGCGACCGACGTCAGCTCCTCCAGCAGGAGACGGCCGACGCCGCGGCGCTGCCACAGGTCGATCACGGCGACCGCGATCTCCGCGCCGCACCCGCCGGTCTTGATGACCCGCGCGATGCCGATCGGATCGCCGCCGACCGTCGCGCACACGGCCGCGTGCCGTTCGCCGTCCACGTCGGTCAGCACCCGGCGCGCGGACGCGGTCAGCCGGGGCGTCGGCGAGTGGAACCGCAGGTAGCGGCTTCGCGCGGACAGTCCTTCGAACACCGCGTCGACAGCTTCCGGCGCGGTGTCGCGGTTGAGCTCGGTGACGCGCATGAGGATCGACCCCTCTGAGTTCGGAATCCGAACTGTAGCTGAGTTCGAAAATCGAACGCAAGGGATATCCTTGGTTCATGCCGTACTCGAGTTTCGCGAGCATGCCCTGCACGCTGAGCCGCCCCGCGGCGTTGCTGGGCGAGCGCTGGACGCTGCTGCTGCTCCGACAGATCTTCCTGGGCACCCGCCGCTTCGAGGACTTCCAGGCGACGATGGACATCTCGCGGAGCGTCCTGACCGATCGCCTGAACGTGCTGCTGCAGGAGAACGTGCTCAAGCGCGTGCCCTATCACGAGGATGGCCGCACACGGCACGAGTACCGCCTCACGGAGAAGGGGCGCGACCTCTATCCCGTGCTGATGGCGCTGCGGACGTGGGGCGAGAAGTGGATGGCTCCGGAAGAAGAGGAGTCGTTCCACCTGCACCACCGCGACTGCGGCGGAGGCGTGCGGGCGAAGGTGGAGTGCACCGAGTGCGCCGCCGAACTGACCGCGCGCGACGTGCAGGTGACGGCCAAGCAGTGAACTTGTACTGACAACTGCGTGCAGCTCGACTACTTCTCGCACTACCTGCAGGAAGGCACGCAGCGCGGCGCGGTCAGCGTGTCGTTCGACGGCGGCCCCGGAGCAGGTCGTCCGGACCCACAACTCGGACGGCCTCGCCCAGCAGGTCTCGCTGACCGTCGCCGTCCCGGCGGGCGCCCGCACGGCGCGCGTCTCCTGGTCAGGCAACGGCACGCTTGAGGGTGCGGAGAACCGGAACTCCCCCACTCCGTCGAGGACTCCGGCGCACTCGGTCTGGTACCGGTAGAGATCGCCGCTGCCGCGACAGGTCACGCCGGCGACCAGGTTCGCCGGGCCTGTCGTGGCGGCGGCGAAGTACACCTCGGGGTGGGTGGCCAGGGCGGCTCCGGCCACGGCGAGGTGCCGCGGCTGGACGCGCATCCACAGCCTGGCCTGCACGGCGAAGCCGACCTGGGCCGGGTCGGCGTCCAGTTGCAGCTCGAGCGCCCCGGTTCTGTTGCTCATCGAGAGGCGTGGCTACCGCAGCGAGTCGAGGTGCCTGCGCAGCAACGACACCGTGAGCTCCGGCGTCATCCGGTCAGGGTGCAGCACCCCGTCCACGGTGAGACCGTTGAGCAACGACGCGAGCCGTTCGGACTCCAGGTCGAGGTCGTGCGTGGCCGCGACGGTCCCGGCCTCGGTCATCACGGTCAGTGCGCGGCGGCAGAGCATGCGCAGGCCGTCGTAGATCCGTTCGGCGTGCGGCACGAGCGACGGCCGGGTGCGTGCGGCGGTGACGAATGCCAGCCACAGCACGGCTTCGTCGCGGCGGCGCTCGTCGAGCGGGAGCAGCTCGGAAAGCACGCGTTCGGCTGGCCTGCGCGGGTCACTGCGGTCCCGCAAGGCCTGCACGTGGGTGAAGACGCGCTGGTCCACCGAGTGGATGAGAGCCTCGACGGCGAAGACGATCATGTCGTCGTGGCTGTCGAAGTAGTGGCGGATCGAACCGATCGCGAGGCCCGCCTCCTCCGCCACGTTGCGCAGCGAAGCCTGTTCCACGCCGTCGCGCACCACTACGCGGAACACCGCCTCGGCGACGGCTTGGCGGCGGACGGCGGGATCCACGACTCTCGGTGACACCTCCCTTTTGTAGCATGACCCTGCTAGTTTAAGTAGCATGGTCATGCTACTTAGGGGGAAATGATGACATATCTGCTGATCGCGGCCGGTGTGCTGTACGTGCTCGTGCGCCGGTTCAGGGGAGAACCGCTCAACGCCGGGGACCTGTTGGCACCGCCGGCGTTCCTGCTGTTCCTCGGTATCCGCGCGGTCGACGAGTTCCACCTGATCTACCTGCTCCCGCTCGCCGCGGGCTTCGCGTTCGGCGCGCTCCGGGGGATGACGATCAAGCTGTTCGAGCGCGACGGCCACCTGTGGCAGCGGTACACGCCGTGGACCTTGCTCGTGTGGGTGATGTCGATCGGCGCGAGCTTCGGCTTCGTGGTGCTGCTCGACCACCACGCGCCGACGCAAGTCTCCATCGGCGTGAGCATGCTCGGCGAACTGTGCGCCGTGGGCGCGAAGGCGTTGCGCACCGGCCTGCCGTTCGCGCCGGAACGGGTGTCCAATGGCAGGCATGGAACGTCGTGACTTCCTCGTGGGGGCAGGGCTGCTCGCCGTCGCACCGGCCGCGTCGTCAGCCGCGCAGGGAGTGGACTGGGGTGCGGTGCGCCGCGAGTTCCGGCTGGACCAGGGCCTGACCAACCTGGGGCTGTTCTACCTCGCGTCGAACCCGCGCGAGGTGCGGGACGCGGTCGAGGAGTTCAAGCGCAGACTCGACGCCAACTCGCACGACCTGATGCCCGAGCAGGCGCAGGAGGTCGCCGTCGCGCTCGGGCAGTACGTCGGTGGCGCCGCGGACGACATCGCGTTCGTGCCCAACACCACCATGGGGCTCTCGATCGTCTACGGCGGCCTGAAGCTGCGGCCGGACCAGGAGGTGCTGCTCAGCGACCAGGACCACGCGTGGCACCAGCAGGCGGCCAGGCTCGCGGCGGCGCGGATGGGCGCGAGGGTCAGGATCGGCACGCTGTACGAGAACCCGGCGAAGGCCACCGAGGACGAGATCGCGACGCGGCTGCGGAACTCGATCACACCGCGGACCCGTGCCGTCGGCATCACGTGGGTGCAGTCGAGCACGGGCCTGCGCATGCCGGTGCGAGCCTGCGCGCAGGTCGTGGCCGAGGCCAACAAGGGCCGCAAACAGGAAGACCGCTGTCTCCTCGTCGTAGACGGGGTGCACGGACTGGCAGCCGTGCACGACGACGCGGCGCGCATGGGCGCGGACGTGTTCGTCGCCGGCACGCACAAGTGGTTGTTCGGACCGCGTGGCACCGGCATGGTGTGGGTGAATCCCGAGGTGCGCGGCGAGATCGTGCCGATGCTGCCGAGCCTGAGCGACCGCAGCGAGACGGCGTTGCTCGGCCCCGGCGGCTTCCACGCGTTCGAGCAGTACTTCGGGGTGCAGGCGGCGGTGCGGTTCCACCAACGCCTCGGCCGCGACCGCGTGGCGTCCCGGATCGCCGAGCTGTCCGGGCGGTTCTCCGACGGGCTGGCCGAGATCCCCGGCGTCGTCGTGCACACACCACGTGACCCGGCGACGTCCGCGGGCATGGTGTGCTTCGACGTCACCGGCCACACCGGCCCCGAGGTCGTGGAGCTGCTGGCGCGCAAGCAGATCCAGATCACCACGGCGGCCTACCGGATCCCGTACGCGCGAGTCGGGACGTCGATCCTCAACACACCGGAGGAGATCGACCGGACGGTGCGGGAGATCAGCGCCCTGGCGCGCTGATGCGGGGCAACTCGGCCGTTCCCGGTGGTTCGAGCTGCACGCTGGTGTTCTCCATCCTCACCTGAGGCTGGTTCATCGCGTCGTGCGCGAACCACCCTCCTCCGAGAACGAGCACGAGCAGCCCCGCCGCGATGAACGGCGTGGTCGGGATCCGCTTCTCCTGCTCAGCCTGACGCGGCAGCGGCACCTCGACGGTGGACTGCTCGGCGGGTTCGGGTTCCAGCTGCCTGGCTTCGAGATACGCACCCGTCGCGGCCGCACCGTCCGGGGCCCTCATCACCGGAACGTGCAGCCGTTCCGTGATCTCCCTTGCCACCAACGGAATCCGCGAGGACCCGCCCACGAGCAGGATGACGTCGGGCAGGCACAGCCCCGCCACGCGTTCCAGCGCGTCGATCACCATCTCGACCGACGGCCGGACGACGGCCTCGAACTCCAGCCTGCTCAACCTGACCTCGCGCACCTCGCCGTTCGTTGCGACGTAGGGAATCCGCACCTCCGGATAGCTGCCCAGCAGTTCCTTCGCCTCGACGCAGCTCCGCACGAGCTCCCGGCTGTGCGTGCCGATCTTCGCGATCACGTGCTCCGCCACCAGCTCGTCCAGGTCGAAGCCGCCGACCTCCACCCGTTCCGGCTGCCCGGCCAGCAACAGCACGCCCTGCTTGCGCAGCACCGTGACATCGCATCCAGTGGCACCGAAGTCGAACACCGCCACCGTGCTGTGCTCGGGCATCCGCACGTCGGTGTCGAACGCGATGGCGGCGGCGTGCGGCGCGGGCACGAACAACACATCCGCGCGCCCCTCGTTGATGAGGCTCTGGCGCAGCTGCTCGAGATGCTCGTGCGGCCAGCACAGCGGATGCGTCATCGCGACGCGGCTCGGCGGCTCCCCGTGCCGGTGCGTGAGATCGTCGAGGACGTACGCGATCTCCTTGGCGTGAGCCTGCTGACGGCGGCTGCTGGTCGTGACGCCACTGCTGGTGGCGACGGTGGTGCCTGCGGATCCGAGATCGAGCCCAACCTGGTACGACATTGCGGGTCACCCCTCACTGCGGACACCCACCACACGTCGTCTCAGCTCGTACGGTTCAGTTCTTCTCGCCTCCGGTGCGCAGGCGGGGCATCAACGCGTCCAGTTGCTCGCTCACCTCGGCGAGGAGGTCGGCGCCCCAGACGCACAACGAGTCCTCGTGGTGCCGCCCGAAACTGCCGAACCGCAGGTCGTACGGCGCGTTGATGGCCTGGTCACCGTTGCCGACCACGGGCTCGTCCCACTCCGGCCGGCCGATGCCGCCGACGCGGCGCAGGTCGCCCGCGATCCCGATGTGCCGGGGATCGGCCCAGCAGATCAGCTCATCCGGTTTCGCACGCGTGGCGAGGCCACGCCTGACCACGTTCGTCACGGCCTCCTCCGCGCTGGACGCGTTGCCCCAGGTCACCGAGTCCTCTGGTTCGACGTCGAACTTCTGCCGGAAGCGGTCCAGGAGGTCCCGGTACTCGACGGCACCGATCGGCCTGATCGGCCGGGTCGTGCGCGGCTCTCCCTCCGGAGCCCAGCGGAACGTGCGGATCGCCGTCAGCTCGCTGAACCCGTTCCGCGCCAGGAGATCACACACCTCGCGGGTTCCCTCGGCGAGCAGGTACAGCTGGGCTCTTGTCCGGTTCGGCGCCATGGCCTGTGGCAACGGGCCGAACTCGGCGTGTGCGCCGGTCATGCCGAACTCGATGAACCTGTCACCGATCTCCTCGCTCCACCAGAAGACGCCGGCGGGTTCCCGGACGCACCAGGTGACGCCGCCCGCCGCGTCCTCCCAGAACCGTTGCAGTGCAGGCGTCGCGAGCCGGATCTCGTCGGCCTCCTGCTTGTCCGGCCAGTGCATGCTCTCCGGCAGTTCGTGCGTCGACAGCGCGCGATCACGTCCGGTGAACATGACGTGGGTGGGCTCGTCCTCGGTGAACCCCGCCTCGATCAGAAGCTCTGCGAGCCCGTGCGCGGCGAGGTGCCGGTGGATCCGCCACTCGACGTGCTCGATCCGTTCCGCCGCAATGCTCGCCTGGCGTGCGACCAACGCCTTCAGGTCGCCCGTGACGGCGTCGGCGTGCTGGATCGTCACGTGCGTGCCGTGGTGGTGACGAACGAGTGGGCCGTCACGCTCGGTGAAAGCACCGCACGGCGTTCGGCGGAGTCTGCGCTCGTCGTAGTCGTGGATCATCGGCCGACCAGTTGCCTCGCGAGCTGATCGGCCTGGTCCGCGGTGAACCGGCCGGTGATCTGCGTGGTGCCACCGGTGATCGGCGACTGGATCCTCGGCGCGCTGAGCACCCGTCCGTTGATCAGCATCGCGACCTGGTTCCCCACGTTGGCGGTGGTGAAGTCGCTCCAGGTGCGTGCTCCCCCGTCGTCGAACTCGACCGTCACCACGTGGCCGTCGCCGTACTCGCTGGGACTGGCCTTGGCCTTGACGACGCGGTCACCGTCGAGGAAGACCGGGCCGAGGTCGTACTTGGCCCCTTCGGCGTCGCAGGTCACCAGCGGGGCGGCCACGTCGTCGTTGCCGGCGAGCGGGTCCGGGGCGGCGCAGTCCAGCGTGCCGAGCGCCAGCTCGCGGACGGTGGCGTCCGGGCTCTGCCGGGTCGCCCGCACCGTCTGGACGGCCGGGTCGCCGGCCACGCTGCGGGGCACGGGGTGAGCGGACGACGGGGAGGACGACGGGGCCGACCCCGGCGTGATGCTCTCGACCTTGCGGAAGGTCAGCTTGCCCGTGAGCCACGCTTCCTCCTTCGGCTCACCCTGCTGGGTGGGCGTGCAGGCGGCGACGGCAAGAAGCAGCAGCACCACGGCAAGGATCTTCATACCGTTGACATACCACGCGGCTACCGCCTGCATCTGGCGAATTACAGCGCCATCAGCCGTTCCGCCGCGTCTCTCGCACCGTCCGTACGCACCTGCACGGCGGTCTTGGCTGCCTGCTCCCAGTGCCCGCCGCCGCGGCCGTCGCGGTCCTGGGCGTCCTCGGCGAGCTTCAGGCCGGCCAGTCCGAAATGGACCGGTTGCTCGCCTGCGTCCAGGAACGATTCCAGGTCCGGACTGAACGGGCGGTGGTCGTCGATCAGCCCGGCGCCGGTCTGGACGACAGCACCGGGTCAGCGGCGAGCCACGGCGCGTCGCCGAAGATGTGGTCGCGGAACTGTTCCCTGACCGACTCCTCGGCCACCCTGCGCAGCCCTCAGCCCGCCCGAGCACTCGGCTCGGACGGGCTGATTCGCGTCACGAACCCTAGTGAGCGGCGTCGTCCCAGGAACGACCCACGCCGACCGAGACCTCCAGCGGCACCTCGAGCTGGTAGGCGTTGCCCATCTGGTCGCGCACGAGGGCCTCGACGGCCTCGCGCTCGCCCTCGGCGACCTCCAGCACCAGTTCGTCGTGGACCTGCAGCAGCATCCGCGAGCGCAGGCCGGACGACTCCAGCGCGCGGTAGACGCCCAGCATGGCCACCTTGATGATGTCCGCGGCGCTGCCCTGGATCGGCGCGTTGAGGGCCATCCGCTCGGCCATCTCGCGACGCTGGCGGTTGTCCGACGTCAGGTCCGGCAGGTAGCGGCGGCGGCCGAGCACCGTCTCGGTGTAGCCGTCCTTGCGGGCCTTCTCCACGATCTCGTTGAGGTAGTCGCGCACGCCGCCGAAGCGGGAGAAGTACGCCTCCATCTGCTCACGGGCCTCTTCGGTCGGGATGCGCAACTGCTGCGACAGACCGAACACCGACAGGCCGTACGCGAGGCCGTACGACATCGCCTTGATGCGGCGGCGCATCTCCCCCGTCACCTCGGCGGTGGGGATCGAGAACGCCTGCGAGGCCACGTAGGTGTGCAGGTCCTCGCCGCTGTTGAACGCCGCGATCAGGCCCTCGTCGCGCGAGAGCGTCGCCATGATCCGCATCTCGATCTGGCTGTAGTCCGCGGTCATCAGCTCCGCGTAGCCCTCACCGACGACGAACGCCTGGCGGATGCGGCGGCCCTCGTCCGTGCGGATCGGGATGTTCTGCAGGTTCGGGTCCGTCGAGGACAGTCGGCCGGTGGCGGCGATCGTCTGGTGGAACGTCGTGTGGATGCGGCCGTCGTCGGCCACCGACTTCAGCAACCCGTCCACAGTGGACTTCAGGCGGGTGACGTCGCGGTGCGAGAGCAGGTGCTGCAGGAACGGGTGCTCGGTCTGCTCGAACAGGTTCTGCAGCGCGTCCGCGTCCGTGGTGTAGCCGGTCTTGGTCTTCTTCGTCTTCGGCATGTTCAGCTCGTCGAAGAGGACCGTCTGCAGCTGCTTCGGGCTGCCGAGGTTGATCTCCTTGCCGATGACCGAGTACGCGTCCTGCGCCGCCTGCTTCACACCGGCCGCGAAGTGCGCCTCCAGCTCCGAGAGGTGGTCGACGTCGATCGCGATGCCGACCGCCTCCACCTCGTCGAGCACGTTCATCAGCGGCAGTTCGAGGTTCGCGAGCAGGTCTGCGCCGCCGATGGTCACGAGTTCCTCGTCCAGGCGGTCGGCGAGCTCGGCGACGGCACGCGCGCGCAGGATCGTGCTGGTGGCGACCTTCTGCGCCTCCTCGGACTCGTCGGAGAGCAGCGACAGCTGACCGTCGCCGGACTCCTCGGCCCGCAGCTCGCGCTTGAGGTAGCGCAGCGCCAGGTCGTCGAGGGCGAACGAACGCTGGCCGGGACGCACCAGGTAGGCGGCCAGCGCCGTGTCGGAGGACAGGCCGCGCAGCTTCCACCCGCGGGCGCGCACGCGCCGCAACGGCAGCTTCAGGTCGTGGCCCGCCTTGGACACCGACTCGTCGGCCAGCCACGCGGCGAGCGCCTGCTCGTCGGCCTCGTTCAGCTCCTCGACGGCGACGTACCCGCCCTCACCGGTGGCGGTGCACAGCGCGACGCCCTCCAGGTCGGTGGTGATGCGCAGCGCGACACCGACCCGCGTCTTGCGGGCGTTCTCGTCCAGCCACGTCGCGAGCGTGCCCGCGGGGATCGCGCCGCCGGAGACCTCGAAGCCCTCCTCGGCCTCGGGCTCGGCGGTCGTCAGCGTCTGGAACAGACGGTCGCGCAGGACGCGGAACTCCAGCTCGTCGAACAGGCGGTGCACCGCGTCGCGGTCCCACTGCTGCACCTCGAGCCCGTCGATCGTGTACGGCAGCTCGACGTCCTTGATCAGCTCGGTGAGCTGGCGGTTCATGATGATGTTCGCCAGGTTGCCGCGCAGGGCCTCGCCGACCTTGCCCGGCACCTCGTCGACGCGGTCGACGAGCTCGTTGAGACCACCGAACTGGTTGAGCAGCTTGATGATCGTCTTGGGGCCGACGCCGGGGGTGTTCGGCAGGTTGTCCGAGGAGTCGCCGCGCACCGCCGCGTAGTCCGCGTACTGGTCCGGGCGCACGCCGTGCTTCTCCTCGACGTACGCCGGGGTGAAGCGGCCCATCTCCGAGACGCCCTTGACCGGGTACAGCACCGTGACCTTGTCGTTGACCAGCTGGAACGCGTCGCGGTCGCCGGTGACGATCTCCACCTCGACGCCCTGCGCCACGGCCTGCGTGGTCAGCGTCGCGATGATGTCGTCCGCCTCGTAGTTCTCCTTCTCCATGGTCGGGATGGCCAGCGTGGCCAGCACGTCCTTGATCAGGGAGACCTGGCTGCGGAACTCGTCCGGCGTCTTCGTGCGACCGGCCTTGTACTCGGGGTACTGCTCGGAGCGGAACGTCTTGCGCGACACGTCGAACGCCACCGCGACGTGCGTCGGCTTCTCGTCACGCAGGATGTTGATCAACATGGACGTGAACCCGTACACGGCGTTCGTGACCTGGCCCGTCTTCGTCACGAAGTTCTCGGCGGGCAGGGCGTAGAACGCTCGGTAGGCCATCGAGTGACCGTCGATGAGCAGGAGCCGCTTCACGTCTGAGGTAGTCACGGGCCCGAGTCTAGGGTGGGGGTCTGACAGTTTTGCTTGAGCCCTTGGAGCACGTGTGACCCCCGACCTGCCTATCGAGTTCGCCGACGAGCAACTGCACGTCCGCATGGGCATCGAAATCACCCAATGGGATGTGCAGGAGATGATCGGCACGATGCCGGTCAAGGGCAACCGGCAACCGTTCGGCCTGCTGCACGGCGGCGCGAACGCGGTCCTCGCCGAACAGCTGGGCTCCGTCGCCTCCGCGATGCACGCCTCGCAGTTCGACTGCATCGCCGTCGGGCTCGAGCTGTCCTGCACCCATCATCGAGCGGCGCGCGAGGGCACCGTCACCGGCGTGGCGCGCCCGATCCACCTGGGCCGCAGCACGACGACGTACGAGATCGTCGTGACCGACGACGAGGGCAAGCGCACCTGCACCGCCCGCCTCACGTGCCTCATCCGCCCGAAGCCTCCCGGCGCCTAGTACTGGGGTAAACCACACCCTTGTTGTGCGGTCAGCCCCAGTGTGCGACCAAGATCAGCGCGACATCGTTGGCCGCATGACCCTCACGACTCGACTGACAGCAGCAGTCCTGTGCGGCGCGGTGGTCGCGGCCTCGGTCCCGGCCACCGCCTCCGCCCGCCCGGCCCGCGGCAGCCTCCTCGACGTCGTCCCGGTGTCCACGATGGACACCAACCAGCTGGTCACATACCTGGGGGACCACGCCTTGGACGCCTCGCGCGTCCGCTTCGCCGTGGACGCGAAGCGCATCACCTACCGCACCGTCGACGCCTTCGGGAAACCGACGACGGCGAGCGCCCTGATCGCCCTGCCGCGCAACGGGGACCGAACGCCCCGGCAGGCCACCTGGCTGCACGGCACCACCGGCTACCGGGGCTCCGTGGCCTCGGTGGCGGACGGCAACGACAGAGCCGCCACCTACCTCTTCGCCGCCGCCGGCTACCTCACCACGGCTCCGGACTACCTGGGCCTGGGCACCGGACCCGGCCACCACCCGTACGTCGACGCCCCGTCGACCGTCACCGCCTCGGTGGACGCGCTGCGCGCCACCCGTGAGTTCGCCGCCCGCCGAGGCCTCCGCCCCGACCCGCGGGTCATGATCACCGGCCACTCGCAGGGAGGCCACGCCGCCATGGCGCTGGGGCGGGCCCTGCACCGCGGCGCCGACCCGCGCCTGGAGGTGGGCGCCCTCGCCCCCATCGGCGGCCCGTTCAAGCCGAGCCTGCTCGTGGCCAGGGCGATGAACGACGAGATCGCCAACGGCGTGGCGTACATGGCGTACTGGACCGTGGCCTGGAACCGCCTGCACCACCTCTACGAAGACCCCGCCGAGGCCTTCCGCGACCCCTCGGTCGAGGCGCTCTTCGACGGCGACCACCGCAACGAGGACATCTTCCGGCACCTGCCGGCGACCATGGCCGAACTGCTGACCGAGTCCTACCTGGAGCGCGTCAAGCACCCCACGGGCGTCCTGCGCGCGAAGCTCCGCGAGGCCGACGGCTACTGCGACTGGCGCCCCGCCGTCCCGGTGACGATCTACTCCTCGGCGGGCGACCGCGACACGCTGCTCGAGACCTCCGCCCACTGCGACCAGCGCCTGAAGCGGCACCACGCCCGCAGCACGCTCGTCGACCTGGGCGCCGACGTGAACCACGGCAGGGCCGCCAAGCTGGCCTTACCCCGGATCCTGGCCGACTTCGACCGCTCGTAGAACGAAAGCGGGGCGGAGGGAAAGTCCCTCCGCCCCGCTCCCCCAAGCCGAACCTCAGTGAGCCTCACCCAGGTACGCGTCGCGCACCCGCTGGTCGGCCAGGAGCGAGTGTCCCGGACCGTCCAAAGTGGTCCTGCCGAGGTCGATCACGTACCCGTGGTCCGACAACGCCAGCGCCGCCAGGGCGTTCTGCTCCACCAGAAGAATGGTGGTGCCCAGCGACTGCAGCTCCTTGATGGTGTCGAAGATCTTCTGCGTCATGATCGGCGAGAGACCCATCGAGGGCTCGTCGAGCATCAGCAGACGGGGCTTCGACATCATGGCGCGGCCGATGGCCAGCATCTGCTGCTCGCCACCGGAGAAGAGCCCCGCCTTGTTGTGACGGCGCTCCCCCAGCACGGGGAAGAGGTCGTACACGCGCTGCATGTCGGCCTGCACGCCGTCGTCCTTGCGGACGTAGGCGCCGAGATGCAGGTTCTCCTCCACGGTCATCCGCGGGAAGAGACGGCGGCCCTCCGGCGAGTGCGAGATGCCCATGCCCAGGATCGCGTGTGCCGGCTCGCTGTGGATCGGCTTGCCCTGGAACAGGATCTCGCCGGCCTTCGGCCGCAGCAGACCCGAGATGGTGCGCAGGGTCGTGGTCTTGCCCGCACCGTTCGAGCCGATCAGCGACACGATCTGGCCGGCCTCGACGGTGAACGAGATGTCGCGGACGGCCTCGATGGCGCCGTAGGCGACCGAGAGGTTGCGGACTTCGAGCAGCGCGTTCATGCCTGCTCCTCCTCAGCTGCAGCAGCGGCCTCGACGTCGTGCTGGACTTCCTCCGGCGGCTTGCCGAGGTAGGCCTCGACCACCCGCGGATCCGCCCGCACGACCTCGGGGCTGCCCTCGACGAGCAGTTCGCCCTGCACGAGCACGGAGACCGAGTCGCACAGCCCGAAGATGAACTTGATGTCGTGCTCGATGACCACGACGGACACACCCGTGTCGCGGATGCGGAAGATCAGCTGCTGCGTCGCTTCCGTCTCCTGCGGGTTCATACCCGCGGTGGGCTCGTCCAGCAGCAGCACCGCCGGGTCCGTCGCCAACGCGCGCGCGATCTCCAGACGGCGCTGGTCGCCGTACGGCAGGTTGCGCGACAGCTCGTCCTCGACGCCGTTCAGGCCGACGAACGCGAGCAGCTCCCGCGACCGCTCGCGGGCCGCCTTCTCGCCGCGCTGGTAGGCCGGGCCGTGGAACAGCGAGGCCAGCGGGCCCTGCTTCATCCGCACGTGCCGGCCGACCATGACGTTCTCCAGCACGGTCATGCTGGGGAACAGGCGGATGTTCTGGAACGTGCGGGCCACGCCCGCGTCCGTCACCTTCGCCGGGTCGCCGGGCAGGACGTTGCCCTTGAGCAGCACCTCGCCCGTGGTCGGCGTGTACAGACCCGTCAGGCAGTTGAAGAACGTCGTCTTCCCCGCGCCGTTCGGACCGATCAGGCCGACGATCTTGCCTTCTTCGAGCGTCAGTGTGACGCCCTTCAACGCCTTGAGGCCACCGAAGACCATCGAGACGTCACGCGCTTCCAGTACAGGCGTGCTCATGCCTTCTTCGCCTCCACATGCGCCTCTTCGGCGTTCTCATCAGCGCGCTCGACCATCTCAGCGCGCCTGTGCGCATCGGGGATCAGCCCCACCGGGCGGAACCGCATGATCAGGATCAGCGCGAGGCCGAAGATCATGAGGCGGTAGTCCTCGAAGTCGCGGAGCTTCTCGGGCAGCACGAACAGCAGCGCGGCACCGAGAACGGCACCGGGGATCGAGCCCATGCCGCCGAGGATGACCGCCGCGAGCAGCGTGACCGACTCGAGGAACTTGAACGACTCGTACGAGACGGTGCCGTTCTTGTGCGCGAACACCGCGCCCGCGAGACCCGCGAGCATGGCACCGATGAGGAACGCGAGGATCTTCATCTTGCCGGTGCGGATGCCCATCGCGCGGGCGGCGTCCTCGTCCTCGCGGATCGCGATCCAGGCACGGCCGATGCGGCTGAACTTGAGGTTCGCGAACACCGCCATCGTCGCCGCGACGAGCAGCACGATGAGGATGTAGTAGAGGACACCGGCGGGCAGCTTGACCGCGCCGATCGAGATCGACTTGTTGAACTCCGCGCCGAACAGCGACAGCGCCGGAACACCGGGGATCGCGTTGGAGCCGTTGGTGAAGCCACCGATGTCGTTCTGCGCGGAGCGGGTGAAGATCTCACCGAACGCCAGCGTCACGATCGCCAGGTAGTCACCGCGGACCCGCAGCGTCGGCGAACCGACGATCGCGCCGAAGATGCCGGCCACGACGGCCGCGATCACGGCGGCGACGGGGAACGGCAGGGCGAAGCCGAAGTACGCGGTGGCGGCACCGGAGAAGTTCGCCGCCACGAGGGCGCCGATACCCATGAACGCCACGTACCCGAGGTCGAGCAGACCCGCGAGGCCGACGACGATGTTCAGGCCGATCGCGGTGGCGGCGTAGATGCCGATGTTCGCCGCGACGGTCATCCAGTACTCGTTGCCCGCCTCGGTGAACGGCAGCAGCAGCGCGCACGCCGCCAGCACGATCACGCTGAACACGCGGTGCTTCTCGGACAGCGCCGAGAGCCAGCGGATGTAGCCGATGCCGCTGAGCGCACCGATCACACCGGCGGCGAACCCGAGGAACGACAGGAAGATCGCGCCCGCGTACGGGTTGGCGGAACCGACGCCACCGGTGGTCAGCATCGCGGCGACGGCGTAGAGCACCGCACCGAACGACAGCAGCAGCACCAGGTACGCGACCGGGGTGGAGACCTTGAACTTCCACTCGCCCACCGGCTCGATGCCGATGCCGTAGCCCGCGAGGATCGTCAGCACGCCGGCGACGAGGCCGACGACACCACCGAACGCGGTGGCACCGTCGAGGGCCGTGATGGCACCGAGGCCACCGCCCTTGACCGTGATGTACGCGGCGTTGATGAACGACACGAGGGTGAGGCCCCAGCCGAGCGCCCGGACGACGCGGCCCTTGGAGGGAACCGGTGCGAACGCGGCGACCAGGATGAGGACGCCCAGCAGCAGGACGTGCCAGCGGAACCCGGTGACGAGGAACGGGGCGTCGAAGAACTGCAGCGTCGACTTGTCCGGCCAGTTGCCGTCGTTGAGCGTGAACGTGACCCACGGCAGCAGCGCCGCGATGATGCCCAGGACGCCGCCGGCGGCCGCGAACGGCTTGCCGAGTGGTGCGAGCGCGGAACGCTTCGCAGAAGTGTCGACCGTACTCATGCGCGCACCCTTTCCGGCTCACCGAACAGACCCTGCGGGCGGAAGACGAGCACGAGGATCAGCACAACGAAGATCCACACGTAGTCGTACTGGGTACCGCCCGGCATGTACTGACCGGCAACGGTCTTGATCAGACCGATGATGAACGCGCCGATGACCGCGCCGCGGATGCTGCCGACGCCGCCCAGGACGGCCGCCGTGAAGGCGAAGATGCCGTTCTGGAAGCCCATGTCGATGTTGATGTTGTTCAGGTAACCGCCGAACATGATGCCCGCGACACCGGCGAGGACGGCGCCGATGATGAACGTCAGCACGATCACGCGGTCGGGGTTGACACCCATGAGCTTCGCGGTGTCGGGGTCCTGCGCGGTCGCCCGCATCGCGCGTCCCATGCGGGAGCGGTTGATGTAGGTCTGCAGGATGACGGCGAGGCCGACCGAGAGCACGACGAGCAGCACACCGGTCCACGAGATGTTGACCGAGCCGATCGTGAGGTTGCCCTCGGGGAAGACCTTCGGGTAGGGCAGGTTGGACTTGGCGTTCGGGTAGAAGACGCGCACGGCCTCCTGCAGGAACACGGACACGCCGAGCGCTGTGATGAGCGGCGCCAGCCGGGGCGCGTTGCGCAGCGGCCGGTAGGCGAACCGTTCCATGATCACGGCGACGACGACCGCCACCACGATGCCGCCGACGAACATGAGCGGCAGGGCCACGGCAGGCGACTTCTTGAGGTCGTCAGGAAGAAGCGTGAACGTGGCAAGGCCTCCGTACGAGGCCACCATGAAAACCTCGCCGTGGGCGAAGTTGATCAGCTGGATGATGCCGTACACCATCGTGTACCCGAGGGCGATCAGGGCGATCAACGCACCCTGAATGACCCCGTTGGCCAGCTGTTGGAGCAGGACTGACACGACTACCTCCGTAGACGGCGGGGGCGAGCAAAGAACGCCCGCCCCCGCCGTGGCTCAATCAGTTTTTCGGTAGTCGTCAGCCGGTGAAGGTGCCGGTCTGAACGTCCTTCCACTTGGCCGAGGTGACCTGGTAGACGGTCAGCACCTTGTTCGTGCTGTCGCCGTACTGGTCGAACTTGACCTCACCAGTGGCACCGGAACCGGAGTAGGCACCGACGTTGGTCAGCATGGCGTCACGCTTCGACTCGTCCCACGCGGCGCCACCCTCGAGGGTCTTGCCGAGGGCACCGATGATCGCGTTCGCGGCGTCGTAGGAGAACGCACCGTAGGCGGCGTAGTCCTCCTTGCCGAACTTCGCCTTGTACGCGTCGACGAAGGCCTTGGCCGTGGCCAGGGACTCGGTCGGGGCACCGACGGAGGTGGCGAGGTCGCCCTCCTTGCCGCCGAGCTCGATGTACTTGCCGTCGAAGATGCCGTCGCCGCCCATCAGCGGAACGTCGAGACCGGCGTCCTTCATCTGCTTGGACAGCGGGCCGGCGACCGGGTACTCACCGCCGTAGTAGACGGCCTCCGGGGCGAGGGCCTTGATCTTGGCGATGACGCCGGAGAAGTCGGTGTCCTTCTCGCCGACCTTCTCGGAGCCGACGATCGTGCCGCCCTTCTTGGCGACCTGCTTGGACAGCTCCGCCGCGAGGCCCTCACCGTAGGTCTTGCCGTCGGTGATGATGGCGATCTTCTTCTTGCCGGCCTTCTCGACGAGGTAGTTGGCCGCGTACGGCCCCTGCAGGTCGTCGGTGGTGCAGACGCGGAAGTAGTTGTCGAACTGACGCTTCGGGGCCGTCAGGAAGTCATTGCCCCTGGTCAGCGACGGGTTCGTGTTGGCGGGCGACACCTGGGGGATCTTCTTGTCCCGCAGGATGGGCTGCACGGTCTGGGCGACCGACGAGTTCAGCGTGCCGACGACACCCACGACGTTCGGGTCGGTCGACAGCTTCGTGGCGGCCTGGGCACCCTTGGCGGGGTTGGCCTCGTCGTCCTGGGCGGACACGGTCAGCTTGAAGCCCGGGACCGTGCACTTCTTGTTCGCCTCGTCCACGGCGAGCTCGGCGGACTGCTTGATGCCGACGCCGAGAGCGGACAGGTTCCCGGACAACGGGGCGACAACACCGACGGTCAGAGTGCCCTTCGACGTGTCGCAGCTGCCCCCGCTGGTGCCGCCGCCCTCGGTCTTGTTCGAGCCACAGGCTGCAAGAACAAGCAGCGAGGCGCCGACGATCGCTGCGGACTTCACAGAGTGCTTACGCACGTGATGTCCCTCCTATATTCCTGCTCCCGGCTACGCGAGATCTCCGCGCGCCGCTCCATCACCCTCTCCTGAGGGATGGCCGGAACCTAGGCGATGACTGTGACCGCAGTCATCAAAGCCAATGGGCTCGTGACCATAACGCAACTCGGCGTTATGTTTTACTTAAGCAATGTCACAGACCGTAGCTGTCGTTCACTCTTTGGACGGCTGCCATAGCGTGAACGTATGACTCCGCGTCGTCGGGTGATCATCGCGATCGGCGTCGTCGCGGTTCTGGTCGCTTCGGTGCTGGTTCTGCGCGCTACCGATGATGCCTCGAAGAAGCCCAGTTCAGGGGCAGTTCGCTTAACTAAGTACACAGCGGATTTCGTCGATGTTTCGGCTCCGCCCGCGAGGCCCGGCGCTCCGTCCACCGTTTGGAGCAGCGACGGACGAGTCCAATGGACTCCCGTGGAGGGCGCGGCCGGCTACGAGGTCTCCGGGAAGCTCGTCGCGTCGCCCGAGGTCGCGGGCTCCGGACGGCCCGAGGTGCGCGCCGTGGACGCCTTCGGCCAACGGTCGCCACCGGCCAGGGCCGAGGAACGCCCGAGCGACGACGGCTGGCGCCGGAAGATCAACGGCTGGATCGACGACTTCGACGACACGTACCTGGAACGCCGCTACCACCTGAGCGGGCGGCGGGGGTGCGTGAACCCCGGCTCGGGCTCGGGTGGCCGCCTGGTGCTCGACATGCCGTGCGGAAACGACACGGCCGTGTTGCGCGCACGGACGCTCCTGGGGTTGAACGAGTCCGGCGAACTGGGGCGCGTGGTCGTGGTGACGGACGCGGCAGGACCGCGCGGAAAGCTCGTGCTCGACCTCGTGCCCGGAACCCCCGATCGCCTCGGACCCATTCCTCCCGCCGATGCGATTCGCGTGGTGCTGGACGACCTCGTGGCTCCCGGAACGCGCGGAGCAGGCGTTCTGCATCGATTCGAAGCGGTGCTGACAGATAACGATGTGCGCGTTGTGCAAGATGGCGTCCAGATCGCGACGGTGCCGGTCACGCCGAAGTGGCGCGAGGCGACCGTGTTGATCAGCGTGACCCCGCCGCCCGGCTATCCCGGACGTGTGGAGATCGACGCCGTGGGCATCACCGGATCGCGTGGCCCGATGGACGAGGTGATCGAGACACCGCTGGTACCGGGGACGTTGCGCGTGCTCGAACCCGACGAGGAGGCGCCGGGCATCGGCATAGCGCGCGCACCGTTGCGTGCCGCCCGTTCAGCGCGATTGCGGACGACGGTGCGGTTCGGCGACGGCGGCGACCCGAACGGCCTGGTCGCGCAGCTCGGACCGGCGAAGCTGCCGTTGCGTCCGGCGGTGAGCGGCTGGTCGGCCGCGCAGGACAGCGAGTTGACGCTGGTCGGGGACGTGCCCGCCGAGCTGCTCGGCGAGGCGGGAACGGACGCGCTGACGCCGTTCGTGCTGCGGATGCCCGGCGCGTCGCAGGCCCAGGTGCTGGAGAGCTACCTGGAGGTGCCGGGGCGGTCGCCGGTGAAGCTGGAGCTCGCCCCGGGAGAGCCGCCGCCCGTTTTGCCCGTCATGACCGCTGAGTTCGCCGCTACGGGCCCGAACGACGCGACGCTGGTGATCACCCTAGACGCATCCTCCGCACGCTCTGTGGCGCCGATAGCGGGCTTCGAGGTGTACGTGGACAGCTCTCTCGCGGCGACCGTGCCGATGCCCGGCGGCATAGGTGGAACACACGAGCTGCGGTTCTCACTGAAGGGCACCCACAACGTCGAAGTCCGCCTGCGTCCCGAGGATCCGGGACGGCAGACGGACTCCGTACTGCTCGAACTCAGACGCTGATCAGCCGAAGTTCTCGATGACGGCCTCTGCGACGGCCTTCATCGTCGTGCGGCGGTCCATGGCGGTGCGCTGCACCCAGCGGAACGCCTCCGGCTCGCTCAGACCCTGCTTGGTCATGAGAATGCCCTTGGCCCGCTCCACGACCTTGCGGGTCTCCAGGCGCTCGGTGAGCCCGGCGACCTCCTGCTCCAGCGCGGCCAGCTCGTTGAACCGGCTCATCGCCAGCTCGATCGCGGGCACGAGGTCCCGCTTGGCGAACGGCTTGACCAGGTAGGCCATGGCGCCCGCGTCGCGGGCGCGCTCGACCAGGTCGCGCTGGCTGAACGCGGTGAGGATCACGACCGGCGCGATCCGATTGCCCGCGATGTGCTGCGCCGCCTCGATCCCGTCGACCTTGGGCATCTTGACGTCCAGGATCACCAGGTCGGGGTCGAGTTCGGTCGCGAGCTTGATGGCCTCTTCACCATCTGCGGCCTCGCCCGCCACGTCGTAGCCCTCTTCGCGCAACATCTCCACGAGGTCGAGGCGGATCAACGCCTCGTCCTCGGCGACGAGCACGCGGGGGGCCTTGCGCGTGGCATCGGACTGGGCCTCGGCAGCCTGCTGGGTCACCGGGGTCCTCCTGACGATCGTTCCTGCGGGCGAAAGCGCAGTCTACCGGCGGCCGGGCCGCTGATCGGGCTGACCAGCCGTGACGGCAGACACGAACTCCTCAGGCCACGGATAGGACCGCATGCCCTCCTCGACGTCCTCGGCCGGCGCGTCGATGCGGCGCACCGTGATGTCGCGGTTGGTCCCGAAGTCCGGGTGGCCGAGCTTCTGCCGGATCTCGCCCTCGGCCGGACCACCGGCCCACTCGACGAACCAGGCCCCGCCCATCGGGAGTGCTCGCAACCAGCTGGCGTCATGCCACAGGTGTACCCGGCGCAGTAGAGCGCTCCCAGTGGCCGATTCCGCGATCTCGTCGTCGTTGCCGCCGCCGTCGGTGTACTCGACGCCGCGGTGCTCGTGCATCCAGCGCACGTAACGCATGCCGAGGTCCCACGCCTGCTCGTCGACGCCGGCCAGCACGACGCCGGCGTCACCGATGGTCAGCTCGGACGACCTGCGGTACTGCCGGTGCTCGAGGCCGGCGACGCCCATGCCGAAGCCGCCCTCGGTGCGGGGCAGGAGTTCGAACAGCAGCGGGCCGAGAGCCCTGTCGCTGAGGTGCAGCCGAAGGGTCTCCCCCGGTTCCACCGTCCGGAACGCGTGGGCGGGCCTGATGATGCTCGCGGGCGGCATCAGCTGGAGCATGCTCGCGGCGGCGCACCCCGCGAGCAGGACTTTGGCCTCCAGCGCGCGCTGGGCCTCGGTGGTGGCGTCGGGCAGCACCGAATCCCCGTCGCGGACGGCCGGGACCGCCTGGGACAGGTTCTCGCCCGTGTAGATGCGGCGCAGATCGGCGAGCTGGTCCGTGGTGGACAGACGTGCCATGACAGCAGTCCTCGTTTCCGCCGCCCGGCTCGGCCGACAAGGACGCATGTGTCACGCGTCTACGTGGTCAGTTCGCTTCAGCGAGCAGGAGTTGCTGAACACTGCGGCGGAGAGTGCCGCTCACTGCCGGGGAGCGGCTCCAGCCTCACGTCTGCTCGGACGCCGTCCACCACGGTACCGGACCGGAGCACCTCATTTTCCGCTCTAGTCGGCGCCCACGATGAGCTTGTACCTCACGTCGACGTTGTCGCCTTCCGCCGACCCGCGGATCACGAGCTCGTGCTCACCGGACGCCGGCGCGGGGATCCACGCGTAGAGACCACAGCCGACGGAGTTGATCCGCCCGGCCGAGGTGCCGTACGGGTTGCCCGCGCGGGCTTCGTAGGTGAACGGCGTGGCGGACACCTTCGTCAGTGCCTGCGTCGAGCCGTCCAGCAGCACCTCGCCCTGCGCGCTCTTCATGAACTTCTCGCAGGAGGCGACGTCGCTCGCGAGGTTCACGACCGGCACGAGCAACGGCTTGTCGGCGGGGACCCGGCACTGCCGCTCGACCGGCTCTTCACCGAGCGACCCGGCGAGCAGCCAGACCTCGACGGGCTGGTCCCGCATGCAGAAACGCCCGGAGGTGTCGGACATCGGGTTGGTGCCCGAGGGTTGGGAGGCCCATGTCCACCAGCGCGCCTGGAAGTCGGCCGGCGCCAGCTTGTCCGAAGTGGACGAGGGAGAGGTGGGGGGTTGTGCCGCCATTTGCGCGTTTCCGCCACAGCCGGCGAGCAGTAAAACCAAGAACAGCAGGACAATCCTCACTGGTTCTCGCGTCCCTTGCGTCGTTGTTCCTCCGCGCGCTCACGGCAGCGGCGCAGGAACTCCTGATCGTCGTCAGCATCGGTGGCCGCGACCCGTCCCGGCCGGTCGTACTCGGGAAAAGCGGGAGTACCTCGTTCGTGCGTTCCGAATCTCGCGCGTCCGGTCCCCACCACCGGACGGCCCGCGACGAACCACGCGATCGAACCCACCAACGGGAACAGCAGGACCAGGAGGAGCCACATCATCTTCGGCAGATTGCGAACCGAGCCCTCGTCGGTCGTGATCACGTCCACGACAGCGAAGATCAACAGTCCTATCATCAGCACTCCGAACAGCCCACCGAAGTACAGCATCTCCACCCCCAGGTCGCGCGGTCGCCGCACATGGTGGCACAAGGGGCCACTGCCTGAACACAGTTCAGTTGTCAATCATCTCGAGGTCAATTCACGAGGCCGTGAATCCACCGAAACAATAGCCGCGACAACACCGGAAATGCCGTCCGGTGGCGCGAGGGCCGTACCAGACCGAACCTCGCGTGCACCACGTCCCGTTGGGCCGTCAGGTCCACCGGCACTGACGGCCGAGCCGCCCAGCCAAATCGCCCTTCAGGACGAAAAGGCGCGGTAGCGCAGTTGAAATCGGCACGTCTCCGCACCGGCCCGAATTGCGTTTCACCGGAATCGAGCGAGGTTTCCCGGACCGGAACGTTCACACCGTCCCAGTTGGACTGGAGTTCGTGAGGGGAGCTGACGCTGAGCACCAGACCTGCTGCGCACCCGTTGCCGCGGCAGTAAGCGAGCCTTAGCGTCGGGCGCATGCCGAAGGGTGCCGAGAGCTTGCTGGCTGTGCTGGCCGCGCACGACGTCGAGGTGGTCTTCGGACTGCCCGGTGTGCACAACCTCGTCATCTGGGAGGCACTGCGGAAGCACCCTGACATCCGCATGATCGGTGTGCGCCACGAGCAGACGGCGGTCTACGCCGCAGACGGCTACGCACGCGCCACCGGCAAGCTCGGTGTGGCGGTGGTGACGACCGGCCCCGGCGCGGCGAACACCCTGGGCGCCACGGGCGAGGCGTGGGCGTCCGGCAGCCCGCTCCTCGTGATCGCCACGGACATCCCCTCGACGCTCCGGCGGCCCGGCGTGTACCGCGGCGTGCTGCACGAGACGCGCGACCAGAAGGCCATGTTCGCGCCGGTCACGAAGGCGTCGTTCGACGTGCCGTCCGCCCAGGATCTCGGCGCGTACGCCGACAAAGCGGTCCAGCAGGCCACGCGAAGCCCGCACGGCCCTGTGTACCTGGGCGTCCCGACGGACTTCCTGTCCGCCGACGCCCCGCACCACACCGTGACGAAGGTCGAGCCGACCCACGCGGTCGTGGACCTCACCAAAGCCGAAAAGCTCATCGCCGAGTCTTCGAGGCCCTTGATCTGGGCCGGCGGCGGTGCGGCACGGTCAGGTGCGGGAGCAGCCATCGGTGCGTTGGCCGCCAAGCTGCAGGCACCCATCATCACGACGTACGGCGCCCGCGGCCTGACGGACAGCCCTTACGTCGTGCGAGGTCCAGTGCACGCACCGCCCGTCGGAAAGCTGTGGGACGACGCCGACCTCGTGATCGCGATCGGCACCGACTTCGACGGCATGATGACCCAGAACTGGTTGCAGCCGAAGCCGCGCACCCTGCTCGCCGTCAACGTCGACAAGGCCGAGGCGACCAAGAACTACCCGGCCGACGTCACGCTCGAAGGCGACGCCGCCACCGTCACCACCGCCCTCGCCGCACGAGTGACGGCCAAGCCAGCCTCCGTCGACGTCGAAGCCGTCAACGCAGAGGTGCGCGCACTGGCCGAAGCCGACTCCCCCGAAGCCACGAAGCTGTTGCAGGCGTTGGAAGACACCGACGCCACGATCGTCGCCGACATGTGCATCCCCGGCTACTGGATCGGCGGCTTCCACCACGTCACCAGACCGCGTGGCCTCGCCTACCCGGTCGGCTGGGGCACGCTCGGCTTCGGTTTCCCGGCGGCCATCGGCGCGGCCGTCGAACACCGCACCATCGCGGTCGTCGGCGACGGAGGCTTTCTCTTCGCGTGCGGCGACCTCGCGACGTTGAAGCAAGAAGGCCTGCCGCTCACCATCGTGCTCGTCGACGACGGCGGCTACGGCATGCTCCGTTACGACCAGCAGATCGCGAACCACGCCATCAGCGGCGTCGACCTGACCCGCCCGGACTTCGCCAAGCTCGCCGAGAGCTTCGGCATCCCCGCCGTCACCCTCGACGGCTTCGACGACCTCAAGTCCGCCCTAGCCGACGCCGAGGGCCCCACCATGATCGTGGTGAACGCGAGCCTCAAGCCCCCGATCAACACCTCCCCGCGCTGGTACCGCAAAAGCACCTCCTGATCAGGGACGCGCTGGGTACCGTCCGTCCATGGGACGTGGGCTGGGGATCGTGCTCGCCGTGCAGGCGGTGGTGCTGACCGCGTTGTCCGGCCGCTACGGCTTCCACCGCGACGAGCTCTACTTCATCGCGGTGGGCAAACGCCTCGACTGGGGCTACGTGGACCAGCCTCCGATCACCCCGGTCCTCACCCGCCTCACGACGGAGGTGTTCGGGGAGACCCCGGTCGGCCTCCGCGTGATGGCCACGCTCCTGGCCCTGGCCATCACGGTCGTGGTCGCCCTGATCGCGCGGGAACTGGGCGGCGGCTCGGTCTTCGCGGCGGCCGCCTCGGCGACGTCGACGTTCGTCCTGGCCGTGAGCCACATGCTCTCCACCGCCACCGTCGACCTGCTGGTCTGGGTGCTCATCGGCTACTTCGCGATCAAGCTCCTGAAGACCGGCGACGGCCGCTGGTGGCTGGCCCTCGGCGCAACGGCCGGCGTGGGCTTGGCCAACAAGTGGTTGCTGCTCCTGCTGCTGACAGCCATGACGATCGCCCTGCTCACCGTGGGCCCGCGCAACGTCCTGCGCACCTGGTGGCTCCTCGCCGGGCTAGCGGCGTGCGCGGTGCTCGCCGCCCCTGCCGTCATCTGGCAGGCACTGCACGACTTCCCGTTGCTCACCGTCGCCCAGGGCATCAGCGAGGACGACGGCACCGAGAACCGCATCATGTTCATCCCCATGCAGATCGTGCTGCTCTCACCACTCCTGGTACCGGTGTGGCTGATCGGCTTCCGGAACCTGTGGCGCGACAGGACCTTCCGCTCGATCGCACTCGCCTACCCGATCCTCTGCGCCCTGTGCCTGATCACCGGAGGCAAGCCCTACTACGCCGTCCCGCTGCTCCTGGTGCTGATGGCGACAGGAGCACGCCAAGCCCAGGAGTGGCTGTCGCGCCGCAGGACCACCGGCAGCGTCCTGGTCGCCCTGAGCGTCGTGCCGGCTTTGCTGGGCTCGTTGCCGATCCTGCCGCCCAGCGCACTGGCCCCGGTCATCACCATCAATCCCGAACAGGGCGAACAGGTCGGCTGGCGCGAGCTGGCCCTGACCGTCCAGGAGGCGTTCTTCGCGAACGACCACCCGACCGTCATCACCCGCAACTACGGCCAGGCCGGCGCGATCGAGGCCTACACCGGGGTGCGCGTCTGGTCCGGGCACATGTCCTTCTACGACTGGGGACCGCCTCCGCCCGGCCGCGGGAAGGTGCTCCTGGTCGGGTTCCGCGAGCCGCCGTTCGACGACTGCAAGGTCGTCGCCCGGCACCACAACCCGGCGGAGAACGAAGAAGACGGCACGGAGATAAAGCTGTGCACGGCATCAACGGAACCGTGGGAAACCCTCTGGCCAAAACTCCGCCAGTACTACTGAAACAACACCGGCCACTTAGGACGTTGGACCACTTCCAACACGCACCCCTCTTCGGCTGAATTCAGCCGAATCTGTTGGAATCACACGATCTGTGGCCCTAGCTTCATTTCATGCCAAAGAGAGACTCCACGGTACGAGGACGTGAGTTCGGCGCGGGCATACGCGCGGCCATCGACAAAGCGGGCCTGACCGGACGCGGCGCCTCGCAACTCGCCGGCTGGGACCCCGCCAAGCTGTCCGACCTGATGAACGGCAAGGGCGGCGTCAGCGAACACGACCTCATCCGGTTGCTGGGCGTCTGCCGCACCCCGCTGGACGAGTCCGACCACCTGCTGACGATGTACCGCGAGGCCGACCGCTCGGGCTGGCTCCAGGTGCACGGCGAACGCCAGCCGATCTTGCCTCGCACGATCGGCGAGCACGAGGCGGTGGCCACAGAACTCCTCTGCTGGAGCATGAATCTGATCCCCGGCGCGCTGCAGCTTCCCGACTACATGCGGGCGTTGATCGAGGGTAATCCGAACTCACCGTCCGAAGAAGCCGACTCACGTGTGACCGCACGCTCCGTGCGACAACAGGTGTTGATCCAGCGCCGCTGCGCGATGACCTTCTACATCCACGAGCAGGCGCTCCTACTGCCTGTTGGCGGACCGGACGTGATGTCCGATCAACTGGACCACCTCATGACCATGAGCAAGCGTCTGTACATCACTTGCCGAATAGTGCCCATCTCGGCCGGCGCACACGCGGGACAGGCTGGCTCCTTCACGCTGATGAGGTTCGACAAGCTCGATCCAGTCATCTTCATCGACGCCGAGAACCACGGTGTGTTCCTGGACGACAAAGCCTCCGCCAAGGCGTACACGAACATCCTGAAGGCGCTCGATCGAACGGCACTGGATGCGGAACAATCCAGGGAGTTGATCGAACGCATCGCCTTGTGAGGAGCCTGCCAGATGACTGAATGGCGGAAGAGCAGCTACAGCGCCAACGGCACGGACTGCGTGGAGGTCGGCCACAGCGTTGGGCTGCGGGACAGCAAGGCTCCTGCCTCCCGCATCGCGATCGGAGCGGAGGCCTGGTCCGCGTTCCTCACGGCCACGAAGGCTGACAAACTCGCCCGGTGACCCGAACCTGGCCCGAGAAGCGCGCCGCTGACGAAAGCGCGCTCGCCTGGGAGTTCCTCGACTTCCTCCGCAAAACCGCCGTGCTGAAGGTCGACGGCCTGACCCGCGACCAGGCCGCAGCGGCCCCGATCGCCACGTCCCCGAAGCTGACGGCGCTCGGCGTGCTCAAGCACCTGACGGCCGTCGAGCGGTACTGGTTGTGCATCGCGGGTGCCGGCCTCGATCTGCCGTCGCTCTGGAAGGGCGACCCGGACCCGTCCTGGAACCTCGAAGACGACGACACCCCGGCGTCGCTCATCCAGGCCTACCGCGAGGAATGGGCGAACGCCGAGGCGCTGAAGAAGCTGCCCCCTGACGCCACGGCCGCGGACGGCGAACGCACCGTGCGGTGGATCCTCGCCCACGTGGCGCAGGAAACCGCGCGCCACGTGGGCCATCTGGACCTTCTCCGCGAACTCGCCGACGGGCAGACCGGCGAGTAGAGATCAGTCGGTGCGGGCCCGGCGGGCCCGCCACCAGTCACGCAGTTCGCTGAACGCGATGCCGATGAGCAACAGCACGAACTGCCCCACGAACCACGCGAACGCCAGCCAGAAGGTGGTCCGCAACCACAGCACCAAGCTCGACAACAACCAAAAACCCATCAAGATCACGAAGACCAGCACACGCTCCATGAAGAACTTCTTGAAGCGTTCAACAGCATCCATCGCATCCCCCAAGTCCGGCCGCGGCCGGGCCGGGCCGCATTTCTCCTTCACGGCTGGTGCAGGTGACCGGCCACGGCGTTCCGGCACACTTCCTGGAGTGCGTGCACCGCGTCGCGCAGCAACGGATTGGTGTTCGCCGTGCGGTGGACGACGTGCACGTGCCTGCGCAAAGGCTTGTGGCGCAACGGCATCGCGTGCGTGCCGGGCAGCTCCCTGTACCCGAGCGCGGGCACGAGTGCGACACCCACACCGGCCGCCACGAGCGACTGCACGACCTCGTAGTCGTTGCTCCTGAAAGCGATTCTGGGAGCGTAGCCCGCCGCCGCGCACAGGCGCGTGAGGCAGGTGGCACCGGAGGTGCCGTCGCGTGACGCGATCCAGCGCTCGTCCTTGAGATCTTCGAGTTTGACGTTGTTCTTCGCGGCCTGGTGCCCGGCAGGCACCATGACCAGGAGGGACTCGTCCAGCAACGGCAGCACGGTCAGCTCCTCCGGCCACGTGCGCGGCACGAGGTCGTACGCGTAGACCAGCGCGAGGTCGAGCTCGCCGGACAGCACTAGCGGCAGCACGTCGTCCGGCTCCGCCTCGTCCAGGCGGATCTCGGCGCCTGGCAGCTCCGCCTGCAGCTTCGCCAGCGCCTTCGGCACGACCCGCGCGCTCGCCGTGGGGAACGTGCCGATCCGCAGGCGCCCGCGCAGGCCCTGCACCATCGCCTTCACCTCGTGCTCGAACCCGTCGAACGCGGCGAGCAACTCGCCACCGCGATCGGCGATCAGCAGGGCGGCGGCGGCAGGCCTGATCGAGTGCGCCTCACGTTCGAAGAGCGCCACGCCGACCGCCCGCTCGAACGCCGAGATCTGCTGCGACACGGCCGACGACGTGTAGCCGAGACGGCGGGCCGCCTCGGCGAAGGAACCCGTCTTCACGACCTCGACGAGCGTGCGGAGATGAACCGGGTTGAGCACCAGGCCAGCTTATGCTCGACGTCGCGAGATCTCGTTCTGCGACCTCTGGCGCATCCACCGCGCACCTACCAGGGTGAATGCATGCCCTACATCTCCACGAACCCGTCGAACACCTCCGACGTGGTCGCCGAGATCGAGCTCGGGACCAGCCGCGACTTCGTCGACGCCGCTCAGCGGGCCAAGGCCGCCCAGCGCGCGTGGGCACGCGTACCCGCGCCCGTGCGCGGCCAGGTCATCGGCAACATCGGCCGCCTCGTCGAGGCGAACTTCGAACCCCTTTCCCAGCTCGTGACCCGCGAGATCGGCAAGCCGATCGCGGAGGCCCGCGGCGAGGTGCAGGAGATCGTCGACACCGCGAACTTGTTCCTCGGCGAGGGCAGGCGCCTCTACGGGCAGACGGTCCCCTCGGAGATGGCGGACAAGCAGCTCTTCACGTTCCGCAACCCGGTCGGCGTCGCGGCCATCATCACCGCCGGCAACTTCCCGGTCGCCGTACCGTCCTGGTACATCATCCCGGCACTGCTGTGCGGCAACTCGGTCGTCTGGAAGCCCGCCGAGTACTCCGCCGCGTCGGCCCAGGCCTTCTACGACGTGTTCCAGGCCGCCGGCATCCCGGACGGCGTGTTCGAGATCGTCTTTGCCGAGGGCTCGGAGACTTACTCCGGACTCGAACAGTCGCTGCAGCGAGGTCTCGTCGACAAGGTCGGCTTCACCGGGTCCAGCGAGGTCGGTGTGCGCATCGGCGAACTGTGCGGACGCCACCTCCAGACGCCGTGCCTGGAACTCGGCGGCAAGAACCCGATGGTCGTCACCGAGGACGCGGACCTCGACCTGGCCGTGCAGGGCGCGTTGTTCGCCGGCTTCGGTTCCGCGGGCCAGCGCTGCACCTCGCTCGGCACGGCGATCGTGCACGAGTCGGTGTACGACGAGTTCCTGACCCGGTTCGTCGACGCCGTCGCCACTGCCACCGTGGGCGACCCGACCGGTGACGTCCTCTATGGACCGTTGCTGGACGAGAAGTTCGCGCTGGCGTACGAGAAGTACCTCGGCTGGATCGGCGAGCACCACACGGTGCACGGCCCGACCGGCCGCATCTCGGCCACCAGTCCTCGCAACGGCTTCACTGGTGAGAACGGCTTCTTCTACCACCCCGCAATCGTTTCCGGTGTGCGCGACGACGACGAACTGTTCCTGCAGGAGACGTTCGGCCCGCTCGTCGGCGTCATGAGGTACTCGGACCTGGACGAGGCGATCGAGCTCGGCAACAAGCCGGGCTACGGCCTCTCCTGCTCGATCTACACCACGGACCCGAACAAGGCCTTCCGGTTCCGCGCCGGCATCTCCGCCGGAATGGTCAGCGTCAACAACTCGACGTCCGGGGCCGAGGCGCACCTGCCGTTCGGCGGCAACGGCAAGAGCGGCAACGGCTCCCGGCAGTCGGGCGTGTGGGTGCTCGACCAGTTCACCCGCTGGCAGTCCATGAACTGGGACTACTCCGGGAAGCTGCAGAAGGCGCAGATGGACACTCTCGCGATCGAGGCGAACCTTGACTTCCGCCTCGCCTGAGCTGCCCGCTCAAGCAGAGGTCGTCGTCATCGGCGGCGGGGTGATGGGCACATCCATCGCCTTCCACCTCGCCGAGGCAGGAGTCCGGGACGTCGTGGTCGTGGAGAGGGATGACCTGGGGTCCGGCTCCACCTGCAAGGCAGCGGGTGGAGTGCGCGCCCAGTTCTCCGACGAACTGAACATCAGGCTCGGAGCTCGATCCATCGAACTGTTCCAGCGCTTTCCGCAGCGCCCCGGGCAGGAGATCGATCTGCACCAGGTCGGCTACCTGTTCCTCCTTTCCTCTCGGGAACACGTCACGGCGTTCGAGCGCAACGTCGATCTCCAGAACTCCCTCGGCGTGCGCAGTCGCATGCTGACTGTCGAGGAGGCCCGGCGGATCTCGCCGCTGATCGAAACGGACGGCCTGCTCGCGGCGACCTTCTCGCCCGACGACGGACACTGCACGCCTGAGTCCGTCGTACTGGGCTACGCCACCGCGGCCCGCCGATCCGGTGTCCGCTTCCACACCAGAACAACCGTGAGATCGATCGTAGGGACGGGGTCCGACAGTTTTCGCGTCGAAACCGACCGCGGGGCGGTTTCGGCGGCGACTCTGGTCTGCGCGGCGGGCGCCTGGTCCCGGGAGATCGGCGAGATGGTGGGCGTTGACCTGCCCGTTTCTCCCCTGCGACGGCAGATCATGTTCACCGAGCCCATGCCGGAGCTACACGATCGGGTGACTCCCTTCACCATCGACTTCGGCAGCACCTTCTACTTCCACCGCGAGGGCCAGGGGCTGCTGTTCGGCATGTCCGATCCCGACGAGACACCGGGTTTCAAGCTGGACATGTCCGACGCGTGGCTGCCACGCCTCACCGAGGCGATCGGCAGGCGTGCGCCGAGACTGCTGGACGTGGGCGTGCGCGACGGGTGGGCCGGGCTGTACGAGGTGACGCCGGACCACAACGCGCTGATCGGTTCGGTGGGCAGGTTCTTCTACGCCACGGGCTTTTCCGGACACGGGTTCCTGCAGGGGCCCGCGGTCGGCGAGGTCGTGCGCGACCTCGTGCTCGGCCGCGAGCCCTTCGTCGACGTGTCCAGTTTGGACGCCTCCAGGTTCGCCGCCGACCAGGCACGGCCGGAACTCAACTGCGTGTGAGGAATGTGATGGACGTTCTCGAGCTCATGGACGAGTGGGGGCCGGAGAAGGTCGTCTGCGTGTCCGACCGGCGCACCGGCATGAAAGGTGTGCTCGTCATCGACAACACCGCGCGCGGCATGGGCAAGGGCGGCACGCGGATGAGCCCGCACGTGACGGTCGCGGAGATCGCCCGCCTCGCGCGCGTGATGACGTGGAAGTGGGCCGGCGTCGACCTGTTCTTCGGTGGTGCGAAGGCGGGGATCGTGTTCGATCCTTCTTCTCCTCACAAGGAAGCGGCGCTGCGGGCGTTCGCGCGCAAGCTCTCCAACGAGGTGCCGCGCGAGTACGTGCTCGGCCTCGACATGGGCCTCACGGAACGGGACGCCGCGATCGTCCAGGACGAACTGTCGGACCGCGGCGCTATGATGGGCGCACCGGCTCAACTCGGTGGTCTTCCGTACGACGAGCTGGGCGTCACCGGGTACGGCGTGGCCGAGGTGGCGGACGAGTTGGTGGTGCTGCGCGGCACACGCGTGGCGATCCAGGGTTTCGGCGCGGTAGGTGCCGCGGCGGCGAAGCGGTTCGCTGAGCTCGGCGCTGTCGTCGTCGCCGTGTCGTCGGTGCACGGGGCGCTGGTGGACCCCGGCGGCCTGGACGTCGCACGACTGCTGGAGCTGCGAGGCGAGTTCGGTGACCTCGCGGTGAAGGAGTACGGCGCCGTCCGCGCGCTCGGTGCCGAGCTCCGGGTGCCGTGCGACGTGCTGGTGCCGGCGGCCCTGCAGGACGTGATCGACGCGGAACTCGCGGGTGAGCTCGACACCACCCTGGTGGTCGAGGGCGCGAACCTGCCGACTTCCGCTGCGGCGCAGGAGGTTCTGGCGGCGCGCGGGATCACGGTCGTGCCGGACTTCATCGCGAACGCCGGCGGCGTGGTCGCGGCGGCGTTCGGGATGGACGCGCGGTACTCGCCGTTCCCGGTGAATCCCGCGACGGTGCTGGAGGCCGTGTCCTCGAAGCTGAGGGCGAACGCGGCGAACATCATCGCCGAGGCGCGAAGTCGTGGCACCACTACACATGTGGCGGCGCGCGAGCTGGCGCAGGAACGCGTGCTGGCCGCGATGACGCTGCGGGGGCGGGTCGCATGAGCTCTCTCGAGGGCGTGGTGATCGCGGACTTCAGCCGGGTGCTGGCGGCGCCGTACGCGACGATGGTGCTGGGCGACCTCGGTGCCGAGGTGGTCAAGGTCGAGCAGCCCGGCAGGGGCGACGAGACCCGCGCGTGGGGTCCGCCGCACTACGAGGACGAGGCGACGTACTTCCTGTCCGTCAACAGGAACAAGACGTCGGTGCAGATCGACCTGTCGACCGAGGCGGGCCGGGAGCAGGCGCGCGAGCTGATCGCGCGGGCGGACGTCGTGGTCGAGAACTTCAAGCCGGGCACGATGAAGAAGTTCGGGCTCGACTACGAGTCGCTCGGGCGGGACGACCTGGTCTACTGCTCGATCTCGGGGTTCGGTTCGGGCAAGGGCGCGGACCTGCCCGGCTACGACCTGCTCGTGCAGGCCGTGGGCGGGTTGATGAGCGTGACCGGGCCTGGCCCGTACGAGCCGGTGAAGACCGGTGTGGCGCTGGTCGACGTGCTGACCGGGTTGCACGCGTGCGTCGGCATCCTGGCGGCCTTGCGGCACCGGGAGGCGACGGGGCTGGGCCAGCTCGTCGAGCTCGACCTGCTGACGGTGTTGTTGTCGAGCATGGTGAACCAGAGCGCGGGCTTCACCCTGGCCGGGTCGGTGCCGAAGCCGATGGGCAACCGGCATCCGTCGATCGCGCCGTACGAAGTGTTCCCGACGGCCGACCAGCCGATCGTGCTCGCGGTGGGCAACGACCGGCAGTTCCGCCGGCTGTGCTCGGTGCTGGACGTGCCCGAGCTGGCGACGGACCCGCGGTTCGTCACCAACTCCGACCGGGTGGAGAACGTGGACGAGCTGTTCGAGGTGCTCGCGGCGAGGCTGCGGGCGCGCCCGGCGCAGCACTGGTTCGAGACGCTGACACCACTGGGTGTCCCGTGTGGTCCCGTCAACGATGTCGCGCGCGCGTTCGCGCTGGCGGAGTCGCTGGATCTCGGCCCCACCGCGACGATCGACGGCATGACGCTGGTCGCGAACCCCATCCGCCTGTCGCGCACGCCGGTGACCTACCGGCTGCGCCCGCCGAAACTGGAGCAGTGACGTGCAGGACCCGTTGGAGTTGCTGGACATCCCGTCGTTGCTGGGCGACGAGGAGCGCGACATCCAGGCCACCGTCGCGGCCTACCTGTCCGACCACGTCCGGCCGCACATCGCCTCGTGGTTCGAGGCGGGCATCCTGCCGCGCGAGCTGGCGGGGGAACTCGGCAAGCTCGGCGTGCTGGGCATGCACCTGGAGGGGTACGGGTGCGCGGGGACGTCCGCGCTCGCGTACGGGCTCGCGTGCCTGGAGCTGGAGGCCGTCGACAGCGGCATCCGCAGCTTCGTGTCCGTGCAGGGCTCGCTGTCGATGTACTCGATCTGGAAGTACGGGTCGGAGGAGCAGAAGCAGGAGTGGTTGCCGCGCCTGGCCGCCGGTGAGGCGATCGGGTGCTTCGGGCTGACCGAACCGGACTTCGGCTCGAACCCGTCCGGCATGCGCACGCGCGCCGTGCGCGACGGCGCGGACTGGGTGCTGAACGGCACCAAGATGTGGATCACCAACGGTGGTCTCGCGGACGTGGCGACGGTGTGGGCGCGAACCGAGGAGGGAATTCGAGGATTCCTCGTTCCCCGCGGTACGCCCGGATTCTCCACGCGGGACATCAAACAGAAGCTGTCGATGCGAGCATCCGTCACCTCCGAGTTGGTCCTGGAGGACGTGCGGCTGCCGGAAAGCGCCCGGCTGCCGCTCGCGACTTCCTTGCGCGCACCGCTGACGTGTCTGAACGAGGCGCGGTTCGGGATCGTGTTCGGCGCTGTCGGTGCCGCGCGGGATTCGTTGCAGGCGGCACTGGACTACTCCGGTACGCGCATCCAGTTCGACCAGCCGATCGCCTCGTTCCAGCTCACCCAGCGCAAGCTCGCGAGCATGACGGTCCAGGTCAGCAACGCGATGCTGCTGGCGTTGCACCTCGCGCGGCTCAAGGAGGCCGGCACGCTCAAGCCCGAGCAGATCAGCGTCGGCAAGTACAACAACGTCGAGGCGGCCATCGCGATCGCACGGGAAAGCCGGACCATCCTCGGCGCGAACGGCATCTCGCTCGAGTACTCGCCCTTGCGTCACGCCAACAACCTGGAATCCGTACTGACTTATGAGGGCACTTCCGACATCCACCTGCTATCCATCGGCCACGCGTTGACCGGAATCGCCGCATTCCGTTGATCGTTCGCCCTATCCTGCACTCCGCAACGGGGTTCGCGGGTGGGAGGACGTTCTGCCGGAGGAGACAAACAACCGCAGTGACGCGCGTCGCAACCGCAAGCGATTGCTGGACGCCGCGACGCACGTCCTGCGGGGTGAACCAGCAACGGCGACGATGCAGTCGATCGCGCGCAAGGCCGCGCTTTCGCAAGCGACGGCGTATCGGCACTTTTCCTCCGTGGAAGCGCTCGTGGTGGCCTATCACGAAGACGTCATAGCGTCGTTGGTCGAGCACGGCGAACGGTCTCGCAAGACCGGCAAAGAACTGTTCGAGCACCAAGCAACGCGGTGGGTGAAGCTGCAGAACCTGCACGGCCCGGTGATAGTGCGGTTCTCGTCGCAGCGCGGGATTCTGGAACGGATGCACAACGCCGAGGAAGTGGCGGCGTTGACGTGCAGCGCGTGGGACCCGGCGTTGCGGGGCGTCCTGATCGACCTGGCACTGCCGGACGGGATGCTGAACGTGGCGCGGTTCCTGCACCACGCGTTGTTCGACCCGCGGGAGATCCTCGACCTGACGAAAACCGCCGGACTCCCTGACGATCAGGTGGTCCGGCGGCTCTCAGACGCGTTCTACGGCGCGTTGAAGGGCTGGGCTTCGCACTAGCTCCCGTGCGCTAGATGCCGAGCGGGAGCACCCACTTCAGCTCGGACTTGACGTTCGGGCGGCCGTCGAGCGGGTTCTCCCCGGCGATGCCGCCGGCCGCGATCTTGTCCAGGGTCTTCAGCCCCTCGGGGAGGATCTGGCCGAACACGGTGTAGTTGGGGCGCAGGATCGAGTCCGACTGCACGAGGAAGAACTGCGAGCCGTTCGTGTCGGGGCCGGCGTTCGCCATGGCGAGCGTGCCGCGCGGGTAGATGCGGCGCTGACCGGTCGGGTCGTTCGGCGCGGGCTGCAGGTCGGTCGGCAGCTCGTCCTCGTACTTGTAGCCCGGGCCGCCCTCACCCGTGTTGGACGGGTCGCCGCACTGGAGCACCTTCAGCGTCGGGTACGCGGTGAGCCGGTGGCACTCGGTCTGGTTGTAGAACCCGCGGTGCGCCAGGTGGATGAAGCTGTGCGTGGTGCACGGGGCCTTGGAGCGGTCGAGCACCAACGGGATGTCGCCCTGGTTCGTCTTCACCTTGACCAGGACCTTGCCCTTGGTGAACCACGGGTCGTGCGGGATCGACACCGGACGCGCGGCCGGTTCCTCCGGGGTCGCGGTGTAGCCGCAGTCGGGCCGGGCCGTCTGGACCTCGGCGGACGCGGTGCCGGTCGTGATGAAACCCACGGCCAGCGCCGCCACTGCCAGTCCAGCTGCGATTCGCCTCATGCGCGTTTCCTAGTGGAGCCGGGGTGGAGGGGCAAGGTTTAACGGATCACTCAGTTGTCCGTGGACTCGGTGATCTCGTACGCGCATTTCGCTTCCGCGCCGGCGTTCGTGATCTCCTTCTCCTTCTCCACGCGGAGTTTGCACGTCGCCTGGCCGGTCTGCGGCTTGACCGTCAGCATGATCTTTCCCAGGGCGTTGGCGAGCATGGCGCGGTTCTTCACCGGCAGGTCGACGGTCTCGGACTGGGACGCGCCTCCGGGGACGGTGAGCGTCAGCTGCGCCTTGCCGGTGCCCTCGACGTCGTAGAACGCCTCGTAGGTGTAGCTCTTCGGGCCGCACGCGGTGAGCGCCAGCACGGGGATCAGCAGGAGGAGTGTCTTCATGGCTCGAATTCTGGTGGTGGACGCGGCACGCGGCTTCTGTCCGCAGGCCGGTTGTGGGTCCTACCTTTGGCCGACCAGACGGGTCTCCCAGGCCCAGGCGGCGATCTCGACGCGGTTGCGAGCGTCCAGTTTGGCCTGAACGCTCGCCAGGTGCGTCTTGACCGTGCCGACCGAGATGAAGAGTTCCTGCGCGATCTCGGCGTTCGTGCGGCCGATCGCGGCGAGCTTCACCACGTCCAGCTCGCGCGCGGAGAGGGTGTGGGGTTGTTGCTGTGGCGGCGAGTTCAAGTGCTGCAACAGCCTGACCGTGATCGACGGACTGATGAGCGCATCGCCCGTGACGGCCGCACGCACCGCCTCGACCAACAGGTTCGGACCGGCGTCCTTCAGCAGGAACCCGCACGCACCGTTCTTCAGCGCTGTGTGTACGTACTCGTCGTGGTCGAACGTCGTGCACACCACCACGTGGACGTCGTTCGCGATCTGTTTGAGCGCTTCGAGCCCGTCCATGCGCGGCATCCGGATGTCCATCAACGCGACGTCCGGCCTGGTGCGCCGTGCCTCGGCGACGGCCTCGACGCCGTCCCGCGCTTCGGCCACGACCTCGATGTCGGACTCGGCCCCCAGGATCATGCCGAACCCCGTGCGCACCATCGCCTGGTCGTCCGCGACGAGAACCCTGATCACGCGGTCGCCCTTCCTGTCGGGAGCGCGGCTTCGACGACCCATCCGCCGTCGATGCCCGGCCCCGCCTTGATCCTGCCACCGAGCGCCTGCACGCGTTCGGTGAGTCCGACGAGCCCGAAACCGTTGCCCTGCCTCGCGGACTTGCCGTCGTTGGAGACCTTGACCGTCACCCAGTCCGGCGTGGTCTGGATCTGGACGTCCACTGTGGTCGCTTCCTGAGCGTGTTTTCTGATGTTGGTCAACGACTCCATGACGACGCGGTGGACCGAGCCGGCCACTTCGAGCGGCAGCGCCGCGGTGTCGCCGTGGATGTCGAGGGTGGCGCGCGGTTCGGCCGCGACCAGCTGCTCGATGTCGGCGATGCCCGCGACCGGTGCCACGGGGGCGTCGTCGCGGAGCATGCCGATCATGCGGCGCATGGCGGCCATGGCCTCACCACCGGCCTCCTCGATGCGGTCGAGGGCCTGTCTGGCCTGCGCCGGGTTGCGTTCGACGATTCGGCCGGCACCCTGCGCGAGCACGACCATGCCGGTGATGTGGTGACCCACGAAGTCGTGGAGGTCGCGCGCGAACTCGGCCTTCTGCTCGGCTTTGACGGCCGCCACCTGCTTCTCCCTGGCATCGGCCAGCAGCCGCAGGTAGCCGACGGACGCGACCACGCCCGTGGCGACGACCACCAGGGCCATCGCCAGGGTCAGCTCGGTGGGGCCGAGCGGGAACCGCAGCGGCTGGGTGACCAGCGCGATCACGATCCAGCCGATCAGCGGCGCGTCCCGGCGCGACCTGGCCTGGTGGGTGGTGACGGCCAGGACACCGGTCAGCGCCAGCGTCTCGGCCAGGCCGAACTCCTTGTCGAGCGGGTTGACCAGGGTGAACGCGAGGCTCGCGGTGGCGGCGACGGCCGCCAGGGCTCGATGAGGGCGCAGCCAGGCCGACACGGCCAGCACGATGCACCCGAGCGCAGCCCAGCCTGTCCACGGGTAGAGGCCCGGCGACCTGAACAGGCCGTAGTAGAAGTCCACGAACGCCGCGGCGAGCAGTGCGGCGATCGCGCCGAACCTCCAGAGCATGGCCATGACCTTATGCACTTGTGCCCTGTCCGCAGATCGGCCGAAAGACAGAGGCGAACCCTGCTCGGGACCGAGGTTTCCACCTCCACTCCGGACTTTGCTGACCGTGTGAACAACTTCGCTTCCGCCGCGGTCGACCTCGTGAAGGTGTACGGCTCCGGTGACACCGCGGTTCGAGCACTCGACGGGGTGACCGTCGGGTTCCGGCCCGCTGCCTTCAGCGCGATCATGGGGCCGTCCGGCTCCGGCAAGTCGACGCTCCTGCACTGCCTGGCGGGCCTCGACACGGCCACGTCCGGCGCGGCCCTGCTCGGCGGCAAGAACCTGACGCGTCTGTCCGACACAGCGCTGACCAAGGTGCGCCGGGACCGCATCGGGTTCGTGTTCCAGGCCTTCAACCTGCTGCCGACGCTCACCGCCCGGCAGAACGTCCTGCTGCCGTTGAGCCTGGCCGGACGGCAGGTCGACAAGGCCTGGTTCACGCAGCTCGTGGAGGCCCTGGGGCTGTCGTCACGGCTGTCGCACCGGCCCTCGGAGATGTCCGGCGGCCAGCAGCAGCGCGTGGCGCTGGCTCGGGCGCTGGTCACCCGGCCCGAGGTCGTCTTCGCTGATGAACCGACCGGCAACCTCGACTCGCAGTCGTCCGCGGACGTGCTGAACCTGCTGCGTCAGGCCGTGCGCGACTTCGGTCAGACGATCGTGATGGTCACGCACGACGACAGGGCGGCCTCTTACGCCGACGCAGTGGTGCACATGGCCGACGGACGGGTCGTTCAGGCGGTCGCCGCATGAGGAGGTTCCTTCCCGTCCTGTCGATCACGATCGCGGCGTTCTTCGCCTACTCGACCGTGCTCGCCAAGGACGTCACCGAACGTTCCCTGGCGGTCGGGGCGGCCCGCCTGGTCGAGGTGTTCGCGCTGCTCGGCGCGTTCGTCACGGTCGCCATGATCGTGGCCGCCCTGGTCTCCACCTCGACGTTCCGGATCGTGTTCGCGCACCGCATGCGGGAGCTCGCGCTGGTGCGGGCGGTCGGTGCTTCGCGCGCACGGCTGGCGCGTGGCCTGGTCGCCGAGGGGGCGCTGACCGGGTTGCTGGCCTCGGTCGCCGGTGTCGCGCTGGCGGCGGGCGCCGGGCAGCTCGTGCCGCTGGCAGGCCTGGTGGCGCCGGGCTTCCCGCTCACACCCGCGTTGGTCGTGGTGTTCGGGTCGTTCGTGCTGACGACGCTCGCCGTGCTGGCCCCCGCGTGGTCCGCGGCCAAGGTCTCTCCGCTGGAGGCACTGCGCACCTCGGCCGTGCAGGACGCGAAGGGCCGGATCGGCCGGCCGCGCTGGGTGCTCGGACTCCTGATGGCCGCGGGCTCGGTCGCGCTGGTGGTCACCGTCGCGATCGACGGCCTTGCCAGCAAACGCCGGCCTAGCGGGATGACCGAGGACCTGCTGCTGCGCACCACCATCAGCGGTGCGCTGGCGTTCGGCGCGTTGATCACGCTCGGGCCCGTGTTGATCTCACCGGTGCTGAGGTTGATCGGGCTTGCGTTGCGGCGCAGCACCATCGCGTCGCTCGCGGTGAGCGGTGTCGGTGGCGCGCCGCGGCGGGCCGCCTCGATCACGGCGGTGGTGGCGTTGGGCGTCAGTCTCATCATCGCGACGCTGACTGGCGCGAACACGTTGCAAGGTCTGGGGAAGGCCGAGATGGCGAGTGCCTACCCGGCCGACCTGGAAATCGTCGGCCCGGTCGACGCCGGGGCGTTGGAAGCCGCCGGGCTCACGGACGTGCTCCCCTACCGCCGCACCGAGATCACCATCAACGGCACGCTCACAATGCGCGCCACCGACCTCGACATGACCAAGCTCCGCGGCCTCACGGACTTCCGCGTCGACTCCGGTGCGCTCGGGGACATGGGTCCGCGCAAGATCATCCTGTCGACCTCCACCGCGAGCCGGCTCGGGTTGACCGCGGGGTCACGCGCCGATGTGAACGGCGTGCGGATGACGGTGGCGGCGACGTTGTTCGGTGGAGTCCCGCTCGGCAGCGCCTTGCTGCACTCGTCCGATGTGGAGGGTGAGCCCGTCGGCGTGCTCGCCAACGGCGCCAAGGAACGCGTGCCGGCGGGGCTGGAGGTCGAGTCGCTCGCCGATCGTCGGCTGGCCCAAGAGGACTGGTTCACCTCCTTGGTGGCGATCGCGGTCGGACTGCTGTTCCTCACGGTGCTGATCGCGGTTGTCGGGGTCGGCTCGACCACCGCGCTGTCGGTGCTCGAACGGACCCGTGAAGCCGGTCTGTTGCGAGCGATCGGCCTGACCCGCAGAGAACTCGGCCGCATGGTCACGACCGAGGCCGGCCTCTACGGGGTCGTGGGCGCGGTGATCGGACTCGCCATCGGCGTCCCCTACGCGTGGCTCGCGATCATCTCGCTCGGCATCGAGTGGCCCTTGCAGGTGCCCGTCGTGCCCGTCGGCGTGGTGGTGCTCGCGCTAGCCGTGCTCACCGCGGGCGCGGGGCTGCTGCCCGCCCGCCGGGCCGCGCGGGTGAGTCCGGTCGCGGCGCTTCACTCGATCCAGTGACGTGCGTGTACCTGGTCCGAGACGGGGTAGCCGCACTGCATAGGGAGGTTATGCAGTCATGGGATTCGACGAGTTGAAGAACAAGGCCAAGGACCTCATCGGCCAGCACGGTGACAAGGTCGACGACGGTGTCGAGCGCGCGGGCCAGTTCGCCGACGACAAGACCGGCGGCAAGCACAGCGAGCACATCGACAAGGGCGAGGACAAGCTCAAGGAAGGCCTTCGGAACTTCGGCGGCCAGCAGCAGCAGTGACGGGACCTACTCAGCGTGGGTTCCTGAGGCGGCACAGGCGATTGGTTCGCGTGTGAGTTAAGCCTGATCGGATTCACTTCCGCGATCCCGGCGGCCCGGTTACCGTCGTTCGCCGGGATCGCGGAGGTGAAGGTGGATCCAAGCGGGGTGACGAGGGCTGCACGGCTGACCGCGTTGGCAGCGTTGTGCCTGGTCACCGTCGTTTTGCTGTTACCGGCGGCCATCAGCGTGAGCACCGGTGGGGCCGTGCCGGGGTTCATCGGCGAGTTCGGCCGGTGGTTGTGGCCCGCGGTCGGCGTGATGGTTCTCGTCTCCGTCGGCCTCGCTCTCTGGGAACGCGGCCGCGGCCACGAGACCAGCAATCGCACCGCCGCCCTCGCGCGGGTCGAGTCACGGGTGAAGGCGCTGCTCGCCGCCTCGCTGGCCGCCCAGACGCAGATCAAGCTCGGTGTCCTGAAGCAGCCCGCGATCTCCGTGCGGGTCGACGGCGAAGAGGTTTCCTCACGGGACCTGGAGGCCGTCTACGACCGCCTCGGCCACAGCATGGTCCTGGTCGGACCGGTGGGCAGCGGCCGGTCGACGTTGCTGCGCGAACTGTGCCTGACGCTGGTCGAACGGGCACGCAACGACCCGCAGGCGCCCATTCCGGTCGTCGTGGACCTGGCGACGTGGCGGGCGTACGGCGCGCGCAAGCCGACCGAGTTCACCGCGTGGCTGTTGCGCGAGATGAACCGGCGCTACGGCATCAGCCGCTCGGCCGGCACGATCTGGCTGCGCCGCGAGCGGGTCGCCGTGCTCATCGACGGACTGGACGAGGTGCCGCGCGTCGACCGCGCCCTCTGCGAGTCCGAACTCGCTCCGTTCGCCTCCGTCGTGAGCTCGACCGGTCCGATCGACAACCTGCCGTCGGTGTTCGTCGAGCCGCTGACCCGCGGTCAGGTGCTCGAGTACATCGCTTCGGTCAGTCCCCGGCTCGACAGCCTGGAGTCGGCCCTGACGCCGGAGATCTGGGAGCGGCTGGACTCACCGCTGGCGTTGAACCTCCTGGCGCTGACGCACCTGGACAAGCAGGTCGACACGATCGGCACCGACTTCGTGGGTTCCTTCGTCGTGGAAAGGCTTTCCGGCCAACGCGGCGCGGGGCCCACCATTCGGGCGTTGAAGTTCCTCGCGCGGTTGGGCCGGCCCGACCTCGGTGCACCGGTGCACATGCCTCACCGCCGTGCGTGGCTTCCGCTGCTGCCCACTCGTCCGTTGTGGTTGCTGTTCGTGCGCGCTGTGCCTGCGGCCTATGCCGGTGGTGTGTGTGCTGTGTCGTTCCTGACCGCGCTGCGCTTCGGATTGTGGCCCGCCTTGGTTTTCGTGGTCGCCTCTTCTTCGTTGCTCGTGCTGGTGAACAAAGTGCCGCGCGTCTTTCACCCGCCTGGGCGTGCGCACGGCATCGTGACTGCCGCGCTGGGATTCCTCGCCGGTCTGTTCGGGGGATTGCTGGTCGGTCTGACCGGTTTCTGGCTGGGGGAAGTCGGAACGCCGTGGCCCTACTTCGTGGCGTACGTGTTCGTGGTGGTGGCGTCGTTCTTCTTGGCGTTGGGTTTCATCCCGGGTGACGCACCTGTGCCGTGGGCGTTGCTGATCGCCGCCGCGCCGGGCGTCTCGATGATCTGGGCTGGTCCCTACGAGGTGATGGCGGGCATGGGGGTCGGCTTCTCCGCAGGCGTGGCTGGCGGGATTTTCGCTGCCGCCGTGGGGCGGGTGTGGCGCACGGTGCGCCCGGTGCAACAACAACGCATGCGGCAAGGGCGGCCGTGGTGGGTTCAGCCGGCTGTCCCGGTGCTCGGCACGGTCGGACTGCTGGGCGGGATCGGTGCGCTGGGGTCCTGGGGAACCGCGCTGGGAGTGGCACTCGGGCTGCTGGTCACCCCGACCGCCGCCCGCGACTACGTCTGGCCGTTCGACGCGGTCGCCGAAGTCGCCGCCGAGGGCATCACACGACCGCTGTCGCTGGGCGAGTTGTCGTTTCGCCGCAAGGCTTTGCTCCACCTCGCTCAGGACCGGCTACTGCTCACCCGCGTCGACGGCGAGTACCGCTTCGCGCACGTCGCCCTGCGCGACCACCTGGCGTCGTGCGACCCGACGGCGCTGGTGCGAGCCACGCGCCGTTGAACCTTCCCGATCTGCGGGCCGTACGGCCTGAAAGAAGGGTCGGGTGTTGTGCATGTGCTGGTCGAAGGGCTGGATCGCGGGAGCCGGGGGCCTCTCGGTCGTCGCGGCCATCGGGGGTACGGCCTTGGCTCTCGCCGGACCCGGTGCGTCCTCGTCGCAGCCGGGCGTGGCGGGCAAAGAGGTCTGCGGCGGGCAGCAGGTGAGGACGACGAGCGTCAAGGGGCCGGCGACCGTGCTGTCGGACAAGTTCCCCGTCGGCACTTTGTTGCGGGTCACGAATCCCGCCAACGGGCGGGTGATCACCGTCTCGGTCACCGGGCCGGCGACCGGCTGCGCTGTGCTGAACACAGCGGCATTCGATTCGCTCTCGTCCGCCGAGACCGGCGAAGTGGAAAGCGTTCTCCGGCGCATTCGGGTGGAGATCGTCGGAAACGCGCCGGCGCCGGTGTCCACCTCCCCCACCCCCGTCTCGCGGGTGCGGGCTTCAGGAACAGTCGGGCCTGTCGTCTGCGACGGCGCGACCGTCGGGTTGTCGGCCGTCGGCGGAGCGCCTGGCGCGTTCTCGGCACAGCTTCCGGTCGGAACCTCGGTGCGGGTCACCAACCTCGACAACGGAAAGCAGACGATCGTCCGCGTCATCGGCGTGGGGCCGGCCTGCGTCGTGTTGAACAGCGCTGCCTTCGACCTCGTCGGTGAGTCGGGGAAGAGCGTGATCAAGCGGGTGCAGATCGAGAAGGTGACCTGACCGCGTCACCAGTCCATCGGCTCGTCCGGCTCCTCCGGCTCCGGCCACTCGTCCACGGCGTCGCCCGAGCCCCACGCGGCACCGCCGGGGCTCGTGGTCTTCGGCTTGGAGTTGGGGGCTTGCACCGCAGCGGGTGCGGCGGCTTCCGGTGCGGAACCGCCGGCCGCCACCACCTCCAGGATCTGCTCGCCGTACTTGGTGAGCTTCGCCTGGCCGACGCCGCTCACCGCGCCCAGGGCGGTGAGGGAGCCGGGGCGCGACGCCGCGATGGACTTCAGCGTGGCGTCGTGGAAGATCACGTACGCCGGAACGCCCTGTTCGCGGGCCTGGCCGGCCCGCCACTCGCGCAGCGCCTCGAAGAGCGGGCCCGCGTCGGCCGGCAGGTCGATCTTCACCTTGGCCGCGCCGGACGAGGAGGACGCCGTGCGCGTCGTCGAGCGGGCGGGCGTCGGGTCCTTGCGCATCTTGACTTCGCGCTTGCGGCTGAGGACCTCGGAACTCGCTTCGGTGAGGACGAGCGTCGAGTACTCGCCCTCGACGGCGAGCAGGCCCTGCGCGAGCAGCTGGCGGATTACGCCGCGCCACTCGCCCTCGCTCAGGTCCTCGCCGATGCCGAACGTGCTGAGCTGGTCGTGGTCGAACTGGATGACCTTGGCGGTCTTGCGGCCCAGCAGGATGTCGATGGCCTGACCGGCGCCGAACTTCTGGTTGCGCTCCTTGCGCAGCCGGTAGACCGTCGACAGGACCTTCTGCGCCGCGACCGTGCCGTCCCACGACTCGGGCGGGGTCAGGCAGGTGTCGCAGTTGCCGCAGGCGGCACCACCGGGTTCGTTGAAGTACTCCAGGAGCCTGGACCGGCGGCACGTGACCGTCTCGCAGAGGGCGAGCATCGCGTCGAGGTGCGCCTGCGAGCGGCGGCGGAACGCCAGATCGCCTTCCGACGACTCGATCATCTTGCGCTGCTGCACCACGTCCTGCAGGCCGTAGGCGAGCCACGCGGTGGACGGGAGGCCGTCGCGACCGGCGCGACCTGTCTCCTGGTAGTAGCCCTCGACCGACTTCGGCAGGTCGAGGTGGGCGACGAAGCGGACGTCCGGCTTGTCGATGCCCATGCCGAACGCGATGGTGGCGACCATGACGAGGCCGTCCTCCCGCAGGAAGCGGGCCTGGTTGCGCTGGCGGACCGACGAGTCGAGCCCCGCGTGGTAGGGCAGTGCGGGAATCCCGTTGGCCACGAGGAACTCCGCCGTCTTCTCCACCGACGAGCGGGACAGGCAGTAGACGATGCCCGCGTCGCCCTGGTGCTCGCCGCGCAGCAGGTCGAGCAGCTGCTTCTTCGGTTCCTTCTTGGGAACGATGCGGTACTGGATGTTCGGCCGGTCGAAGCTGGAGACGAACTGCCGCCCGTCGCTCAGCTCCAGGCGCGTGAGGATCTCCTTGCGCGTCGCCTCCGTGGCCGTGGCGGTGAGCGCGATCCGCGGCACCTTGGGCCAGCGCTCGTGCAGGTGCGTGAGGGAGAGGTAGTCGGGCCGGAAGTCGTGACCCCACTGGGAGACGCAGTGCGCCTCGTCGATCGCGAACAGCGCGATCTCACCCTGCTCCAGCAGGCGCAGCGTGGCCTCGGACGTCAGCCGCTCCGGCGCCAGGTAGAGCAGGTCGAGCTCGCCGCTGACGAACTCGGCCTCGACCATCCGGCGTTCGTCCCAGGACAGCGACGAGTTCAGGAAGCCCGCGCGCACGCCGAGGGCACGCAGCGCGTCCACCTGGTCCTGCATCAGCGCGATGAGCGGCGAGATCACCACGCCCACGCCCGGCCGGACCAGCGCCGGCACCTGGTAGCAGAGGGACTTGCCACCACCGGTCGGCATGAGCACGAGCGCGTCACCACCCGCGATCACGTGCTCGACGATGGCGGCCTGGTCGCCGCGGAACTCGGGATACCCGAAGACGCGCTGCAGGACCTGCAGCGCGTCTCCGAGAACGACACCGTCGGTTGACACCATGCCGCCGATGCTAGCGAGCAGCACCGACAGTCCGATTGGCTAGCCCAATGCGCCCTTCGTACCAGCGGAAACGCTGCCGGCGACCAGCGGAGCGGACGAGGCGGCCGGCACCGAGCCCTTCAGCGGGATCCGCACCGACGTGTCCGCCAGGTCGACGGTCAGCCTCGGCAGCTGGCTCGGCCGCACGATCGCGGTCGAGTCGGTACCGCCGACGACCAGGCCCAGACGATGTCCAGCCTTGACCAGGTGGTCCGTTGTGGACAGTCGGAACGTCATGCGGTACTTGGTTCCCGGCGTGATCGTGCTGGGAGCCGAGAGAGACTGGTAGTTCGCGAGGTCCGCCCAGCCACGCGCGATGATCTGCGCGTCGACGTTGCCCGTCGTCGCCTCCGTGTCGCGATAACAGGCGTCATCGCCCGTGCGGCTCTCACCCCAGCACGACTCCGTGGTCAGCGTGCGGATGCCCTCGCCGGTCCGCACCGTCGCCGGTCCGTAGTCGACGAGGTACGCCGTGAGGTGCGCGGTCGGCGTCGAGGACGACACCCCCACCGTGATCGAGGACGTGCCCGCGATGCGCAGGTCGGAGGTCAGCGGCGCCGTCGAGTAGATCGCCCTCCCGGTGTTCGAGCCGGAGAGCCAGTTCGCCGGCGTACCGCTGCCGTTGTCGGTGAACGCCGACGTGCCCGTGCCGGGCGTCGTGCCGAGTCCCGAAGAAGAAGGACGCAACACGGTGCTGACGGTGCCCGCAGGAGGCCACGTCTGGTCGTCCGCCCACTGGTTGGGCGCACGTTCCGCCGACACCTGCGGTTCGTTCTCGATGCCGTTCTGCACGTTCAGCAGCCAGCGGTCGAACCACCGGTGCAGCGTCGGGACCCACTCGCTGCGCCGGAAGTCGAACGGGTCGACGTGCGCCGTCTGCGAGAACCACAGCTTCTTCGGCACCGACGCGGGCACCGCGTCCCAGAACTGGCCGTACTGCAACGTCTTCACGTTGAGGTCGTTCAGCCCGTGGATCGCGAAGATCGACGCCTTCACGTTCGACGCCTTGCGCACGAAGTCACGCGTCTGCCACATCGCCGTGTAGTCGCCGTTGGCGGGAGAACCGTTCGTCATCTGCGTGCGCACCGCACCACACCGCGAGCGCGCGTTGGTGTTCTCGAACTGCGAACCCAGGCCGGTCGGCGAGCTGTAGCCGGGGTAGGCGACGCCGTCCGAGCGGAACCAGTCGTACCAGGAGCTGATGGCCGCGATCGGCACGATGGTCTTCAGCCCGTCGATGCCGGTCGCCGCGACGCCGTTCGCGATCGAGCCGTCCCACGACTTGCCGATCATGCCGACGGCACCGGTCGACCAGGACGCGGTCTTCGTGGTGGCGCCGGTCAGGGACGAGTAGCCGGTGCGCCGGCCGTTCAGCCAGTCGATCACGGCCGTGCCGGAGGCGATCTCCGACTGACCGCCGACGTCGACGCAGCCGCGCGACCGGTTCGTGCCGAGGAAGTCGACCAGCACGACGGCGTAGCCGCGCGGCACGAAGTAGTTGTCGTAGAAGAGCGGGAACTTGACCGGCACCCCGGCGGAGTCGTAGGTCTTGACCTCGCTCTCGTTGCCGCGCCCGGCGCTCTGGTAGTAGGGGCTGGCGTCCATGATCACGGGCACGCGCCCGGTCGTGGACGGCCTGATGATGTCGGCCGCCACCCGGTCGCGGGTGCCGTTGCCGTCGAGGTCGAGCCCGGAGTCGACGTAGACCGTCTCGCGGACCGCGTCGGCCATCGAGTGGATCGGCGCGGTCACGCCTCCGGACAGGCTGAACGCTGGTGTCGCCGCTGTGGCAGGGATCGGCGTCAGGGCCAGGGCCCCTGCTAACGCCACTACAACACGAACACGCTTCATGAAGATTCACGCTAAGGAGTGACGAAGTCACCTCGTCAGAGCCGAAAGGCTTGACCCTGCGCTGTTGCGCCGGGAACTCCGCTCACGAATATTCATTCCTCGTGAGCTTCACCTTCGAACCCGGCCGCACCCGCGTCGTCTTCGGCCGCGGCACCGTGTCCTCCGTGCGCGCCGAGGCCGAGCGGTTAGGCGCGCAACGCGTGCTGCTGATCGCCCGGCACGGTGGCGACAAGGTGGCCGCCGAACTCGGCCCGCTGCTGGTCACCCGGTTCACCGGGGCGGCCATGCACACGCCGGTCGAGGTCACGGAGCGCGCGCTCGCGTCGTTGCGTGAACACAGCGCGGACTGCGTCGTGTCGGTCGGCGGCGGGTCGAGCACAGGGCTGTCGAAGGCGCTCTCGGTGCGTGCGGGCGTACCGCAGATCATCATCCCGACGACCTATGCAGGTTCCGAGGTCACACAAGTGCTCGGCGAGACGGCGTCAGGGCTGAAGAAGACACGGCGTGACCCGGCGATCCAGCCGGACACGGTGATCTACGACGTCGACCTCACGCTGGACCTGCCGCTCGACGTCACGGTGACGAGCGCACTCAACTCTCTCGCGCACGCCATCGCCGCCCGAGGCAACGAGAACCCGCTGATCGACGCCATCGCGACCAGGGCGATCGAGGGCGTTTTGCACGCTTTGAGCGGAAATCCGTCCACTGTGGATGCGCGGACCGAGCTGCTGTCCTCGGCGTGGCTCGCGGGCACGTGCCTCGCGTCCGTCCCCATGGGACTGCACCACAAGCTCGCGCACGTTCTGGGCGGTACGTTCGGATTGCCGCACGCCGCCACCCACACGGCACTGCTGCCCCACACGGCACCGTCCGATCTGGCCACCCGCGTCCACGACACGGCCACCCGGTTCGGCGCGGCGACCTCGTTGCGGGAACTGGGGATGGCGGAGTCCGATTTGTCCCGTGCCGCGGAGATCGCCGAGCATCCGGACGCCCTGCGGGTGCTGACGAACGCCTGGCGCGACGCGTCGAAGGACTGAGCGGTTGTCATTCTTCAGGCTGATGTTCACAGCTCTGAACCGAGACCAACACCCGATGTGCTTCCTGAAGAGTTCCTGAAGCATCGGAGGCATGCTCAGCCCGTTGGATCTGTCTCTGATAAACGGACCGATCCCCAAGCTCGCCACGGCCGCCGCTGTGCTCGCCCTCACGTACCTGGCGATCCGGGGAAACCGGACGTGGTGGGTCCGCGTGCTGCCGATCGTCGTGCTGACGTGCGCACTCGTGGTGACCGGGCTGGTGCTCGTCGTCGACCACGTGTGGAAACCGTGGCCGGAGCCGCTGCCGACCGTTCTGGCGGTGTGGCTGGGCGCGGCACTCGTGGCGTTGACGCTGGCTGCGGTGCGGCTGCGCTCCGGCCGGTGGTACGGACGTGTCTTCGGCGTGCTCCTGGCGCTGGGCGTGACGGCGAGCGCGGTGGTCGCGACGAACGCCCACTTCGGGCAGTACCCCACCACGCGCGCGGTGCTGGACGTCTTCAGGAACGACACGGTCGGCCTGAACGAAGCCGCTCCCCCGCCCACGGGCGTCGTCGAGGTGCCCGCGGGCCAGAAGCTCGCCAACGTCTGGCAGCGGCCGGCGAACCTGCCGGACAAGGGCGTCGTCACCGAGGCGGAGATCCCCGGCGCGTTCAAGGCGCGGCAGGCGTGGATCTACCTGCCTCCCGCGTACAACACGACCCCACGCCCGCGGCTGCCCGTCATCGTCCTGATGGCGGGTCAGCCGGGCAGCCCCCGCGACTGGTTCGACGGCGGCCGGATCCTCGACAACCTCGACGCGTACGCGCGTCAGCACGACGGGCTCGCGCCGATCGTGGTCGTGGTCGACCAGCTCGGCACGTCGACCGCGAACCCGCTGTGCCTCGACTCGAAGCTGGGTCAGTCGGAGACGTACCTGGCGCGTGACGTGCCCGCGTGGATCAAGCAACGGCTGACGGTCGACGAGCGCCGTGAGTCGTGGACCGTCGCGGGCTTCTCCCAGGGCGCCACGTGTTCGGTGCAGCTGGCCGTGCGCGCGCCGGACGTGTACGCCAACTTCGTCGCCCTTGCTCCCCAGCCCGAGCCCTCCCTGGGCACGCGGCAGGAGACGGTCAAGGCGGCGTTCGGCGGCGACGAGGCCGCGTTCGTCCGGGTCAACCCGATGGACGTGCTCGCGCGCCAGCGATTCCCGCAGACCGCGGGCGTGGTCGTCGCCGGACGCGACGACGTCACGTACCGCAAGGCGGACGCCGAGGTCTTCGAGGCGTGCCAGAAGGCCGGAATGGACGTGCAGTGGAAAGAACTGCCGAACAACCACGACTGGAACATGGCCCGCGAGGGCCTCTTCGGGTCCCTGCCGTGGCTCGCGCAGCGGACAGGGCTGGTCAGATGATCGCCCGGCTGTTCCGCACCGCACCTCTGACGTGCGCGTTCCTCATCGTCTTCTGGACGGTCGGGGCGTTGACCGGGGCGATCGGCGGTGCGAGCGACGAGCTGCTCACGCGGACCGGGTTCGGCACCGAGAGCCCGTGGTGGACGGTGCTCACCTCGGCGCTGTGGTCGATGGACCTGCTGGGCTACGTCGCGACCACCGTGCTGCTGGCCGTCACCGGACCGCTGGCGGAGCGCGAGTTCGGTGCGCTGCGGACCGTGGCGGTCTTCCTGGCCACGCACGTGCTCGGCTCGTTCCTGGGGCTCTGGCTGGTGCTGGTCGGCGGCGACGTGCACTGGGGCTGGCTCGAGTCGCTCGTCGGCGAGTCGGCGGCGGGGCCGTCGATCGGCGGGGTCGGGCTCGCGCTCGCGCTGACGTTCCGGATGCCGCCGCTGTGGAGGCGGCGCGTCCGGCTGATGATGATCTTGTCGGTGCTGGTCCTTACGCTGTACTCAGGTTGGCTGGAAGACCTGCTCCGACTGTCCGGTGGCGTGGCCGGGTTGGTGGTCGGGGCGTTGTTCCTGAAGAGCGGGCCGGTGCACAAGGCGCGCTCGCTGCAGGAGACACGGGTGCTCGTGGCGTTGCTGCTCGCGGCGTCGGCGCTCGGGCCGGTGGTGTCGATGATGTCGCCGTACCCGAACGGGCCGCTGTGGTGGTTCGCGGACGTCGTCGCGGTCGCGCAGCCGTCGCAGGACGACGTCGACGCGATGTGCGCCTCGGACGCGGTCGAGCTGTGCCGGACGATGGTGGTCCAGCTGTCGTACGGACGGTTCCCCGCGCTCGTGATGTCGTTGCTGCCGGCGTTGCTGCTGCTCGTGCTGGCGGAAGGACTGCGGCGCGGACGGCGGTTCGCGTGGCGGACGGCGCTCGTGTTCAACGTGGCGTTCGCGGCGTTCATCGGTTCGTACGTCGTGCACGTCGCGCAGTTCCCGGACGCGAGCGTGCTGGAGCTGGCGGTCTCGTTCGGTGTGCCGATGCTGGCACCGCTCGCGATCACCGTTGTGTTGTTGTTGACGCGCAGGCATTTCGACGTGCGTCTTCCTCGGCATGCCGTCGTGCGGTTCTGGCGGTTCACGGCGATCAGCGTCGCGTTGCTGTCGGCGCTGTACGTCTTCGGCGGGTACCTGGTCCGCGACCAGTTCACGCCGGAGCCCGGGTTCGGTGCGCTGCTCGCGGACCTGCCGACGCGGTTCCTGCCGCCCGGCTACCTCGACCTGGTGCCGCTGCGGTTCTCCGCCGAGGGGTTCGTGGGCACGCTGCTGTTCGAGTACACCGGCGTGGTGTTCTGGCTGATCGTGCTGGCCGGTCTGCTGATGGCGTCGTGGCGGACGTGGCCGTCGTCGTGCGAGGAATCGGCGGCGCACGCCCGTCAGCTGATGCGGCGCCACGGCGGCTCGTCGTTGTCGTACATGACGACGTGGCGCGGCAACCAGTACTGGTTCACGCCCGACGGGGAGACGGCCATCGCGTACCGCGTGGTGGCGACCATCGCGCTGACGGTCGGCGATCCGATCGGGCCGGCGCGGGTGGACGCCGTGCGCGGGTTCGCGGAGTTCTGCGCGCGCAACGGCTGGACGCCGTGCCTCTACAGCGTGGGCGCGGAGACGCGGGCCGCGGTGGAGGAACTCGGCTGGTCGACGGTGCAGGTGGCCGAGGACACGGTGATCGAGCTCGACGAGCTGAGCTTCACCGGCAAGAAGTGGCAGGACGTGCGCACGGCGTTGAACAAGGCCGCCAAGGCCGGGATCACCGCCGAGTGGTGCACGTACGCCGACGCGCCGTACGCGATCACCGACCAGATCCGCTCGATCTCGGCGGAGTGGGTGGCGGACAAGGGCCTGCCGGAGATGGGTTTCACGCTGGGAGGCCTGGAAGAGCTGGCCGGGGACGGGGTCCGCTGCCTGCTGGCGGTGGACGGCGACCGGACGGTGCACGGCATCACGAGCTGGCTGCCGGTGTACGCCGACGGCGAGGTCGTCGGGTGGACGCTCGACTTCATGCGCCGCCGCTCGCACGGCTTCCGCGGCTCGATGGAGTTCCTGATCGCCTCGGCGGCACAACAACTCCAGGCGGAGGGAGCGCGGTTCCTGAGCCTGTCCGGAGCGCCGCTCGCACGGCTGGACCGCGGTGAGCGGCCGCGGGCCTTGCAGCGCGTACTGGACTTCACCGGGCAGGTGCTGGAGCCGGTGTACGGGTTCCGCTCGCTGTTCGCGTTCAAGGCGAAGTTCCAGCCGACCTATCAGCCGATGTTCATGGCGTATCCGGACTCGGCGGCGCTGCCGCGCATCGCGAACGCGGTGAGCCGGGCGTACCTCCCGCACCTCAACGCACGGCAGGGACTCCGGCTCGCGACCAAGATGATCATTCGGACGCGCGGGCGCGTGACCACGCCCGGCGGAACTCGCTAGTCCGAAAGGGTGGAGAGGTGATGCTCGTCAACCCACTCCCGCGCCACTAGGCGAAGATGCGCCGATGACCGTGCGGGGCGATCTCCCTCCCCAGACGACGACGTTCATCGGCCGCCGGGCGGTGCTCGCCGAAACCGAGGCACTCCTGCGCCGGTCCCGGCTGGTCACGCTGGCGGGTGCGGGCGGTACGGGCAAGACCCGGATCGCCGTGGAGACGGGACGCGCGCTGGCTCGGGCGGGGGCGTTCCAGCACGGGGTGTGGCGGGTGCGGCTCGCCGACGTCCACGCCCCGGCGGGGCTGTCCCGCGCTGTCGCGGCCGAGCTCCGGATCGTCGACAACTCGCCGGAGGCCGGGCTCGGCAGGCTCGTGGAGGCGTTGTACGACAAGCACTTGTTGCTCGTACTGGACGGCTGCGAGCACCTGCTGGAGGCGGTCCGGCACCTGGCGCACCACCTGTTGCGCGACTGCGAGGGGCTGACGGTCCTCGCGACCTCGCGGGAGCCGCTCGGCGTCTACGGCGAGCTGCTGCTGCGGGTTCCGCCGCTGGACCTGGACGAGGCGGTGGAGCTGTACCTGGACCGGGCGCAGGTGCCGCCCGGCTCAGCTGACGTCACGACGCTGTGCCAGGCGGTCGAAGGGCTGCCGCTCGCGATCGAGCTCCTGGCAGCGTCACCGGCCGACGTGGTGCTCCCCCAACGGCCTGCCACTCTGGAGCAGGTGCTCGAGTGGGTGGCGCGGCAGTGCACGGACGAGGAACGGCTGTTGTGGGCGCAGTTGTCGGTGTTCCCCGCGGACTTCGACCTTGCCGCGGCCGAGTCGGTGGCGGACGTGCTGAAACCGTTGTCCGCGTTGGTTCACCGGTCGATCGTGGCGTCGACGACGAGCCCTGTCACCGGTGAGACCCGCTATCGATTACCGAACACCGTGTCGCAGTTCGGTGCCCGTCTGCTGACGGATGCGGACGCGCCGTTGCGCCGCCACGCCTTGCACTACAGCGAGTTCGTGGACGAGGCCGCTCGCTCGTGGTTCTCGCCCGGCGAAGCGCCGTGGACGGGCCGGCTGCGGGAGGAGTGGCCGAACATCCGCGCGGCCGTCGGACACGCACTCCGGACACCCGGCCTGGCCGCGGCCGGCGCGGTCATGACGATGAACGTGCAGCGGGCGCGCTTCACGTCCTCCGCGGGGATGCTCGGGCAAGCGTGGGACATGCTGGCGGCGGCCCGCGAGGTGATCACCGAGGCACCGCTGCGGACGTCGTTGCTGGCGCACAGCGCGTACATGGCGCAGGTGCGGGGCGATTCGGCGGTGGCGTTCCCGTTGATGAGCGAGGCACGTGCGTTGCCGCGGCAGCCGATCACCGACGTGCACCTGGTACTCGCCGAGGCCACACATCTCTTCTTAGTCGAGGGCTCACCGGACTGTGTGCCGTTGTACGCGCACGTCGTCGAGCTGTGCCGTCAGTACGCGTCGCCGGGCGACATCTACGTCACCGAGCTGCTGCACGCGATGGCGGTGTGCTTCCTGCTGGACGCCGAAGCCGCGGACAAGGCCACGACAGCGCTCGCCAGGCAGGCCGAGAGCAACGGCGTGAACTGGTCGCACGCCTGGGGGCTGTGGCATCGCGGCCTCTACGAACTGCTGCACGGCGACCCGGCACAGGTGCACCCGCTGGTGATCGAGGCGTTGCGGATCCAGCTGACGCTCGGCGACACGTGGGGTGCGCCGTTCAGCCTGTGGCTGCTCGCCTGCACGTGCGCCGAACTCGGGGCCTTCGACCGCGCGGCGCGGTTGCTCGGCGCGCTGCGGTCGCAGGAACGGAACTCGCGGATCTCGTTCGGTGGCATGAGCCCGTTCCACCGGCTGCTGGACCGCGCCGACCGGACCGTCCGCCGCTCGCTGGGCGACGACTACCAGGTGATCTCGACGCTCGGTGCCGACCTGCGGCCGGAGCAGGCGATGGCGTTCGCGCTCGAACCGGTGCCGGACTCCGAACGCCGGCGGGCGAAGCCGCTGCTGCCCGGTGGCCTGACCCGGCAGGAGTTCACCATCGCCGGGCTGGTCGCGGACGGGTTCACGTCGAAGCAGATCGGGACACGGCTGTTCATCTCGCCGCGCACCGCGGACCGGCACGTGGTCAACATCCGGACGAAGCTCGGCCTGCCGAGCAGGGTCGCGCTCGCGGCCTGGCACCGCTCGGTCACCGGAGAGCGTTAGCGCGCCTCGAACGCCAGCCTCAGTCCCAGCGCGACGAACACGGACGCCGTCAGCCGGTCCAGCAAAGCCTGCTGGCGCAACAGGAACGTACGAGCGCGACCGGCCACCACGATCAGGATCGGCAGCCACACCAGGCCCAGTCCGAGGTGGACGGCGACGAGGACGGCGCCCCACGCGGGCTCACCGGCGGGCATGAACTGCGGCAGCAGCGACAGGTAGAAGACGCCGACCTTGGGGTTGAGCAGGTTCGTCAGCAGTCCGACGCGCAACGACGCCCCGGCGCCCGGCACCGGACGGGAGTCGTCGAGGGACACGGACTTCCGCGAGTTCCACAGGGCCTTGGCGCCCAGGTAGATCAGATAGGCGGCACCGAGCCAGCGGACGACGTCGTAGGCCAGTGCGGACGCCTGCAGCAGTGCGGTGAGGCCCGCGAGGCTCGCCACTGCCCAGACCAGGCACCCGAATGTGATGCCGAGGACCACGCCCATCGCCGCGCGCCTGCCACTCAGCAACGCCGTGCGCAACACCATCACGGTGTCCAGACCGGGTGTCAGGACGGTGAGCAGCGCGACGAGCGAGAAGCTCAGGAGTGCGGCGGTCGACATGCGGGCATCACATCACACGTCAGCGCGCGTCCGCCGCCGTTTTCAAGCCGAACGCGATCAGCGCTGAAGCGGACAACCGGTCCAGCAGAAGCCGTTGCCGCAGCAGGAAAGCACGAGCGCGGCCGGCCGCGGTGATCAGGATCGGGAACCACACCAGCCCGATGCCGAGGTGGACGGCCACGAGCACCGCGCCCCACGCGGGCTGGCCGACCGGCAGGAACTGGGGCAGCAGCGAGATGTAGAAGACACCCGGCTTCGGGTTGAGCAGGTTCGTCAGCAGGCCGACCCGCACGGCCGCGCGCGCCGACGGCACGGGCGCGGGTTCGTCGGTCTCGACGGGACGCCTGGACTGCCACAGCGCCTTGACGCCGAGGTAGACCAGGTACCCCGCGCCAAGCCAGCGCACGACGTCATAGGCCAGTTCGGACGCCTGCAGCAGCGCCGTCAGGCCGACCAGGCCCGCGACCGCCCACACGAGGCAGCCCAGCGTGCTGCCCACCACGACGCCCATGGCCGTGCGGCGGCCGACCAGCAGAGCCGTGCGCAGCACGAGCAGGGTCTCGAGGCCCGGCGTGATGACCGTCAGCAGCGCGACGAACGTGAAGCTCAGGAGCGCGGTGGTCGACATGACGCCATGAAAACACGGAAGAACAGCGCCACGACGAGATTTAACAGACCCGACACGAGGGCATCCGGTCAGGAAACCGGATCCACGGGCTTGGTGTAGCGGTGCGCCTGGACCGGGATCGGCCCGTCCGGGTGCGGCGCCCGGTGGTCGAACAGGCCCTCGTCGACCCAGCCGTGCCGCTCGTAGAAACGGCGGGCCCGTGCGTTCCCCGCGACGACCGCGAGCCACGCGCGGGAGTGCCCGTTCGCCGCCACCGCCTGCTCGGCGGCGGCCAGAAGTGCCTGCGCGACACCGGATCCGCGGTGGCCGGCCGAGACGTAGACCTGTTCGACCTCGTCACCGGCGACCATCACGAACCCGGCGACCTCGCCGTTCACGGTCGCGACCGTGGTCTCGCCGACGTGCTCCAGCGCGCGTGGCTCGAAGGACTCCTCCGGCCGTGCGTCGACGAGCCGCCGCGGCACGTTGCCGAGGTGCGCGTCGCACCAGCCCGGATACCAGATCCGGGCCACCGCGGCGGCGTCGTCCGGGGTCGCGCGCCGGAGCTCGATCACTCGCGGTGCCAGGCCTGGACGCCGATCCGCCCGGTGCTGCCCAGGTCGATCAGAACGGATGCCTGCTGCGACGTCGGCACCAGCGGTTGCCACGTGTCACCCGCTGCCGCCGCGATGTCGACATGCTTGCCGACCAGCGGCGGGTCCATCGACGTGTGGGTGTTCCGCCACAGGAACCCGCTCTTCGCGCTCTCCCCCGGCGCCACCGTGATCGGCTGTGGCGCGTCGTCGAAGCCTTCGATTGCCGCGATGCCACCGGATCCCTCGAGGATCGCGACGTCCAACTGCTCGTGCTCCGCGTCCAGCACCTTCACCTGCGGATACCCGTTGAGCTGCAACGGTTCGCTGCCGCAGTTCGTCACCTCGACCGACATCAAGCGCAGGCCCATCGCCGCGCTGGTGTCGTTCGTGGTGAACCGCAGACCTGTCTCGCACGACGGTTCTTCCGCCTGCGACACCGCTGTGCCCGCGACCAAGCCGGCGAGCACGGCGATCATGACGAGAATTCTGCCCCCAGATCTCATGCACTCGATACTGCCACGGCTTGAGGATCTTCGGCCGAAACCTTCACAAGCGGAGCGCCGTCCGCGTCAACAGCAACAAGCGCGGCATCGGCCCGATCACCCGGTTGCTCATGCCACTCGTCATGAAGACCGTGGGCAAGACAGCATCCACGCGAGACCAGAACTACCGCATCGACTGGGACGCTCAGGTCAGCCGGTAACCGTGCGCCGGTCGGTTCGCCATGCCGTACCGCGGCTGCACCTCCGCCTTGCCGATCGTCACCAGGTGCTCCAGGTAGCGGCGGGCACTCACGCGGGACAGTCCCGCCCGGTCCCCGACCTCCTGGGCCGACAGGTCGTTCTCGCTGTCCCGCAACGCATCCGTCACCAGACGCAGCGTCACGGCGGACAGTCCCTTGGGCATGGCCAGGGTCCGCGGCCGGTGGTGCATCAGCGAGTCGACCTGGTCCTGGTCCAGCACCTGCCCCAGCCGCTGCACCTCGATCCGCTGCGCGAGGTACTCCCGCATCCGGTCGAGGAACGCCGTGCGCGTGAACGGCTTGACGAGGTAGTTGTCGACCCCGCGGGACATGGCCTGCCGCACGGTCTCCCGCTCGCGTGCCGCCGTCACCGCGATCACGTCCACGGGCGGCCCGCCGCGAGCGCGCAGGCGCGACAGCACCTCCAGCCCGGACATGTCCGGCAGGTGGATGTCGAGCAGCACCAGGTCGGGCCGCAGCGCCTCCACGGCCCGCAACGCCTCACCGCCGCGGTGAGCCTCGCCGACCACCTCGAACTCGGGCATCGCCTCCAGGAACCCGCGGTGGATCGCCGCCACGGCGAAGTCGTCGTCGACCACGAGCGTTCGCACGCTCATCGGTTCCCCGTTTCCGGCAGCCACACGTCGAACGACGCGCCGCCGAGTTCCGAGTCGGTGATCGCGACCCGGCCGCTGCGCCGGGTCACCACCCTCGACACCAATGCAAGACCTATTCCTCTGCCGTGCGCGCCCTGGGCGTCCTTGGAACTCACGCCCAGGTCGAAGATGCGGCCGCGTTGCGACTCCGCCACTCCCGGCCCGTCGTCGTCCACGACCACCCTCACTCCGGTGACCGACGAGCGCACGAGCACCCGCACGGTTCCACCGGTCTCCACGGCGTCGACCGCGTTGTCGACCAGGTTTCCCAGCACGGTCAACGCGTCGTCGCCCGCACGAATGTCGACGGAGCTGCCGGGATCGAGCCGGAGCTCCACACCTCGTTCGTGCGCGGTGGAGGATTTTGCCAGCAACAACGCCGCGAGGGCAGGGTCGGCGTTCGCTCCGTCGATGATGTCGGCCGTGACCGAGCCGGCGCCGCCGACCCGTTCGATGTAGGCGACGGCGTCCGGACCGCGGTCCAGGTCCAGCAGACCGCCGATGACGTGCAGGTGGTTCGAGAACTCGTGGGCCTGTGCGCGCAACGCCTCCGTGACGGTGCGCTGGCCGTCGAGCTCGCGCAACGCGTCGTGCAGCTCCGTCCGATCGCGCAACGTCAGCACGACGCCGACCGCGCGTTCGTTCGTCTTGGCCGTCATCCGGTTCGCGACCAGCACCCGTTCTCCTGCCAGGACGAGCCGGTCCGCGACGTCGTCGTCACCACGGGCGAGGTCCAGCAGGCCGTCGTCGAGCACCTCCGCCGCCGGGCGTCCGCTCGGGTTCTCGGCCAGGCCCAGCAACCGCAGCGCCTCGTCGTTGACCAGCGCCAGCCTCTCCTGGTCGTCCACGGCGACCACGCCTTCGCGGATGCCGTGCAGCATCGCGTCCCTGGTCTCGAGCAGCTGCGCGATCTCGGCCGGTTCGAGCCGGAACGTCCGCCGCCGCACGTGCTGCGTGATCAGCGCGGCACCGAGCACACCGACCAGCGCGGCCGCCGCCAGCCAGCCGATCAGCTCCGGCAGGTCCTCGGCGAGGTCGGCCGAGAGCTGGCTCTCCAGGATGCCGACCGACGCCATGCCGATGACGCGCCCGTCCTCTGTCCGCACCGGCACCTTCGCGCGGAGCGACGTGCCGAGCGTGCCCGTCTCCGTGCCGACGAAGACCTCGCCGGACAACGCGCTGGTCGGGTCGGTCGACACCCGCTCGCCGATGCGCTTCGGGTCGGGGTGGGCGTAGCGGACGCCGTTGTGGTCGGTGACCACCACGTACGTCACGTTGGACGCCTTGCGGATCAGCTCCGCCAGCGGCTGGATCGTCGCGGACGGGTCAACGGATTCGAACGCCTCGATCACCGTCGGTAGCCGCGCCACGCTTTCCGCGACGGACAACATCCGGTCCTTGTAGGAGTCGCGGATCCGGTCGCTCTGCAGTTTGGCGGCGAACAGCCCGGCCGCACAGGTGGTCATGAGCACGATGACCACCTGCAACGCCAGAAGCAGCGCCCCAAACGAAACAGACCGACGGAACATGGTTGGAATTCTGACGCATCAGCTGTGAAACAGGTCACGAACTAAACGACCAATACGGAACTTACGACCTAACCCTTACGGGCCACCCGGCCGTTACCTAGCGTCCCCGCCCAACGTTCGCAACGAAGCGAGGAGTACTCGATGGGTACGGCATGGAGACGAGCGGTGGCGGTCGCCGCCGCCGGACTGGTGCTCGCCGGATGCGGTCAGGGGGCCAAGAGCGCGAGCAGCGGTGACTCCATCGCGAAGCTGGAGATCATGGCGCCCGCGGACCCCGGCGGCGGCTGGGACCAGACGGCGCGGTCGATGCAGTCGGCGGTGAGCGGCGCCAAGCTCGCCAACTCGGTGCAGGTCACCAACGTCGGCGGCGCGGGCGGCACCGTCGGGCTGCAGAAGCTCCTCAGCGAACGCTCCGAGTCGTTCCTGATGATCACCGGCCTGGTCATGGTCGGCGCGGTGGAGACCAACGCGTCGCCGGCCCGGCTGGAGGAGACCACGCCGATCGCCCGGCTGACGGCCGAGGACGAGGTCGTCGTGGTGCCCGCCGACTCGCCGCACAAGACGATCGACGACCTGCTGGCCGCGGTCGCCGAGAAGGGCAAGGGCGTCTCGATCACCGGCGGTTCGGCCGGCGGCACCGACCACATCCTCGCCGGGATGCTGCTCAAGGCGAAGAACATCGAGCCGGCGAAGCTGAACTACGTGCCGTACTCCGGCGGCGGTGAGTCGCTGGCGGCGCTGCTGGGCAAGAAGGTCGACGCGGGCATCTCCGGCGTCGGCGAGTACAAGGAGCAGATCAAGGCGGGCAAGCTGCGCGCGCTCGGCACGTCCGGCCCGAACCCGGTGCCCGACCTCAACGTGCCCACGTTCAAGGACCTGGGTGTCGAGCTGATCAACTGGCGCGGTGTCGTCGCGCCCGCGTCGATCTCGGCCGAAGCCAAGCAGCGGCTGACCAAGCTGGTCACCGACATGCACGCGAGCCAGCAGTGGAAGGACGAGCTGTCCAAGAAGGGCTGGACGGACACGTTCCTGACCGGCAGCGAGTTCTCCACGTTCCTGGCCAAGGAGATCGGCCGTGTGAAGCCGGCGCTGCAGGACATCGGGCTCGTCAAGTGATTGCTGCAAAAGTCGAGGAGTACGCGTTCGGCGGTCTGGTCGCGGCGGTCGGGGTCTTCACCCTGGTCGACGCGACCACGATCGCCGGGCGCGACGACAACGTCGTAGGACCACGCGCGTTCCCTTACGCCGTGGGCATTCTGCTCGTCGTGACGGGCATCGCGGCGATCATCGCGACCGCCCGCGGAAAGCTCGGCCAGGCCGAGGAGGCCGAGGACGTCGACGAGAACGTCCGCACCGACTGGCTCACCGTGGCCAAGCTGGTGGCCGTGCTGATCGCGCACCTGGTGCTCATCGACGTGGTCGGCTGGCCGGTCGCGGCCGCACTGCTGTTCTTCGGCGCGGCCTGGACGCTGGGCGCGACCTGGTGGCGGGCACTGCCCGTCGCGGTGGTGCTGGCGCTGCTCGTGCAGGTGGTGTTCGCGTACGGCCTGGGCCTGTCGCTGCCCGCCGGGATCTTCGAAGGGGTGCCGTTCCTCGATGGATAGCATCACCATGCTGCTGGAGGGTTTCGCGACCGCCGCGCAACCCGAGTACCTGCTGTACGCGCTGCTGGGCGTCACGCTCGGCACGGCCGTCGGCGTGCTGCCGGGCATCGGACCGGCGATGACGGTGGCGTTGCTGCTGCCGCTGACGTACACGCTGGAACCGACGGCGGCGCTGATCATCTTCGCCGGCATCTACTACGGCGGCATGTACGGCGGCTCGACGACGTCGATCCTGCTCAACACACCGGGCGAGTCGGCGTCCATCGTGACTGCCTTAGAGGGCAACAAGATGGCGAAGGCCGGGCGCGGTGCGGCCGCGCTCGCGACGGCCGCCATCGGGTCGTTCGTCGCGGGCACGATCGCCACGGTGCTGCTCACGCTGCTGGCGCCGACCATCGCGGACCTCGCGGTGCAGCTGGGTCCGGCGGACTACGTGGCGCTGATGATCGTGGCGTTCACGACCGTGGCCGCGCTGCTCGGCTCCTCTCCCGTGCGCGGTCTGGCGTCACTGGGACTCGGCCTGTTCATCGGGCTCGTCGGCACCGACACGCTGACCGGTCAGCAGCGCTTCACCCTCGGGGTGGCGACGATGTCCGACGGCATCGACGTGGTCGTGGTGGCGGTCGGCGTGTTCGCGGTCGGTGAGGCGCTGTACGTGGCGTCGCGGCTGCGGCACGGGCCGATCGAGATCATCCCCGTGGGCGGCAGGTGGATGACGCGCGGCTTCTGGGCGCGCTCCTGGAAGCCGTGGCTGCGCGGCACGTTCATCGGCTTCCCGATCGGGACCGTGCCGGCCGGCGGCGCGGACGTGTCGACGTTCCTGTCGTACGCGGCGGAGAAGAAGCTCTCGAAACGGCCCGAGGAGTTCGGCAAGGGCGCGATCGAGGGCGTGGCGGGCCCGGAGGCGGCCAACAACGCCGCCGCGGCAGGCGTTCTGGTGCCGTTGCTGACGCTCGGGCTGCCCACCACCGCCACGGCGGCGGTGATCGTGGCCGCGTTCCAGAGCTACGGCATCCAGCCGGGGCCGTTGCTGTTCACCAACAACGGTCCGATGGTGTGGGCGTTGATCGCTTCGCTCTACATCGGCAACGTGATGCTGCTCGTGCTGAACCTGCCGCTGGTGAAGATCTGGGTGAAGGTGCTGCAGATCCCGCGGCCGTACCTCTACGCGGGCATCCTGCTGTTCGCGGCGCTGGGCACCTACGCGGTGAACTTCGTCGTGGACGACCTGATCGTGCTGCTGGTGATCGGGCTGATCGGCTTCTTCATGCGGCGCCACGGTTATCCGGTCGCACCGCTGGTCGTCGGCCTGATCCTCGGGCCGATGGCGGAGGAACAGGTCCGGCGCACGCTGCAGATCAGCGAGGGGAAGCTCAGCGCGTTGGTGACCAGCCCGTTCGCGGCGGTCGCCTACAGCATCCTGGTCGTGCTGCTGGTGGTGGCGGTCGTGCTTCGGTTGCGCCGCAAGAAGTCCGAAGTGACGGTCTAACCGCGCACGGCGGCAAGCGCCTGTTCGTACAGCTCGAACGCATCAGCCTTGCCGCCGTGGCGGACCCACAGTTCCGACGCGGTGTCGACGCACGCGAACACCGTGGCGATGACGCCCATCGCGCGGGCGTCCGGGATCTCACCGGACTCGATGCCCATCCGCTTCTCGATCACGGGTGCGAGCGCCCGCTGCCACTTCAGCCGCTTCTCGAAGTACCGCGAGCGCAGCGGCGGGTTCTCGAAGATCAGCGTGGAGATCTCCAGCACCCGTTGCGGGGTGTGGTTCGACGCGGTGAGGATCGCCGTGAACCCGGCTCGCAGAGCGTCCCAGGTGGACACTTCGGGCGCCTGCGCCTCGACGGTGGCGACCAGCAGGTCGCCCAGCGCCTCCTGATCACCGCAGACCAGGTCCTCCTTGGTGCCGAAGTAGCGGAACAACGAGCGCTGCGACACTCCCGCGCTCGACGCGACCTGGGCCATCGTGGTCGCCTCGTACCCCTGCTCCGCGAACAACTTCAGCGCCGTGTCGACGATCTCCGCGACCACGGCCTGACGCGACCGGTCCCACAGCGTCGACGGCTTCTCCATGAACCCCACTCTAGCTCTGCCGGACCATCCGCCCGATCATCCTGGCGCCCATGGCACGCGAGGTGAGATGCCGTCCGGCGAACGCCAGCACCCGGTTCATCCGGCCCGAGATGACGCCCACCGGCGTGACGCGGCGTTCCAGCGCGCGCATCGCCGTCGCGACCACCTCGCCGGCGGTCTGCATCCGCAGGCCTGCCGCCATGTCCTCGCTGCGGGAGACCTCGAAGAACTCGGTGCGCGTCGCACCGGGCGACAGCACCATGACGCGCAGGCCCGTGCCGCGCGACTCGACCCACAGGCCCTCGGTGAAGCTCACCACGAACGCCTTCGTCGCGCCGTAGACCGACGACCAGGGCGTTCCCTGGTAGGCCGCCATGCTCGCCACGTTGACGAGGAAGCCGTGACCGTTGGCGCGCAACGACTCGATGAGCGCCCTGCTGATCTCGACGACGGCGTTGACGTCGACCGCGACCTCCTGCCGCAGCCGCTGGGGCTCCTCCTCGTGGAACGCCCCGAAGTTCCCGAAGCCGGCGTTGTTGACGACGCTGGTGACGCCGAACCCGGCGACCTCCGCCGCCAGTCGCTCGCCGATGCCCGGCTGGGCCAGGTCCGCCGGCACGACGTGCACCGTCACGGGGTGCGCCGCACGCAGCTCCTCGGCCAGTTCCTCCAGCCTGTCCTTGCGGCGTGCGACGAGCACGAGGCTCGATCCCCGCGCCGCGAGTTGCCGCGCGAACTCCGCGCCGATGCCCGAACTCGCCCCGGTGACCAGCACCGTTTGCTTCCTGAAGTCGACTCCCATGCCGACACCGTACGCCTGACTGGCAGTCACTGCCAACCTGTCGTTATCTGACTCAACCTTGAGTGGTGGTCTTTCTGCTCCTAGCAGAACGGCCCTTTGCGGTGGTCGGCGTGCTGTCACCATGACGACATGGCGGAGATCCTGGACTTCAAGCGCACCCCGGAACCCCTGTGGCGTGAAGCCCTGGGCCGCAAGCTTCGCGAGACGCGGGAGGAGCGCGGCGACCGCCTGGTCGACGTGGCCGACCGCGCGGGCATCTCGGTGCAGTACCTGTCCGAGATCGAGCGCGGCCGCAAGGAGCCGTCGAGCGAGATGATCGCGGCGGTCGCCGGTGCCCTGGGCATCGACCTGGCCGATCTGCTGATCGGCATCGCCGGCCAGGTCCGCAATCTCCGCGCGTCCGGCTACCTGCGGACGGGCAGCCAGTTCCACACCTCACGCCCGACGGGCCGCCCCTCGGGTCCGGTGGCGATGGTGGGCGCGTTGATGGCCGCCTAGGGCGTGTCCCGTAAGTCCGTTCGATGAGAGTCACGGTCGAGAGTCCCGGAGGCGGTGCCGCCGCGATGCCCTCATACCGGGCTTATTCGGGCTTTGCGGCCGTGCCGTCTCCGGGGCCCTCGGCCGCGACTATCGCGGACAAGACTTACGGGACACGCCCTAGGGCTGCCGCGCCCTTCCACTCACGAGCGCGCCCCACCGGCTCACGCTCGCTGGTCCAGCACCCGGTCCACGAGCCCGTACTCGACGGCGCCCGCCGCGTCGAACACGCGGTCCCGGTCGGTGTCGTGGCGCAGTTCGGCCACGGTCCGGCCGGTGTGCCTGGCCAGGATCGCCTCCAGCTGCGTGCGCACCCGCACCACCTCGTCCGCCGCGAGGATGAGGTCCGGGATCGTGCCGCGTCCCTGCGCCGCGGGCTGGTGCAGCACGACCCTGGAGTGCGGCAGGACGGACCGGCGTCCTTCCGCGCCCGCGGCCAGCAGCACCGCTCCCGCCGCCACCGCCTGCCCCACGCACGTCGTCGCGACCGGTGCCTTGATGTAGCGCATGGTGTCGTACAGCGCGAGCATCGCCGACGGGTCGCCGCCCTCGCAGTTGATGTAGAGGTTGATCTCCAGGTCGGGGTTGTCCGCTTCGAGGTGGAAGAGCTGCGCGATCAACGCGTTGGCGACGCCGGAGTCGATCCCGGTGCCCAGGTAGACGATCCGCTCGGACAGCAGGTGCGAGTAGACGTCCATGACCCGCTCGCCGCGCGCGTCCCGCGTGATGACGTTGGGAATGGTGTAGGTGCTCATGCCACGGCTCCCGAGTGCAGTCCCAGCTTGTGCATGCGGACGGGGACGACCTGCCCGAGGTCGCTGACGACGTGGTCGATGAACCCGTACTCGCGGGCCTGTTCCGTCGTGAACCACCTGTCGTGCAACGAGTCGGTGAAGATCCGGTCGAACGGCTGCCCGGTGTCCTGTGCGATCAGGCCGAGCACGGTGTCCCTGGTGTGCCGCAGGTCGTCCGCCTGCACCTCCACCTCGACGGCCGAACCGCCGATGCCCGCACTTCCTTGGTGCATCAGGATTCGCGCGTGCGGCAACGCGAACCGCTTGCCCGGCGTTCCCGCCGACAGCAGGAACTGCCCGGCGCTGCAGGCAAGGCCGAGCGCGAGCGTCGCCACATCGCACGGCACAAGCCGCATCACATCGCGGATGGCCAGCATCGAGGGCACCGAACCACCCGGCGAGTTGATCCACAACGCGATGTCCTGCCGCGGGTCCTCGCTCGCCAGCGACAGCATCTGCGTCGCCAGCACCGTGCCGTTGTCGTCGTCGAGCGCGCCGTCGAGAATCAGCACCCGCTGACCGAAGAACCGTTCCCGCAGCCCTGGGCTGAAGAGCTTCTCGCTGTTCGTCATGGCACCGACGATGCCCGCCGCCCAAGGGGTTCGCCGCTTTCTCTGCTGAGGGCAGATCAGCTCACAGCAGGCGCGGGGCCACCAGTCAGCCGGTCGTGCAGGCCGTCCCGTTGAGAGTGAACGACGCGGGCGCGGTGTTCCTGTCGCGGAACGTCCCGAGGAACCCGATCTCCACGTGACCTCGCGGCGAGATCGACCTGGCCTGGTCGACGCCGGTCGCGGCGACGGCCGAGCCCCGCTGCGACACGGAGGCGTTCCACATCTGCCGCACGCTCTGCCCGTCGGCGAACGACCACCTCAACGTCCAGCCGTTGATCGGCGCACCGCCGGTGTTGCTGATCGTGATCCTGCCCTGGAACCCGTCCTGCCACTGGCCTTCGACCCGATAGGCGACCGCACAGGCCGGCGCCGGCGGAGTGCTCGTCACCACGGGAGACGGCACCGTGGTCGTGGGCTTGGACTCCGGTGACTCGACGCGCTGCGCGGAAGGGGCGGCAGTCGTAGTGGTCGTGGTCGTCGTCGGCGTGGCATCCATGCCGTTGCACGGCGCTCCCCACAGACCGCGGTCTTCCCGCGCGGCACCGAGTTCGGCCTCCGCGAGCGACCCGGCCGCGGTCTGGGCCCTCAACACGCCCTCCCGCACGGCGAGCGACGCGTAGTCGGTGCCGTCCTCCAGCCGGAGGTTCACCTCGCCGGGCGTCAGCGCGGTGACGCGCACTGTCTTGCCCAGCAACCACTTCTCAGCGAACGCACGCGCTCCGGCAGCCCAGCAGGCCGCGGGCTGTGCCAGCAACGAGACCTCGACGCGCTCACCGCTGTCGAGCTCGACCGTGCGCCCGTCGACCACCGCGCGCACCACAGCCGGCACGTCTCCACGCGACTCGTTGACCAACGTCGGCTGACGCACCTGCGCCGGAGCGGACACGGAACGCGACGGACTCTCGGTCGTGCAAGCGCACACCAAAAAGACCAGGACAACAGACAAGGACTTCCGCAACACCAGGGACTCCCGCGCACGATCATGCAACCTGCACGACCGTAGCGGTCTCCGGGCGCCGATCACATCCACCGTTCGGCCTTGATCAACGCCCGGAGTCCTGTTCCTACGAAACGACGCCCTGCAGCGCCTTCAGTTCGTCGATCCCGCCGACGAACGACGTGCCGACGGTCAGCACACCGTCCGAGTTCCAGCCGGCCACCCGCGCGACAGTGCTCTTCTGCACGTCGGGCGTGTCCTGATAGCCGACCGCAAGGCTCAGCGTGCGCGCGTTCGCGTCGTACGTCGCCACGAGGTGCGTCCACTTGCCCGCGACGGCGTCACCCTTGGCCCGCCACACCTTCGTCGGGTTCACCGCGGCGTTCGGCATCTCCGCGCTCCACTGCGCACCGTCGTACCTCAACGCGAACGGGTCCACATCGGACGGGCCGCGCTGCGCGACGACCGTGCCCGGTGTACCGGTGGCGTCGAGCTTGGCCCACACGTTGACCGTGAACGACTGGTCGGTGTAGAGCACGGCGTCACTCGTGCGCGCGGAGCCGCCGCCGTCGAACCGCAGTCCCGACGAGCTGACGCCCGGTCCCCACGTGGCGCCACTGAGGGTCATGTCGTGTGCGTAGTTCGTGGAGTCGACCGCGACCGTGTCGTTGCCGTCGTTGAACAACCAGTGGCCGACCCCGGCGACCACGGCCAGCTCCCGCACTTCCCGCGGAGTGATCGCACGGTTCCACGCCAGCATCTCCGTCAGTTCCCCGTGCCACGCCTCGGTGGCCGCGGAGCCGCGCAGCGCCTTGCCGATCCACAGCTCGCCCTCCGCCGCGAACCCCTTCTCGACCACCGCGACCTTCTCCTGCACGACACCGTCGACGTACAGGCGGACCTCGCCGCTCGCGTCGTCGTAGGTACCGGTCAGGTGCGTCCACACCCCGGTCACGGCCCGGGCCTTCGACCGCACGGTCCGCTGGGCGGAGTTCGCGGCGTCCTTCTCGGCCAGCGCGAACGTCCACCGGCGCGTGCCGGCGTCGTAGCCGAGCCGGAACGCCGACTCCACCGCGCCCTGCTGGCTCACCACGGTCCGGTCCACCGCGCCGTCCGTGAGCCGGACCCACGCCGACACCGTGATCCCCTGGGTCGTGTCGAGCACCTTCGCGGTGGTCGCGCCACCGGCGGCCGCTCCGTCGAACCCGACCGTCGGCGACCCGCCGACCGTCCGCCCGGCCCTGGCGACGTCGAGCCCGCTCAGCACCAGGTCATGACCGTTCCCCGACCCGTCGAAGGCGGGGTCGTCACCGCCGAACCAGTACGCCTCACGCGGCTTCGGCGCCCTCACGAAGAAGCTGAACGTGCTGAGCGTGGACGCCCCGGCGCTGTCGACCGCGTGCACGCGAAGCAGCTTCGGCCCGGCCTCCGCGGGCGCCCAGCGCACCGGCACACCGACCGCCACCTCGTCGGTCGGGAACTCCGTGAACCCCCAGCGGAACTTCACGACGTCGGCCGAGGTGCTGGAGAACAAAAACGTGTCCTCCACCCCGATCCCGCCGCACCCCTCAGGAGCGCAGCCGGAGGTCTTGTAGACGGACGACGTGTACGAAGGCGCGTCCGGCGCGGCGACAGCCACCGGAACCGCCACCCCTTGCAACAGCGCGGCCGCCGCGATGATCACACCGACGCGCAGCCCGAATAGACGTCTCAAGCCAAAGCCCCCAAAGCAATCCGCGCGCGCCCCCCGACAACACGCGAACGTCATTGCGCGGCAGCCTTACACGCTCCCCCCACCAGCACAACAACATTCAGCGACTCCACATTGGAATCACAAGACGAACCCAACCAAACGAAGCCCAGACGAGGAGGACGAGCGAAACGAAGACCGGCGAGGGTCGCGAAACGAAGCCCCGGCTGGCAGGTCAAGCGAAACGAGGCCCTGGCTGGTGGGTCGAGCGAAGCGAAGACCCGGCGGGGGTCCGGGGGCGCAGCGCCCCGGCTGGGGTCTGGGGGCTCGGCCCCCAGAAAACACCACGGGCGAGGTACGGTCCGCGCTTTCCGCAGACATACCTCGCCCGAAGGTCGTGCCCCCGGTGCGACTCGAACGCACACTGGACGGATTTTGAGTCCGCTGCCTCTGCCGATTGGGCTACGGGGGCGTAGCAGGGTGAACTGTAGCGGATCACCCCAGCGAGTTTCTTGTGGGGACCCCTACGACTTGACGAGCCTGCCGATCGCCGCCGAGGCCTCTGCCAGCTTCTCCTCGGCCACGGCACCGCCTTCCGCCGCGGCCTGCGCGACACAATGCTTGAGGTGCTCGTCGAGCAAGCCCAGCGACACCGCTTGCAGCGCCTTCGTGGCGGCGGAGATCTGGGTGAGGACGTCGATGCAGTATTCGTCGTTCTCGACCATGCGCTGGAGACCGCGGATCTGTCCCTCGATGCGGCGCAGTCGCTTGAGGTATGCGTCCTTGTCGGCGGTGTACCCGTGCATCGGCCCCTGACCTTCCCTACCCCTGGCGGGTATGTCGAGGATACCTGCACCGGATGGGGGTGCGTTATGTCCGGCGCTGCTCCGTCAGCTGGAATGGGGAAGCGTCCGGCAAGCCCAGCAACGGGTCGAAGTGAGACGACTAGCAGCACATTTTGGACCCATAACACCCGTGTGGTTTACCGGGTAAATGCCCCGACCGGGGGGTCGGGGTCACATTTTAGCTGCGAAAGGTTCGCCGTTTTTCGTCGTGTGTACTACGGTGTTGTCGAAGCACGTGGTTACGTCGAGGATCCGCGTGCTATGTGAGTACCCAACGGAGGAACAGTGGCACAGCAGACCGTCGTCCAACTCATCGACGACCTCGACGGCGGAGAAGCCGACGAGACCGTGACCTTCGCACTTGACGGTGTCGAGTACGCCATCGACCTGTCGAAGGGAAATGCGGAGCGGCTTCGCGAGTCGCTGGCGGACTTCGTCGGCAAGGCTCGTCGTGCAGGTGGCCGCAAGCAGCGCAAGGGCACCGGCAAGTCCACGGTCAAGGCCACCGACAAGGCTGAGGCGCAGCGCATTCGTGACTGGGCTCGCGCGCAGGGGCACCAGATCTCGGACCGCGGTCGCATTCCGCAGAACCTGGTCGTGCAGTTCCAGGAAGCGCACGCCTCCTGACCTGCGCGGACACGCGAGGTTTCCACACGTCGGCCGGTTCGCCGGCCGACGTGTTAACCCGAAAGACCCAGCACATACCGGTTCGTTCACACCATCCCCGGAACGCGGGATCAACGGCCTGGAAAGTGCGCTCCGAACAGCCGTGACACGGCAGTGGCCTTGACCGCTGTCTCCTCGAATTCCTCGTCAGGGTCGGACAGCGAGATCACCGCTCCACCCACACCGAAACTCACCCGGTCGCCGTTGCCGACCAGCGTTCGGATGACGATGCTGAAGTCGGCTGCTCCGTTGAGCGAGAAGTAACCGAGCGCTCCCGAGTACACCCCGCGTGGACCGGCTTCCAACCCATCAAGGATCTGCATGGTCCGGATCTTCGGGGCACCGGTCATGGAACCTCCGGGAAACGCGGCTCGAACACATCGGACGGCAGAACTGTCCGGCCGAAGTCGAGCCCTCACGGTGCTCACCAATTGGTGTACGGTCGCGTAGGTCTCGACCTCGAACAACCGCGTCACCTCGACGGAACCCACTTCCGCGCACGTGCCGAGATCGTTGCGGACGAGGTCCACGATCATCAGGTTCTCCGCGCGGTCCTTGACAGATCGCGCCAACGTTGTGCGCAACATCTCGTCCTCGAGCGCATCTACACCTCGGGGCCGCGTCCCCTTGATCGGCGATGACTCCACGACGCCATCTCGGTCCACCCTGATAAATCGTTCGGGTGACGTGCTGAGCACGGAGAGGTCACCGAAACGCAGCAACGCCCCGAACGGAACGGGATTAGCTGCACGAAGCAGCCGATATGTGTCCCACGGGTCGAGCGACGCGCGCCACGACATCATGTTCGTCAGACACACCTCGTACGTCTCCCCCGCCGTGATCGCTTCCTGGCAGGCACTGATCAGCTTCAGGTAGTGCGCGCGCGGATGGCGCAACGTGACGTCGGAGACGACAGGCCGTGAAGGTTCGGCCAATGGTGTCAACCGGGTCAGAACCGCCGAAACCTGGTCGAACCAGCCGTCATCGGACAGCGACAGCAAATAGACGCAATCGTCGGCGTGATCGATGACGACGGCGCGGTCCGCGAAGACGAACGACGCGTCCGGTTGTTCCGCGCGGTGTGCGAAGTCGCCACCGCACTCCGCCTTCAGCTCGTAGCCGAGGTATCCGACCCATCCCAGGGCGAAATCGAACGGGACGTCCGGCTGCTCGACGCCCTGCGACGCGAGATCGTCGTCCAGCCAGGAGAAGAAAGAAGGACAGGGACGCGGTGTGCCGTCGAGCGTGAGCACCTGGTCCTGCACCGAGTACTGCGCGACGCGCGCCAGAGGCCCCGAAGCGTCTCCCATGAAGGAGAACCGTCCGCCGACCCCGCTGTCCAGCCAGAACGCAGCCTCAGAAGCTCCGTGGAGCGCCGCGAAGGCCTCCTCCGCGCGCACGGCCACGGGGAGCTTCCGGACGTGCACAGGGCGCTTCTGAGGCGTCGGGCGAACCAGCACCGGTTCCGGCACGGCGGCGGTTCTCGTCGGGGTGAGCGCGGCGAAGTTCGCGAGCATCTCGCGGCCGAAGGCCGTGCAGATCGACTCGGGGTGGAACTGCACGCCCCACGCGGGCCGGTCGAGAGCGCGAACACCCATCAGCACCGAGTCGTCGCTCCACGCGATCGCCTCCAACGAGGAAGGCAGATCCGTGACCGCCAGCGAGTGGTAGCGCACGACGTCGAACGGCGAGGGCAGTCCCGCGAACACGTCGACGCCCGTGTGCGTGACCGGAGAGACGATCCCGTGGCGTGGCACGGGCGCGGGCCCCACGACGGCGCCGTACGACAGGCACAACCCCTGGTGCCCGAGGCACACGCCCAGCAACGGGATCTCGGCGTGGTCGATCACCGCGCGGCAGAGGCCGAAGTCGGCGGGGTTGCCGGGCCGGCCGGGGCCGGGCGAGATCACCACGTGGTCGAACGACCGCAGTGAGGACAGCCGGAAGCGCGGGTCGTCGTTGTGGACGACCACGGGCTCGGCGCCGTTCACCTCAGCCAGGTGCTGGAAGAGGTTGAACGTGAACGAGTCGTAGTTGTCGATGAGCAGAGTCCGCATTGCAGGACGGCACTCTACCTGGCAAAACACCCGAAAAGAGCAACGAGAGAGGGCGGCCACAAATCGTGACCGCCCTCGACCCGCGATGTGATCTCAGCTGCCGAGCAGGAACTTCGGGTCAGCCGCGAGCGCCGCCAGTTCCGGCGCGAAGAACGGCTGCCTGTCCAGGACCGGATACCCGGCGTGGGGGTATTCCTCCTCCTGCACGACCGTCACCGTCCAGCCGTTGGCCGCCGGGTAGGACGCCCAGGTGGCGTCGTGCTGGCCGGGGGTCGTGGAAGAAACGACCCCGACCTGCTTTCCGGCGACGTCGTAGACCTTGCAGCCGGCGCCGGCGCCGCCCTTGAACCGCGTGACGAGCGCACAGGGTTCGACCGGGTCGTTCGGGTTCGGCGTGGTCACGGTGACGGTCAGCCGGCCGACCTTGCCGTCCTTGCGCACCGGCACGTAGGCCGTGTACTGCCAGATCTCGGGCGACTCACCCTTGTCGCTCGAGATCTGCGCCTGGGCGCGGAGCATGCCGCCGTGCATGGTGGGATCCGTGTACTTCAGATCGGGCGCCTCGTACCCGGCCGGCACGGACGCCTTGGCCAGCTCCAGCAACTGCGTGCCGCGGTCGGCCTGCGGACCGTTGGTGGCCGTCCGGTCGGACTGCCCGACCGGCCACTTCTCGCCCCACTGCGTGTCCGGCAGGCCGGGGTGGGAACTGCTGCTCTGCCCCGCTCCCACCACGTAGTCCTTCGTGCCCTGCGGGTTCAGCGCGAACGCCGACCCGAGCCCGACACCGACCACGAGCACCGCGACCGCGGCCCCCGTGACGGACGCACGCCGCTTGGAACGGGCTTTGTGCGCCCGGTCGAGCGCGGTGCCCGGATCCATCGAGGGCGGCGGGCTGCTCGCCACCACCACGTCCTCAAAAGCTCGCTTCAGGTCCTGTTCGTTCATCGAACCCTCTCCTGCTCTGAGAGCAGGCCGCGCAGCGTCTGCAGCCCCCGCGCGGCCTGGCTCTTCACGGTTCCTTCCGAACACTTGAGGACGACGGCCGTCTGTTCGACGGACATGTCCTCCCAGTACCGCAGCACGAGGCACGCACGCTGCTTCGGAGGCACCTTCGCCAGAGCCTCCAGCAGCACCATCCGTTCCTCGGGGTGGACGCCGGGCGGAGCGGCCGAGTCCGCCACGTCGTCCGTCGCCGACTCGAACCGGAACCACCCGCGCCGTCGCTCGGACAGGAACGTCCGCACCAGGATCTGCCTGGTGTAGGCGTCCAGCGACTCGTGCCGCTCGATCCGTCTCCAAGCCAGGTACAGCTTGGTGAAGGCCTGCTGCACTAGGTCTTCCGCGCGATGCCAGTCGCCGCACAGCAGGTATGCCGTGCCACGCATGGCGTCGGAACGGGCCGCGAAGTACTCCTGGAACGCGGCGTCCCGATCACTCATCAGGTCTCCCCCTGTCTGCGGTGCCGGGTTAGTCACGCCACGTGGGGCCTGGCGGGTTGCACGAGTTCTCGAAACGCATACTGATGAGGTGATTTTCCTTTTGCTCCTCGGCGTCCCGGTCGCCTTGGGCCATCTGTACCTGTGGCGGCGGCTGGTCGTGGACACGACGCAACCCCGCACGCTCGGGCGCCGCATCGGCGCGGTGGCGATCGTCGGTGCGTTCCTGATGCTGATGAGCGCGCTGGTCGTGACGCGCAGGGTGCCACCGGAGTACGGGAAATTCTTCGCCTGGCCCGGGTTCATCTGGCTCGCGGTGCTCTTCTACCTGGCCATCGCGCTCGGCGTCGCGGAGGTGCCGCGCCGGATCCTGCTCAGGCGCGCCACGCTCGCGCCGGTGCCCGTCGCCGCCGGTCCCGCGCCCGCCGAGCCGGTCGAGATCGTGCCGGACCCGTCGCGGCGGCTGTTCATCTCGCGCTCGGTGGCGATCGGGTCCGGCATCGCGGCGGGCGGGGTCGTCGGCTACGGCATGACGCAGGCGCTGGGCGCCCCGCAGCTGCTCAACGTGCCGGTGACGCTGGACAAGCTGCGGCCGTCGCTGTCGGGCTTCCGGATCGCGGTCGTGAGCGACATCCACCTCGGACCGCTGCTCGGGCGTTCGCACACCGAGCGGATCGTGCGGATGATCAACGAGCAGGAGGCGGACGTCGTCGCGATCGTCGGCGACCTGGTGGACGGCACCGTGGCCGAGCTGGGTGAGGCCGCGGCACCGTTGCGGGACCTGGTGTCCAAGCACGGCAGTTTCTTCGTCACGGGCAACCACGAGTACTTCTCCGGTCACGAACAGTGGATCGCGGAGCTCGACAGGCTCGGCGTGAACCCGTTGCGCAACGAGGGTTTGACGGTCGCCGGCGGCATCGAGGTCGTGGGTGTGAACGACGTCACCGGCAAGTCTTACAACGACGGACCGGACTTCGACCGCGCCCTCACGGGACGTGATCGCAACAACCCCGTAGTCCTGTTGTCACACCAGCCCGTGCAGGTGGCAGACGCGTCTTCACGCGGCGTCGACCTCCAGTTGTCCGGTCATACACACGGCGGACAGATGGTCCCGTTCAACTTCCTTGTGCCGCTGCAGCAACCCAGCACCGCCGGGCTGTCGAAGGTGGACGGCACCTGGCTCTACACCAGTCGTGGCGCGGGTTTCTGGGGTCCGCCGGTGCGCGTGGGCGCTCCTCCGGACATCACGATGATCGAGCTGCGTTCTGCTGGGTAAATCACACTCGCCTGGACTGGCTTGCGCAATTGCGGTGTCCAGGCCGTAGAGTGGACGGCCGTGCCCGCGTACGGAACGCGAGGCGGATGAAGGGGGACCCCTGGGGAAATGACCGAGAGCTTCGCCGTTGATCGGCGCAACGAGGCAGAGGCTCGTATTCGGCGTTTCCTGGACCAGGAGAACCCGTCGACACCATGTCTGGTGATCGACCTCGAGACGATTCGCGCGCGCTACCAGGCGATTCGCGCGGCACTGCCGTCCATCGACATCTTCTACGCGGTGAAGTCGAACCCGGAGTCCGACGTGGTCGGCACGCTGGTCGCGGAGGGTTCGCACTTCGACGTGGCGTCACCCGCGGAGATCGACCTGTGCCTGGCGCGCGGTGCCGAGCCGTCGTCGATCTCCTACAGCAACCCCATCAAGAAGGCCGCCGACATCGCGTACGCGTACTCGCGTGGCGTGCGGATGTTCGTGTCGGACAGCGAGCAGGACGTCCGTTTCGTCGCTTCCCACGCGCCCGGTTCGTCGGTGCTGGTGCGGATCCTCGTCCACAGCAAGGGTTCCACCTACCCGTTCGGCAACAAGTTCGGTTGCGATCCGGAGATGGCGACGGATCTCTTGCGGCTGGCGCACGAACTGGGACTCGTTCCTCTCGGCGTCGCGTTCCACGCGGGCTCTCAGCAGCTGTCCGTCGAGGGCTGGGACTCCGGCATCGCCGACGCGGCCCTGATCGCCGCGAAGCTGCGCGCGGAAGGCATCGAGACGTCGACGGTGAACCTCGGCGGTGGCCTTCCGGCCGTCTACCAGGAGGCCACGCCGTCCCTGGAGGCCTTCGCCACCGCCATCGAGGCTTCGGTCGCGCGGCACTTCGGCGCCGCACGCCCGAGGGTGATGATCGAGCCGGGCCGGGCGATCTCCGCCGAGGCGGGGATGATCCGCTCCTCCGTCGTGCTGGTGTCACGGAAGTCCTATTCGGACGAACGCCGCTGGGTGTACGTCGACATCGGCCGCTACCAGGGCCTCGCCGAGACCGAGGGCGAGGCGATCGCGTACCGGCTGCGGACCTCGCGCGACGGTGGCCCGGTGGGTCCCATCGTGCTGGCCGGCCCGACGTGCGACGCGGACGACGTCATCTACCAGCACACCCGTTACGACCTGCCGCTCGACCTGCAGGCGGGCGATCACGTGGACATCCTCCACGCGGGCGCCTACACCTCCTCCTATTCGTCCGTGTGCTTCAACGGCTTCCCGCCGTTGGCCACGTACTGCATCTAAGCCCGTCTGCAATTCACATAGTTTGGAGTGATTGATGTCCGAAGCGCCCTGTCAGACCGAGGAGACCGTCGGTTTGTTCGCGGGACAGCACGTACTTGCAGAGCTTTCGGGCGTGAGTGCCGATCTGCTCGACGACGAGCAGTTCCTCAAGCACGCCCTCGGTGAGGTTCTCACGCAGGCCGACGCAACCGTTCTGGAGGTGATCTCCAAGAAGTTCGATCCCCAAGGAGTCACCGTGCTCGCCCTGCTGTCGGAGTCCCATGCGTCGATCCACACCTACCCCGAGGTGGGTTCGGTGTTCGTCGACGTCTTCACCTGCGGTACTCGTGCGAAACCCGCGCTGGCCGTCCAGCTACTCGCTGACGCTCTGGGCGCTGCTCACGTGAGCACGGACCTCGTCACTCGTGGCGTCAAGGAGCATGTCGCGTGAACACGATCAACGAGCCGCTCGCCGATGGCATGACCCGCCACTGGCAGGTGGACGAGGTGCTGGTCGATACCAAGACCGACTTCCAGCACCTGGTGATCGCCCGTACGGCGCAGGGCGTGTCGCTGTTCTGCGACAACGACCGGCAGTCGACGGAGTTCAGCCAGCTGACCTACCACGAGGCCCTGATGGTGCCGGCGCTGCTGCTGGCCGACACCGTCGAGCGCGTGCTGGTCATCGGCTCCTCCGAGGGCGTCGTGTGCCAGATGGCCGTCCAGCACGGTGCGACGGTCGTCGACCACATCGACATCGACGAGCAGGCCGTCAAGCTGTGCGCGGAGCACCTGCCGTACGGCTACACGTCCGAGGAGCTGGCCGAGGCGGAGAAGGGTTCCGGCCCCATCCGCGTGCAGTACATCGACGGGTTCGAGTACATCCGCACGACGTCGGAGAAGTACGACATCGTGCTGGTGGACCTGCCCGACGAGCGTGAGGAGGAGGCGCAGCACAACCGCCTGTACGGCGCGGACTTCCTGCGCATGTGCAAGGCCCTGCTGCGTCCCGGCGGCGTCGTCGTCAACCAGTCCGGTTGCCAGACGATGTGGCGCAACACCACGCTGATCCGCTCCTGGCAGCGGTTCAACGAGGTGTTCGACACCGTCGCCTACTACGGCTCGGACGAGCACGAGTGGGCGTACCTGTTCGGTCGCGCGGACGTCGTCGAGGACCCGACCGGCCTCATGGTCGAGCGGCTGAAAACGGCCGGGTACCAGCCGGAGTCGATCGACGACCTGGCGCTGCTGGGCAACAGCATCCCGCCCTACCGGGTGCGGCAGTCGCTGGCCTGATCGCAGGCTTGGAGAAAGGGGCGCCTCCCGTTGCGGGAGGCGCCCCTTTCGCTGTTCCCGGCTCAGACGAGCGACTGCTTGAGGAACTCGACCTGCAGCAGGAGGAGGTTCTCCGCCACCTGTTCCTGCGGGGTCATGTGCGTGACGCCCGAGAGCGGCAGCACGGTGTGCGGGCGGCCGGCGGCGAGCAGGGCGTTGGACAGGCGCAGGGTGTGGGCGGCCACCACGTTGTCGTCGGCCAGGCCGTGGATGATCATCAACGGGCGGGAGAGCTTGTCCGCGTCGGCGATGAGCGAGTTCGAGTCGTAGACCTCGGGCCTGTCGTCCGGGTGGCCCAGGTAGCGCTCGGTGTAGTGGGTGTCGTAGAGGCGCCAGTCGGTCACCGGGGCGCCGGCGATGCCCGCGTGGAAGACGTCCGGGCGGCGCAGGACGGCCAGGGCGCTCAGGTAGCCGCCGTAGGACCAGCCCCGGATCGCCACTCGGGTGAGGTCGAGGTCCGGTTCGAGCGCGGCGGCCGCGTGGAGGGCGTCGACCTGGTCCTCCAGGGTGGCGCCGGCGAAGTCGAACGCGATCGCGCGCTCCCAGGCGAGGCCCCGGCCCGGCGTGCCGCGGCCGTCGGCGACGAGGACCGCGAAGCCCTGGTCCGCCAGCCACTGCGAGGCCAGGAAGGCGTTCTGGGCCGACAGGACGCGCTGGGCGTGCGGGCCGCCGTACGGGTCCATCAGCACCGGGAGCTTGGTGCCCGGGACGTGACCGGTGGGCAGCAGGAGCGCGGCGCGGATGGAACGTTCGCCGAGGGTCAGCATGCGCGGAGATGCCTTGAGCACCGGCGTGTCCGCCCACGACTCGATGACGTGGTCACCGACCCGCACCCGTGCGCCGAACCAGTCCAAAGTGGCCGACACGAGGACAACCGTGTCATCGCCCCGAACCGCGGAGTGCACACCGTCCTCCGAGGACAGTCGCTCGACGCCGTCGCCGACCGAGTAGACGTGCACCTGCGTCGGGTCGCCGGCTTCGGAGGCGGCCACGAGGATCGAGTCGTCGGCGATGTCGAGCACCCGGCGCACCTGCAGGCCCGAGGTCAGGACCTCGTCGCCCACCCGGAGCGCGTACTCGTCGCCCTCCCCCACGATCCGCACGAGACGGCCGTCCGGAGTCCACGCCGGAGCGCCGTCGCTGACCTCGAGCCACGTCGGGTCGGTCTCGACCGCGAGCTCGGTGACGGCGCCGGTCTCGGGGGACAACGTGTAGATCCGGCGGGTGCGCTGGTCACGGGTCTGCGTCGTGATCAGCGGGGCGCCGCCGGACGACCAGTGCACGTCGTTGAGGTAGTCGAATTCCAGCAGCACCGGGACGAAGGTGGTGTCGAGCGACACCACGTGCAGCGACACCGCGGCGTTGGCCGTACCCGCCGCCGGGTAGGCGATCTCGGTGGCGGCGGTGCCGGGGTTCGCCGGGTCTGCGATGTACCAGCGCTGCACCGGAGCGTTGTTCACGCGCGCGGCGATGAGGCGGTTGCCGTTCGGCTCCCACCAGTAGCCGCGGTAGCGCGACATCTCCTCGGCCGCGATGAACTCGGCGAGACCGAACGTCACGTCGTCGCCGTCCGGCTCGGCGACGGCGTAGTCCTCACCGGAGCCCAGCTCGACCACGCGCAGGGTGCCGTTCGTGACGTACGCCACCCGCCGCCCGGTCGGGTCGACGCGCGGGTCGACGACGCCACCCCGGGTAGGCAGCTCACGAGCGGTACCGCTCACCAGGTCGGCCACGAACAGGCGGCCGGACAGCGCGAACGAGGCCACCGAAGCGTCGCGGGAGAGTGCGTAACCGACGATGCCCGCACCGGACTCACGCGTGCGCTCGCGGCGTGCCTTCTCCTCCGCCGGCAGGTCCTCCGGATCGGACAGCAGCGTCGCCGGATCGACGAGCAGCCGTTCGACGCCGGTGGTCGTGTTCAGCTCCCAGAGCCCGTTCGCACGGCTTGTGGCCGTGGCCGGGCGCAGGAAGAAGACACGTGCGCCGTCCGCCGACACCGCGAAGGTCCTCGGTGCGCCGACGGTGAACCGCTGGGTGCGCGCCTGTTGGCGCGGGAAGGAGATGTCGTTGCCCACGCTCCAACATTAACCCGCGCACGCGCGGCGCACGGGCGCTGTGACGTGCACTGCCTCTGACGACGGGCGCTGCCGAGCCGTCCGTGGGAGGCACGGCAGGACACCCGGCACGCCGCCGAGTGGACGCGGGCCAGGCTGCCTGTCGAGGCTGCGGCGAGGCGCATACACGCCGCCGGAGGACACCGCGGCAGGCCGCCCGTGGGAGGCGTGGAAGACCGCCGACACGTCCACGGAGGGATTGCTGGACATCGCGGCTCCGCGGTCGACACCGAAGCGCCGACCGCTGCGGCGAACACGAGCCTCCGGCAGCCACGACGAACGCCAGAACTCCGGCCGAGGCCACCGCGGCGAGCCGAAACTTCGAACACCACCGCGCGCATCCCCGCCGCCGAACGCCAAACCCCGCGACACCTGCCGACCGCGGACCCGCGACCCGTCCCGAGACGAACCGCGCCACGCCGCCGCGCGCCCCACCGCGTCCGCTACCCCACGCGACTCTTCGGAGGCAGCGGGACGAAGCCGCTGGTGCGCCGCACGTACTCGGCATAGCCGGGACGACGCGACACGATGTCCTTCTCCAGCAACGGTTTGCCGCTGCCCTTCGCGAGCAGCCACGTCATGACCACCGGACCGATGATCGTGAGCGCGGTGAGCCACGACTGCAACGCGAACAGGTACAGGCCCCACCACACGACGGAGTCACCGAAGTAGTTCGGATGCCTTGTGTAGCGCCACAAACCGCGGTCCATCACGGCGCCCTTGTTCGCCGGGTCCGCCCGGAACCGGGAGAGCTGCCAGTCACCCACGGCCTCGAAGACGAAGCCGACCGTCCACACGCCAGTGCCCAGCCAATCTAGCACTCCGAACGGGGCCGAAAGGTGCTGCGCGGCCTGGACGGGCAGCGACACGATCCACATCAGCACGGCCTGAAGCAGGTAGACGCCGTACATCCGCAGGCGTGGATTTCCCTTGGCTCGCCTCATGATGTTCTGATAGCGCGGATCTTCGTCCTTGCCGCGGTTGCGCGAGTGGATGTGCACGCCCAGGCGTACGCCCCACACCACGGTGAGAGCGGTGACCACCCACTGCCGAGTGGGTTCGCCTTCCGCGAACAGCAACGTGATCACCGCGATCACGGCGAAGCCAGGGCCCCACACCGAGTCGACCAGGTCGTAGCGCTTGCGGGAGTCCGCGTACAGGAACAGGCCGCTGAGCAGTGCCGGCACCACGACGAAGCTGATCAGGAAGCTCACCGGGCCACCAGCTCACGACGCACGCGTGGCATGCCGCTGCGGCCGCTCTCGCTCCTGCGCACCGCGAGGATCTGATCCACCCCCATCCGGCCCTCCTCGAACGTCAGCGCGCCGCCCGCGAGGTACAGCCGCCACACGCGCGCCTGGCCCTCGCCGACCAGGGCGACGACCTCGTCCCAGCGCTCTTCGAGAGTCTGTCCCCACGCCCGTACGGTCCACACGTAGTGCTCGCGCAACGCATGCACGTCACGGATCTCCAGGCCGGCGTCTTCGAGAAAACCAGTCGTGGCACTGACCGGCCGCATGTGCATGTCCGGCGCGACGTACGACTCGATGAACGCCCCACCGCCCGGTGCGTTGCGTCCGCGCGACATCTGCTGCAGCAGCAGGCGGCCCTCCGGCTTGAGCAGCCGGTGCAGCGTCGAGGCGTACTCGGGGTAGTTGCTCTCGCCGACGTGCTCGCCCATCTCGATCGTGGAGATCGCGTCGAACGGCTCGTCGCGCACCTCGCGGTAGTCCTGCAACCGCACCTCGACCCGGCCGGTCAGTCCTTCGGCCTCGATCCGGCCGAGGATGTGCGCGCGCTGCTGGGCGGAGATCGTCACCCCGGTCGCGCGCACGCCGTAGTGCTTGGCGGCGTGGATGATCATCGAACCCCACCCGCAGCCGACGTCCAGCAGGCGCATGCCCGGCTCCAGGCCGAGCTTGCGGCACACGAGGTCCAGCTTGTTGTGCTGCGCCTGCGCGAGCGGCTCGTCGTCGGACGTGAAGTACGCGCACGAGTAGGCCATGCTCGGGTCGAGCACGAGCCGGTAGAAGTCGTTGCTCAGATCGTAGTGGTGCGAAATGGCGTCACGGTCGCGGCTCTTCGTGTGCAGCGCCCCTTTCAGCCGGGCTTCCTCCTTCGGCGCGTCCGGGTTGGGCCCCAGGACCTTCAACCGCCACGCGAGCTTCGCGACCTCCGAGAGCCGGGGCCGCCGGGTGACACCCCGCCGCACGAGTCCCCAGATCTGCGAGAGACCGGTGGCGAGATCGCCCTCGACGTCGAGCTCCCCGCTCACGTACGCGCGGGCGAGCCCCAGTTCGTTCGGACTCCAGACGAGCCGCCGCAACGCGTCGCGGGAGCGGATCACGAGCACCGTGCCGTCCTGCGGTCCGGCCACACTTCCGTCCCAGGCCCGAAATCCGATCGGCAACGGTGCACCCAGCACTCGTTCGGCCATTCCTGCCAGCTGACCTGCGACGACCACCCTGCACCTCCTGTGTGACCTGGCTCCGCCAGACGTTCGAGACGGGACGAGGTTCGGTTCGTTTCTGAACCGAGACGCAACCCCGGCCGTATGGCCTGGATAGAGCGAACGGATGGACGAGGAGGACATGAGTGTGATCCGACGTAACCGCATTGCCATCGGGCTCGCCGCGGGACTGGCAGTTGTGCTGGGTCTGGGTGTCTGGAGCGCCACTGGCAGTGGCACGAACTCCAAGCCGGTGGCACAAACCGAAACCGACCTGGGCGTCCTCGGTGACTACGGCGACGTGGGTCAGCCCCCGGTACTCCAGGAGCCCGCGCAGGCCCCCGAAGCCCCTGTACAGCAGCAGGCCCCGGAAGTTCCGGCCGCGCAGCCCCCTGCGGCGCAACCCCCGGCAGCAGCCCCGGTCAGCACGTTGAAGCTGGTCGGCAAGCCCGTCGACAAGATGGGCCTCGTGGTCCAGGACGGCGACGGCCGCACCCTTTACCGCTTCGACAAGGACACCCCGAAGCCCGAAGGCAAGTCGAACTGCAACAACCAGTGCGCCGTGACGTGGCCGCCGCTGATCGCGGACACGATCCCGCAGGTCGAAGGCGTCGACGCGAAGCTCGTCTCGCTGATCACGCGCGCTGACGGCAAGAAGCAGGTCGCCATCGACGGCTGGGCCCTTTACACCTACTCGCAGGACCCGAAGCCGGGCGCGTGGAAGGGCCAGGGCGTTGGTGGCACCTGGTTCGTCATCCAGCCCGACGGCAAGCGCAACGTGGAGTGCCTGCCCCCTGGTGTCACGGCCCCCGCTGCGTAACCCCACAGCATCCCTTTAGGACGGTCCATCTGAAACACACATCACCCTGACACGGTGAAACCCCGGCCCTGGGGAAGGGGCCGGGGTTCCCGTCGTTTCGCTCTCGGGTCACCAACGCAAAGGGCGCCACCGGTTTTCGGTGGCGCCCCTCGTCGTTCAGCGTCAGAGCGTGGAGTACAGCGGGTGCTTCGCCGCCAGCACCTCGACGCGCGCACGCAGCTCGTCGATCGCCGCGTCCGGCTTCAGGGCCTCCGCGATCACGTCGGCGACCTCGGTGAAGTCCACCTCGCCGAACCCTCGGGTCGCGAGCGCCGGCGTACCGATCCGCAGGCCGGACGTGACCATCGGCGGGCGCGGGTCGTTCGGAACGGCGTTGCGGTTGACCGTGATGCCGATCTGGTGCAGCACGTCCTCGGCCTGCTTGCCGTCCAGTTCGGAGTTCACCAGGTCGACGAGGACCAGGTGCACGTCCGTGCCCCCGGTCAGCACCTTCACGCCGGCCGCCGCGACGTCCGCCTGCGACAGGCGCTCGGCCAGGATCCGCGCGCCCTCGAGCGTGCGGCGCTGGCGGTCCGCGAACTCCGGCGAGGCGGCGTGCTTGAACGCCACCGCCTTGGCCGCGATCACGTGCTCCAGCGGGCCGCCCTGCTGGCCGGGGAACACCGCCGAGTTGATCTTCTTGGCGATGTCGGCGTCGTTCGACAGGATCACGCCGCCACGGGGACCGCCGAGGGTCTTGTGCGTCGTGGTCGTCGTGACGTGCGCGTGCGGCACGGGCGACGGGTGCAGGTCGGCGGCGACGAGGCCGGCGAAGTGCGCCATGTCGACCATCAGGTACGCCTCGACCGAGTCCGCGATGCGGCGGAACTCGGCGAAGTCCAGCTGGCGCGGGTAGGCGGACCAGCCGGCGACGATCAGCTTCGGCCGGTGCTCCTGCGCCAGGCGCTCGACCTCGGCCATGTCGACGCGACCGTCGGAGTCCGCGACGTGGTACGGCACGACGTTGTAGAGCTTGCCGGAGAAGTTGATGCGCATGCCGTGCGTCAGGTGGCCGCCGTGCGCGAGGTCCAGGCCCAGGATCGTGTCGCCGGGCTGGAGCAGAGCGAACATCGCGGCCGCGTTGGCCTGCGCGCCCGAGTGCGGCTGGACGTTCGCGAAACCGGCGCCGAAGAGCGACTTGATGCGCTCGATGGCGAGGCGCTCGACGACGTCCACGTGCTCGCAGCCGCCGTAGTAGCGGCGGCCGGGGTAGCCCTCCGCGTACTTGTTGGTCAGGACGGAGCCCTGGGCCTGCAGCACCGAGACGGGCGTGAAGTTCTCCGAGGCGATCATCTCGAGCGTGCCCTGCTGGCGTGCCAGCTCGGCCGCAACGGCCTCGGCCACCTCGGGGTCGTACTCCGCGAGGGAGGCGTTGAACTGGTCGGACATCTGGAGGATCTCCCTACTTGGCGCGCTTGTAGAACGGAAGTGCGACGACCTCGACCGGCTGCTTCTTGCCGCGGACGTCCACCAGCAGTGAGGTGCCGGGCTCGGCACTGTCCTTCGACACGTAGGCCATGGCGACGGAGTAGCCGAGGGTCGGGGACAGCGCGCCCGACGTCACCTCGCCCACGACCTCGTCGCCGTCGAGCACCGCGTAGCCGTGGCGCGGGGCGCGGCGCTCGGGCGTCTTCAGTCCGACGAGGACCGAGTCCACCCCAGACTCGGCGACCTTGGTCAGCGCCTCGCGGCCCACGAAGTCGCCGGGCTTGTCGAGCTTCACCACGCGGCCCAGGTTCGCGTTGTACGGCGTCAGCGACGTCGTGAGTTCGTTGCCGTACAACGGCATCCCGGCTTCGAGACGCAACGTGTCGCGGCAGCCGAGACCGCACGGCTTGAGCTCGTGCGCCTCGCCCGCGGACAGCAACGCGGCCCAGACCGCGGGCGCGTCGGCGGGCGCGACGAAGAGCTCGAAGCCCTCCTCGCCGGTGTACCCGGTGCGGGCGAGCAGCGCGTCGACACCGGCCACGGTGGACGGGTACGAGGCGTAGTACTTGACCGCCGACAGGTCGGTCTCGGTCAGGCCGGAGAGGATCTCGACCGACTTCGGGCCCTGGATCGCGATCAGCGCGTAGTCCGTCGAGGCGTCCGTGACGACGGTGTCGAACCCGGCGGCGCGCTCGACCAGGGCCTCGGCGACGACCAGAGCGTTCGAGGCGTTCGCGACGACCATGAACTCCTCGTCGCCCAGGCGGTACACGATCAGGTCGTCGATCACGCCGCCGTCGGCCTGGGTGATCATCGTGTAGCGCGCCTTGCCGACGGCGAGTGCCGAGATGTGGCCGACCAGCGCGTAGTCGAGGGCCTCACCGGCCTGCGGTCCGGTCAGGACGATCTCACCCATGTGCGTGAGGTCGAACAGGCCCGCGGTCGTGCGCACCGCGTGGTGCTCCGCCAGCTCGGACGAGTAGCGCAGCGGCATCCGCCAGCCCGCGAAGTCGGTGAACATCGCGCCGAGCTGCTCGTGCTCGGCGTTCAGAGGCGTGAGGCGGGACATCAGAACGGTCCTCCAGGGTGCGCCGAAGAGCCGGACGCGGCCGGCTGAGGCATCAGAAGAATGACACGGTCCATCGGAGACTCCTCACTAGAGCGAGCCTCCCCCTCTGTCATGAGCCTGAGAGCTTCACCGCGCGGAGCGCGGCTTGCACCGTGGGCGAGGCTGCTGATGAGCCTGCTTTCCAGAGTTGCCTTCGTCGCGCGGTACCTGTGCCTGAGAGATTCCGGGGAGGGATTGCTCCTTCGGCGCCCGCCCGAGGTGATCAAAATCTCGAGGGGTCTCTTCCGCGCGACATCGACGGCCGTGTTCAGTTGTCAGCCCCAGACGCTAGCAGGCCAAACGTCACAGCGGGACGCCCTGAGCAGTCTTCTCGACCACCTTGCGCTCCGCCCAGAAGGACAGGAACGGGATCGTGCCGGCGAGCAGCACCAGCGCGGTGCCCTTGATCGACCAGCGCAGCTTCAGCGCCAGGTCGACCGAAATCACCAGGTAGATGGCGTAGAGGAAGCCGTGGATCGGGCCGACGACCTTCATCGCGCCGTCCATGTCCGCGGCGTACTTGAGCACCATGGCCACGACCAGGAGCAACAGGAAGACTCCGACCACGTAAGCCATGACCCTGAACCGGGTCAACGCACCCTTCATCTGCCCGCCTTCGCTCAACGACCGTCCCGCGCGTTGAGGTCCGCGAGCATGCGGTTGTAGGCCGCGAGCTCCGCGTCTTCTTCGTCGTCGAAGTGCTCGACAGGCGCGGGTTTGACGGCGTCAACGGTAGCCACCGGTGCGGGAGCGGGCGCAACCGGCTCCGGTGCGAGATCCGCGTCACGGTTCTGGCGCGCCAAACGGCGGAAACGCCACACCATGAAGAGGGGGAAGAGGCCGAAGAGCGGCCACTGGAGCACGTAACCGAGGTTCTGGAACGTGCCGCTGGCGGACTCGAAGCGCTGCCACTGCCACCACGCGAGCCCGCAACAGGCGACCAGCGCCGCCAGACAGGCGAACGCGATCAGCACACGCTGGGGAGTAAGGAGGCCGCGCACGACCTCCACACTACAAGTTGGAGATTGGGTGGGGCCTCCTGGGCGGAGGCCGACCCGTTGGGGGTCCGGGGGGCTTGCCCCCCGGCTGGGGCGTGGGGGCTCGGCCCCCACAAGACACGCGGAACAAGCTCGGCGAGCGCGTTCCGCGAGCATGCGGCTCCCGCTTGTGGAGCCCTATGCCACGCCGTCCCGGCGCTGCCTCTGCAGACGTGCGACGCACCAGGCTGCGGCAGAACCGCGGCGGAGGTGCTGGAGAACCGTCATCGGTCCCAGGCGCCGACCGAGGTCGGCAGGAGACAGGCCGGCCGCGCGGTAGTCGAGCGCGCGCTGGTCCAACGGGCTGATGCCCGCGTCCCACCACTGCTCGGCCTCGGCGACGTCGCCCACCAGCTGCCAGTAGCTCGCCGCGGCGGCGAGCAGTGCCTCGGGTGCCTCCGGCGCCCGCTTGCGCATCGCGGCCACGTAGGCCGGATCCGCCGAGTCGACCTTGACCAAGCCACGCGACCCGCTCCTGCCTCCCCGCTGCACGGGGATGCCTGGCGCCGAGGGGGGAGCCTCCGCGAGCCATGCGTTCTTGATCCGGTTCACCTCCTGCATCTCTGCGTCATCAGACCGTTCAGCCGCCCACTGCTGCAACAGCTCGTGGACCCCGGAGTCCTCGACCATATGTGCCTCCTCGTCGGTCGGGGATCGGCCATTGCAGCGGAAGGTATTCGGTAGGTCTGACAATCGCCAGACCCTGAATCCCCAGAACACCCGTTACCAGTGCGTGATTGGCCTCATTCCACCCGTCCGGCTCAACGCAGACAGCCGAGGATCACCCGCTGTCACTAGCTGATCGGGGTGGCCGTGCCGAAGAGGCTCCTGACGAAGGTGATGATCGACTCCGCGCCCTGACGCAGCCAGCCGAGTACCTGCTGCACCGCCGAGGCGGACTGCTCGGGCTGGGTGATCAGGAGGAACAGCACCAGCGCGACGCCCGCCAGCACTAGCACCTTCTTGAGGTTCACAGGTACCTCTCCGTCCATGTGGTTCACCGGTCGAGCGGCGGACCGCCCGTGTCACCCGCCATGGTCCCTCATTCACCCTTGCGATGAACAACGACCACGCCAAACTCGTCACAGGATCCACCGGCGACGCACGTCTGCACGACGGCCAACGTCACCCGAATGGCGGCTAAAGACAGGCGTCAGCAGCGCCGATGTCCTGGGCACGAGGTGAACACGGAGCCCCTCGCATCCCACAGCTTGGAAGAGAGACTGTTGCACCGGCCCTCACCCGGATGCCGAACGTCCCCCATCACGCACCGTCACGCGCTCGTGGCGTTATTAATGCACACCCGAACATTCATCCAATTACTCCAGACCGCCGCAGTTCCATAATGCGTTCGTCCGCCACACCCATGTCGGCAAGCACTTCCCCGGTGTTCACCCCGGCGGAAACCGGAGCCGTTGGAACGGCGGCCGGAGTGCGGTCGAAGCGAGGCGCCGGCGCGGGGTGCGGCGCACCGGACACGTCCACGAAAGTGGAGCGCGCCTCGTTGTACGGGTGCCGTGCCGCCTCGGCGGGGGTCAGCACCGGCGCCAGGCAGGCGTCCGTGTCCCGCGCGAGGTCAGCCCATTCGTCCCGCGGCCGGGTCTTCACCGCCGCCGCGATGCGCTCCCTCAGCTCGGGCCAGTTCGCCGGATCGTTGCGCGAGGGTGCGTCCTCCAGGCCCAGCACGCGCACGAGGTCCGCGTAGAACTTCTCCTCCAGCGCGCCGATCGCCACGTACTTCCCGTCCGCGGCCTCGTACACGTCGTAGAACGGCACTCCACCGTCGAGCATGTTCTCGCCGCGCCCGCCCGTCCACATGCCCGCGGACCGCATCCCGTGCAGGAACGTCGTCAGCAACGCCGCCCCGTCGACCATGGCGGCGTCCACGACCTGGCCGCGTCCGGAGCGCTCCCGTTCGTACAGCGCGGCGAGCACGCCGAGGGCCAGCAGCAGCCCGCCCCCGCCGAAGTCGCCGAGCAGGTTGATCGGGAACGACGGCGGCCCGCCGGCCCGGCCGAGTGGTTCCAGGGCACCCGCGACGGCGATGTAGTTGATGTCGTGGCCGGCGCGGTCGGCGAGGGGCCCGTCCTGGCCCCAGCCGGTCATGCGTCCATATACAAGGCGCGGGTTGCGGGCGAGGCACTGCGCGGGGCCGATGCCCAGCCGTTCGGTGACGCCCGGCCGGAAGCCCTCGATCAGCACGTCCGAGCGTTCGACCAGCTGCAACACCAGCTCGGCGCCTTCGGGCCTGCGGGTGTCGATCGCGATCGAGCGCCGGTTGCGGCCGAGGAAGTCGCCGGGGATCGTCGGCACGCTCCCCGGCTTGTGCACCTGGATCACGTCCGCGCCGAGGTCGGCGAGCACCATGGCACCGAACGGCGCGGGTGCGAGGCCCGCGAGTTCGACGACGCGAAGACCTGCGAGGGGACCGGTCACAGGGACCTCGCGATGATTTCCTTCATGATCTCGTTCGTGCCGCCGTAGATCCGCTGGACGCGGGCGTCGGACCAGGCACGCGCGATCGGGTACTCGTTCATGTAGCCGTAGCCGCCGAAGAGCTGCACGCACTCGTCGACGACCTTGCCCAGCCGGTCGCTGGCCCACCACTTCGCCATCGCGGCGGTCGGGATGTCCAGTTCACCCTTCAGGTGCTTCTCGACGCACTCGTCGATGAACGCCCTGGTCACAGCTGCCTCGGTGGCGCACTCGGCGAGCTTGAACCGGGTGTTCTGGAACTTCATCAGCTCCTTGCCGAACGCCGTGCGCTCCTTCACGTACTTCAGCGTCACGTCGACGGCCGCCTCGATGCCCGCGATGCAGCAGACGCCGATGATCAGGCGTTCCTGCGGGAGCTGCTGCATGAGCTGGATGAACCCGAGGCCCTCCTGGTCGCCGAGGAGGTTCGTGACCGGCACGCGGACGTCGTCGAAGAACAGCTCGGCGGTGTCCTGGCCCTTCATGCCGACCTTGTCGAGCACCCGGCCGCGCCGGATGTCGTTCTCCACGACCAGCAGCGAGATGCCCTGGGCACCCTGCGCCGGGTCGGTCTTGGCCACCACGATCACCAGGTCGGCGTGCACGCCGTTGGTGATGAACGTCTTCGAGCCGTTGATGACGTACTCGTCGCCGTCCCTGATCGCCTTGGTCCGGATGCCCTGCAGGTCTGAGCCCGCGCCGGGTTCGGTCATCGCGATCGCGCCGACGTACTCGCCGGACGCCAGCTTGGGCAGCCAGCGCTGCTTCTGCTCCTCGGAGCCGTAGGAGTTCAGGTAGTGGGCCACGATGCCGCTGTGGACGCTGTTGCCCCACGCGCTGTCGCCGGCCCGCGCCTGCTCCTCCAGCAACACGGCCTCGTGGGCGAAGGTGCCGCCACCGCCCCCGTACTGCTCGGGGATGCTCAGGCACAGCAGGCCGAGCTCACCGGCCTTGCGCCACAGTTCGCGGTCGACCTGCTTCTGCTCGGCGAAGCGCTCGACGTGCGGTGTGACCTCCTTTTCGAAGAACGTGCGTGCGAGCTGGCGCAACTGGTCCAGGTCACTGTCCATCCACCGCGATCGACGCTCTGCCATGCGGTCCACGAAACCACCGGGCGGTGATCCACGCCATGACCGCCGCGCCTGCGCAGCCCGGAAAAAGTGAGCGAAATTCCCACCCCGGTCGTACAGACTGCTGGGTATGCAGATCCACCAGGTCACGCCGGACGAGTGGGAGCTCTGGCGCGACACCCGACTGGACGCACTGGCCAGCGACCCCGGGGAGTTCGGCTCCACGCTGGCCCGCGAGCAGAGGTACGGAGAAGACGAGTGGCGTGCCCGCGCGGCGGAAGGCCTGAAGCTCGTCGTGCTCGATCCCCGCCCGGTCGCCCTGGTCGCCGCCACCGCGGAACCCGAGGGCCTCTACCTCTACTCGATGTGGGTGCGTGACTCCCATCGCGGCCGGGGGATCGGGGAAGCCCTGGTCAGGACGGTGCTGACGTGGGCGGCCGAGGAGGGCTGGAAGGTCGTGCGGCTGCGCGTGTGGGACGACAACCTGCCGGCGCGACGTCTGTACGAGCGGCTCGGGTTCGTCGACGCCGAGGAACCCGAGCACATGGAGTGCCGGGTGAGCTAATCGGTCACCCTCCACGGTCATGGCCAGGTCGAGAGGCCGGGCCTAGCGTGGTGTCATGAGCGAAGCCTTGATCTTCGACGCGGTGCGCACGCCGCGCGGCAAGGGAAAGCGCGGGTCGCTGCACAGCGTCAAGCCCGTCGAACTGGCCGCCGGTGTGCTGCGCGCGCTGTCCGAACGCAACTCCCTCGACACCTCCGCGGTGGACGACGTCGTGTTCGGCGTGGTGTCCCCGCTCGGTGAGCAGGGCGGCGACATCGCCCGCACCGCGGTGCTGGCCGCCGGGTGGGACCAGCGCCCGGCCGGGGTGCAGCTCAACCGGTTCTGCGCGTCGGGCCTCGAGTCGGTGAACCTCGCCGCGGCCAAGGTCGCGTCCGGGTTCGAGGACCTGGTGGTGGCGGGCGGCGTCGAGTCGATGTCGCGCGTGCCGATGGGGTCCGACGGCGGCGCGTGGGCGATCGACCCGCAGACGAACTTCGACCTGTCGTTCGTGCCGCAGGGCGTGTCCGCCGACCTGATCGCGACGCTGGAGGGCTTCTCCCGCACGGACGTCGACGCGTGGGCCGCCCGGTCGCACGCCCGCGCGTTCGAGGCGCAGAAGGACGGCCGGTTCGAGCGGTCCGTCGTGCCGGTCGTCGACCAGAACGGCACGGTGGTGCTCAAGGAGGACGAGACGATCCGTCCGGAGTCCACTGTGGAGTCGCTCGGCCGGTTGAAGCCGAGCTTCCAGTTCCACGGCGACCTCGGCTACGACACCGTCGCGATCGACCGCTACCCCACCGTCGAGCGCATCAGCCACGTGCACACGCCCGGCAACTCGTCGCAGATCGTCGACGGCGCCGCGGCGATGCTCATCGGTTCGGCGGCGACGGGCAAGGCCCTCGGCCTGACGCCCCGCGCCCGGATCGTGTCCGTCGCCGTCGTGGGCACGGAGCCGACGATCATGCTCACCGGACCGGCACCGTCCGCGCGCAAGGCGCTGGACAAGGCGGGCCTCTCGGTCGAGGACATCGACCTGTTCGAGGTCAACGAGGCGTTCTCGTCGGTCGTGCTGAAGTTCCTGCGCGACATGGACATCCCCGAGGACAAGGCCAACGTCAACGGCGGCGCCATCGCGCTGGGCCACCCGCTCGGCGCCACCGGCTGCATGATCCTGGGCACGCTGCTGGACGAGCTGGAGCGCCGGGACCTGCGCCGCGGCCTGGCCACGCTGTGCGTGGGCGGCGGCATGGGTATCGCGACGATCATCGAGAGGGTCTGAGGCATGCCGTTCCACTACGACAAGGACGCCGAAGGCATCGTCACCCTGACGATGGACATGTCCGGCTCCGCCAACGTGATGAACGACGAGTACCGGGGCCTGATGGGCGACGCGGTCTCCCGCCTCGAAGGCGACGAGATCACCGGTGTGATCATCACGTCCGCCAAGAAGACGTTCTTCGCCGGCGGCGACCTCAACGTGCTGATCGCGATCACGCCGGAGAACGCCTCGCAGGCGCTCGAAGGCGTCGAGGAGCTCAAGTCGCAGCTGCGACGCCTGGAGAGGCTCGGCAAGCCGGTCGTGGCGGCGATCAACGGGACCGCGCTCGGCGGCGGTTTCGAGATCGCGCTGGCCGCGCACCGCCGGATCCTGTTGAACGACAACAGCATCCGCGTCGGCCTGCCCGAGGCGACGCTGGGCCTGCTGCCCGGCGGCGGTGGCGTCACGCGCATGGTGCGCCTGCTGGGCGTGCAGAAGGCGTTGCCGTTGCTCATGGAGGGCAAGCAGCTGCGGCCGGAACGCGCGCTGCAGGCCGGAATCGTGCACCAGGTCGTGGACACGCGCGAGGAGCTGATCTCCGAGGCCCGAGCGTGGATCAAGGCGAACCCGGCGCCGACGCAGCCGTGGGACGTGCAGGGCGCGGGCGTGCCGGACCTGAAGTTCGGCGACCCCAACAGCTACGGCCTGCTCGCGGCGGCTCCGGCCGTGCTGAGCAAGAAGTCGCACGGCGTGTACCCGGCGCCGGAGAAGATCATGGCGACGGCCGTCGAGGGTGCCTACGTCGACTTCGACACGGCGCTGAAGATCGAGGGCCGCTACTTCGTGGAACTGGCTTCGGGCCAGGTCTCCAAGAACATGATCACGGCGTTCTGGTTCAACCTCAACGAGGTCAACGGCCGCGCGTCCGCCACGGGTCGTCGCGTGGCCAAGCTCGGCGTGCTGGGCGCGGGCATGATGGGCGCCGGAATCGCCGAGGTGTCCGCGAAGGCGGGCATCGAGGTGGTCCTGAAGGACGTCAGCCTCGAAGGTGCCCAGAAGGGCGCTCAGGGCCTGGAAGGCATCACGCCGACCGACTCCGACGACGACCTCGCGGGCTGCGACCTGATCATCGAGGCGGTCTTCGAGAACCGCGAGCTGAAGAACGAGGTGCTGCCCGCGGCCGAGGAGAAGGCGTTGCCGGACGCGGTGATCGCGTCCAACACCTCGACGCTGCCGATCACCGGCCTCGCGTCGGCGGTGACGGCGCCGGAGCGGTTCATCGGCCTGCACTTCTTCTCGCCCGTGCCGAAGATGCGGCTCGTGGAGATCATCCGCGGCGAGAAGACGTCCGAGGAGACGCTCCAGCGCGCGCTCGACTACGTGCGGCAGATCGGGAAGACGCCGATCGTGGTCAACGACTCGCGCGGCTTCTACACCTCGCGGACGTTCGGCACGTACGTGATCGAGGCGATCACGATGCTGGCCGAGGGCGTGGCGCCGGCGTTGATCGAGAACGTGGCGAAGAAGTCCGGCATGGCCGTCGGCCCGCTGGCGGTGTCGGACGAGGTGACGCTGTCGCTGCAGCTGAAGATCCACGACCAGACGCTCGCCGACGACCCGTCGCTCGTGTCGGAGAGCCCGGCCTACGACCTGATCCGCGAGATGGTGTCGCTGGGCCGCAGCGGGAAGTCGACCGGTGCCGGCTTCTACGAGTACCCCGAGGGCGGCAAGAAGTTCCTGTGGCCCGAGCTGGCGACCCGGTACGCGAAGGCCGACGCCGGAGTGTCCGAACAGGACGTGCGTGACCGGTTGCTGTTCGTGCAGTCGCTGGAAACCGTGCGGTGCCTGGACGAGGGCGTGCTGACGTCGGTGGCGGACGCGAACATCGGCTCGATCTTCGGGTTCGGCTTCGCGCCGTGGAGCGGTGGCACGCTGCAGTTCATCAACTCCTGCGGCGTGCAGGCGTTCGTGGAACGCGCGGACTACCTCGCCGACACGTACGGGGAGCGGTTCCGCCCGCCTGCCTCGCTGCGGGAGCGCGACAAGTTCTAGGCGCGGTAGGAGCCGGGTGAGGACCCGGTCCAGCGTTTGAAGGCCCGGTGGAAGGCGCTCGCCTCGGAGAACCCGAGGCGCAGCGCCAGTTCCTCGACCGACTCCCCGCCCCGCACCAGCGAGGCGACCGCCTGGTCACGCAGCAACTGCTCGCGCACCTCGCGGAACGACGTTCCCTCGGCCGCCAGCCTGCGGCGCAACGTGGGCGCCGACACCCCCAGCTGGGCCGCCACGGCCTCCAGCCCGGTCACCCCGCGCCCGAGCAGCCGCCGCACGTGCCCGGACGTGTCCGCGCCGTGGTCGCGCCGCGACAGCAGATCGGCCGGCGAGTGCCGCAGGAACCGCTTCAGCGCCGCCTCGTCCTGCACCACGGGCATGCGCAGGAACTTCGGGTCGAACGCGATCGTGGTGACGCGCGCGCCGAACCGCAGCGGGCACCCGAAGATCAGGTGGTACTCGGCGGCGTGCGCCGGTTCCGGGTAGCCGAACTCGGCGCTCTGCAACGGGATGCGGCGGCCGATGAGCCACGACGAGAAGCGGTGCCACAGCACGAGAAGCGACTCGGTGAGGAAGTGGTCGGGGTCGCCGGGAACGTGGAGCGTGAAGCGGCCGCCGTCGAGCGACAGCTCCAGCGGCTCGTCGAAGAGCGCGTAGAAGGCCAGGCCGCGCTTGAGCGCCGATTCGAGGTCCGGGCAGTGCACGGCCAGCAGGCACATCATCGCGAACGTGCCGCGCTTGGACGGCCGCGGTCCGAAGCCCATGAACTCGTCGTCGAGGACTTCCCAGAGCGTCTGGATGAACTTCGTGTACTGCGCGGGCGTGACGCGCGCACGGTCGTCCGCGAGAAGGCTCTGGGGGATGCCCGCACCGAGCAGGACGGCGGACGGCTCCGGGCACGCGCGGAGCGCCGCACGCACGTAATGGATCGCCACGGTCCTGGTGTGCACGACCCACAGTAAACGCCACCGGCGGTGGCGCGGCTCCGGGAGAGTTCGAGCCGCGTCACCGCCGCAGTGGGCCCACCCGGTGAGCCGTACTCCTCGCCAACGGGGCTTGCGCACGTCCGCCGGCAAGGGACGATGTGGTGTCCGCAGACGCTATGTGGTCTAGACCAAGAAAGTCAATGGTGAAAGAGTCGTCCGTTCTTGATGTTTCAGGCTTGTTCCAGCGGCGCTACCGCGAACCCCGCACTGAACCTCTGACACCAGATCACGACACTCCGAATGGTTGCCACATCCACGCCCGCCGGAATGTCGTACACCTGATCGCCGCGGTTTCCCTTCAACTTGCCCAGACTCGTGAATCCCTGACCAAAGGTCTTCTCCGACGAGCTCGACGCGTGCGGCGAGAGGTAAACGTACAGGTCAGGCCCGTCGCTCGTGTTCAACGAGGCGAACTGGACCGAATGCCCTCCGTCAGGCAGTTCGATGAGGCTGGCCTTACCGGTGGTCGCGTGCTCAAGTGAGCGCCACTCGCCGGCCGCGACCTCCTTGGGCGTTTTCGCGACGGGCGCGGGAGCACTGGAAGCGGCCGGCTGCGCCGTGGACGGAGCGGTCGACTGAACAGTGGCCGCGGGCACGAGCAACGCGTCACGCGTTTCACGAACCGTGAGCAACCGCCACGGCTGGAACAGGTACAGCCCGACCCCGAGAGCGACGACCAGGAAAACTGAGACGGGAATCAGGATTCGACGATGGCGCATACCGAAAATACTGGCGCAAACCGGACCGAAAAGAGCTTACGGAGTTGTTAGGGTGCCAAGCCGTGGCGACACAGGCGAGGATCGGCCAGGCCGTGCTCGGCGTCCTGATGATCGGCTGCGCCCTGACAGGCCTGTTCCCCAGACCGGTGCCACTCCTCTTCGCCATCGCGGCGATGGGCACGGCCAACGCCGCGTTCCCCGTCATGCGCACGTTCGGCTCCGCACTGCTGGGCGGCGTGGCAGCCTCCTCGATCGCCCTCTCGTCGGTCCCGTTCGTCACCTGCTCCACGGAACGCTTCACCGAGGTGTTCACCTGCACGGGTGACGCTCCGACGTGGCATTTGACCGGAACCGTGCTGGTGGCAGGCCTTTCCGGTGCCAGTTTGGTACTGGCCCGCATCACAGTTCAGTGACAGCGATCACTCAACCGGGGCCGTCAAGGAGCCGATAAGGCAACCAGGTGAGCGTTCTCCTGCGACCGGCCCAGCCGGTAATCTGCCGAAGAGAGTGACCGCCCGACTTCACACCGTGAGCATTTAGAGGAGGACTGCTGTGCGCGCACTGTGGGCCGCAGGCGGCTCCGCCGTGCTCGGGTCAGCGTTGCTCGGCGTGCTGGTAGGCATGGCGCTCCACGGAGCGGCAGGCGAAGACCCGCTGAGCAGAACCCCGGCATCCACGTGGATCTCGTCCACCCCCAGCACCCCGCAGAGCTCGACGGAGAGCTCGACCCCGAGCAGCAGCGCACCATCGAGCTACACCGGCTCGCCCCCGAGCACGCAGCAACCGCAGAAGACCACCACGCCACCCCCAGCGGCGACGAACCCGGCGCAGCCCCCACCTCCGCCATCACAAACGACGACGCCGGCACCGTCCTCGTCGGGCTGGCCGTGCAGTCCGCTGAACCCACTCCCGCCGCCCACCTGCAAGAGCATGGGCAACTAGCCGCCGGAGCGCAGGCTCGCGCAGGGGTCCTCTCGCGTTTCGGCTCCCCCGCGTCCCAAGGTAGCGGCGAGGTCTGACAGTCCCGCGATGACGAGCAAGGCCAAGCGATGCCGCAGGCAAGCAGTCATTCCTCAAGGGAGCGGTGGTGGCTCCCCCGTCTAGCGCTCCTGAGCTTTGCCGCCGCGCTAGACGAGGGGGCCACCACCCAACGCAACAGCACGCCGCCCAAAGCAACGGGCGTGCCATCTACCCGCGCACGGCGTGGGACCGGCTCCTTCGGGAGTGCCGGAGTCTGAGGGCGGAGCCCTCAGCCAGAAACGTCAGGCAGACTCGCGCCGAACCAGCACAGTCGGCAACATCTGCTGCTTCTTCTTCACAGTCTCATCCCGAAGCAGCTTCACCAGGTGCTCGACCATCACCTTGACCTGCTCATCGGAATCCTGCCGCACCGAAGTCAACGGCGGCGAAGTGTGCTCGGCAATGGCCACATGATCGTCGAACCCGACCACGGCGACATCCTCAGGAACCCGCCGCCCAGCCTCGTGCAACGTCTCCAGCGCACCGGCAGCCATCAGGTCGGAAGCCACGAAGACAGCATCGAGCGAAGGCACCCGAGCCAGCAACGCGGACATGGCCTTCCGCCCACCCTCCCGGGTGAACCCACCGTCCTCGGTGAGCCGGGCGACTCCCTTGTCGTCCAACGACATGGCCGACTTGAAGCCGTTCAACCGGTCTATGGCGGACAGTTCGTCCAAGGGCCCGGAGACGTGGACGATCTTCTTGCGCCCGAGCGACTTCAGGTGCTCGGTGGCGAGCACGGCGCCGCCCTCGTTGTCGTTGTCCACGAGGTGCATCCCCCGCAACGACCCCCACGGCTTGCCGGCGTACACCACCGGCAGCGGCAGCTTCTTCACGATCGAGACCAGCTCGTCGTTGCGGTGCGGTGCGAACACCAGGGCACCGTCGACGTGACCGCCGGCCAGGAACCGGTGTGCACGCGCCTGGTCGTCCAGCGAGTGCACCAGCATGAGGACCATCTGCACGTCGACGTCGGCCAGTGCCCGCGCCCCCGCACGGATCAGGCGCGCGAAGTGCGGGTCGTCGAAGATCTTGGGCTCCGGCTCGGAGAACAGCACGGCCACGGCGCCTGTGCGACGGGTGACCAACGCGCGGGCGGCGCGGTTGGGCTGGTAGCCCAGCGCCGTGACCGCGGCGTTGACCGCTTCCAGCGCCTCCGGGCTGACGCGCGGCGACGCGTTCAGCACTCGTGACGCTGTCGCGCGGGAAACCCCTGCCCTCGCGGCAACGTCTTCCAACGTCGGACGCGCGTGGTTGGACACGAGCACCACCACTCCTCGATGAAAACCTTTGATCCGCTAAGCAGCTTAGCCCCAAAGGATCTCCAAGGAGGGTTTCCGCGCTGTTCATCGTGTTTTTTCGGCGACCTCGACGGCTTCGGGCGTCTTCAGGGCACGCACGCGAGGCGTGATCGAAACACGGAGCAGTCCGTCTTCACGGCGTGTCGTGGTGGCGAGACCGGCGCGCGCGGCCGTGCGAACCAGGGCGGTTTCCGAAGGGAGGCACCACGCGACGAGCTCCGTGAACCCGGCCGCGCGGGCGCCCGACGCGAGGGCGCCGAGCAGTGCGGAGCCCACGCCTCGGCGTTGCCAGGCGTCCTCGACCAACAACGAGACCTCGGCGCAGTCCGGTGTGCCGGTGTGGATGAGTTGTCCCAGGGCCACGACCTGGTCGCCGCACTGACCGAGGACCGTGGTGCCGCGTGGCGGGTTGAGCAGGCGGTGCAGCCAGCGGCGGGGCACGGTGCGCATGCCCGAGTGGTAGCGGTTGAACATCGTCCTCATGGAACAGCGGGAGTGCAGGGCGGCGACGGCGTCCTCGTCCTCGTCGGACCCCGGACGCAGGACCAGCGCCGCGCCGTCGTCGCTGAGCACCGCCCGCATCGAGGGCCTCGGCGCGTCCACGAGGTCGAGCAACGCCTGCGCGCGCGTGAGTTCGACCTGGGTGAAGGGTGCCCAGCCGCGCCGGGCGGCCCACTCCCCCAGCTGGACCTGGCCGTCGGCTGCCTCGCCGACCGTCACGGAGTCGGCGGCCAGCACCTGGCGGAGTGCGTCGGCGGTCTGCTCCGGGTCGGTGAGCGCCATCCGCGCGGCGCGCAGCACCGCCGTCGGCTGGTCCACGAGGTCGCGCAGGTCGGCGCGGGTGATCCCGACGCGTTTGCCGCCCTCGCTGCGCACCGCCTCGACGAGATCTGCGGGGAGCACGCCGGGAGCCGCCCGCACGACGATCTCGTCCAGCACCCCTCCGGGCACGGGGATCACGTGCAGCGCGAGGACGTTGCAGTCGGCCGAGGCCAGCCGGACGGTGACGCGCGCGAGCGCGCCGGGGCTGTCGCTGAGTTCGAAGCGCAGGCGCCAGGTCGTCGTCATGACGTCAAGAGTTCATGGAAGTTGTTGCCGCGAGGCGAACCACGCGTAAAACGCTCGTCATAGGGTCGCCGCATGAGGAGAACACTGGCCGCAGGCCTCACTTTGCTCACCGTCACGGCACTGGCCACGCCCACCACCGCCGCTCCGGGGGTGACCGGCCAGAAGGGCCCCAGGCAGGCGACGCTGACGAACTTCGCGTTCCTCCCGGCAGAGACCTACCTTCCCGGCAGCGAACCGAGCGGCGCGGCACTGGGGACGGCCCCGATCAACGGGGTCACGCCGCCGTTCGCCGACCAGCCCATCCAGGGCTTCAGCGGTCTCGTGCGCAACAGCGACGGCACGTTCGACGCCATCTCCGACAACGGCTACGTCACCAAGGCCAACAGCGCGGACTTCCTGCTGCGGATCCACCGGATCGCACCCGACTTCGCGAGGAACACCGTCGACGTGCTCGGCGGCGTCACGCTGACCGACCCGAACGGCCACATCCCGTTCCCGCTGACCAGGCAGGACCGGGTGATCACCGGCGCCGACATCGACGTCGAGTCGGTCACCCGCGGCGCCGACGGCACGTACTGGATGGGCGACGAGTTCGGCCCGTACCTGCTGCACTTCGACCGCGCGGGCCGCCTGCTCACCCCGCCGGTACCGCTGCCCGGCGTGCGGGCTCCGGAGAACCCGGCCGGCAACCCGAACCTGGGCGGCAGCAGGGGCTTCGAGGGCATCACCCTCTCGCCGGACGGCAAGAAGATCAACGCGCTGCTGGAGGGCACCGTCGCCGGTGATACGCCGGGCACGCTGCGCCTCAACGAGTTCGACATCGCGAGCAACAGCTTCACCGGCAAGACATGGCGCTACCAGTTGGAAGACCCGAACTTCGCCATCGGTGACGCCATCGCGGTCGACGACAACCGGCTGCTGATCATCGAACGGGACAGCGCCCAGGGCGCCGACGCGATCGTCAAGCGCGTCTACCTCGCCGACAAGCGGGACAGGAACTCCGACGGCAAGCTCGACAAGACACTGGTCGCCGACCTGCTGAACCTCGCCAACCCGAAGCACGTCGGCGGGCAGGCGGATCCGTTCAGGTTCCCGTTCGTCACGATCGAGGACGTCACGATCCTCGACGACCGCACGATCGCGGTGCTCAACGACAACAACTTCCCGTCGTCGTCGGGCCGCACGCCGGGCAAGCCGGACAACAACGAGTTCATCACCATCAAGCTGGCGGAGAACCTGCACGCCGACCCACGGGTCCTGCGCAGGCGCTGAACGAGAGAGCGCTCTCACCTGCGGACAGAAGTATCTGCAGGTGAGAGCGCCAAGGCCCCTCGGCCCGTCCTGTCGGCTAAACGGTGTAACCGTGCGCGGGGAGCCCGTTCTGCCCGATGATCCGGGACAGCGTGGCCGCGCTCTCCTTGACCGTGCGCTGCTGCGTCTCGAAGTCGACGTGCACGATCCCGAACCGCTGCGAGTACCCGGCCGCCCACTCGAAGTTGTCGAGCAGCGACCACGCCAGGTAGCCGCGGATGTCGGCGCCCTCGGAGATCGCCCGGTGCACCGCGCGCACGTGGTCCACCAGGTACTTCGTCCGCTTGACGTCGTGCACGCGACCCGCCGGGTCGACGACGTCCGGGAACGCGGACCCGTTCTCCGTGACCACCAGCGGCACCCCCGCCGTGTCCCGGGACAGGCGCACCAGCAGCTCGGTGAACGCGTCGGCGTTCTGCTCCCACCCGAACCCGGTGAGCTCGCCCTGCGGCGGCTCGATGGTCACACCGCGCAGGCCCGCGTGCGGACCGGCCGGCACGAAGTCCGGGTCGGCCGGCGCGACGCGGGTCGGGTTGTAGTAGTTCACCCCGATCCAGTCGATCGGGGTCGCGATGGTCTCCATGTCCCCGTCGCGCACCACGTTCGTCCAGTCGCCCAGCCACGTCGTGTCCTGCAGGACGTCGAGCGGGTAGCCGCGGCCGAGGACCGGGTCGAGCAGGATGCGGTTCTGCAGGCCGTCGACCTTGCGGACGGCCTCCGCGTCGTCGCCCCAGATCGTGCTGAAGTTGAGCACGATCGACAGCCGGTGCGACTCCGGTGCCTGCGCGCGCAACGCCTGCGTGGCGAGCCCGTGGGCCAGCAGCAGGTGGTGCGCCGCCTCCAGGGACGCCACCGCGTCGGTGATGCCCGGCGCGTGGATTCCGTTGCCGTAGCCCAGGAACGCCGAGACCCACGGCTCGTTCAGCGTGGTCCAGGCCTGCACCCGGTCGCCGAGCCGTTCGTGCACGATGGCCGCGTACTCGGCGAAGCGGTAGGCGGTGTCGCGGTTGCGCCAGCCGCCGAAGTCCTCCAGGACCTGCGGGAGGTCCCAGTGGTACAGCGTGGCGAGCGGCTGGATGTCCTTCTCCAGCAACGAGTCCACCAGCCGGTCGTAGAACGCGAGCCCGCGTTCCTCGACCTGGCCGCTGCCGCTGGGCTGGATCCGGGGCCACGCGACGGAGAACCGGTACGAGGCCAGCCCGAGGGACTTCATCAGGTCCACATCGGACTGGTACCGGTGGTAGTGATCGCAGGCGGGGTCGCCCGTGTCACCGGCCAGCACCTTGCCGGGCGTCGCGGCGAACGTGTCCCAGATCGAGGCGCCACGGCCGTCCACCGTGGTCGCGCCTTCGATCTGGAACGCCGCGGTCGCCGCTCCCCAGAGGAAGTCCGGCGGGAAGGTCAGCACCTCCCGCCCGACCTCGACGTCCGAGTCGGTCGTCATACATTCACATCCTTGTGGCTTGATCCCTGCTGAGGTTCATCCCTTGAGCGCGCCCTGCATGATGCCGCCCACGATCTGGCGCGACAGCAGGACGAAGATCGCGATCACCGGCAGCACCGCGATGGAGGCGCCGGCGAGCATCAGGGAGTAGTCGGTGTAGTACCCGCTGGCCAGGGTCGACAAGGCGACCTGGACCGTCGGGCTGTCGTTGGGGTCAAGCACGATCAACGGCCAGAAGAAGTCGTTCCACGCCGTCATGAACGTGAACATGCCGAGCACCGCGGCCTGGGGCCGCACCGCCGGGAACCCGACGTGCCAGAACGTCCGCAGCACCGAGCAACCGTCCATGCGCGCGGCCTCGATCAGCTCGTACGGCACGGTCTCCTCGCACGCCTGGCGCATCCAGAACACCGCGAACGAGCCGATCAGCACCGGCACGATGACCGCCTGCAGAGTGCCGTACCAGTCGAGGTCGGACATCAGCATGTACAGCGGGATCACGCCGAGCTGCGTCGGCACCATCGCGGTGCCGAGCACGACGAGGAACAGCGAGTCGCGGCCCTTGAACCGCAGCCGCGAGAACGCGAACCCGGCCAGCGTGCCCAGCACGACGTTCGAGATCGCGACGCTCGACGCCACGATGAACGAGTTCTGCATGGCGAGCCAGAAGTCGACGGTGTCGAAGACGCGGGTGATGTTCTCGACCAGGTTGCCGCCGGGAACCAGCGGCGGGACCTTCTCGCCGAGGACCGAGTTGTCCTTCGACGCGACGATGAACGAGTAGTACAGCGGGAAGATCGACGCGGCGAGCACGGCGACCAGGAACCCGTAGAGCAGCGGCCCTGCCTTGGCGTTCTTCACTGGATCACCCCTTGCCCGCGATGCGCCGGGTCAGCGTGAAGTTGACCACCGCGACCACCAGGACGACCACGAACAACATCCACGCGACGGTGGCCGCGTAGCCGGCGTCGAACAACCGGAAGCCCTTCTCGTACATGTAGAGCACCAGCGTCTGGAACTGCCGGTCGGAGCCACCGGTGGAGTTGTTGGCGGCGAACCCGGGGTCGAACAGCGCCGGTTCCGCGAACAGCTGCAGACCGCCGATCGTCGAGGTGACGACGGTGAACAGGATCGTCGGACGGATCGACGGCACGGTGATCGACCAGAACATCCGCCAGCGACCGGCGCCGTCCAGCGTGGCCGACTCGTACATGTCCTTGGGCACGGACTGCATCGCCGCCAGGTACAGCAGCGCGTTGTACCCGGTCCAGCGCCACATGACCATGGTGGACACCGCGAGGTGCGAGGCCCACGTCTCGGCGCGCCAGTCGATCGGGTCGATCCCGACGAAGCCGAGCAGGAAGTTCACGATGCCGAAGTCGCGGCCGAAGAACTGCGCGAACACCAGCGCCACCGCGGCGACCGAGATGACGTTGGGCAGCAGCACGCCCGCCCGCCAGAACGCGCTGCCGCGCAGGCCCCGGTCCAGCAGCGCGGCGAGGCCGAGCGCGGCCAGCAGCTGCGGCACCGTCGAGAGCACGAACAGGCTCAGCGTGTTGAACAGCGCGTTCCAGAACTTGGGGTCGCCGAAGAGCTCGACGTAGTTGGCGAGACCGACGAATCCCTGGTTGCCGTCGATCAGCTGCCAGTCGTGCAGCGACACCCACGCCGTGTACACCAGCGGGTACAGCCCGAAGACGCCGAACACCAGGAAGAACGGCGCGATGATCAGGTACGGCGTGTACCTGGCGTCCCAGTTGCTCAGCCCGAAGCGCTTCGGTTCCTTGGAAGGCGAAACCGAGACGGCCGGGGCCGCCTCGGTCTCTTGACGCGTCACCGTCACTTGGCGGCGTCCGTCGCTTCCTTCAGGGCCTGCGTCCACGCCTCAGCCGCGGACTGCTTGCCCTGCTCCACGCGGGTCAGCGCGGTGGCGAACACCGGTCCGACCTTCGAGTCCTTCGTGCCGCGGTAGGTCGGCTTCAGCGACTCCGCCGAGGTCGCGAAGATCTTGCCCACCGGAGCGGAGTTGAAGTACTCGTTCACGGTCGCCTGCACCTCGGCGTCCTGGTAGACCTTCGGCTGGCTCGGCAGGTTGCCGGTCTCCTTGAAGATCCGCTTCTGCTGCTCGGGGGCCGTGAGCCACTTGGCGAGCTCGTAGGCCTCCTTGGGGTGCTTGCCCTGCTTCGGGATGGCGAGGAACGAGCCACCCCAGTTGCCGCCACCGCCGGGCGCCGTCGTCACGTCCCACTTGCCGGCGGCCGCGTCACCGGCACCCGCCTTGATCAGCGCGAGCGCCCAGGCCGGGCACGTGGTCGTGGCGAACGAACCCTGCTTCAGCGCGACGTTCCAGTCCTGGCTGAACGGCTCCAGGGCACCGGTCTGCTGCTTGGTGCCGAGCGCCGCCGCCGTCTCGAACGCCGTCTTGACCTTGTCGTTCTTCTCCGCGATGTACGAGTCATCCTTCGCGAAGTAGCCCTCCTCGGTCTGGTCCAGGATCGCCTTGTAGACGTTGCGGCCGGTGTCGACGAACTTCACGTTCGGCGTCTTGGCCGTGAACTGGTCGGCGACCTTCGCGTAGTCGGCCCAGGTCGGCCACAGCTTGGCGACCTCGGCGCGGTCGGTGGGCAGGCCCGCCGCCGCGAACAGGTCGGCGCGGTAGCAGAGCCCGAGGCTGCCCATGTCCGTGCCCAGCCCCAGCACGAACTCACCGCCGTCGGCGGTGCCCTGGTTCCACTTCCACCCGGCCCACTGGTCCTTCAGGTCCTTGGCGCCGTACTCCGCCAGGTTCACGAACTTGTCCTTGGAGGCGCGGAACTGCGAGACCACGCCCTCCTCGAGGGCCACGATGTCCGCGGCACCACGGCCACCCGCGAGCTGCGTCGCGAGCTGCGTGTTGTGCTGCTCCATCTTGACCTTGCGCTGCTCGATCTTGATGTTCGGGTGCGAGGCCTGGTACTCCTCGATGAGCTTGTCGTACCCGAAGTCGGAGAACAGACCCAGCGACAGCTCGATCTTGCCGTCGGCCCCGGAACTCCCGCCGCATCCAGCGACCAGAACCATCGCGAGGGTCGCAGCAGCGCTGCCGACCAGTCTTGTGCTCATCCGTCCTCCTCGACGACGCCGTGAGCGGCGCTTAACTGTGATGAGAGCGCTCTCACACTCAACCGGAGACGCGCGGGTGTCAAGCGGTCGACATCGTTCCGTAACTTTGTGGAGGCAGGCAACAAAAACCTGGACCGAAACGCCGAACGTGCCGGACGAGGCGACCAGAGGCCCTCGGAAACGACGAAGAGGGACGACCGGGCCCTCGCTCCGGTCGTCCCTCACCCCAGGTAGAGGGGCTTGCCGGCCAAAAGTGACGCGCGACCCCCAAGATTTTTCACGCGGGGCCCTTTCGTACTGCATGAGAGTACGAAAGGGCCCCGCGTGGAGTAGCAGTATTCCGGGATGCGGAAACAGCGGAGGTCCGGTGCCCCGACAGCACCGGACCTCCACCGATCCCCCCGGTCGTGCGGCCCCTGTTTCCGCACTCCCGGACCCGCCCGGCCGTGGCCCCCGGCAGCGAGGCCGGGCGGGGTGTCCCCTACGCCTCCGCCATGCCCGCGACCACGGAGTTCCTGGCCGCACGACGGGCCGGCAGGGCTGCCGCGATGACCGCCGCGACCACGGCCAGGCCGAGCATGATGCCGATCTGACCGAACGGGATGGAGAAGCTGATCCGGAACTCCGAGTTCGAGATCGCCTCGACCAGCAGCCACCCGAACCCGGCGCCGAGCAGCACGCCCACGACCGCGCCGATCAGCGCCATCAGGATCGACTCGACCACGAGCATCTGCCGCAGCTGGCCCCTGGTCAGGCCCAGCGCCCGCAGCAGGGCGGACTCGCGGGTCCGTTCCAGCACCGAGAGCGTCAGCGTGTTCGCGATGCCGAACAGGGCGATGATCAGCGCCAGGCCGACGAGGGCCCAGATGAACATCAGGATCTGGTCGATCTGCCCGTTGAGCTCCGCCTTGGTCTCGGCCGCGGAGTCCAGCACCGCCACCGGCGAGGTGGCGATGAACCGTTCCAGATCGGCGCGCGCCACCGTGATGTCGGTGCCGGGCGCGAGCTTGACCAGCACGTTCTGGTAGCCCTTCACGGGCTCCTTGAGCAGGGACTCGGCGGTCTTGAGCGTCACGATGCCGGTGCCGTAGCTGTTGTCCTTGATCAGCGCGACGACCTTGAGGTCCTTGCCGCTGATCGGGACGGTGGAGCCGATGGTGACACCGGCGTCCTTGGCCTCCTTCTCGCGCATGGCGAGCTCGCCGTCCTTGAGCCCGGCGAGCGTGCCACCGGCGAGGTCCGGGCGCACCAGGGAACCGATCGCGTCGGACGGGTACCCGGTGACGTCTGCGTACTGCAGCTTGGGCGACTCGCCGTACGCCCTGAGCTCGGGCGCGACCTGCGCGACGTTGCGCACCTTGGCGAGCTCGTCGGCGAACTTCTGCGTGAGCGGCTGGCTGTAGACGTTCGACTTCACCGCGTAGTCGGCCGGGAAGCGCTTGTCCACCTGCTCGTTCATGGTGGCGCGGCCGCTGCCGGCGACGACCGTCACCATGGCGACGATGGTCACGCCGATCATCAGGGCCGCCGTGGTCGCGGCCGTGCGCTTGGGGTTGCGACCGGCGTTGGCCGAGGCCAGCTTCGCCGGGACACCGCGCAACGCCTTGCCGAACAGGCGGTTCACCAGCGGCACGTACAGCGGGCCGAGCAGCAGCACCGCGAGCAGGAGCACCATCGTGGCGGCACCGGTGATGAACATCGCCGGCTCTTCCTTCTCCTGCTGGAGTCCGAAGTAGACAGCGGCGCCACCGATCAGCGCGATCAGCGTCGCGGCGACGATCCGGATCTTGCCGGTGCGGGCGACGTCGTCGGAGCTGTCCGGCTGCGAACGCAGCGCGGCCACCGGGGCGACCTGCGTGGCACGGCGGGCCGGCAGCACGGCCGACAGCACGGTCACGACCACGCCGACACCGAAGCCGGCGGCGATGGTCACCCACGAGATCGGCAGGCGGATCGGGGCGTCCTCGCCACCGGGGCCGCCGCCGCCCACCGTGCTGATGAACGCCTGCAGGCCGGCCGAGACGCCGAGTCCGCCGAGGAGGCCGAGCACGGACGCCGCGAGACCCATGAAGAGCGCTTCGGCGAGCACGCTGCGGAACACCTGCGAGCGGTTCGCCCCGACGCAGCGCAGCAGCGCGAGTTCCTTCGTGCGCTGGGCGACGAGGATCGTGAAGGTGTTGTAGATGACCATGCCCGCGACGACGAGCGAGATCGCGGCGAACGCGAGCAGGAAGGTCTTGATCTCGCTCGCGGCGTCACCGACCTGCGCCAGCGTGGCCTGGGTCAGCTGCTCACCGGTCTGCACCTCGTAGCCGGCGCCGATCGACTTGGTGATGTCGGCGACCAGCTGCTGCTGCGAGACACCGGGCTTGGCGACCGCGACGATCTCGTAGATCCGCTGGTCCGGGATCACCGTGCGCAGGCCTTCCGGCGAGACCAGGACGTGGTCGCTGCCGGACATCGAGATGCTGCTGGCGCCCTGCTGGTAGGTGCCGACGATGGTGAACGCGTGCTCCGCGTTCTCCTCGTCGAGCAGCTTGAGCTTGTCGCCGACCTTGAGCTTCGCGACCTGGGCGGTCTTGGTGTCGATCGCGGCCTCGTCGGCCTTGACCGGGAACTTGCCGTCCTTGAGGTTGAAGTCGCGCAGCTTCTCCGTCGTCGGCAGCGGCTGCACCAGCGCGCTGCGCGCCTTGCCCTCCCCGCTGAGCAACGCGGCGCTGCCGAACTCACGGGAGTCCGCGCCCTCGACACCAGGGGTGTTGCGGACCTTCTGCAGGAAGTCGGCGGGGATGCCGTCCTCCCGGTTGGGGCTGTTCTCCCCCATGTGCACGGCCGCGTCGACGTTGCGGGCGCTGCGGGCGAAGTTGTCCCTCGTCTGTTCCCCGACCGCGTCGCCGAGCACGAGCGTGCCCGTCACGAACGCGACGCCGAGCGCGATGGCGATGCTGGACAGCACCAGCCTCGCCGTGCGGGCCCGCAGGCCCGCAAGGATCGTCTTCAGCATCGGTAGCTCACGCCCCCAGATGCGTGAGGGCGTTCACGACGGACTCGGTGGTGGGCTGGTGGATCTCGCCCGCGAGACGGCCGTCGGCGAGCAGCACCACGCGGTCCGCGTAGCTCGCGGCCACCGGGTCGTGCGTCACCATGATCACGGTCTGGCCCATCTTGCGGACCGACATGCGCAGGAAGTCGAGGACCTCGGCGCCGCTGCGGGAGTCCAGGTTGCCGGTCGGCTCGTCGGCGAAGATGACCTCGGGACGGGCGACGAGCGCACGGGCGCAGGCCACGCGCTGCTGCTGGCCACCGGACAGCTCGGTCGGGCGGTGGGTCAGGCGGTCGCGCAGGCCGAGCACGGTGACGATCGTGTCGAACCACTCCCGGTCGGGCTTGCGGCCGGCGAGCTCCAGGCCCAGCAGGATGTTCTGCTCGGCGGTCAGCGTCGGCAGCAGGTTGAAGGCCTGGAACACGAAGCCGACGCGGTCGCGGCGCAGCTTGGTCAGGTCCTTGTCGTTCAGCTTCGTGATCTCGGTCTGTCCGATGTGGATCTCGCCGCTGTCCACCGTGTCCAGTCCCGCGAGGCAGTGCATCAGCGTGGACTTGCCGGAACCCGACGGACCCATGATCGCGGTGAAGCGGCCGGCCTGGAAGGCGACGTCGATGCCGTCCAGCGCCCGCACCGCGGTGTCACCCTTGCCGTAGACCTTCACCAGGTTGTGGGCCGCCGCGGCGGTCCGGGTGCCGACCTCGGACACCAGTGCAGACATGTGGCTCGCCTTCCTCACAGGGGATGTTCCTTGCTGAGGAAGAAGCTATGAGGAAGCTGAGTACGCGGACATCAACTCCGCGACGCGTTGCGCATCAGCCTGAGGTATGACAACCGGGGCTACTCGAGCAGACCCCGGTCGTACGCGATGGCGACGGCCTCCGCGCGCCGCGACGCCCCCAGCTTGGCCATGATCCGGGAGAGGTGCACGGAAACGGTCTTCTCGCTGATGTAGAGCTCCTCGCCGACCTCGCGGTTCGTCCGCCCCGAGGCCACCAGGCCGAGCACGTCGCGTTCGCGCGGGGTGAAGAGGTCGACGTGGTCGCGCACCGGTTCGTCGGCCCTGAGGCTGATGCGGGCCCGCTTGGCGCACGACGCGACGGCCTCGGCGAGCGGCACGGCCTTGAGCCTCGTCGCCACCTCGTCGGCCTGCCGCAGCTGCCCGGCGGCCTCGTCGCGGCGTTCCGCCCCGAGCAACGCCTCCGCGAGCCGCCACCGGCACAGCGCCTGTTCGAACACGACCCCGTAGCCGAACTCGTCGATGGCCCTGCGCCACAACTCCGGATCTCCCGGACCCTCCAGCCGTGACTCCTCGGCGTTGGCACGAGCCAGCCAGGCGCGTCCCTCCGGACCGAGAACGCCCGCGCGGGGCTTGCCGTTCTGCGCGGTCAGCCGCACGTGCTCGGCGAGTTCGTGCCCGGCCGCGACCGCGTTCCTCTCGGCCTCGGCGTCGCGCTTGCGGCGTGCCTTCGCGGCGATCTCCGCGTGCGCCGCGATGCCGATCGCGCCGATCCTGATGCCCGCGAGCATCCACGGACCGCCGAGCTTGCGCGCCCACTCCAGCGCGTCGGTGACGCGTTCGACGGCCAGCTCCGGACGGCCGCGCCACAACGCGAGCTCCGCGCCCGTACCACCGTTGATCAGCGCGATCTGGATGTCGCGGTGCCAGTCGCTGCGCAGCTTCGTGATCATCCGCTCGGACTCGGCCAGGTCACCGCGCGAGACCGTGAGGTGCGTGCTCGCCGACGCCAGCCGCGCCAGCACCGTCGACGACACCGACATGCCGGGCGGTTCGCTGGCCCACGCCGCGTAGTCCCAGTCGCCGATGTAGTAGTGCACCAGCACCTGCAGGATGCGGATCTCCAGCCCGAACATGCTCCAGGTCAGGCCGGTCTCCTTGGCCCTGGCCCCCGCGAGGTTGTAGACGCGCGCCGCCTCGGCCAGTTCGCCGCGGTCGTAGTGCATCATCCCGTAGTAGTACCAAGCCCTCAGCTCGTTGTTGAACGCTCCGACCTCGCGCGCGTGCTGGATCGCGCGCTCGAAGCTGGCCTTGGCCTCCTCCGGCCGGTTCGCGTGGTCGTCGAGGATCGCCAGGGTGCCCAGGCCGTCCGCGATCGCACCCGGCGCGTTCGCCGTCTCGCCGTTCGCGATCGCCAGCTCGGCCGCTTCGCGCGCTTCGTCGTCCTTGCGTTGCTGGCGCAGGGAAGACGCCTTGCCCGCGAACACACGGGCGCGCGTGGGACTGGGCTCGCGGTCCCGCACGAGCTGGAGCGCTTTCGCGAGGACCAGGAAGTGCTCTTCCTCGTTGCCGTCGAGGATCGACAGCGCCTGCGAGAGCCGCAACCAGATCTCGGCGGCCTCCTCCGGCGTCTGCTCGGCACTGATCGCCTTGGTGGCGCTGCGGGCGAACGCGACCGCGCGCTCCGGCTGCCCAGCCGTGCCCGCGACCCAGGACGCGCGCCGCAGCAGCACAGACTCGTCCACATCGGACGGACGGTCCGCCTCGGCGACGGCGTTCCACAGGTTGAGAGCTTTTTCCAGGTACCGCAACGACTCCGCGGGCGCACCGGCGCGTTCGGCCTCCTTGGACGCCATGATCGAGGCGTTCAGGGCCGTCGGCAGGTCGTGGCTCTCGAAGGCGTGGTGGGCCAGCGCCGCCGCGGCACCGCGCTCCTCCAGGTGCTGGGCCAGGTGACGGGCGTAGGCGGCGTGCAGGCGGACCCGTTCGCCGGGCAGCAGGTCGCCGTAGACGGCTTCCCGGACCAGCGCGTGGCGGAAGGCGTAGACCTCGTCGTCGTGCACGACGAGCAGGTGGTGCTGGACCAGCTCGCGCAACGCCGTGTCGAACGCGAGGTCGGACATGCCCGAGACCTCGTGCAGCCGGTAGTGCCGGACCCGGCGGCCCCGTACCGACGCGACGCGGACGACGTGCTGCGCCTCGGGGCTGAGGCTCTCGACCCGGCTGAGCAGGACGTCGGCGAGCGCGGACGGCAACGACCTGGCGTCGTCACAGGTGGCCACCGCGATGAGTTCCTCGGCGAAGAAGGCGTTGCCCTCGGAGCGTTCCGCCACCTGCCGGAGGACGTCCTGCGGCAGGTCGTCGGACAGGGCCTCGACGAACCGGCGGGCGTCCGCGGCGTTGAACGGCGCGAGGTCCAGGCGGTCGACGGCGGGCAGCCGGACCAGCTCGGACAGCAAGGGGCGCAACGGATGGCTGCGGTGCAGGTCGTCGGCGCGATAGGTGCCGACGACCAGCAGGCGCTGGGAACGCAGGCGGGACAACAGGAACGACAGCAGGTACCGGGTGGACGCGTCGGCCCAGTGCAGGTCCTCGACGACGAGCAGCACGCGCTGCTGTTCGGAGAGATCACCGAGGAGCCCGAGCACGGCGTCGAACAGCTGCAGCTGGCCGACGTCCTGCTCCGGCCTGCGGCCCGGGATCAGGCTCGGCGCGATCATGCCCTCGGTGCCGGGCTCGCGCGCGGCCGGCAACGTCAGCTGCGGCAGCAACATCGCGAGCGCGGGCCGGTGCGACACATCGCTCTTCACCGTGCCCAGCGCCTCCGCGAACGGCAGGTACGGCAGACCGGTCTCGCCCGCGTCGAGACACCGTCCCATGAGGACGAGGGTGTCGTCGGCGCCGGCGGCCAGCTCGTCGATCAGCCGCGTCTTGCCGACACCGGCGTCACCCGCGAGCAGCACCGCCCCCGCGGTGCCCTCCCCGGCCTTCGCCAACGCGGCACGCAACCGGTCCAGCTCACGATCGCGCGCGACCAACGGGATTCCGGAACCAAGGCGCGCCACAAGTGGCATGTTTGCACATGTCATGAGCGGGTGCTGCCGTGTTTTCCAGAGGTGCGGTGCATCACGCGGCTGAGCCACGACGGCCCGCGGCCGTTCGACCGCCGCCAGTTGCACACCGCGTTCCCGCGCCGGTAGTCGATTTCCGCCTTGATCGCCTCAGGGGTCCATTCGGTCATGGACTTGAGGTTCGTCCTGAGGCCGCACCTCAGGCATCGGGCGAACACGCAGTCCTGCCCGCCGAACCCCTTACCCGACCGTCACCGCGCGGGTCCGGGCGAGCCGGGCGCGGACGCCGTCGGCCTCAGGCGCGCCGAGTTCGGTGAACAACGCCAGCGCCCGCTGCCAGTGCGCCGCCGCACCCGCCGCGCCCAGCTGCTCGAACACCGCCGCGAGCCGGTCGTGCGCCAACGCCTGGTGGTACGGCGAGACGGCATCGCACGCCACCGCCAACGCGGTACGGGCAGCCGACAGCGCGCCGTCGGTGTCGCCGGTCTCCAGCAGAGCCGTGGAGATGTCGACGTGGCAGGCCGCTTCCCCGCACTGCTCGCCGACCTCGTGGTACATCCGCAACGCCACGCGCAGCCACGGCATCGCGTCGTCGAAGCGTTGCATGCTCAGGTAAAGCAGACCCAGGTGGTGGTGGGCGTTGGCCTCGGCCCACTTCGAGCCCGCGATCCGCGAGATCTCCATGGCCTCGCGGTAGTGCGCCTCGGCCTCGGCGTGCCGGCCCAGGTCGTGCAACGTGCCGGCGACCGTCGTCAGGGCCCGCGCCTGCTGGTGCACGTCCTCCTTGCGGCGCGCCACCTCCAGTGCGCCCTGCTGGGCCTGCAACGCCTCTTCGAAGCGTTCGAACTGCAGCAGCGCGACACCGAGGTTGAACTGCATGACGAACCGGGCGTCGTCGTCGTTCAGGGCGATGGCGGCCTGCAACGCGGCCTCGGTGAGGCGCAACGAGGTCTCGCGCTCGGTCCTCAGCCACAGGTACCGCGACAACGTGTACGGCAGCTGCCACGCGTGCACGTGCCAGCCGGTACCCGACGCGAGCTCGGCGGCGGCGATCAGGTTCGCGCGCTCGGCGTCGAACCACGCCGTCGCGTCCGCGGCACCGGAGATCGCGGGCACGTGCACGGGCCGGTGCTCCGGCGCGACCAGGACGCTGCCGCGGTTGATCGGCAGCAACCCGTCCGCGAGATCCGCGCAGTGCAGGTAGTAGTCGAGCATCCGGCCGGTCGCGGCCCGGCGTTCCGGCTCGGACAGCTCACCGGCCAGCGTCTTGGTGTAGACGCGGACGATGTCGTGCGCGAAGTGCCGGCCGGGTTCGCTGACGGACAGCAGGTTCGCGGCCGTCAACGCGTCCAGGGCGCGTTGGGCCTCCAGCAACGGGACGTCGCCCATCGCCGCGACCACGTGCGGCGTGAGGTCCGCGCCGGGGTGCAGGCCGACGATCGCCAACAGCCGTGAGGGCTCCGCGGGCAACGCACGGCGCGAGGCGTCCAGTGCTGCTCGTACGGTGCCCTCTCCGTCCTCCAGGCCGAGCGCGGCCAGGCGGCCCTGCTCGTCCTGCAGTTCCTCGACCAGTTCGGCGACGCGCAGGCGGGGAGACACCGCCAGACGGGCCGCGGCGATCCGCAACGCCAGCGGCAGGCCGTCGCACAGCTCCGCCAGTTCACGCAGGGCGCCGGCCTCGATGTCGGACCGGCCGGCGATGCGGCCCAGCACGTCGACGGCGGCGTCCGGGTCGAGCATGTCCAGTTCGACCAGCTTCGCCTCGACCTGCGCGACGAGCCCCACCAACCGGCGCCGCGACGTCACGACGACGCACGACGGCGCGCCCGGCAGCAGCGGTAGCAGGTCGGCCGAGCTGCGGACGTTGTCGAGCATCACGAGCATCCGCCGGTCGGCGAGCAACGTGCGCAGCAACGCGGAGCGTTCGTCGACCGAGACCGGCGTGTCACCGGCCGGCACGCCCAGGGCGCGCAGGAACCGGTTGAGCACCTCGCCGATCTCCAGCGGCTCCCGGTTCGGGTCGTACCCGTGCACGTCGACGTAGAGCTGGCCGTCCGGGAACTCCTCGCGCACGCGGTGCGCCCAGTGCAGGGCCAGCGCGGTCTTGCCCACGCCCGCCGGTCCGGTCACCAGCATCACCGGGCCGTCGTGGCCGCGCAGCAACGCGTCCAGGTAGCCGAGCTCGGCGTCCCGGCCGATCAACGCGACGGGCGCGCGGGGCAGCTGCGCGGGCACCGTCACCGGCGCCGGTTCGGGGGTGGACACGTGCTGCGGCACGCGGACCGGCGCGCGTTCCGGCTCGGGGCTGTCCCCCGCCAGCACGGCCTGGTGCACGCGGCGCAGTTCGGGACCCGGCTCGACGCCGAGTTCCTCGATGAGCACGGCGCGGGCCTCCCGGTAGGCGGCCAGCGCCTCGGCCTGCCGCCCCGCCTGGACCAGCGCCCGCATCAGCAGCCCGTGGCCGCGTTCGCGCAACGGGTGCTCGACGACCACCGAGCTCAGCTGGGAGACCAGTTCCGGGCCCTGCCCGATCGCGAGCCCGAGCTCGGCGCGTTCCTCCAGCACCGCCAGCCGGCGTTCGACGAGCCGGCCGCGTTCGACGTCGGCGAAGAGACCGGACACGCCGCCCAGTGGCTCGGCGCGGAACAACGCCAGCGCGTCGTCCAGTTCGACCGCGGCTCCGGCCAGGTCACCGGCGGCGCGCATGCGGTTCGCGAGCAGCACTTGACGTTCGAAGACGTCTAGGTCCAGGGCACCGGGCTCGACGCGCATCAGGTAGCCGTCGCCGACCGACGTCAGCAGCTCGGCGGGAGCCCTCCTGGCACGGGTCGGTTCGAGGGCCCTGCGCAGCCCGGCGACATAGGTCTGGACCAAGTTGACCGAGCTCGAGGGCACGTTGTCCCCCCAGACCGCCTCGATGATGTGCCCGCGACTGACCGGCGTGTTGCGCGCCAGCAGCAGGACCGCGAGGACGGCACGCTGCTTCGCCGCACCGAGATCAACCTCTTGACCTGCGCGAACGACCCGGAGAAGGCCGAGAACCTCGAACCGAAGGGGTTCCTCGCCGTGCGTCACCGATCTGTCCTTCGCCTGTGGGCCACCTGGAGCTTGAAGATCACTTCAGTCGGGCTCCAGTCGTGCTGTAGAAGGCATTCTTACGCTTAGCGTGTCCAACCAACCACAGACGGCGAGATCAACGGAAACCCGAGATCTCGGAGTCGGAGCAGGTTGGACCGGACAGCGGAACACCCGCTGCTCCCCATGATCGACGTGGGTCGGCCGGCGTGCAAGGGGCATCCAGCCCGCGGCGGCGGAACGCCGGCCGACCCATGTCCCCTAACGCGAGAAGGCCCTGGCTGGATCATCCAGCCAGGGCCTTGCGCTGTGTCTGTCAATCAGCTGACAAAAGAGCCGGTCTTCGCGGCGGTGAGGAACGTGTCCCATCCCGCGCCACCGAACTCCAGCCGCGTCCCGTCCGCGTTCTTGCTGTCGCGGACGGCGGTGCCGGAGGGGACGAGCGCGATCTCCACGCAGTCAGGCCCACCGGCCGAGGATCGGCTGCTCTTGCGCCAACGCAAGCTTTCCACTCTGTTCACTCCCGATCGCAGTCACGCGAGAGTGCGAGCGATCTCCGTGATCAGGGTTGCCGATTCCCGCGGGGTCTGGGCGGAGCTCACGAGACGCTCGAACATCTCGGCGTAGGAATGGACGTCCGACTGTTGTTCCAGGTAGACGCCGCTTCTGGTGCTTTCGATGTACACGACGTCGGAGTCGAGCTGCTCGGGAAAGCTCAGGATGACGAACGGGCCGTCCATCGCAGCATGACCACCGGCGCTGAACGGCACGACCTGCATCGTGACGTTCGGCAATGCACCGACTTCGAGAAGACGCGCCATCTGCACGCGCATCACCTCGGCGCCGCCGACGAGCCGGCGCAGGGCGGCCTCGTCGATCACGACGTGCAGGCGCAACGGGTCGTCCTCGCTCAGCAGGGCCTGCCTGGCCTTGCGCAACCGGACGCGCCGGTCGATCTCGGCGGCGCGCGCGTCCGGCAGCACCTGGGAGATCAACGCCCTCGTGTACGCCTCGCACTGCAGCAGGCCCGGGATCATCAGCCCCTGGTAGGTCCTGATCGAGTCCGCGTCGGCCTCGTACCCCACGTAACGACCGGGCACGATGTCGCCGAACTCGTCCCACCACGCCTTGCGACGGGCTTCCCTCGCCAGCTGGACCAGTTCATCGAGGGTGGCGGCGTCCGCACCGTAGGCGCTGAGCATGTCCCGCACGTCACGCGGGCTCACCCCCACACGACCCGTCTCGATGCGGCTGATCTTGGAGGCCGAGCACTCCAGGCGCTCGCCCACCTCCTCGATCGTCAGCCCGGCCACTTCACGCAGTCGCCGGAGCTCTGTCACGAGCCGGCGCTTGCGCAGGGTCGGGCTGCTGCCCCGCATGACTCCTCCTGGGTGCCATCCACCTTCTGGTCGCTCTCAGTTTGAGAGCAAACCAGCGCGCCGCAAAGAGACGTCATCCATTCGTGTACTGCAACTTGCAGATCGCAGGTTCGGCGCGACAGTCTGCATGGGCTGCTTACGTAAGGACTGGAGCTCTGAGCCTGATGGCCGTCACGGTGTTCAGCCAACTGGACAAGTCGCTGCACTCCCACCTGGCCACACTCACCGACCTCGCCGAACGCGGCGACGACCAGACCGCTCTCGTACTCGCCAGGGTTGAGTTGCCGAGGGTGGTCGCGGTGGTGAAGGCGTTGCTCGACGAGCACCAGCCCGACGAGCACGGCCGGTGCGCGACCTGCAAGCGCGGCTGGTTCTCACGGCGGATGCCCGCACCGTGCCGTGCTTATCTGTCGGCGCAGCTGATCCTGACCGTCGTCGGCCAGGAGACTTCACACGGCAAGCACCTTCGCTCGGTAGGCTGAATTCGGAACTCGATAGTTCTTCAGTTCCGTCCCGACCTGGGCCGGCTCCGCACCCCCCGACCGGAGCCGGCCCTTCTACGTCATCACCTCGCGTGACGATGCCGGTCAAGATCAACACGGTTGGCTGAAAGATCTGCCACCACAGCGATTCCGGCCTCATCATGGACGTCGACGCAGCCTGGTCCGGCCCTCGATGCCTGTGCCGACACGGAGGTGTTCCCGTGCCGACCCCGCATGACCGCGCCGACGAGCTCGATGCCGTCCGGCCGCGCCGCTTGCTGCCCTTAGAGCGCCTCTAGAGCGCACCCTTCGCAGCTCCCCTCCCCCCGGCCCTGTGCGTCCGTCGCACAGGGCTGTGCCGTTGTCCAGCAAAGGGAAACCCGTGAACCATCTGACCAGGTCCAACGCCGGCGAGCACACCCCGCACGGTCCTCCGCTGATCTTGAAGCACGACCTGCCCGCGAGCTTCGTGCTGTTCCTCATCTCGATCCCGCTGTCGCTCGGCATCGCGCACGCCACGGGCGCGCCGCTGATGGCGGGCATCATCTCCGCGGTCATCGGCGGCGTGGTCGTCGGCGCGCTCAGCGGAGCACCGTTGCAGATCAGCGGGCCGGGCACCGGGCTCGTGGTCATCGTCGCCGGGCTGGTGGCGCAGTTCGGGTGGGCGGCCACCGCGGCGATCACGCTGGCCGCGGGCGTGCTGCAGGTGGCGCTGGGGCTCACCGGAATCAGCCGCGTGGTGATGTCGCTGTCCCCCGCCATCGTGCACGGCATGCTCGCGGGCATCGGCATCTCGATCGCCGCCGGGCAGTTCGTGGTGGTGCTGGGCGGCACGGCGGCGTCGTCCGTGCCCGCGAACCTCGCCCTGCTGCCGGGCGCACTGGCCGGCGCCTCGCAGGGCTCGGTGATCACCGGTGCGGTGGCGATCGCCGTCCTGCTGCTGTGGCCGCGCGTTCCGCGCGCCTCGCTGGTTCCCGCGCCGCTGGTGGCCGTGATTCTGGCGACCTCGCTGGCGATCGGGCTGCGGCTCGGCGTCTCCCACGTCGACCTGCCGGACAGCCACGCGCTGACGTTCCCGGAGCTGCCGCGGGGCAGCGCCGGCACGGTGGTCATGGCCGTCGTCACGGTCGCGCTGGTGGCGAGCATGGAGTCGTTGCTGTCCGCCGTCGCCACCGACCGGCTGCACGACGGGCCGCGCGCCCGGCTGGACAAGGAGCTCATCGCGCAGGGCACCGGCAACGTGCTGGCGGGCGCGCTGGGCGGGTTCCCGATCAGCGGTGGCCTGGCACGCAGCTCGACGAACGTCGCGGCGGGAGCCAAGACCCGGTACGCCGCGATCTTCCAGGGCCTGTGGATCGCGGTGGCGGTGCTGGCGTTCACCCCCGCCCTGGAGCTGATCCCGTTGTCCGCGCTCGCGGGTGTGCTGTTCGTCGTCGGGCTCAAGCTCGTGTCGCTCGAGCGGATGCGGAACCTGTTGCAGCACGGGGAGTTCGCGGTCTACGCCGCGACCGTCCTCGGCGTCGTCCTCTTCGGACTGCTGGAAGGCGTGGTCGCCGGGCTCGTCATCGCGTTGCTGCGCGCGCTTTACCGGTTGACGCACTGCTCGGTGCGCGTCGAGGGCAACCGCGTGTGCGTGCGGGGATCGTTGGTGTTCCTGGGAGTCGGACGGCTCGTGCGCGAGCTGCGCGCGATGCCGCAGGGCCAGACCGTCGTGCTGGAACTGCACATCGACTACCTGGACCACGCGTCCTACGAGGCGATCAACGACTGGCGCGAGGGCTACGAACGGCTCGGTGGGCGGGTGCGGGTCGACGAGGTGCACGACACCTGGTTCGATCAGGCCAACCAGGGCAAACCGGGGCGGCACAAGACGTTGCCCGGCCCGCTGCCGCGCTGGTTCGCGCCGTGGTCGCACTGGCAGGGCACGCCGGACGCCGTCACGTTGCCGGCCCAGCGGGCTTCGTCTGCGTCGATTCTGGCCGAAAGCGACCCGATGCTGCGCGGGATGCACGAGTTCGAACGCCGTTCCGCGCCGTTGGTGCGGCCGTTCCTGCACGAACTGGCGATGCGCGGGCAGCGCCCCCAGCAGCTGTTCATCACGTGTGCGGACTCCCGCGTGGTGCCGAACCTGATCACCACGTCGGGGCCGGGCGACCTCTTCTGCGTGCGCAACATCGGCAACCTGGTGCCCATGTCGTCCGCCGGCGACAAGTCGGTCGGGGCGGCGATCGAGTACGCCGTGGAGGTCCTGAACGTCAGCACGATCGTCGTGTGCGGACACTCCGACTGCGGTGCGATGAAGGCGTTGGTCAACGGGTCCGCGCCACGGGGATCGCACCTGCACTCGTGGCTGCGCAACGCCGAACCGTCGCTGATCCGGTTCCACGCGCCGACGGCGCCCGGCTGTGCGGAACTGCCGGTGGCGGACCGGCTCTCCGTCGCGAACGTCGCCCAGCAGCTGGACAACCTGCTCGGCTACCCGAGCGTGCGGGAGGCGATCGTGGCGGGCACGCTCACGTTGAAGGGCCTGTACTTCGACATCTCGAACGCCCGCGTGTACCTGGTGGACCCGGACCGCAACGGGCTCGAACCCGTCCGGGCGCCGGCGTAGCAGGACGAGGAGCCGCCCCGAAAACGCTCGGGGCGGCTCCACCTGGGACGTTCTGCTAGCAGGTGCCGATCCAGGAGCACTCCACGTCGAAGCGCTGCTGGGCGGGAACCTTCGCGCGGTCCTGCGCCGGGGCCTTGCGCTGCTGCGGCACCGACTGGACCTGCGGCGACACCGAGCCGCCCTCCGAGGCCAGGCGCACGGCGATCCTGTCCTCGACGTTCTTCGGGTTGTTGAAGAGCAGGACGTTGTTCTGCACCACCGAGAACACGAGGTCGCGGCCCGCCGCGGTCTTCACGTAGCCCGCCAGGCCCGAGACGCCCGAGAGCGATCCGGTCTTGGCCTTCACGTTGCCCGCGGCCGGGGTGTTCTTCATGCGGTTGACCAGCGTGCCGTCGACACCGGCGACGGGCAGCGAGGCCTGCCACGCGGAGAACCACGGCTTGGTCCTCGCCTTGATCAGCACCGACGTGAGGTCGTCCGGCGAGAACTGGTCGAGCCGGGACATGCCGGAGCCGTCGAAGACCTCGACCGCGTTCGGGTCGACGCCCAGGCCGGACCACTTGGTGCTGAGCTGGTTGATGCCGTTGGTGAACGAGCCACCCGCGGTCTTGACCAGCACCTCGGCCAGCATGTTGTTGCTGTCCTTGAGCAACGGCACGTTGAGCTCGCGGAGCGTCATCGACGTGTCGCTCGCGAGGACGGCGGCACCGGCCGGCGCCTTCTGCCGCTTCACACCGCCGTTGACGGTGATCCCGCTGGCCTGCAACGCCTTCTGGAACACCGACGTGACGAGACCGGCCGGGTCCTTGACCGACGAGAGCCTGGTGGTCTCGACGGAGGTCGACCCGCTGACGATGATCCGGTTCGTGCCGTGCTCGCGTTCCACGAAGAGGCCGGCGTTGCCGGTCGTCGCCGTGGACACGACCTGCACGTGGTCGTTCGCCGGTTCGGTCGTGACGACGGCCGGGGCGCCCGCCGCGGCGCCCGGCTTGACGCGCACGACCACCGTGCCCGCGCTGAACTTCGCGTCCGGCGAGAGCGTGAGCGCCGACGTCTCCGCGCTGTAGGAGAACGGCTCGTCGTCCCACGCCCAGCCCGTGCCGTACGGCTGCGCGTCGAACTTCGTGTCGTCGACGACCAGCGCGCCGTTCACCGTGGTGACACCGCTGGCCTTCAAGGTGTCCGCGAGCTGCTGGTAGCGCAGCCGGGACATCGTCGGGTCGCCACCACCGCGCAGCGCCAGGTCGCCGTTGAGCGTCGACCCGGACTTCGTGCCGCTCGACACGAGCTCGGTCTTCCAGCGGTAGTCCGGGCCCAGCAGGTCCAGCGCCGTCGCCGTGGTGAGCAGCTTCATGTTCGACGCCACCTGGGAACGCCTGCTGCTCTGCCTGGTGTAGATCACTTCGCCGGAGTTGGCGTCCCGCACGACCAGGCCGACGTCCGCGCCCTTGAGCGCGTTGTCGGCCAGGATCGTGTCGAGATCAGCCGTGAGGGCCTCGTTGCCGCCCGCCACGGCGCCGCCGCTGGACGTCAGGGACACCCCTGCCGCCACAGCGACGACCGCCCCCAGAATTCGAAATTTCACGCTTCCACCTCTGATCGATCACCCGACCACAACGTGTGGAAGCTACCGGGCTTGTCGGTGCGCCTGTACGTGTGCGCCCCGAAGAAGTCCCGCTGTCCCTGCACGAGCGCGGCGGGCAGTCGCTCGGAGCGAAGTCCGTCGTAGTAGGCCAAAGCGGACACGAAGCCCGGCGTCGGCACACCGGATTCGACCGCACGGACCACGACCCTGCGCCAGGCGGCCTCGGCGTTCTGCACCGCGTCGCGGAAGTACTCGTCCACCAGAAGAGACGCGATGTTCGCGTTCGCGTCGTACGCCTCGCGGATGCGGTTGAGGAACTGCGCGCGGATGATGCAGCCACCACGCCAGATCGTGGCCATCGCGCCGAGGTCGATGTTCCAGTCGAAGTTCTTCGACGCCTCGCGCATCATGTCGAAGCCCTGCGCGTACGCGACGACCTTCGACGCGTAGAGCGCCTGGCGCACGTCGTCGACCAGTTCGGCGTCCGGCTTCGCGACGACCTCGCTGGCACCGAACGCGTCCCGCACGGCCTTGCGCTGGTCGGTGTGACCGCTCAGGCTGCGGGCGAAGACGGCCTCGGCGATGCCGGTGACCGGGACGCCCAGCTCCAGCGCCTCCTGCACGGTCCAGCGGCCGGTGCCCTTCTGCTCCGCCGCGTCCTCGATGACCTGGACGAGCGGCGTGCCGTTCACGTCGACGTGCTTGAGGACCTCGGCGGTGATCTCGACCAGGTACGACTCCAGGTCGCCTGAGTTCCACTGCGTGAAGACCTCGGAGATCTCGGCCGGCGTCTGCCCGCCGATGCGGCTCAGCAGGTCGTACGCCTCGGCGATCAGCTGCATGTCGGCGTACTCGATGCCGTTGTGGACCATCTTCACGAAGTGCCCGGCACCGTCCGGGCCGACGTGCACGCAGCACGGCTGACCGTCCACCTTGGCCGCGATCTCCTCGAAGACCGGGCCGACGTGCTTGTACGACTCGGCCGGACCGCCCGGCATGATGCTGGGGCCGTTGAGCGCGCCCTCCTCGCCACCGGAGATGCCGGCGCCGACGAACAGCAGCCCCTTCTCCTTCAGGGCGGCCTCACGGCGGCGCGTATCGTTGAAGTGGGCGTTGCCGCCGTCGATGACCATGTCGCCGGGCTCCAGGAGCCCGCTCAGCTCGTCGATGACGGCGTCGGTCGGGCCACCCGCCTTGACCATGATGATGATCTGGCGCGGCGTCTGCAGGCTGTCCACCAGGTCCTGCAGCGTCTCGGCGCCGACGAAGTCGCCCTCGTGGCCGTGCTCGTCGAGCAGGGCCTTCATCTTCGCGGGCGTCCGGTTGTGCACGGCCACCTTGAAGCCGTGGCGCGCGAGGTTGCGCGCGAGGTTGCTTCCCATGGTGGCGAGACCGGTGACCGCGATACGTGCTTTGCCTTCCGTCATAGCGGACAGCCTGCCGTGTTCTTCCCGGTTTCGCGAGACGTCACAGGGTGTTCTCAGACTTCGTTTTGGCAGGTGAACCGCGTCACGTGCCGGTACGTATTGCTAGGCGTAAGTTGGCTTCATGACGGAATTCACGAGCGTGGGACGCTCGGCGACCGACCGTGCCCCCAGGTACGGATCGCAACTGGTGAAGCACTTCACGGCCAAGGACCTCGAAGGGTCCTGGGAGGACACCCGCGGCTTCGTCCGCTTCTCCGCGGGCCTCGCGGAGTTCGAGGCCTCGGACGACGCGCTGATCATGCGCGTGGTGTGCACGTCGGAGGAGGACGTGGCACGCCTGCGCGACGTCGTCGAACGGCACCTGGTCCGCTTCGGAACGCGTGACGAACTGTCCGTCACGTGGGACTCAGGTAGCGAGAACTGATGCCGCCAGCCCGATGAGAGCGGTCCCACAGACCCGCTCGAACACCGCGCGGGACCGGTGCCTGCTGAGCAGCCTGCCCAGCTGACGCGCGGACGGCACCACGATGACCCAGAACACCGCGAACACCCCGACCGTGACCGCGCTCAGCATCGCCGCCTGCGGGAGGGGCGCGGCGTTCGGGTCCATCGCCTGCGGGATGAGGCTCAGGAACGTGAGCATCACCTTGGGGTTCAACAGATCGCACAACATGCCGCGCAGGAACACGTTCTTCTGCCGCGGCTGGCTCTCGATCGGCTTGCTGGCGGACCTCAGCGTCATGAAACCGACGTAGGCGAGGTACACCGCGCCGACCGCCTTCACGACGAACAACGCCGTCGGCGCGGCCGCCACGAGCGCGGACAACCCGACCGTCGCGAGCATCCCGTGGATCAGCAGCCCGGTGAGCACGCCGAGCGCCGCCTCGACGCCCTTGCGGAGGCTGTGGACCGCGTTCCCCATGACCAGTACGAAGTCGGGACCGGGCACGACCGTGATCACCACGAGTGCCAGCAGGAACGACGTCCACGCGATGTGCATGGCGCAGATCGTCGACGGTTTGTTCGTGTGAGTTCCAGCAGGTCAGTACGATGTTCGATTATGCGCGAACAAGCCGAACTCGATTCGGTCGACTGGCACATCCTGGAGGAGTTGCAGAACGACGCGACCCTGCCCAACCGCGCCCTGGCGGAGATCGTCGGACTGGCGCCTTCCTCGTGTTTGCAGCGGGTGCGGCGGCTGCGCGATCTGGGTGTGATCACGGGGTGCCACGCGGTGGTCGACCCCGCGACCACCGGACTGCCCTTGGAGGCCGTCATCTCGGTGAACGTGCGGCCGCACACCCGGACCGTGGTGGCCGGGTTCCGGGCGTTCGTGATGGCCCAGCCGGAGACCCGCTCGATCTTCCACGTGTCCGGGCAGGCCGACTTCCTGATCCACATCGCCGTTGCCGATTCCACGCACCTGCAGGCGTTCCTGATGGACAAGATCGCTTCGCGGACGGAGGTGCGGAACCTGACGAGTTCGGTGGTGCTGGAGCGGGTGGAGACCCGTGCGCTGACACCGCCGGTGAACCTGCGGCCGACTCACCGGCGCCGGAAGATCTAACGCCGGCGCGTCAATGCGTCGAGATCGAACTTCAGCGGGGCGGGCCGAGTCAGCTCAACCTCGCCTACGCCATCTTCCACATGCTTGTAAATGCCATCCACGAGTTCGAACGCGGTCAGGCTGATCGGATCTCCGAGCTCGACCAACCAGTAGTGCGCGATTCCCGCTTTGGCGTACTGCATGGGCTTGGTGACGCGATCAACGCGCTCGGAGCCAGGGGACACGATCTCTACCGCGAGGATCACGTCCTCCGCTTCGAAGCGTTTCGGGTTGCGGTCCGCCGCTTCTGCGGTCACCACGACGATGTCCGGCTTGCGCACGGTCGGGCGCTGTGAGCCGTCGATCACGACATCGACGTCCTGGTAAGAGACCAAGCTCGGCGGCAGTTGCTCGTCGAGCCAGTTGTCCAGCCTGCTCTGAGCCTTCTGGTGCTGAGGTATTGCGGCAGCCACCACGTGCAGGACTCCATCTACGAGCTCGAGGTTCTTGTCCTCTGGCATCGCGTCCCACTCGTCCAAGGTCACCAGGTGCTCCGGCCAGGCTTGCGCGGTCAAGGCGCTCACCATCCCTCTGCTTCGAGCTCGACTACCAGACAAGTGTAAGCATCGGCTCGCCGAACAGGGAGGTTGATCACTCACTCAGGTGGTTCGAACGTTGGTGCGAACTCACACCTCATCGGGTGAAGACTTGATCACCCGGATCAGCCCCTCCTGCACCACGGTCGCCACCAGCTGCCCGTCCCGCGTGAAGAACCGCCCGGTCGCCAGCCCGCGGTTCCCGGAGGCGGTGGGCGAAGACGTGTCGTACAGCAGCCACTCGTCGGCGCGGAACGGCCGGTGGAACCACATCGCGTGGTCCAGGGAGGCGCCGAGGACCTTGTCGAGTCCCCAATAGACACCGTGCTTGGCCAGGACGCCGTCCAGCAGCGTCATGTCCGAGGCGTAGGTCATGATGCAGAGCTGCAGCATCGGGTCGTCGGGCAGCTTGCCGTCCGCCTTCATCCACACCCGCGACGCCGCCTCGCCCGGACCGTCCTCACGGGACTCCCACGGCGGCTCGGTCACGTAGCGGACGTCGATGGGGCGCGGGAACTTCAGGTTCACCAGCGGGTAGCTCTTGGCGGACTCGGTCCACGTCGGCAGCGACTCGGGGTCCGGCACCTCGGGCATCTCGGAGGAGTGCTCGACGCCCTGCTCCTCGGCCTGGAACGAGGCGGACAGGGCGAAGATCGCCTTGCCGTGCTGCACCGCCACGACGCGGCGGGTGGTGAACGAGCGGCCGTCGCGGATGCGGTCCACCTCGTACACGATCGGCACGCGCGGGTCGCCGGGCCTGATGAAGTACGAGTGCAGCGAGTGCACCCTGCGTTCCACCGGGACGGTGCGGCCGGCGGCCACCAGGGCCTGGCCCGCCACCTGGCCGCCGAACACGCGCACGGGCGACTCCGCGGGCGAGACACCGCGGAAGATGTTCTCCTCGATGCGTTCCAGATCCAGCAACGCGACCAGGTCGTCCACTGCGGATTGTCCGCTCAGGCCCGACGGGCTCGTAGCAGCGGCACGGGCGGCCTCAGTCACAGCAGAACTCCTAGCGTCTCAGCAAGGCAGCGGCCCCGCTCCCTCACAACCAGTATGAGGGCGCGGGGCCGGCATCACGACGTACCCGGCTGAGAGCCGGACCACTAGGCGTGGTCGTCCTCGCCCAGGCGGTGCACCCGGATGAGGTTGGTCGAGCCGATGGTGCCGGGAGGCGATCCGGCGACGACGACCATGAGGTCACCGGCCTGGTAGCGGCCGATCTCGATCATGGCGACGTCGACCTGGCGGACCATCTCGTCGGTGGACTCGACGCGCGGGACCAGGAACGTCTCGGTGCCCCACGTCAGCGACAGCTGCGAGCGCACGGCCGGCTCCGGCGTGAACGCCAGCAGCGGCAGGTGCGTGTGCAGGCGGGCCAGACGGCGGACCGTGTCGCCGGACTGCGTGAACGCGACCAGGGCCTTGGCGTTGAGGCGCTCGCCGATGTCGCGGGCCGCGTACGAGATCACGCCGCGCTTGGTGCGCGGGACGTGGGTCAGCGGCGGCACGACGACCGACTCGGTCTCGACGGCCTCGATGATGCGGCCCATGGTCTGCACGGACTCGATGGCGTAGCGGCCGACCGAGGTCTCGCCGGACAGCATCAGGGCGTCCGCGCCGTCGAGCACCGCGTTCGCGACGTCGGACGTCTCGGCGCGGGTCGGGCGGGAGTTGGTGATCATCGAGTCGAGCATCTGGGTCGCGACGATGACCGGCTTGGCGTTCTCGCGGGCGATCTGGATCGCGCGCTTCTGCACCAGCGGGACGTGCTCCAGCGGCAGCTCGACGCCCAGGTCACCGCGGGCGACCATGACGCCGTCGAAGGCGAGGACGATGGCCTCGAGGTTGTCCACGGCCTCCGGCTTCTCGATCTTCGCGATCACCGGGAGGCGCTTGCTGCCCGAGCGGTCCATGATCTGGTGGACCAGGTCGATGTCCGCGGGCGAGCGCACGAAGGACAGCGCGATGAAGTCCACGCCCAGCGAGAGCGCGAACTCGAGGTCCTCGATGTCCTTCTCCGACAGCGCCGGCACGGAGACGTCCATGCCGGGCAGCGAGAGGCCCTTGTTGTTGCTGACGGGTCCGCCCTCGGTCACCTCGCAGACGACGTCGGAACCTTCGACGTCGACGACCACGAGTGCGACCTTGCCGTCGTCCACGAGCATGCGGTCGCCGACCTTGGCGTCCTTCGCGAGCTCCTTGTACGTCGTCGACACGCGGTCGTGCGTGCCCTCGACGTCCTCGACGGTGATGCGGACGACGTCGCCGTTGTTCCAGTCCACCGGACCCGCGGCGAAGCGGCCGAGGCGGATCTTGGGGCCCTGGAGGTCGGCGAGGATGCCCACGGCGCGGCCGGACTCGTCGGCTGCCGCGCGGACCATGTCGTAAACCTGCTTGTGGTCGGCATGGCTGCCGTGGCTGAAGTTCATCCTGGCCACGTCCATACCGGCCGCTACCAGGTCACGGACCTTTTCCGGCGTGCCAGTGGCGGGACCGAGGGTACAGACGATCTTTGCGCGTCGACTCACGTGTAGAGAGAGTAGACCCCGTTCCTGGACCGATCCCGAACTACTCCTCGGTAATGTTCTGACAATGGGTCGAGTACTTCCGTTCGTGATCGCGGTGTCGCTCAGCGTCGTCGTGTTGTTCACCCCCGAGTCAGGTGTGCCGAGCTCTCCGCCCGGTACGGACAAGGTGGTCCACACGCTGCTGTTCGCCCTGCTCGCGTTCACCGGCCTGTGCGCGAAGATTCCTCACATTCTGCTCGTCCTGGTGGCCTACGCAGGCGTCTCCGAGGTGCTCCAGCAGGTCATCACGCCGCTGCACCGCAGCGGCGACGTCCTGGACGCCCTGGTGGACGTGCTCGGGATCGGTCTCGGCTGGCTGACCTTCACGAAGTTCTCGGCGTGGAGAACTTCACAACCAGACAAAGGCCGTTGAACGAGACGCAGGCCGACTCATTTGAACTCGAACGCGTGTTCTGTCGTGGATGAATGGACCACGCCCGCTACACCTACCGCCTTCGCATGTCGAAGCATGCGGAGGCGCTGCTGGTGGCGGAGTGGGGCCGCTGCAGGTGGGTCTGGAACGAGTGCGTGGCCAAGTCCCGGGAGCTGCACCTCGCGAACAAGGCGGAGACCGCTGACCTGGACAAGAGAACGTGCGGTCCGGCTGATCTCGACAAGATGCTGACGGACGCGCGCCGCTCGACGTCCTGGCTGCGGGAAGGCAGCAGTGTCACCCAGCAACAGACGATCCGTGACTTCGGACGGTCGCGAGCCAAAGCTCTGAAGGACCTCAAGGCAGGAGTCCCAGTCCACCGTCGTTCCGGCCTGCCCAAATACCGGAAGAAGCGCGGCACACGGCCGACCCTGAACTACACGAAGCGCGGATTTCGCCTCGTTCATCGGCAACTCTGCCTGGCTGGAGGCGCTTCGGTACGGCCAGTGTGGTCACGTGAACTTCCGGCGAGCCCGTCGTCCGTCCGAGTCTTCCAGGACAGCCTGGGCCACTGGTACGCGTCATTCGTGGTTCCAGCTCAGTTGCAGCCACTCGCACGAACCGACAGGGTGATCGGCGTTGACTGGGGCGTACGCGAACTGGCGACCACGTCCAGCCCTTCGCACAACCTGCCGCATCCAGAGCACGGCAAGCGCGCATCGGAGCGGCTGGCTCGGTACCAGCGCCAGATGGCCCGCCGAAAGCCAGCGAAAGGCAAACCTGCCTCAAAAGGGTACGAACAGGCCCGACGTCAGACCGCCAAGGCACACAAGCAGGTCTCCCGCCAGCGGCAGGACGTCGGCCGCAAATGGGCAAAGCGCCTGGTCACGGACTTCGACCAGATTGCGGTGGAAGACTTCAAGCCCAGCTTCCTGGCGAAATCCACCATGGCACGCAAAGCAGCCGACGCGGCGATTGGCGCAATCAAGCGCGAACTGATCGCGATGGCTGCCAAGCACGGACGAGACCTACGGCTCGTCAACCCCAGGCACACCACCACGGACTGCGCGAATTGCGGAGCGAGAAACAAGCACGCACTACCGCTCGGTCAACGCATCTACACGTGCGAGACGTGCGGAAACAGTCGTCCTCGAGACGTCAACTCCGCGCATGTCATGATCAACCGGGCAGGTTTCGTCCCGGCTGGTGCTGATCGCACAAGACCTGGCCGTCCGCCGGACGGCCAGGCAGCGTGAGCCAGGAATTCTCGCTTCAGCGAGAAGGAGACAAGCCGACGTGGTCCTCGCACCACGCGTTGAACTCCTTGAGCTGCCTCCACGACTTGCGCACCCGGTCGAGGCAGCCCGGCTCGTGCAGCACGTCGTCCGGCTCCCACACCTTGCGCACGTAGATCGACCGGTGCCGGAGCAGGTCGAGGTGCGGGTGGTCGTCGGCGAACCCGCGCGGCTTCGACTTCATCACGTCACCGGCGAGCTGCCATCCCTGCTTGACCAGCTTGTCCACGATCTTGCGCAGCAGGACGCCGTGGGCGTCCACCGAGGCGCGGTAGCGGGCGAGCTGGTCGGACTGCATGTGGAACGAGCCGCCACCGGTCATCAGGCCCTCGGGGCTGAGCTGCACGTAGTACGCGCCGCCCCCGCGGCCCTTCTCGATCACGGCGCCGCAGTGGTCCTTGTACGGCGTCTTGTCCTTGGCGAACCGCACGTCGCGGTACGGGCGGAAGATCTTGCCCTCGCCGAACTCCTTCTCGAGCGCGAGCATCAGCGCCTCCATCGGGGCGCGCACGTCGCGCAGGTAGGTCTCCTTGTTGTCGTCCCAGTACGCCTTCGAGTTGTCGAGGACCAGGCCGTCGTAGAAGTCAATGGCGTACTCGCCGAAACCGTCGAACGTCACCGAGTCAGCCTAGGCGGATCGCCCATGAGCGTGAAAATTCGTTTGAGGGCACACAATCAGGCCATAATCCGGTGAATGCCCCGCCGCATCAACGCGCTCGCGACCTGGCTCCTCCAACTCGGGCCGGACGAGGTGGCCGCGATACTCGTGCACCGTCGTGACATCGCCGACCGCTACATCCGGACGTTGAAGGACCTGGCGACGCAGCTGACCGACTCCGAGTCGGTGCACGCGGCCGAGGACACGCTGGACCAGGGCGCGCTCGACGTGCTCGGCGCGATCGTGGCGCAGAACAACACCGGGACGGCCGAGACGGTGTGCGCCGAGCTGCGGTGCTCGGCCGGCGACTTCGAGCGGGCGTTCGGTGAGCTGAAGCAACGGGCGCTGGCCTGGCCGGAGGGGCCGCGGCTCGTCGCGGTGAACTCCGTGCGGGCGAACGGAGCGGCGCAGGAGCAGCTGACGTTGCGGCCGAAGGCCCCCGGCAGGCGCAGGGCGTCCGAGATCTCGCCCATCGTCGCTGCCATGTCCACTGTGGACGGCGTGGCGCGGCTGCTGGCGCACTGCGAGCAGGACACGTTCGACGCCCGCTACACCGGTGGCGTGGCGACCGTGGAGATCCGGCGGGTCGCCAGAGCGCTGCGGGTCGCGGACGGCGTGCTGCGGCTGTGGCTGGAGCTCGCCGCCGAGGCCCAGCTGGTCGGGGTGGAACGGTCCCGGCTGCTGCCGACCGAGCAGGGTGACGCGTGGCTCGGCTCACAGCCGGGGGCACGGCTGTCAGCGCTGGTCGCGGCCTGGCGGCGGATGGACTGGCGGCCGGAGCCGGACCTGGCGCGGGCGGCCTTGCGGGACTACACCGGTGCCGCCGGACTGGTGCTGCGCCGCGGTGCGCTGGAGCGGTTCTCGGCGCAGGAGGCCTTCACGGACATCGGCGAACTGGTCGAGGACCTGGCCTGGGAACGCCCCGCCGTGCACGACCCCAGGGCGACGGCGGCGGTGATCGGCGAGATGGAGTCGCTGGGCCTGGTGGCCGGTGGCGCGCTCACGCCGTTGGGGGCGGCGGTGCTGCACGACGGAGACGTCGACGCCGCCGCGGACGCGTTGATGCCGCCGGCGACGGAGAAGGCCGCGTTCCAGACGGACATGACCGCGGTCGTAAACGGACTGCCGGCGCCGGAGCTGAGCGCGACGCTGAACCTGGTGGCGGACCTGGAGGACAACGACGCGGCACGGGTGTGGCGGCTGTCCGCCGGTTCGGTGCGGCGCGCGCTGGACTCCGGTCTGTCGGCCGACGAGGTGCTCGCACGGCTGAAGTCCGTGTCGGAGGCCGCGCTGCCGCAGGTGATCGAGTACCAGGTGCGGGACGTGGCGCGCCGGCACGGGCAGCTCACGGTGACGGACGTGGCGAGCTGCGTGCGGGCCTCGGATCCCCTGCTGCTGCAGGAGATCGTTAAGTCGAAGCGGCTCGGGTCGCTGAAGCTGCGGTTCCTCGCGCCGACGGTGCTGGCGTCGGACCGGCCGATGGCGGAGACGCTCTCGGCGTTACGCCGGTGCGGGTACGCGCCGACGGGGCTGGACGCGGGCGAGAAGTCCGTGGTGGAGACCGTCGAACGGCTGCGGGCGCCGGCCAGGGGTGAGCGCCGCCCGGAGCGGTCGTGGCGCACGGAGATGGACGACCAGGAGCTGACCCGGCTCGCGGTCCGGCTGGTCGAGCAGGAACGGCCGAGCGCGGGACGGGGCACCCCGCGGGCCGACGCCGCGCGGATCCTGCGCGACCAGAACGTCTTCCTGTGCGACGAGGAGGTCGTGCTGCTGTCGTCGGCGCTGGTCGACGGGAGCCGCGTCGAGATCAAGTACGCGAGCGGGCCGCGCCGGACCGAGACGCACGTGATCGTGCCGGCCAAGCACCTCGAAGGTGTGCTGACCGCGGACTGCGACGACGGCACGAGCCGGGAGTTCGCCATCGGGCACTTCCGCAAGGTCGCGCTACCGGAATGAACAGCTGGTGAAGTCCGCTCGGCTCCGGTGATCACGTGCTGATACTGGAGAAGTGGCCGACCCGTTTTCCGCCGGACTGCTGATGGTGCTCGAGACCGTGCTGGAGCGAGTGCTGCTCGGTCTCTTCGAAGTCGTGCACAAGGGTGCCAAGGACAAGAAGCGCCGGCGCGAGCTGACCAGGCCGGGACCGCTGGTCGAACGGGTCAGCACGGAGCTCGCGCGCGGTGAGCTGAGCACGGTCGAGGAGCACGAGTGGCGGGCCGCGGTGGACGCGGTGCGGGAGTCCATCGAGGCCTCGCTGCCGTTGCGTCCGGAAGAGGCGCTGCGGATCATGCTGACGCCCGAGTCGCTGCGCGCCCACGTGATGGCGAAGTCCGCGGCGATCCGGCGGGCGGCGGGGCTGTCCGACCAGGCGACGGCGGTCTACGACGCGTTGCTGCTGCGGGTGTGCGTCGCGATCGTGGAGCTGGTGTGGTCGCAGCCGGAGTACGCGCGGCGGCTCGCGGTCGAGATGTTCCGGATGGGCCGGGCGACCGCGGATGCCGTGGCGCGGCTCGCGGACCAGCGGCAACTGGCGCTCACGTCGTCGCACCGCGACTTCGAGGACCGCTACGCCGAGCAGGTCGCGCACGCGCTGGGCGGGCTGGAGCTGTTCGCGGTGTCGCGTGGCCGGGCACCGCGCAGGCAGTCGTTCGACACCTCGTACGTGTCGCTGGCGGTGGCGCGGGTCGGTGACACCGACGAGCTGACCGGGGCCGGGCTGCCGGTGGCGGCGGCGCTCGCGGACACGCCCCGGGTGCTGATCAGGGGCGGTGCGGGCGCGGGCAAGACGACGTTCCTGCGCTGGCTCGCGATGAACGCCCTGGGCGAGACGCGGACCTCGGGCAACGAGTGGCTCGGGCTGGTGCCGTTCTTCGTGCCGCTGCGGCAGTACACGACGCTGCCGAAGCCGGAGGAGTTCATCTCCTCGACGGCCTCGATGATCGAGGAGGAGAAGCCGTCCGGGTGGGTCACCGCGCGGCTCAGGGAAGGACGCGCGCTCGTCCTGGTCGACGGCGTGGACGAGCTGGTGTGGGAACGGCGGGCCGAGGCCCGGCTGTGGCTGGAGAAGCTCGTCAACGCCTATCCGCAGGCCCGGTACGCGATCACGACCCGGCCCGCCGCGGTGCCGGAGGACTGGCTGGAGGACCTGGACTTCGCCGCGTTCGACCTGTTGCCGTTGAGCGACAAGGGCGTGCGCGACTTCGTGGAGGCCTGGCACACCGCCGCCCGCGACGAGCCAGGGCTTTCCCGCGACGCGCGGGTGTGGCTGACGGAGTGCGAGGCGCGGCTGGTGGCGACGCTCGTGAAGCGGCCGGACCTGCGGAGGCTGGCGTCGAGTCCGTTGCTGGCGGGGCTGTTGTGCGCGTTGCACCAGGACCGGAACATGCACCTGCCACGCGATCGGCGGTCGCTGTACGAGGCCGCGCTCGACCTGCTGCTGGTGCGGTGGGACGAGGACCGCGGGCTCGCGCTGCCGTCGTTCTCCAAGGAGGAGCAACTCGTTCTGCTGCAACGGTTCGCGTACTCGCTGGTGCGCAACCGGGAGTTGATGGTGCCGCGCGAGGAAGCGGTGCACCGGCTCGGGAACGCGATGCGCGGGCTGCGGTCGCACGACATCGACCCGGACGAGGCGATGCAGCGGTTGCTCGAACGGGCCGGGCTGCTGCGGGAGGTGTCCCCGGAGCGCGTGCAGTTCGTGCACCGGACGTTCCGGGACTACCTGGCGGCCAAGGAGGTCGTGGACGCCGGCGACCTGAACCTGTTGGTGGACAGGGCACATCTGGACGAGTGGCACGACGTCGTGGTGATGGCGGTCGCGCACGCCCGTCCGCGCGAACGGGCCCGCGTGCTGATGGACCTGCTGGCGGGCAACGACGACACCCGCAAGGACGAGCGCGGCCGGGACAAGCTGCGACTGCTCGCGCTGGCGTGCCTCGACCAGGCCGACGTGATCGAACCGGAGACCGCGCGGGCACAGGTGACGGCCGCGGCCTCCTCGCTGATCCCGCCGAAGAGCTTCGCGCACGCCGACGCGTTGTCCGAGGCCGGGTCGTTCGTGGTCGACCTCCTGCCCGGCCCCGAGGCGTCCGAAGAGGCCGCGTACATCGTGCGGACGCTGGCCAACATCGGTGGCGAGGGCGCGTGGGAGCGGATCGCGGAGTTCGTCGCCGTGGACCACGCGATGGTCATCGACGAGTTGCTGCGGGCGTGGCGGAACACACCGGACGCGGAGTCCTACGCCCGGTCCGTGCTGTCCAAAGTGGATTTCGGTGACCGGCGGGTGGACGTCCGCGGCTGGCACCGGATCCAGTTCATCATGCACCTGGAGAAGCTGCGGTACGTGCGGTGCATCGGCAACATCGACCCGCTCGACCCGCTGGGCGCCATGCCCTCGCTGCACCGGCTGGAGTTGTGGCAGAACGAGGTCATGCGCGACCTCTCGCCGCTGAGCCCCTCGCGGTCGCTGAAGGAGCTGCACCTGAGCCGGTGCCGTCCGCTCGGCCGGATCGACCTGGCGCCGGTGAAGGACCTGGACGAGCTGCACCTGCACTTCAGCCGCGTCGACCTGGCGTCGCTGGAGGGCGGTTCACTGCGGCGGCTGCAGATCCGCGACTCGGGCACCGACGAAGGGCTGGCGGCGCTGCCGGCGTTGCCCTCGTTGCGCGAACTGGCGATCGACCACCGTCCGCCCTACCCGCTGGCGGGGCTGGAGCGGTGGCCGACCATCACGACGCTGGAGGTGTTCGGGGTGCCGGCGGCGGACGACCTGCGCACGCTGCCGAAGCTGGAACACCTGGTGGTGCACCAGCCGGAGTCGCCTGCCCGCCTGGAAGAACTGCGTCAGGCCCTGCCCGGCCTGACCGTCACCACCTGATGTCGGCGAGGCTGTCCAGCGGCTTGCGCTCGGTCTCGTCCAGCAGCTGCACGGACGCGGTGTCGGCGGCGTGCAGCTCGGCCGGGAAGGTGAGGCTCACGCGCTTCTCCAGCTCGGTCAGCGACACCTGGAACACCCGGAACTCGTCCAGGTCGAGGGCCTCGGCCAGCACGATGTTCTGGGTGAGCAGGAACGCGCTGCAGCGCAGTTCGCCGTTCACCACGAACGCGATCGCCTTGTAGAACTCACGCGGGATCGCGACGCCGCGGAACACCCTGTCGTCGGCGTTGAAGACCGGGCCGCCGTAGACGCTGACCTTGAGGTCGTCGACGTCGACGTCCGCGAGCACCGCATCTTCGAGCCTGCCCCAGAGCCCTTCCTTGGTGCTCTGGTTGAAGTCGTCCATCTGCGGCGTGATGTTCGTGAAGAAGAACGAGTCCCTGTTCGCCTTCTGCGCCTCGGCCTTCGGGCCCCAGCACAGGTCGGCGCGGCGCGCGAGGTGGCCGCGGTCGAGCCGGTTGTCGCGGTAGAGCTCGTCACCGGCCTGGAACTCGGCCGGGACGCGCGGGTCCTTGACGAACGGGATGCCGGTGCGGCTCAGCGCCTTCATCTCTCCGCCGTCGATGTTCCACGCGACCCAGCTCGCGAACTTGCGCGACTTGCTCATCGCGAGCGAGAAGTGCGTGTAGTCGATCGTGGTCGAGCCGTCGAGCTCGACCGCGTCGGCCGCCCCCGACTCGGTGAGGACGGGGATCCCGGCAGCGGTGCCGAGGAACTTCGCGTCGAAGCCTGCGCTGGTCATGTGTCGCCCCCTACTGGTTCATCTGCAGGGTCGACATCTCTCACACGGCCGTTAGCCGGATGCACCCGAACGGCCCAGTGTTCATCAGCTCTTCTCGACGAGTTTCCCGTCCGCGCAAGGCGCCGCGACCGCGATCCACACGGTCGCGGCGCCTTCCGCTACCTGCCGACCAGCTCGACGGTCCTGCCCGCCCGCCGGGACTGGTCCACCCACTGGTCGATCGCCTGCCCGCAGGCCTGGTCGAGGTGCCGGACCCCGCTCAGGTCCATCCGGACGTGCTCCCGGTCCACGCGGTCGAGCTCGTCCAGCAGCACGGGCAGCCGCAGGAACGTCGCGTTGCCCCGCAACGCCAGGCCCTCCGGTGTCACGACCACCGACAGCCGGGACACGTCCCACGCCGTCTTGATCACCGCGGCCAGCAGGCCGGCCACGGTGCCGGTGAGCAGATCGGTGCCCACGATGAGGCCCGCGGTCAGGACGAAGATGAAGCTCTCGGCCTTGTCCGTGCGCCACGACGCGACCACGTCACGCAGCCCGAGCAGCTTCCACCCGGCGTGCACCAGCACCGCCGCCAGCACGGCGACCGGGATCAGCGTCAGCAACCCCGGCAGCAGCACCACGAACAGCAGCAGCCAGAAGCCGTGCAGCACCCTGGACGCCTTCGTCCGGGCCCCGGCCGACACGTTGGCCGAGCTGCGCACGATCACGGCCGTCATGGGCAACGCGCCGAGCAGACCGCAGATCGTGTTGCCCACGCCCTGCGCGACCAGCTCCTTGTTGTACTGCGTGCGCGGGCCGTCGTGCATGCGGTCGACGGCGGCGGCACTGAACATCGACTCGGCGGACGCGACGAGGGCGAAGACCACCGCCGTGCCGATGACTCCCGTGTCCAGCAACGAGAAGTCGGGCAGGTGCACGTCAGTCGACAGCTCGCCGACGGTGATCCGGTCCACCGGCGACCCGAACGCCACCGCCAGCCCGGTGCAGACGACCACGCCGACCAGGATGCCCGGCACGACGCGCAACGGAGTCCGCTGCCACAGCAGCATGATCAGCACCGTGAGCAGGCCGAGCGCCAGCGCGACCGGCGACACCGTCAGGTGCCGGAGCTGACCGAAGATCAGCACCAGCCCGATGCCCGCGAGCATGCCCTGCACCACGGACGGGGAGATCGCGCGGAACCAGCGTCCGCACCTCGCTAAGCCCAGCGCCACCTGCAACAGGCCTGCGCCGAGCACGATCACGCCCAGCGCCGCGATCCCGTGCCGGGAGACGGCATCCGCCACCAACACCGTCAAACCGGCGGCCGGTCCGCTCACCTGCATCGTGCTGCCCGGCAGCAGGCCGACGACGATGCCGCCGACCACGCCGGTCACGATGCCGAGTTCGGCCGGCACCCCGGACGCCACCGCCACGCCCACGCACAGCGGCAGCGCCACGAGGAACACGACAACCGATGCGCCGAGATCGGTCCAGTTCTTCTTCATCACGTCGAACCCCTACAGCGGAAGGAAGGCGTGCTCGGCACACGCGGAGACCTGACCGGTCTCGATGTCGTAGAACCAGCCGTGGACGCGCAACTCACCCGAGGCGACCCTGTCGGCCACGAACGGGTAGGCCAGCAGGACCTCCAGCTGGGCGCGCACGTGGTCCTGCCCCTCCGCGCGCATCGCGGGGTCGGACGACTTGCGCGGCCGTCCGGGACGCAGCCAGCCGCGCATGGCGGGCAGGTGGTCGATGCCGCCGCCGTGCAACGCGCCGACCGCACCGCAGTGCGAGTGGCCGCAGACGACGATCTCGCTGACGCCGAGCTGCAGCACGGCGAACTCGATCGTGGCCATCTCACTGCTGGGCGCGGTGAGCGAATAGGGCGGGATCACGTTGCCCGCGGTCCGGAGTTCGAACAACGAACCGGGCTCGGCGCCCGTGATCGCGGCCGTCACGATGCGCGAATCAGCGCACGTGATGAACATCGTGGTGGGTTGCTGACCTGCGGCGAGCTCACGGCCGAGCGCACGGGAACGCGATGCGGCGTGTGCGCGGGCATGCTGAACAAAGCGATGGAAGTCCATGGAGTCCCTCACTGCATAAGTGGAAGTGTTCGGTTTGTGATCGGGTAGTGGGGACCGATCAGTTGCGAAACACCTGCAGCGCAGGAGGTGTGCGCCAGACCACCATTGGTTCGGCGTTGGACACGAGCACGAGAACACCGGGAACGGCGCGCGGGGTGAACACCCGGAAGAAGGTCGGACCGGCCTCTCTGGACGTGCGGTCGACGGACGCGACCAGCAGGCGCAGGCGGCTCGGCTCCCGCTCCTCGCGAGGTGCTTCCTCCTTGGGGGCAGAGGTCTTCGACTTCGGCGGCGGCGCGCTGATCGACGCGGTCGACACGGCCGGGGTGAGCACGGCGCACAGGGCGATGACGACAGCGAGAAGAACACTGCGCATGCTTCACCCCCCGACCGAGTTGATCTACAGCTATCAGTTTCGCCCGAAGTGGACAACCTTCGCGATATACGAAACTGAGTTCGCCCGCATCACACAGCAGTTTCACCCGAAAGTGTTTCCGGTTTCACGGAAACGTACGTATGCACAGAGTGATCCTCGCGCGTTGTAGTTGTGCCAATTAGTGGACAACCGGCCACCGATCCCTGCCAGATCTGCACAATCGGTGACCGAATGCCAAAGGAGGCCGTCGTGGCGAGGGTTTTCATCAGCCACGCGACGCAGAATGTGGCGATCGCGACACAGATCCGGGACTGGCTCGACCACGACCACGAAACTTTCCTGGAAGTTCATCCCGACGACGGGATTCAGGTGGGTGAGGCCTGGCGCGAGCGCCTGCACCTCGAACTGCGCAAGGCCGACGCCGTCGTGTGCGTCGTCAGCGAGGCGTCGGTCGTGTCGAGCTGGTGCACCGCCGAGGTCGCCATCGCGGACGCGCTGGGGTGCCTGCTGCTGCCGGTCCAGCTCGGCGGGGTCATCCACCCGTTGATCAGGCACCTCAACCACATCCCGCACGCCACCGCCCGCGAGCACCTGGAGAAGGCGCTGCGGCAGTTCGACGCCGGTGGCCGCAAGCTCGCGAAGGACCAGGAGCCGTTCCCCGGCCTGGACGCGTTCACCACGGCGTTGAGCGCGGTGTTCTTCGGCCGTGACGCCGAGACCCGCGCGCTCGCCCGCAGGGTGCGCCGTGCGCCCGGCCTGCTCGCCGTCGTCGGCCCGTCCGGCTGCGGCAAGTCGTCACTGGTCAGGGCCGGCCTGCTGGCCCAGCTGGCGGACGACCCGCGCTGGCTCGTCATGCCGCCGTGGCTACCGGGCAACGACCCGCTCGACGCGCTCGCCCGAGCGGTGCGCAAGACCGCCGAACGCGTCGGCCTGCGCTGGACGCTGGCGGAGACCAAGGACCGGCTCGTCCTCGACGGGCTGCGCGGCGTGGCCCAGGAGCTCGTGGACGAGGACCGCAGGTTGCTGATCACCATCGACCAGGCCGAGGAGCTCTTCACCCGCGCCGGCGAGAAGGACCGCCAGATCGTCGCGAGCCTGCTCAGGGAAGCGCTTGCGGACAACGTGCGGGTGATCGTCACGCTGCGGTCGGAGTTCCTGGACGACCTGCGGGCGTTGCCCGAACTGAGCGGCGTCCACCTCGGCGGCTACGTGCTGGCACCACTGGCGAGAGAGGTGCTCAACGTCGTCATCACCGGCCCCGCCCGCGTGGCCGGGCTCAAGGTGCACCCGGAGCTCGTCGCGCGGCTGGTCGAGGACACGGCGAACGGAGAGGCGCTGCCGTTGCTCGCGTTCACGTTGCAGCAACTGGCGATGGGTGTGCCCCGCGGCGGCACGCTGTCCAGCGAACGGTACGAGCACCTCGGCGGCGTGCACGGCGCACTCGCCCGTCACGCCGACGACGTCCTCGACAACGCCGTGGCGGAAACCGGGACGGGCAAGGAGGAACTGCTCGCCCGGCTCGCGTCCCTCGCCACGCTCGACCACACCGGCAGCCCGACCCGCAAGCGCGTCAGCCTGGCCCAGCTGGACTTCCGCACCCGCGACGCGTTCGAGGTGTTCGTCCGGCACCGCCTGCTCACCGCGAGCGGCGACCAGCAGGGCCGCTGGATCGGCGTGGCGCACGAGGCGTTGTTCACCGAGTGGCTGCCGCTGCGCGGCGCGATCGACGAGCGCCAGATCGGCCTGCGCGCCGCCCAGTCCGTCGAGCTGGACGCGTCGCAGTGGATCGAGGGAGAGTGCGCCGACCACCTGCTGCTCAACGAGGACACGTTCGCCGCCATCTCACCGCTGGTGGCCGACGACGACCTCTCCCCCGACGCCCTGCGGTTCCTCGCCGTGAGCCGGGACCACATCCACACGCTGCGGCACGAACGCCGGCGCGACCGCAGGCGCACGGTCAGCTGGCTGGCGGTGTTCCTCGTGGCCGCGGTCGGCGCGGCGGGACTCGCCGCCGCCCAGTGGTACAACGCCGGCGTCGACCGCGACAAGGCGACCGCCCGCGCACTCGTCGCGCAGGCACAGGTCGCACGCGTTTCCTCACCGCGGCTGGCACTGCGCCTCGGCTTGGCGGCGCACGCGGTGGCGCCCAGCCCGGACACGAGCGCCGAACTGGCCACCACGCTGCTCAGTGCGTTCGGGGAGGCGTCGCCCGGCGGCCTGTCCGCCCGCGCCTGCGAGGTCGCCGACGGCGGCCTCAGCCCCCACGAGTGGCGCAAGCACCTGCCGGGGCTGGCCTACCGCGACACCTGCGGCTAGGCACCCGTCAGAAGTCGCGTCCCGAAGCAGCTCGCACCAGCCTCCACGCTCCCGCCACCGCGGCCGGCACGCGGGGGCCTCGCGTGCCTTCTGACCGCACGAAAGGTCCCCGCGTGCGGTCGGAAACTTGAGCCGGAGTCGCTCAAGTCTGGCGCGTGGGTAGCCCGCCGTTTCGGGCAGACCTCCGGGCAGGTGCTTCAGCGGGTGATGCCCCGGACCTCTCCTTGATCATCCGCCCAGCCACGTCCCCTGGAGAAGGCGAACGCCCCGCGCGACGTCGTTGTCGCGCGGGGCGTCATGCTGCTCCCCGCTGGTCGGACGCCGTTGTCAGACCACAGCGAGCGGAAGCTGGTTCGGGATCACCGGCGAAGGCAGGTTCGAGGAACCCGTGAGGAAGCTGTCCACGGCGTTCGCCACGGACCGCCCCTCCGCGATGGCCCACACCACGAGGGAGGCGCCGCGGTGGGCGTCCCCGCAGACGAACACGCCGGGCGCGGTCGTCTGCCAGTCGGAGCCGCACGAGATCGTGCCGCGCTGCGTCAGGGAGATGCCCAGGTCGTCGAGCAACCGCATGTGCTCGACGCCTTCGAAGCCGATGGCCAGCAGCACCATGTCCGCGGGCAGGACCTCGATCTCGTCGGTCAGCGGCACCACCCTGCGGCGGCCGGACGAGTCCTTCTCGACGCGCACCTGCTGCAGCTCGATGAAGCGCACGTGACCGTCGTCGTCGCCCACGAAACGCTTGACCGCCACGGTGAAGCGGCGCTCGCCGGCCTCCTCGTGCGCGGGGTACGTGCGCAGGATGTGCGGCCACACCGGCCACGGTGAACGGTCGTCGTCGCGGACCGACGGCGGCATCGGGTACTGGTCGAGCTGCGTCACGGACAGCGCGCCCTGGCGGGTCGCGGTGCCGTAGCAGTCGGCGCCCGTGTCGCCACCGCCGATGACGATGACGTGCTTGCCCTCGGCCGAGATCGGGGACGGGCCGTCGCCCTCGACGGCGCGGTTCGCGGGGACCAGGTGGTCCATCGCGAGGTGCACGCCCTTGAGCTCGCGCCCCGGAGTCGTCTTGTCGTCACGGCCCCGCAGCGCACCGACGGCGAGCACGACCGAGTCGAACTCGGCCCGCAGCTCCTCGACGGTGATGTCGACGCCGACCTCGCAGCCGGTGACGAACTTGGTGCCCTCACGGCGAAGCTGCGCCAGGCGCCGGTCGAGGACCTTCTTCTCCATCTTGAACTCGGGGATGCCGTACCGCAGCAGGCCACCGAGCCGGTCGTCCCGCTCGTACACGACGACCTCGTGGCCCGCGCGGGTCAGCTGCTGCGCGGCGGCGAGTCCGGCGGGGCCGGAACCGACGATCGCGACGCGCTTGCCGGAGGACACCGTCGCCTGGGCCGGCTGCACGTAGCCGTTCTCCCACGACACGTCCGCGATGGTCTCCTCGACCCGCTTGATCGCGACGGCACCACCGGCGTCGTGCGAGATCGACAGCACGCAGGCGGCCTCACACGGTGCCGGGCACAGACGACCCGTGAACTCCGGGAAGTTGTTGGTGGCGTGCAACCGGTCCGAGGCGAGCTCCCAGTCGCCGCGGCGCACCAGGTCGTTCCACTCCGGGATCAGGTTCCCGAGTGGACAACCCGCCGTTCCGCTGTGGCAGAAGGGAATGCCGCAGTCCATGCACCGCGTGGCCTGCGTGCGCACGGCGTTGTTGCGCTCGACGGGGTCCTCGTGGAGGTAGACCTCGTTCCAGTCCTGCAGTCGTTCCGGCTTCGGACGCTTCGGCGCGTCCGAGCGGGTGTACTTCATGAATCCCTGTGGATCAGCCACGAGACGCCTCCATGACAGCCGCGTCAACATCCCGGCCCTCGGCGCGGGCGAGGCGCATGGCCTCGAGAACGCGCTGGTAGTCACCGGGCATGACCTTCGTGAACGCACCGGCCCGCCGGGTCCAGTCGCCGAGCAGCGACGCGGCGACGGCAGAGCCCGTCGCGTTGTGGTGCTTGGTGACGGCGTCCTTGAGCCAACGCAGGTCCTCGGCGCTGAGGCGCTGCAGATTCACCATCTCCTGGTTCACCGACAGGGGATCCAGGTCGAGCACGTACGCGATGCCGCCGGACATGCCGGCCGCGACGTTGCGCCCGGTCGGCCCGAGCACCACGGCCCGGCCACCGGTCATGTATTCGAACGCGTGGTCGCCCACGCCCTCCGCCACCAGCAACGCGCCGGAGTTGCGGACGCAGAAGCGTTCGCCGACCCGGCCGCGCAGGAAGATCTCACCGGACGTGGCGCCGTAGCCGATCACGTTGCCCGCGATCACCTGGTCCTCGGCGCGGAACGGCGCGTCGTCGTGCGGCCGGACGATGATCCGCCCGCCGGACAGGCCCTTGCCGACGTAGTCGTTCGCGTCGCCGACCATCTCCAGCGTGATGCCGCGCGGCAGGAACGCGCCGAGCGACTGCCCGGCCGACCCGGTCAGCTTGACCCGGATCGTGTCGTCCTCCAGGCCCTCGCCGCCGTAGCGGCGGGTGACCTCGGCGCCGAGCAGCGTGCCGACCGTGCGGTTGACGTTGCGGACGGGCAGTTCCAGGGTGACCTGGTGCGCGTCCTCCAGCGCCGCCTCGGCGAGCTGGATCAGCGTGCGGTCCAGGGCCTTGTCGAGGCCGTGGTCCTGGTCGCGGATCTTGCGCTTCGCCGTCGGGTACGGGGTCTGGGGCACCTCGAAGACCGGGTCCAGGTTCAGGCCCGCGGTCTTCCAGTGCTCGATCGCCTCGTCCTTGTCGAGCAGCTCCGCGTGACCGACGGCCTCGTCGATCGTGCGGAAGCCCAGCTCGGCGAGGATCTCGCGGGCCTCCTGCGCGATGAACTCGAAGAAGTTCACGACGTGGTCGGCCTGGCCGGTGTAGCGGGCGCGCAGGTCGGGGTTCTGCGTGGCGACGCCGACCGGGCACGTGTCCAGGTGGCAGACGCGCATCATCACGCAGCCCGCGACGATCAGCGGCGCGGTGGCGAAGCCGAACTCCTCGGCGCCGAGCAGCGCGGCGACCACGACGTCACGGCCGGTGCGCATCGCGCCGTCGACCTGGACGGTGATGCGGTCGCGCAGGCCGTTGAGCAGCAACGTCTGCTGGGTCTCGGCGAGGCCGATCTCCCACGGCGTTCCGGCGTGCTTGAGCGAGTTCATCGGCGAGGCACCGGTGCCGCCGTCGTAGCCCGAGATCAGCACGACGTCCGCGTGCGCCTTGGCGACACCCGCCGCGACCGTGCCCACGCCGATCGACGAGACGAGCTTCACGTGAACCCGTGCCTGCTCGTTCGCGTTCTTCAGATCGTGGATGAGCTGCGCCAGGTCCTCGATCGAGTAGATGTCGTGGTGCGGCGGCGGCGAGATCAGGCCGACACCCGGCGTGGAGTGCCGGGTGCGCGCGACCCACGGGTAGACCTTGAAGCCGGGCAGCTGGCCGCCCTCGCCGGGCTTCGCGCCCTGCGCCATCTTGATCTGGATGTCCGTGGCGTTCACGAGGTACTCGCTCGTGACGCCGAACCGTCCACTCGCGACCTGCTTGACCGCGGAACGCCGTTCCGGGTCGTACAGGCGCTCGCGGTCCTCGCCGCCCTCACCGCTGTTCGACCGGCCGCCGAGGCGGTTCATCGCGATGGCGAGGGTCTCGTGCGCCTCGGCCGAGATCGAGCCGTACGACATGGCGCCGGTGTTGAAGCGCTTGACGATCGAGCTGACGGGCTCGACCTCGTCGATCGGGATCGGCGTGCGGCCCTCGTTGCGGAACTTGAACAGCCCGCGCAACGTGCCGCCTTGCCGGGAGATGCGCTCGACCTCCGCCGTGTACTGGCGGAAGACCTCTTCCTTGCGCGTCTTCGTGGCGTGCTGCAGCAGGAACACCGTCTCCGGCGTGAACAGGTGCAGCTCGCCCTCGCGGCGGTACGAGTACTCGCCGCCGACCTCGAGCCTGCGGTGCGCGCGGTCGGTCGGGTTGTCCGGGTACGCGCGGCGGTGGCGCAGCGCGACCTCCTCGGCGAGCACCTCCAGGCCGGCGCCGCCGAGCTTCGACTGCGTGCCGGTGAAGTACTCGTCCAACAGGTCGTTCGACAGGCCGACCGCCTCGAAGATCTGCGCCGCGGTGTAGGCGCCGACGGTCGAGATGCCCATCTTCGACATGATCTTCAGGACGCCCTTGACGAGCGCCTTGACGTAGTTGCGCACGGCCTTGTGCGCGGGCACGCCGGTGATGGCGCCCTGGCTGATCAGGTCCTCGATCGTCTCGAACGCGAGGTACGGGTTCACCGCGGCGGCGCCGTAGCTCAGCAGCGCGGCGACGTGGTGGACCTCGCGGCAGTCACCGGACTCGACGACGAGCGCGACGCGCAGGCGTTCCTTGGTGCGCACCAGGTGGTGGTGCACCGAGGAGACGAGCAGCAGCGACGGGATCGGCGCCATGCGGTGGTCCGAGTCGCGGTCGGACAGCACCAGCGTCCGAGCGCCGTTCGCGATGGCCTCCGACGCCTCGCGACGCACGCGCTCGATCGCGGCGGCGAGGGCATCGCCCCCGCCGTCGACCTCGTACAGTCCGGAAAGGACCGTGCAGGCGAAGCCCGGCAGGTCGCCGTCGTCGTTGATGTGGATGAGCTTGGCGAGCTCGTCGTTGTCGATGACCGGGTAGTCGAGCGTCACGTGGCGGCACGAGACGGGGCCGGGGTCGAGCAGGTTCTGCTCGGGGCCCATCACGCGCTTGACGGACGTGACGATCTCTTCGCGGATCGCGTCCAGCGGCGGGTTCGTGACCTGCGCGAAGTTCTGCACGAAGTAGTCGTAGAGCAGCCGGGAGCGCTGGCTGAGCGCGGCGACCGGGGTGTCGGTGCCCATCGAGGCCAGCGGCTCCATGCCCATGATCGACATGGGCGTGAGCAGGATCCGCAGCTCCTCCTCGGTGTAGCCGAAGGTGAGCTGGCGGCGCACGACGGACTCGTGGCTCTGCACCACGTGCTCGCGGTCCTGCAGGTCGGCCAGGTCGAGCAGGCCGGCGTGCAGCCACTCGTCGTAGGGCGACTCCGAGGCCAGCGACGACTTGAACTCCTCGTCGTCGATGATGCGGCCCTGGGTGGTGTCCACGAGGAACATGCGGCCGGGCTGCAGGCGGCCCTTCGCGACGACCTGGTCGGACGGCACGTCGAGCACACCGGTCTCGGACGCGAGCACGACGCGGCCGTCGGCGGTCTGCCACCAGCGGGCGGGACGCAGGCCGTTGCGATCGAGCACCGCGCCGACGAGCTCACCGTCGGTGAAGGTGACACAGGCCGGACCGTCCCACGGCTCCATCAGCGACGCGTGGAACTGGTAGAACGCGCGGCGCTTCGGGTCCATCGTGGCGTGGTTCTCCCACGCCTCGGGAATCATCATCAGCACCGCGTGCGGAAGGCTGCGGCCGCCGAGGTGCAGCAGCTCCAGCACCTCGTCGAACGACGCCGAGTCCGAGCCGTCCGGGTTGCAGATCGGGAACAGCCGGGCGAGGTCGCCCGGGATGAGGTCGCTGTCCAGCAACGCCTCACGGGCGCGCATGCGGTTGCGGTTGCCGCGGACGGTGTTGATCTCACCGTTGTGCGCGACGAACCGGAACGGGTGCGCGAGCGGCCACGAGGGGAAGGTGTTCGTGGAGAAACGACTGTGCACCAACGCGATCGCCGAGTAGAGGCGCTCGTCGTGCAGGTCGGGGAAGAACGCCGGCAGCTGCTCGGTCGTCAGCATTCCCTTGTAGACGATCGTGCGCGCCGACAGCGACGGGAAGTAGACGCTGCCCTCGTGCTCGACCCGCTTGCGCAGGCAGAAGGCCAGGCGGTCGAGGGCGATGCCGGCCTCGTCCCGCGTGCCCTTCACGAACAGCTGCGCGAAGTGCGGCGCCACCGACATCGCGGTCGGGCCGACGTTCGCCCCTTCAGGGTCGACCGGGACGTCGCGCCAGCCGAGAACGACGAGGTTCTCCTGCTCGGCGATGCGCTCGATCTCCTGCATCGCGGTAGCGCGTTCTTCGGGTTCAAACGGCAGGAAAGCGATTCCCGCCGCGTACCGGTCGCGTTCCGGAAGCTCGAACTCGACCACAGCACGCAGGAACTCGTCCGGCAACTGCAAGAGAATGCCAGCACCGTCACCCGACGTGGGTTCGGCGCCGGCGGCGCCCCGGTGCTCCAGGTTCGCTAGCGCTGTCAAGGCATCGCTCACGATGCCGTGGGAACGCCTGCCCTGGATGTCGGCCACCATGGCGACGCCGCACGCGTCGCGCTCATCAGCCGGGTCGTAGAGACCCTGGGGGCCGGGGATGGCGGAGAAGATCACTGCGCAGACCTCCTTCGTCGTCCTCGCTAAAGAACAAAGTCCTCGTGCTCAGACCTCGTACCAACAGGTGGGAGCACGGGACGACGATGGCCCGCGTGTTGACGCGACTTTAACAGCCGCGAAACCCAGGGACACCCTCCAATGGGTGATCTAGGTCATCAAACTGTAACGATTCCCGGCTGCGGAACGACATTGCGGCCAACGTCGGCGTTCGTTACAGCCGGGTAAGCGTAACCGAACGTTCAACTTCGGCCAGGCCGATGAGAGTTGCGCGACATTCCCGGTTTGCCAGTGGATGAGCTGGGTAGAGAGCGGTTTTGGCTGTCCAGCCGCCTGCCGTCCCAGTTAGCGGACGCTCACCTCTTCCAGCGGAGGTCGAGCGGGCTCCGTCCATTCGGGCGGATCAGGATTGTTCCCCACCAAACGAGACCGAGGTCCCGTTCACCCCGCGCCGCATGCGGGGAGAGCGGGACCTCGGCATACATGGAGGCCGGGTCTCGTGGCTGGAGGCGGGAAGAGTCGCCTCCAGCCACGGACGTCGTCAGTGAGCCGCGACCGGCTCCTTCTTGTCGTCGCCCTCGGCGCCGGTCTGCTGGGCCAGCAGGTCGTCGACGTCGACGCTGTCGGGGTTGTTCAGCACCTCGGTCAGGCGCTCCTTGTCGAGGCCCTTCTGCCAGGCGGCGACCACGAGCGACCCGACACCGTTGCCGATCACGTTCGTGATGGCGCGGGCCTCGGACATGAAGCGGTCGATGCCGACGATCAGCGCGATGCCGACCGCGGGGATGGCCGAGTGGGCCTCGAAGGCCTGCAGCGACGCGGCCAGGGTGACGAGGCCGGCGCCGGTGACGCCCGCCGCGCCCTTCGACGCGATCAGCATGAACAGCAGCAGGCCGATCTGGACGCCGATCGACACGTCGTTGCCGGTGGCCTGGGCGATGAAGATCGCGCCCATGGTCAGGTAGATGCAGGTGCCGTCGAGGTTGAACGAGTACCCGGTCGGGATGGTGAGGCCGACGACCGACTTCTGGGCGCCCGCCGCCTCCAGCTTGACCATCATGCGCGGCAGCACGGACTCCGACGACGAGGTGCCGAGCACGATCAGGAGCTCGTCCTTGATGTAGCGCAGGAACTTGAAGAGGCTGAAGCCCGCGAACTTCGCGACCAGGCCGAGCACCACGATGACGAACAGGATGCAGGTGGCGTAGAACGAGCCCATCAGCCACAGCAGCTTGCCGAGCACGCTGCCGCCGAACTTGCCGACGGTGTAGGCGATGCCGCCGAAGGCACCGATCGGCGCGACGTACATGACGATCTTGATGATGCCGAACATCACCTTGGAGAGCGTCTCCATCGCGGAGACGACCTTGGCGCCGCGCTCACCCATGCCGGCGACCGCGACGGCCACGAGGATGGCGACCACGAGCACCTGGATCAGCTGGCCGTCGGTGAACGCGCTGACGAACGACTTCGGCACCAGGCTCAGGATGAAGCCGGTGATGCCCGTCTCTGCGGTCGAGGCGGACTTCAGCGTCGCGTCGGCCTGGCTCGCGTTGAGCGCGATGTCGCCGCCGTGGTGACCCGGCTGCACGATGTTCACGACGATGAGGCCGATGGCGAGCGCCACCGTGGTCATCGCGGTGAAGTAGAGAATCGTCTTGAGCGCGAGCCCGCCCGCCTTGGCGAGGTTTCCGAGGCCCGCGATGCCGACGATGATCGTCGCGAAGATGGTCGGCGCTATGACGACCTTCACGAGGTTCACGAACAGGTCGGCGAGCCACTTCATCTCGGACGCCTGTTTGGGGAACAGGAAGCCGACGGCCGCGCCCAGCACGATGGAGACAAGGACCCAGAAGTAGAGGTGCTTGTAGATCGGTTTGCGGCCTGTTGTGGTGGTCGCCACTTGTTCCTCCTTGAACTACGTGTTGGGAGAGAGAGTGAGCCGCGCCACCAGGCCCGACAAGCCGACCTGAGGAAACTTCAGACAGCCCTGACGTAACAGCTAGGCTTCGCCGGTGTCGCTCAGCCGTCGCACGCTTCTGCTAGGGGCCGGACTGGCTCTTGCCGGGTGCACCCCGCGCAGGGTCGAGGCACCCGCTGAACTGGTGCTCGCGACCGGGCCGGAGGGCGCGGTGTTCCGCGAGGTCGGAGGGGCCCTGGCGGCGGCGCTGGCCGAGCAGCTGCCCGGCACGAAGGTCACCGCCATCCCGACGGCGGCGTCGGTCGAGAACCTGCAGTTGCTGCGATCAGGTGAAGCCCAGCTCGCGCTGTCCTCTTTGGACCCGATCGACGACCCGCAGAGCGTCCGCGCGGTCGGCCGGCTCTACGACAGCTTCATGCAGATCGCGGTCCCGGCGGGGTCGCCGATCCGCACCTTCGGTGATCTCGCGGGCAAGCGGATCTCGTTGGGGCCCATCGGTTCCGGCACGGAGTTCACCGCCAAGCGGATGCTGGAGTTCTTCGGCCTGTCCGCAATGGACGAACGCATGGCGCACGCCGAGGCGTCCCGTCGCGTCGCGGACGGATCACTGGACGCGATGCTGGCGCTGACCGGCATCCCGACGCCCGCGATCACCGATCTGCAGGGCGACGTGCGGCTGGTCAACATCCCGCTGGAAGCGGTCAAGCTCGCCGAGAAGTACAAGGGCCCCTACATCCCGGCGACGATCCCCAGCACCACCTACGAGGACGTGGCGGCGAACCAGACGTTCGCGGTGCCGAACCTGCTGCTGGCACGCGAGTCGCTGAGCGCGGACGTCGTCGAGGTCGTGACGCGCACGGTGTTCACCGAGACCGCGCGGATCGTGGAGGGCCATCCGGAAGCGTCGCGGATCAACGTCCGCACCGGCATCGCGACCGGACTCGTGCCGCTGCACGACGGCGCTATGCGCTGGTTCCGATCCGTGAAGCGCTGAGGGCGACCTTCACGTCCAGTCCCGGGTCCGCGTCGTGCAGGGTGAGCGTGCCGCCGGCCGACTCGATCAGCTCGGCGCAGATCGCGAGGCCCATCCCGGTGCCCGCGATGTTCTGGTGCCTGGTGGCGCGCCAGAACCGCTGCAGCGCGAGCTCGCGCTCCTCGGCGCTCAGGCCGTCGCCGTTGTCGACGACGTGCAGCTCACCGTGCTCGCCGGTGATCGTGACCTCGGTGGCGTTGGCGAGCCGGATGGCGTTGCTGACGAGCTCGTCGAGCACGCTGCCGAGGCCGCCGGGCGGTTCCTGCATGGTGAGGCCCGCCGGCACGTCGATCTTCAGCGTGACACCGGACCGGCTCGCGAGCGCCTGCCAGGCCGCCCGGTGCGTCGCGAGCAGCTGGTCGATCTCGACGGGCTCGGTCTGCCGCGCGCTGTCGAGCCGGGTCGCGGCGAGCAGCGTGTCGAGCACGCGCCCCATCTCCTCGGCCTCCTCGACCGCGATCTGGTGCGCTTCCCTCGCGAGCTCGCCGTCCACGTGCGGCTCGAGGTTGTCCACGGCCAGCCGGAGACTCGCCAATGGGTTCCGCAGCTGGTGCGACGCGTCGGCCACGAACGCCTTCTGCCTGTTCAGGGCCTTGCCGACGACGTCGACCATGGTGTTGAAGCTGCGCGCGAGCCTGCGGAGCTCCTGCGGCCCGCCGACCTCGTCCGCCCGCACGTCCAGGTTTCCCGCGGCCACGGCGGCGGTCGCCTCGTCGAGCCTGCCGACCGGCCTGAGCACCCACCGCGACATGGGCCAGGCGGCGGCGACCACGGCCAGCATCGGCGCGAGCCCGGCCAGCGCCATCAGCCCCCACTGCCGCAGCACCTCGGTCCGCAGGCCCCGCGTCTGCGAGATCGTGACGACCGCGGCCACCACCTCGCTGTCCCGCCCGACCGGTTCGACGACGACCAGCGGCCCGGTGCGCCACGGCCAGCCCGTGTACTCGGGCTCGGGCCGCACGCCGCCGTTCAGCGCCGTGTTGAGCGACTTCGTGACCTCGGAATCGTTGCTGGGGTCGAACCCCTGCCGTGACGCCAGCAGGATCCGCTTGTCGGCGCTGACCAGTGCGACCGGGATGTCGTAGAGGTGGTCGTAGCGCTGGATCTCCTGGCTCAGCGCCTCCAGCCGGTCCGACTGCAACGCGCTCTCGCCGAGCGCCGCGAACCGGCTCGCGTCGCTGAGGCGGTCGAGGTAGGTCGTCTGGGTCTCACGCTGCACGACTGCGGACGCCAAGGGGATGCCGAGCGCCGCGACCAGGGCGACGAGCAGCGGAACGGTGATGACGAGCAGTCGGCGGAGCATCGGTTGTGATTGTTCCGCAACACCCTGTGGATGTCTCTCGGACACTCGTCACGTGGCGAGCCGGTAGCCCACTCCCCTGACCGTCTCGATCTTGACGTGGCCGCCGAGCTTGCCGCGCAACGCCGCGATGTGCGTGTCGAGCGTCCGCGACGGCGCCTCCCAGTGCGCCTGCCACACCTGGTCCACGATGAAGTCGCGGCTCACCACCTCGCCCTTGCGGGTCGCGAGGAGCGCGAGGAGGTCGAACTCCTTGCGGGTCAGCGAGAGCGGCTCACCGTCCACAGTGGCGACCCGCGTCGAGGCGATGATCCGCAGCGGACCGATCTGGATCGGCCCCTCGGCCTCCGGCTCCGCGCGGTGCGTGCGCGTCCTCCTGAGGACCGCCTCGATCCGGGCGAGGAGCTCCGACGTCCCGAAGGGCTTCACCACGTAGTCGTCGGCCCCGGCACGCAGGCCGAGCACGCGTTCCCGTTCCTCACCGCGTGCGGTCACCGTGATGACGGCGGTGCCCGGCCGGTGCCGCAACTCGCGCAGCACGTCGAGGCCGTCGCCGTCGGGCAGGCCGAGGTCGAGCAGCACCACGTCGGCGGGCGCGGCACGCAGCGCGTCGGCGGCCGTGGCCACCCGATGCACCTCGTAGCCCGCGTGCCGCAGGGCGGTCAGCAGGCCTCGGGCCACCCGGTCGTCATCCTCGACGACGAGCACGCGCACAGATCACTCCGGTTTGACGGACTCCGGGGAGTTCTTCTTGTCCTTCTCGGCGGCGTCGTCCTCGTTGTCCCCGGCGACGCTCTTGTCCTCCACGGCCTCTGCTCCGGTCACGTCCGTCGCATCCGCCGCTTCTGCCCCGGGTTCGGCGGGGTCTCCTCCGGTGCCGCGCAGCGCGGCGACGTCCTCACGCTCACCGCGGGACTTGGCGATGACGAAGTACGCGACCGCTCCGAAGAACACGATCGCCGACACGAACACGTTCACGCGCGTGCCGAAGATCAGCGTCGCCTCGTCGGTGCGCATGAGCTCGATCCAGAACCGACCGGCCGTGTAGCCCGCGACATAAAGCGCGAAGACCCGGCCGTGGCCCAGCCGGAACTTCCGGTCCGCCCACACGATCAGCAGCGCGACACCGAGGTTCCACAGCAGTTCGTAGAGGAACGTCGGGTGCACGACCTGGATCGGCGTGTGGTCGATGGCGATGCCCGCCAGCGCGTCCTCACGCCCCTCGGGCGTGACGCGACGGTAGATCTCCAGGCCCCACGGCAACGTCGTGTCGCCGCCGTAGAGCTCCTGGTTGAAGTAGTTGCCGAGCCGCCCGATGGCCTGCGCGACCACGATGCCGGGCGCGAGCGCGTCCGCCATCGCCGGCAGCGGAATGCCCCTGCGGCGGCACGCGATCCAGGCACCGACGGCACCGAGCGCGATGGCACCCCAGATGCCGAGGCCACCGTTCCAGATCTGCAGCGCCGCGAGCGGGTCCTTGCCCGGCCCGAAGTACTTCTGGTTGTCGGTGATGACGTGGTAGAGCCGCCCGCCGACGAGACCGAACGGCACCGCCCACACGGCGATGTCCGTGACCTCGCCCTTGATGCCGCCGCGCGCGACCCAGCGGCGCTCACCCCACCAGATCGCGACGACGATGCCGGCGATGATGCAAAGCGCATAGGCCCTGATGGGGAGCGGACCGAGGTACCAAACACCGCGGTCGGGACTCGGGATCGTGGCCAGAAGGGCGTCCAACACGGCGCCCACCGTACCGGTCGGCCTGTGAGCGTCTCGTGGGGGCGCACGATCGTTATCGAGCCCGAACCCTGTCGGTGCCGATCACTAGAATAGAAATTGGGGGTACCCGGCCTGGTGCGTGTGTGTGGTAGCTGTGCATAGGCGCGTTGAGCTCCGACTCCGGGACGCCGGGCCGTGCACCTTGTGGGCCGCTCGCCGGATGGTGGAACGGTGCCCGTTCACCCACCGCCTGTCTGCAGGGCGCTGCCCGCTCGCGGGACCGCCGCCTGCCTGCGGGGCGCTGCCTGTCTGCGGGGGGCGCTACCAGTCTGCGGGGAGCGCTACCAGTCTGCGGGGGCGCTGCCTGTCCACGGGACCGCTACCTGCCTACGGGGCGCTGCCTGCCCGCGGGCCGAACGTGCGATCTCAGGCGTTCATGATCGCGAAGACCCGAGCCGGGCAGTCCGCGAGTCGTGGCCCCTCCCCAAGGCGAGTCCGTCCTGCCGCGCCCACCGCCGGGCACGAACCGAAATACTCGGACGCGGTTCTGGGCGGACTCGGGAAAGGTCGGACATGACGGTCCTGGTGGTCGGCGGCGGTATCGGCGGGCTGGCGACGGCGCTCGGGCTCGCGCGGGCCGGTGTGCGGGTGACGGTGCTCGAAGCCGCGGCGGCGTTCGAGGAGATCGGCGCGGGCATCCAGGTCGGGCCCAACGGGTTCCGCATGCTCGACTCGCTGGGCGTGGGTGCCGCGGTGCGCTCCCGGGCCGTGCACGTGGACGAGTTGCGGTTGCGGTGCGGGGTGTCCGGGCGGCAGATCGCCGGGTTGCCGATCGACGCGGGTTTTCAGGCGCGATTCGGCACCTATGCGGTGGTGCACCGCAACGACGTGCTCGCGCCGTTGCTCGACGCCTGCCAGACCGAAGAGCGGATCGACCTCCGGGTGAACAGCGCCGTCGAGGGCTACACGCAGGACGCGGACGGGGTCACGGCGGTGCTGCGGTCGGGCGATCTCGTGCACGGGGAGGCGCTGATCGGCGCGGACGGCCTGCGGTCGGTGGTGCGGCGGCAACTCGTGGGCGACGGGGATCCGCAGGTATCCGGGCACACGACGTTCCGCGCGGTCATTCCTTCGCAGAACGTGCCGCATTCGTTGAAGGAGAACGTCGTCACGCTGTGGGCGGGGCCGCGCTACCACGTCGTCTGGTACGTGATCGCCGGTGGACGGTACGTGAACCTCGTTGCCACCACGGACAACGGCGCCGCGGAGCCCATGAACGGCAAGCCCGTCGAGCACGCCGAGGTGCTGAAGCACTTCACGCCGTTGTGCGACGACGCGGCTCGGATCATGGAACTCGCCGACGAGTGGCGTGCGTGGGTGCTGTGCGACCGCACGCCGATCACGGACTGGCAAAACTCACGCGTCGTGCTGCTCGGGGACGCCGCCCATCCCGTGCTGCAGTACGCCGCGCAGGGCGCCTGTCAGGCGCTGGAGGACGCCGTCTGCCTCTCCTCCGCGTTCGCCTTTCAGGACGTGGCCGGCTCTTTTGCGCGGTACGTGGCGCTCCGCTCGGAGCGGACCGCGCGCGTCCACCACGCCTCGAGGGCTATGGGTCGGGAGGTCTACCACCCGGTCGGCGAGGCAGCGAAGTCCCGTGACGCGATGTTCGCCTCGTGGACCGTCGCCGAACTGCACGACCGGCTGGAGTGGCTCTACAGCTAAGAGGGCAGTTCGATCGTCACCGGGAACGGCCGGTCGAACGTCAGCACGCCGGCGGCGCTGCGCGCGATCTCGACGTACTTCCCCTTATCTCCGAGCTCGAACAACTTCGCCTTGGGAACGTCCTGGGCCGGATCAATGATCAGGTAGTAGGAGACACCGGCTTCCGCGTACATCTGACGCTTGAGCACCAAGTCATTCACTTTGGTGCTCCGGGAGAGCACCTCACCGATGAGGAGTACCTCTGCCGCAGGCACGGTCAAGCCTTTCGCGCCCCGCTTCTTCAGCACTGTGAAGTCCGGGATGAACAACCGATCGCCGTCGAACTGGACGTTCAGCTCGATCGTGGTCTCGAACTCCTTCGGGCACGCTCCACGCAACGAGTACGACGCCTCGAACACCAATCGCTGGTGCACCGCGTTCCCCAGCGGGCTCACGTACAGCATCCCGTCAACGAGCTCGATGCGCTGACTGTTGTCCTCCGGCAGAGCAAGGACGTCTTCGAGCGTCCACGGCCCTTCGTGAGCGGGCAGCAGGACATCGGGCCGAGCTTCGGCTGGCGCCGCCATTGGGCATCACCTCCGTTGACCGCCTGCGTACCACCAGTGTGGCACGCCGGGCGAATGGCCGGCTTGTGCATGAGCCCACGATCGCAGCTCAGACCGGCAGTCAAACGGGGTTTTGGCCCCAACCGACTTGGATTCACTCGATCAGGTGTTCGAATCTGTGTCATGCTCTTGGTGGAACGTCAACGGCTCCGAAAGGAGGCAAGGCTCCCGACAACTTCACAGCCGCCATCCCGGCAACCACTCGATGGCGAGCACAGTGTCCAACCCGTTCAAGCAAGTCCGCGCCACCCGGCAACCAAGAAGTGAGGCCGTCGCTGCAGAGGCGGCTTCTCAAGCAGCGCAAAGCAAAACCGCCCGGCTATCAGGCCGAGCGGTTCCACCGAACAGAGGAGGTTCAGACGGCAGCGACAGCCGATCGCACACCCTTGGCGAGGTCAGCAGCCAGCGCGCGCACCGCGGCGTCGCCCTCGCCCGCGGCCGACACGAACGCCGACCCGACGATGACGCCGTCCGCGAACCCGGCGATCTCGGCGGCCTGCGCACCGGAGCGCACACCCAGCCCGACACCGATGGGCAGCGTGGTGTGCTCACGAACCCGCGCGACCAGCGCGGGAGCAGCGGACGACACGACGTCACGGGCGCCCGTGACGCCCATGACCGCGGTGGCGTAGAGGAAACCGGACGAGGCACGCGCGGTCATCGCGATGCGCTCCTCGGTCGACGACGGCGCCACCAGGAACGTCCGGTCGAGGCCATGTGCCTCGGATGCGGCCATCCAGTCCTCGGCCTCGTCCGGCACGAGGTCGGGCGTGATGATGCCGAGCCCACCGGCGGCGGCGAGGTCGCGCGCGAACGCGTCGACGCCATAACGCAGCACCGGGTTCCAGTACGTCATCACGACCGCACGCCCACCGGCGTCGGACACGGCGGCCACCACGTCGAACAGGTCCCGCACGCGGAAACCCGCGGCCAGCGCCTGCTCGGCGGCGGCCTGGATCGTCGGGCCGTCCATCACCGGGTCGGAGAACGGCAGGCCGACCTCGACCAGGTCACACCCAGACTCGATCATCGAACGGAGGTGGTCCTTGGAACCCTCGATCGTGGGGAAGCCCGCCGGCAGGTAGCCGATCAGCGCGGCACGCGACTCGGCCCGCGCGGCCGAAAACACGTCGGTCAACGACATCAGGCCTGTCCCCCGTCAGCGAGGCCGAAGTACTTCACGGCCGTGTCCATGTCCTTGTCACCGCGGCCGGAGAGGTTCACGACCAGGAGTCCGTCCGGCCCGAGCGACGGCCCGAGCTTCAGCGCGCCCGCGAGCGCGTGCGAGGACTCGATCGCCGGGATGATGCCCTCGGTGCGCGAGAGCAGGGCGAACGCCTCCATGGCCTCGGCGTCGGTGACCGGGAAGTACTCGGCGCGGCCGATGTCCTTCAGGTGCGAGTGCTCGGGACCCACGCCGGGGTAGTCGAGACCGGCGGAGATCGAGTGCGCCTCGGTGATCTGGCCGTCCGCGTCCTGCATGACGTACGACATCGCGCCGTGCAGGGAACCGGGCGTGCCCGCCGTCAGCGTGGCGCCGTGGCTGCCGCTGTCGAGGCCGGAACCACCGGGCTCGACACCGACCAGGCGGACGTCCGCGTCGTCGATGAAGCCGTGGAAGATGCCGATCGCGTTCGAGCCGCCACCGACACAGGCGACGACGGCGTCGGGCAGCCGACCGGCCTTCTCGAGGATCTGCTCGCGCGCCTCGATGCCGATGATCCGGTGGAAGTCGCGGACCAGCAGCGGGAACGGGTGCGGGCCGGCGGCGGTGCCGAGCAGGTAGTGCGTGTCGTCGACGTTGGTGACCCAGTCGCGCAACGCCTCGTTGATCGCGTCCTTCAGGGTGCGCGACCCGGACTTCACCGGGATGACCTCGGCGCCCAGCAGGCGCATGCGGGCGACGTTCAACGCCTGGCGCTCGGTGTCGACCTCGCCCATGTAGACGACGCAGTCGAGGCCGAGGAGCGCGCACGCGGTCGCCGTCGCCACGCCGTGCTGGCCGGCGCCGGTCTCCGCGATCACGCGCTGCTTGCCCATGCGCTTGGTCAGCAACGCCTGGCCGAGCACGTTGTTGATCTTGTGTGAACCCGTGTGGTTGAGGTCCTCACGCTTGAGCCACACCCGCGTACCGGCGTGCTCCGCGAACTTGGGGGCCTCGGTCAGCAGCGACGGACGGCCCGCGAAGTCCCGCAGGAGGCGCTTGAACTCGTTCACGAACTCCGGGTCGAGCCGCGCCTTGTCGTACTCGGCGGCCAACTCGTCCACCGCGGCGATCAGGGCCTCCGGGACGAACCGGCCGCCCCACGGGCCGAAGTGGCCACGTGCGTCGGGATCATGCGGTGTGGGCGTGAACTGGCCCATCGGGTAGCTCCTCTGGCGCTTGGATCAACCGTGCCCTACCGGCTGGGCCGGGGGCACGCGGGGTGTGAGCCCGCGGTCACGAGCTTGTTCACGGCGGCCTTGGGGTCTCCGCTGGTCACCAGGCTTTCGCCGACGAGCACCGCGTCGGCACCCGCGCCGGCGTACGACATCAGGTCGCCGGGCCCGGTCACGCCCGACTCGGCGATCTTGATCGTCTCCGAGGGTAGCCCCGGAGCGATCCTGCCGAAAACGTCTTTGTCGACCTCCAGCGTGTGAAGGTTGCGCGCGTTCACTCCGATGACCGACGAACCCGCCTCCAGCGCGCGGTCGGCCTCTTCGGCCGTGTGCACCTCGACGAGCGCCGTCATGCCGAGCGACTCGACCCGGTCGAGCAGCGACACGAGCGCGTTCTGCTCCAGCGCGGCCACGATCAGCAGCACCACGTCCGCGCCGTGCATGCGCGCCTCGTGCACCTGGTACGGCGACACGATGAAGTCCTTGCGCAGCAGCGGGATCTTCACCGCCCGGCGCACCGCGTCGAAGTCCGCCAGCGACCCGCCGAAGCGGCGCTGCTCGGTCAGCACGCTGATCACCGACGCGCCGCCCGCCTCGTACGCGGACGCGAGCTCGGCCGGTTCCGGGATCTCCGCCAGCGCGCCCTTGGAGGGGCTGCGGCGCTTGACCTCGGCGATGACACCCACGTTCGGCCCGCGCAGCACCGACAGCACGTCGAGCGGCGGGGCGGCCTTGGCCGACCGCTCCTTCACGACGTCGAAGGGCAACTTGGCCTCGCGAGCGGCGAGATCCTCACGCACACCTTCGAGGATCGACTCGAGAACCGTCACAGTGTTGTTCCCCTTCCCGCTAGGGGGATGCTAACCCCGCCGGAGTAACGCCCCAGCCACCGGGGTTCAAGTGTCCCCGCAGCTAACCGAGGCCGTACACGTGTCACATGCACGAACGTCGATGAATGATCTTCACTCGTTCGAGGTCGTCCCGCCAGGGGTCCTGTCGTCAGTCGGATCGTCCCCGCGCTCCAGCGCGCGCCACATGTCCGTCTCGGGGTCGTGCGCGCGGGTCTTCTGCCCGCCCACCCCGACCTTCGGCATCCGGGCGCCGAGCACCACCTGAAGCGCGCCGGAGGCCACCACGAGCACGCCTCCGGCGATCGCCAGCCAGTGGCCGGAGAACGCCCCGGCGATGCCGACGACGATCAGCAACGCGCCGAGGACCCTGCGCGTCACCCCGCTCAGCGCGACGACCGCCGCGACGGCCGCGAGGCACAGCAACGCGACCGGCACCGAACCGGCACCCCAGAAGGCACCCGCCGCGCCCACCAGCAGGAGCGCGGCGATCCACAGCGGCGAGCTAGCTTTCAACTGCCGGCGCCATCGTCTGCGCGGTGGCGATCGCGGCCAGCACCGCGCCCGCCTTGTTCAGGCACTCGTTGTCCTCGGCCAGCGGGTCCGAGTCGGCCACGATGCCGCCACCGGCCTGCACGTACGCCACCCCGTCGCGCACCAGGGCGGTGCGGATGGCGATGGCGGTGTCCGCGTCCCCGGCGAAGTCGAAGTAGCCGACGACACCGCCGTAGAGGCCGCGGCGCGTGGGCTCCAGTTCCTCGATGAGCTCCATCGCGCGCGGCTTGGGCGCACCGGACAGCGTGCCGGCCGGGAAGCAGGCGGCGACGGCGTCGTAGGCCGTCTTGCCCTCGGCCAGTTCACCGGTCACGGTCGACACGATGTGCATGACGTGGCTGTACCGCTCGACCTTGAAGAAGTCGACGACGTGCACCGAACCCGGCTTGCAGACGCGTCCCAGGTCGTTGCGGCCGAGGTCGACGAGCATCAGGTGCTCGGCGCGTTCCTTGTGGTCCGCGAGGAGGTCCTTCTCCAGCAGGGCGTCTTCCTCGGGGTCCTCGCTGCGCCAGCGGGTGCCCGCGATGGGGTGTGTGGTCGCCTTGCCGTCGCGCACCGTGACCAGCGACTCCGGGCTGGACCCGACGATGTCGAACCCGTCGAGGCGCAGCAGGTACATGTACGGGCTGGGGTTCGTCGCGCGCAGCACCCGGTAGATGTCGAGCGCGTCGGCGTCCGTGTCGATCTCGAACCGCTGCGACACGACGATCTGGAACGCCTCGCCCGCGCGGATGGCCTCCTTGGCCTTCTCGACGGCCGCGAAGTGCTCGGCCTGCGAGCGCCGGCGCCGGAACTCCGGCTTGGGCCGCGAGAACACGGCGGCCGTCGGCGGCGCGGGCGTGTGCAGCGCCGTCGTCATCTCGTCGAGGCGGCGCACCGCGTCGTCGTACGCGGCGTCGACCCGCTCGGCCGAGTCGTCCCAGTTGATCGCGTTCGCGATGAGCGTGACGGTGCCCTCGTGGTGGTCGAGCGCGGCGAGGTCGGTCGCCAGCAGCATGACCAGCTCGGGGATCTTCAGGTCGTCCTCGGCGATGACGGGCAGCCGCTCCAGCCGCCGCACCGCGTCGTAGCCGATGTAGCCGACCATGCCGCCGGTCAGCGGGGGCATGCCGGGCAACGGGTCCGTGCGCAGCACCTCGATGGTCTCGCGCAACGCCTGCAGCGGGTCGCCGCCGTCGGGCAGGCCGACGGGCCGCGTGCCCGTCCAGAAGGCCTCGCCGCCCGTCGCCGTGAGCGCCGCCGTCGACCGCACGCCGATGAACGACCAGCGCGACCAGGAGCGCCCGTTCTCCGCCGACTCGAAGAGGAACGTGCCGGCCTGATCGGCCCCGAGCTTGCGGTACAGGCCGACCGGGGTCTCCGCGTCCGCGAGCAGCTTGCGGACCACCGGGATGACCCGGCGATTCACCGCCAGCTCGCGGAACTCCTCACGCGTGGGACTCACGGTCCCCAGACCAGCGGCGGCCACAGCCCCGATGACGCTCACCATGCCGACAATTGTTGCATAAATTCAACATCTGTTGAACTATGGCCCACGTGGAGCAAGTCAACCAGAAACGCCGAGGCCGCCGCGCCGCGGGCGAGGACACCAAGGCCGCGCTCGTCGCAGCGGCCCGCGAGGTCTTCGTCGAGAAGGGCTACGACGGCGCCACGGTACGCGCGATCGCCGCCAAGGCGGGCGTGGACGCCGCGATGGTCAACCACTGGTTCGGCGGCAAGGAAGGCCTGTTCGCACAATCGGTGCTGCAGCTCCCGTTCGACCCGGCCGAGATCCTCAAGCGCGTCCTCGACGGCCCGCTAGAAGAGGCGGGCGAACGCATCGTCCGCACCTTCGTGACGGTGTGGGACGCGACCGGCGGCGGCACGTTCGCGGCCCTGATCCGCAGCGTCACCAGCCAGCCGGAGGTGGCGAACGCGCTGAAGTCGTTCCTCATCAACGCGATCTTCAAGAACGTGCTCGCCGAGATCGGCGCCGAACAACACGAACTGCGGGCCACGCTCTGCGCGACCCAGATGGTCGGGCTCGGCATCGTCCGGTACGTCGTGCAGTTCGAGCCGCTGGCGTCGACCGACGCGGAGACCGTGGTCAGGACCGTCGGCCCGAACCTCCAGCGCTACCTGACCGGCGACCTGGACTGACCGTTCACGCGTCGGCGAGCAGCACCGTGGCGTCGAAGCACGTGCGGTCGCCCGTGTGGCAGGCGGCGCCGACCTGGTCGACGGTCAGCAGCACCGTGTCGCCGTCGCAGTCGAGCCTGACCTCGTGCACGTACTGGGTGTGGCCGGAGGTCTCGCCCTTCACCCACAGCTGCTGGCGGCTGCGCGAGTAGTACGTCGCGCGGCGGGTGGTGAGGGTGCGGTGCAGCGCCTCGTCGTCCATCCACGCCACCATGAGCACCTCACCGGTGCCGCGCTGCTGGGCGACCGCGCACACCAGGCCGTCCGGGGTGCGCTTGAGCCGTTGGGACACGGCGGGATCGAGCGGGCTGCTCAACGGGGACCTCCCAGGTGTTCACGAGCCGGTCCGGTGTTGAGCAGGACCACTCCGTAGATGTGCACAGCGGACAGCACTCCGGACGCGACGCGGGCCCACGCCGGTCCCTCGGCCAGCACGATGACGAGGTGCAGCAGGGCGACGAGGATGAACACGATCATCGCCGGGTAGTGCATGAACCGGAGCCTGAGGAGCAGCGCCGCCGCGACGGGCAGTTCGAGGATCGCGATGAACGACGGGAGCTTCAGCACGTCCGGGTCGCCGGTCGAGCGCCACAGGACCAAGCCGATCACGAAGAACACCAGTGCGCCACCGAAAGCGACCGCCGAGGCGACCCGCACCTCGACGGGTCTCATCGCACCACGACGCCCGCCTGGCGCAGGCCGTCCTTGACCTCGCCGATGCGGAGCTGGCCGAAGTGGAAGACGCTCGCGGCGAGCACGGCGTCGGCGCCCGCGGCGACGGCCGGCGGGAAGTGCTCGATCGCGCCCGCGCCGCCGCTCGCGATCAGCGGGACGTCGACCTCGCGGCGCACCAGTTCGAGGAGCTCCAGGTCGAACCCGGCCTTGGTGCCGTCGGCGTCCATCGAGTTCAGCAGGATCTCGCCGACGCCCAGCTCCTGGCCCTTCACGGCCCAGGCGATCGCGTCGATGCCGGTGCCGGTGCGGCCGCCGTGCGTGGTGACCTCGAAGCCGGTGCCGCCGGGCACTCGCCGCGCGTCGACCGACAGCACGATGCACTGCGCGCCGTACCGCTCCGAGCACTCCTTGAGCAGTTCGGGGCGCGCGATGGCGGCGGTGTTGAGGCTGACCTTGTCCGCGCCGGCGCGGAGCAGCTTGTTGACGTCCTCGGGACTGCGCACGCCGCCGCCGACCGTGAGGGGGATGAACACCTGCTCGGCCGTGCGGCGGACCACGTCGAACGTCGTCTCCCGGTCGCCGCTGCTGGCCGTCACGTCGAGGAAAGTCAGCTCGTCCGCGCCCTCGGCGTCGTACGCCCTGGCGAGCTCGACGGGATCGCCCGCGTCGACGAGGTTCGTGAAGTTGACGCCCTTCACCACCCGGCCCCGGTCGACGTCGAGACAGGGGATGACACGGACCGCGACTGACATGCGCGAAAGCCTACAAGGCAGGCATGAGGACTACGCTGCGGCGCCATGATCACCGAGTTGGGCGAGGGCAAGTACCTGCTGCTGACGACGTTCCGCAAGGACGGCACCCCGGTGCCCACTCCGGTCTGGGTCGTGACGGGCGAGAGCGACGACGTCGTCTACGCCTGGAGCGCGCGGGACACCGGCAAGGTCAAGCGGATCCGCCGCAGCGGCGACGTGGAGATCGGGCCGTGCGACGTCCGCGGCAACCCGAAGGGCGAGTCGGTCAAGGCGCACGCGACGTTGCTCGACGACGACGCGAGTGACGTCGTGCGGTCGCGGATCACGAAGAAGTACGGGCTGTTCGGGTGGTTCACGGTGTTCGGCAGCAAGCTGCGGCGTGGGCGGACCGGGTCGGTGGGCATCCGCATCACGGCGGCGAGCTGACTGGTCGACGTCCGGCGCTCGACACAGGCCGATCAATGTCGACTCAACGTTGATCCGGTTGATCAATGTTGACGACCTCAGTCCGCGTCGACAACGCCGGTCCACGCTGACGGCGCCCCGTCCACATCGACCACGCCGTTCCACGTTGACTCGACATTGATTGCGGCCGATCAACATCGACCAAGCTCGAAATCAATGCACAGTTTACGCTGTCCACACTGATGACAACGTTGTCTCTTGTGCATGTCGACGGGACGGATCAACGTCGCTTTCACCCGTCGATGTTGACTCAACGTGGACCGGACCCGTCAAGATTGAGCCGAGGTCGAGCGTCAACCCGAGGTTGACCGGCGACTCGGCGTCAACCTAGAGTTGACGGATGATCCAGTTGACCGACCTCATCGTCACGGTCGCTCAAGAGGCCGACGACACTCTCCTGCGCCTGGCCAAGGCCGTCGAGATGAGTGGTCAGCTCAGCGAACTCGGCGACCACCTGATCGGCCACTTCGTGGACGAGGCGCGGCGCGGCGGGGCGAGCTGGGCCGAGATCGGCGAGAGCCTGGGCGTCACGAAGCAGGCCGCGCAGAAGCGGTTCGTGCCCAGGGAGTCGCCGGAGCTCAGCAAGCCGAGCACGGAGCGCTACACGCAGCGATCGAGAAGGGTCATCGCGCTGGCGAGGCACCACGCGCGGTTCAGCGAGCGGATCGGCACCGAGCATCTGCTGCTCGGGCTGCTCGACGAGTCGGCCGGACTCGCGGCCAAGACCATCGCGAAGCTGGAGTCGGGCGACGGCAGCACGCGCATCGCGACCCTCAACCGGCTCGACTCAGAGGCCAAGCAGCGGCCGGAGAAGCAGCCGTACACGACGCACTGCAAGAAGGCCCTGGAACTGGCCGTGCGCGAGGCGCTCCGGATGGGGCACATGTTCATCGGCACCGAGCACATCCTGCTCGGCGTGCTGCTGGAGGCCGAGGGGACCGCGGCCGACGTGCTGCACACCACAGGTGTGACGCACGCGGCCGCGGCCGCTCACGTGGAAGCCGTGGTCAACGGACCGCAGCGAGTGCTTCCGGGAGCGTGAAAGCGCCGGCGTACAGGGCCTTGCCGATGATCGAGCCCTCCACGCCGTCGCGCGACAGCTTCGAGAGCGCGACCAGGTCGTCCACAGTGGACACGCCGCCGGACGCGATCACCGGGGCGTCGGTGCGGGCGCAGACCTCGCTCAGCAGCTCCAGGTTCGGGCCCGTCAGCGTGCCGTCCTTCGACACGTCGGTGACCACGTAACGCGTGCAGCCGTCGCGGTCGAGCCGGTCGAGGACCTCCCAGAGGTCGCCACCGTCCGACGTCCAGCCGCGGCCCTTGACCCGGTGGCCCTGCTCGGTGATGCGGACGTCGAGGCCCACCGCGATCTTCTCGCCGTACGCGGCCAGGACCTTCGCGCACCACGCCGGGTCTTCCAGCGCGGCCGTGCCCAGGTTCACGCGGGCGCAGCCGGTGGCCAGGGCTGCCTCCAGCGACGCGTCGTCGCGGATGCCGCCGGAGAGCGCCACCTTCACGTCCAGCTCGCCGACGACGCGGGCGAGCAGCTCGCGGTTGGAGCCGCGGCCGAACGCCGCGTCGAGGTCGACGAGATGGATCCACTCCGCCCCGTCGCGCTGCCACTGCAGGGCCGCGTCGAGCGGCTCACCGTAGTTCGTCTCGGTACCGGCTTCGCCCTGCACGAGCCGGACGGCACGACCGTCGGCCACGTCAACAGCGGGGAGGAGTGTGAACGTCACCTGGGCAGCCTAGCGTCCCCGAGCACGAGGGCGGCCACGCGCTCCTGGGCTTCGGTGGCCCGCGGGAACTTCGACGGGACCGGCGTGCCCGGGCCCGTCGCGGCGGGTCCGACGCCCGTCCACGGCCCGAAGACCATGATCCCGACGAACGCGGGGTGCTGCCGCGCCAGCGCCATGTACAGGTACTGCGTGCTTTCGAGGTCCGCGTCGGTCTTGTCCGCGCACCCCGGCTGCGGTGCGGCCTCGGGGAACAGGAACAGCTCCTTGCCCGGCGCGCGCTCCGCCAGCTCGGTCATCCGCGCGTCCAGCGCCTCGTACCCGGAGCAGTACTCGTCGAAGCCGACCCAGTCGACGGCGGCGGGCACGGTGAAGGTGTCGTCGACCTCGACGCCCGCCTCGATCAGCATGACCTTCTTGTCCGGGAAGGTGTCCTTGATCCGCTGAGCGGAGAACTCGACGTCGGCGAAGCTCGCACCGTGGTGGAACGGTTCGTCCTGCAGCATGAACCCGGCCACGCGGTCGAGGTACGGCCGCACCTTCGAGGCGAAGGCCTGCCAGCGGTCGGCGGCCTTCGGGTGCAGCGGGCACCGGGCCGCGTCGCAGTCGAAGCACTCGTTGCCCGTGTGGACGACGCACCCCGCGGGAGCGCAGTCCCGCAGCACCTCGGGCCGGTAGGCGTCGACGTCGCTGATCTGCACCCAGTTCAGGTTGCTGCGGCCGCGCACCTCGGGCAGGTGGTTGCCACCGGCGGCGTTGAGCCGCGCCCCGAAGTAGCCGTAGTAGCGCAGCTGGGACCCAGGAAGCTTGCGCAGGTCGTCGGAGTTCATCCGCTCCACGCGCAAGTCGTCGACGAAGCTGACGGTTTTGCCGTTGTCGGAGTAGCGGCCGAGGTAGATCCACAGCCGGTCGGTCGGCACCGCCGTGCCCAGGTCGATCGTCCTGCTCGTGCCGTTGACCGAGAGGTCGAGCTTCGCTCCGGCCGGCGTCAGCGTCACGTCGAACGAGCCGTCGTCCTTGGCCGGGGCGAACGACGGCAGGTCCGCGACGGGCCTGCCGGCCTGGAAGACCTGCACGCCCCCGTTGGCGCGCACCAGGAAGCCGAGGTCGATGTCCTGATCGGACACGTAGCCCCGGCTGTTCGCCGAACGTCCCAGCGCGATCGAGGACCAGTCGCCGGACGTGCGGTCACCCGCCACCGGCGTCAGCGTCGCCGAGATCCAGGAGCCGGTGGACGGCGCGTCGAGCCGCACGGCCGTCGTGCCGAGGTGCATCGACAGCCTGCCGCGGTGGTTCGGGTGGTTGACCTGCGCGTACCACGGGCGTGGCACGTCATCGGTGTTCCACCTGCCCGACACCCGGCTGTACGTGACGGCGCCGGTCCCCTGGCGCTGCTTGAGGTTGTCATTCAGGCCGTAGGTGGGATCCGCGGCCACGGCACCGTCGAAGTCGTCGTGGAACGGTGCCGATGCGGCCTGCGCGCCCCAGGCACGGCGACGCCGGCGACCACGAGCGCGGCCACCGTCAGCAGTCGTGTGATCACGACAAGGTAGTCAACCAGTTCCGCAGCAGGTGCGCTCCGGCATCGCCGGACTTCTCCGGGTGGAACTGCGTGGCCCACAACGGGCCGTTCTCGACCGCCGCGACGAACTCGTCCCCGGCGTGGTCCGCCCACGTCACCAGCGGTGGCTTGAGGTGCTCGGCCGGCTCCAGCTCCCAGCGGCGCACGCCGTAGGAGTGCACGAAGTAGAACCGCGTGTCCTTGTCGAGGCCCGCGAAGAGCTTCGACTCCTCGGGCGCGCGCACGGTGTTCCAGCCCATGTGCGGCACGATCGGCGCTTCGAGCCGCTCGACGGTGCCGGGCCACTCACCGCAGCCCTCGGTCAGCACGCCGTGCTCGATCCCGCGCTCGAAGAGGATCTGCATGCCGACGCAGATGCCGAGCACCGGACGGCCGCCGGCGAGGCGCTCGCCGATGAGCCGGGCGCCCCGCACCGAGTTGAGACCCTCCATGCACGCGGCGTAAGCACCGACGCCGGGCACGACCAGTCCGTCCGCCTCACGGACGGCTCGAGGGTCCGACGTCACCTCGACATGGGCGCCGACCCGCTGAAGCGCGCGCTCGGCGGAGCGCAGGTTGCCGGATCCATAGTCAAGTACGACGACACGTGCCACGCCCACCAGGTTAGTCGGTCGGGATGGCACCCTGCGTGACCGGTATGACCGGCAACACGGTGTTGATCGGTTTCGTGCGCACGAGTCGGCGCCTGAGCGCGACCAGCAGCCCGGCCAGCACCGCGAGGAGCAGCACGACGACGAGGTAGTACACGACCGCCGGGATGTCGAACATCACCGTCACCGCCGCCGACAACACGATGAGCGGGAAGATCAGCCAGAGCGGCCACAGCTGCGCGCGCGGCGGTTCGAGCGTCCGCAGCACGCCGTCCGCCCTGCCCTGCTCGGTGAGTTCGGCGACCTGGGCGACCTCGTGCAGCCCCGCCTCGCGGAAGAAGTCCGGGATCGCCGCACGGCCGTTCCCGAAGTCGCGGATGCGTTCGAGCGTGCCCTTGCGGCTGGCCGCCGGGTACAGCGCGGTGAGCTTGTCGATGGCGTCGAGCTGCCACTTCTCCTTCTCGCGCAGGTCGACCATGCCCGCGGTGGCGCGGTCGAACGACTGGCCGACCGGCCCCGACTGCTTGGCCTGCGCGGACAGCCGCAGCACCGCCTCGCGCGATCCCCACATCGAGGCGCGGCCGAGCGACGTGGTGAACATGTAGAGCAACGCGGCCTCGTCGTTCCACACGGCCAGGGCGGCGCCGCGCCCGAGCTTGCGCACCCTGTTCGTCATGTACGCAGCCTCGCTGAGCTTGGTGCCGGGCGGAGGCAGCAGCACCGTGCCGGACTGCACCGGAACCAGCGCCGCGGGGCCCGCGTTGCCGCTGTGCATGGACTTCTGCAGCTCGGCGGCGTTCAACGGGGTCCAGATCAGCATTCTCACGTTCAACATCATTCCTGGTCTGCCTCGCGCGCCCATGCGGACATGCCAAGAACGTCGCGAACCGGGAACGCGTCGACGCGCCGGCCGCGACTCCACACCACCACGTTGATCCACGTCTGCAGCACCAGCAGCGCCGCCATCAGGAGGTGCAGCGGAGCCGCGATCAGAACCCGGACTTCCGCCGCCGTCAGGAGAAAGGAGACGAAAGCGGTCAGCAGGACCGTGCAGACGAGTGACAGGAGCGGGTTGACCCACGGCTGGTCCGACATCGCCTGACGTTCACCGGCCAGCCCTTCCCACCACTTCTTCTCGTGGTGCGGCACGGCTTCGTCGACCTCACCGCCGTCGATCCTGACCAACGCGGCGGCGTCCAGGAAGAACCCAGCGGCCTCCAATGCGATTCTCAACGCGCTGACGCCGTCGAGCACGCCGTGGTGCCGCACAGCTTCAGCGGCCTCGTTGAGCCAGCTGAGCCCTTCCGGCAGTCGTTTCGGCGGCTCCGGCTCGAAGTAGTCGTCCGGCCCGAACCGCCAGCCGCGGATCACCCCGTCGAAGTAGACGAGCCACGCCGTGGACTCCGTCCACATCAGACCGATCCGCCGGCCCTTCACCACGCGCAGGCCGTCGATCAGCGACTCGGACGTGTACGGGTGCGGGCCGAGCACGAACGTGCCGTGCGCGACGGGCACCAGCAACCGCGGGCGGGTCGGGCGCCGGGCCAGCTCCGCCCGCGTCGTCTCCAGATCTGAGGTGGTCCAGATGACCACGCGTGGGGTGTGCACGGTCAGGATTTTGCCTGACCGTGCACACCGCCTCACCTCTAAACGGCGCGAGAAGGCGCGCCGGTCCAGTCATCCCCCATGACTGCGAACATTTCTTCACCCCCTGAAGAAACTCCGCACAGCACTCCCCAGCCCCACCACGTCGAGATCATGTGCCGCGTCATGATCTTCAGCCGTGCCGTAGTTGCGGAGTTCTGCGTGTCGTTTGACACCTACAGAACGAACGCGGTGCGGGATTTGTTGCAGTGTCTCGGACACGAGATGAGAAGAAGTTCCCTCCAAGTACGGTTCCACCACCATCACGTCGGCGTGGTCGGTGTTCTGCACGGCCGTGCGCAGGCCGTCCGCGTCGAACGGCCGCACCGTGGCCGCGTACAGCACCGTGACGTCGGCGTTCTCGGAGTCGACGGCCTTGAGCACGCGGTCGAGCATCGGTCCGACGGCGAGCACGACGCCGCGCTTTCCGTGCCGGACCGTCGTGAATCCTTCGCCCACGGGATACGCCTGGGTGTTCTCGTGCAGCGAAAGCCTCACGTAGACGCGGTTGTCGTCCTTCAGCGCCTGCTGGAGCAAAGGCGTGACCTCGTCCGGATGTCCGGGCACGTGCACGGTCCAGCCTGGAAGCGTGTCGAACAACGCGACGTCACCCGGTGATTGATGCGTGCGGCCCCACACCGGGTCGTCATAGGACGCTCCGATGCTCACGAACACCGCGCCGACGTCCTGATGTCCGATGTCGAGCTTGATCTGCTCGTACGGCCGTTCGACCAGGAATGGCGCGTAGCTGTGCACGACCGGCCGCAGACCCGCCAACGCGAGGCCGCTCGCGACGCCCACCATGGTCTGCTCGCGGATCCCCACGTCCACGACGCGTTCGTTCTCCTGCGGGAACTCGTTGCTGGAGATCACCGCGGTCACCACGGCGATCCGCGGGTCGGCGGCGATCTCGTCGTTGACGGTCTCGACGAAGGCCTGGCGCATGGTGGTCATCAGTAGCTCTTCTCGATCTTGGCGACCACCGCGTAAGGGCGGTCGTGCGGCGCGGTCAGTGCGGCGAAGACGGCCTCGTGGTCGCGGCCGTCGATCTCGGCGGTCTGCCACCCCTCGACGGCGAACCGCCGCGCGATGCCACCGGGCCAGCCGTGCATCGCGGACTGGTTGTCGATCACGATCGTGGTGAGGTTGGCGACGTTCAGCCGCGCCGCCACCGCGATCGCTTCGTGGTTGCTGCCCTCGTCCAGCTCACCGTCGCCGACCAGCACGAACGTGCGGCCGCGACTGCCGGCGATCCGCTGCCCGATGGCCGTGCCCACCGCGATCGGCAGCCCGTGGCCGAGCGAGCCGCTGCTGATCTCCGCGCCCCGCACGAGCACCCGGTCGGGGTGCTGGCCGAGCGGGCTGTCCCACGACGTCCAGTCGTCCAAAATGGACTCGTCGATGAACCCCTTCTCCGCGAGCACGGCGTAGTACGCCATCGGCCCGTGCCCCTTGGACAGCAGGAACCGGTCGCGGTCGGGGTCGTCGACCGTCTCGGGCGTGACGTTGAGGACCTTGTCGTAGAGGACCCAGAGCACGTCGATCGTGGAAGCCGCAGCCCACTCGTGCTTCTCGTCCCCGGTCATCCTCGCGAAGAGCTCTGGTATCCGTTGCATGGCAACAACTGTTCAACCTCGACCAAACTGGAGGTCAAGCGGGTTACCATGATCTGGTGAGCAAGTTGCCGGAAATGCTGACCATCGGCCAGGTCGCCGAGCGCAGCGGCGTCCCCCACACGGCCCTGCGCTTCTACGAGGACAGGGGTCTGATCACCTCGGTCCGCACCGCGGGCAACCAACGCCGCTACCTGCGCTCGGTGCTGCGCCGGCTGGCGTTCATCCGCACCGCGCAACGCGTGGGCCTCACCCTGGAGGACGTCCGCGACGCCCTCGCCCAACTCCCGGACAACCGCACGCCGACGAAGTCCGACTGGGAACGCCTCTCGCGCTCGTGGAAGTCGGAACTCGACGCCCGCATCGACGCCCTGTACCGCCTGCGCGACCGCCTCACCGGCTGCATCGGCTGCGGCTGCCTGTCGCTGCGCAGCTGCGCCCTGCAGAACATCGACGACGAGCAGGCCTCACACGGGCCGGGCGCGCCCAAGCTCAAGCCCGCCGTCGAGGGTGGCACCGTCTAGGAACTCCCGCACCGCGCGTGGGTAGCCGTCGGGATCGTGGACGTGCGGCATGTGGCCCGCGTTCTCCAGGATCACGGCCCGCGCCCGCGGGATCAGGTCGAGCGTGGGCTGGACCAGGCTGACGGACGGGGAACGTCATGTCGTGGCGGCCGTGCAGCAGGAGTACCGGGATGTCGAGTCCGGCGATGCGCTGGGCCGCATCGGGATGCCTCGGGGTGACCAGGGTTCCCGCCTGGAGTTGGCAGCCACTCGGTGCCGATCCGGACGTCCTCCAGCCGCCGCAGGTAGCCGGGCATCGCCTCGGCGCGCCAGATGTTGGCGGGCGCCGCGGCGAACGCCTCGGCGCGCACGTCCTCCGGCGACAGGCCTTCACACCGGTACGGCTGCTCCCCGTGCGCTAGGAACTCGGCGCCACTGCCGCCGAGCCCTCGAAGGCATCCAAGAGCGTCGGCGGCGCGCTGCCGCCCGACACGATCAGGCCGTGCCCGCGATGGGCGGCCGATCGCGATCATGCGCGCCGACGCACACGTGTCCAGCCCCGTTCCTGGGCGGCGTCATCGCGACCACGCACCGGGCGTCCCGTGCGTCGGGCCGTCCGGTCTGCGTTCCTCGGCCGGCAGCGACGTGATCAGCGATCCCATGGCCGTCCACACGCCATCCGCTCCTCGACTACGTCGGTCCGCACACCCGCGCTCCGCATACTTGCGGGGGCGGTTGATCATGCATTCAGGACATCTACTAGACGGCGTCAGGCGTGGATCCGGACGAACATCACCTGTTCGAGTGAGGCCGTCGGGCTCGCCGCCTGTTCAGCGGGGCGCAAAACCGGTGGACGCGCTGTGGTTTCCTGTTGAGGAAATGGAAGACGAAAGAATGATCCGCCTCTCGAAGCGGATGTCCAAGGCGCTCCGGCACAAGCCCGAGCGCGTCGGCCTCACCCTCGACCCCGCGGGCTGGGTGCCGGTGGCCGACCTCCTGAACGCGCTCGGCATCTCCGAGGCCGACCTGCGCGAGGTCGTCGACCGCAACGACAAGAAGCGCTTCGCGATCGACGGCGACCGCATCCGCGCGAACCAGGGGCACAGCGTCGAGGTCGAACTCGGGCTGCCGACCGCGGTGCCGCCGGACCAGCTGTTCCACGGCACGGTCGCGCAGTACCTCGACGACATCATGCGTGACGGGCTGCGTCCCATGTCGCGGCACGACGTGCACCTCTCGCCCGACCGCGAGACCGCACGGCGCGTGGGGGCTCGGCGTGGACGGCCGTTGATCCTGACCGTCGACGCCGGGGCGATGCACGCGGACGGGCACGAGTTCCGGCTCAGCGCGAACGGGGTGTGGCTCGCGCAGCACGTGCCGGCGCGCTACCTGGGCACGGCGTGAAGCGGACGGTCGAGGACGGCTACGACGCCATCGCGCAGCGGTATCTCGACTGGTCCTCGCGGATCGCCGACGACCCGCGGCTGCGCTACCTCGCCGAGTTCGACGGGCGGTTGCCCGATGGAGCGCAGGTGCTCGAACTCGGTTGCGGCGCGGGTGTTCCGTGCGGCCGGAAGCTCGCTGAACGGCATGATGTGCTCGGCGTCGACCTGTCGCGCGAGCAGGTCGAACTGGCCCGCGCGAACGTGCCGCAGGCGCGGTTCGAGAAGGCCGACATGACCGCGCTCGACTTCCCGGAAGGCACGTTCGACGGCATCGCCGCGTTCTACTCGATCCTGCACGTGCCGCGCGCCGAGCAGCCGGCACTCTTCGCGAACGTAGCGCGCTGGCTGAAGCCCGGCGGCCTGTTCCTGGCCTCGCTCGGCACCGGCACGCCGGACATCACCGAGCAGTGGCTCGGCGTGGAGATGTTCTTCGCCAGCAACACTCCCGCCGAGAACCGCGCACTCGTCGCACAACACCTGGAGATCGTCGTCGACGACCTCGTGACCATGCACGAGCCGGACCCGGCGACGTTCCAGTGGGTGCTCGCCCGCAAGGACTAGAGCAGCCAGAGAACGGCGCCGCCGACCGCCACCGCGGTCAGCACCAGCAGGATGATCGCCAGGACCTTGGCGGTCTTCCAGGTGGTGTAGACGCCACCGGCCAGGAAGCCCGCGAGGGCCAGCAGGCCGATGACGACGACTTCCTTCGGCATCAGAGGACGCCCTTGGTCGACGGGACGCCGGCGACGCGGGGGTCGGGCTCGGTCGCGACGCGCAGGGCGCGGGCGATGGCCTTGTACTCGGCTTCCGCGATGTGGTGCGGGTCGCGGCCGTACTCGACGCGCACGTGCAGTGCGATCTGGGCGTGGAAGGCGAGCGACTCGAAGACGTGCCGGTTCAGCACGAACGGGTAGTTGCCGCCGATCACGAAGCTGTTGAACTGCTCCGGCTCGCCCTTGTGCACGGTGTACGGGCGGCCTGAGACGTCGACCGCGGCGTGCGCGAGGGTCTCGTCCATCGGGATCCAGCAGTCGCCGAAGCGGCGGATGCCCTTCTTGTCGCCCAGCGCTTCTCGCAGCGCCTGGCCCAGGACGATCGCGATGTCCTCGACCGAGTGGTGGGCGTCGATGTGCGTGTCGCCCGTGGCGCGGACGATCAGGTCGAAACTGCCGTGCACACCGAACGCGGTGAGCATGTGGTCGTAGAACGGCACGCCCGTGTTGATCTCCACCTGGCCGGTGCCGTCCAGGTCGATCTCCACGTAGACCGACGACTCCCTGGTGGTGCGCTCCACCTTGCCGACACGACTCACCGGCTGACCTCCCTGCTGGCCGCGAGGAAAGCGTCGTTCTCCTCGGGCGTTCCGATGGTCACCCGCAGGTGACCCGCGATTCCGACGTCCCTGATGAGCACGCCGTGGTCCAAATAGGACTTCCAGACCTCACGTGCGTTCTCGAACCAGCCGAACAGCACGAAGTTCGCGTCCGAGGGCACCACCTGGAAGCCCATCGCCGCCAGCTCGGCCGAGACGCGATCGCGTTCCGCGGCGAGCTTCGCCACCGAACCCAGCGTCTCCGGAGCGTGGCGCAACGACGCCCGCGCGGCCGCCTGCGTCAGCGCCGACAGGTGGTACGGCAGGCGCACCAGCTGCAGGGCGTCGACCACGGCCGGTGCCGCCGCCAGGTAGCCCAGGCGGCCACCGGCGAACGCGAAGGCCTTCGACATCGTGCGCGAGACGATCAGGCGCGAGCCGAACTCGTCCAGCAGCTTGATCGCGCTCTCCTGCGGGGAGAACTCCGCGTACGCCTCGTCCACGATGATCATCCCCGTCGAGGACGCGATCAGCAGGCGGAGGTCGGACAGCGGGATCGACTGGCCGGTCGGGTTGTTCGGCGACGTCACGAAGACGACGTCAGGCCGTGTCTCGGCGATGATCGCGGCGGCCTTCTCCACGTCGAGCGAGAAGTCGGAACGGCGCGGGGTCGGCGACCACTCGGTGCGGGTGCCGGCCGCGATGATCGGGTGCATCGAGTACGACGGCTCGAAGCCCAGCGCGACGCGGCCCGGGCCGCCGAACGCCTGCAGGATCTGCTGGAGGATCTCGTTGGAACCGTTGGCGGCCCAGAGGTTCTCCGACGTCAGCGGGATCGAGGTCGCGTCCGACAGGTACGCCGCCAGGTCCTCGCGCAACGCCACCGCGTCGCGGTCCGGGTAGCGGTGCAGCTCACCGGCGATCTCCGCGACGGCCGCGACGACGTCGGCCGCGAGGGCGTCAGTGGGCGCGTACGGGTTCTCGTTGGTGTTGAGGCGGTACGGGACGTCGAGCTGCGGCGCGCCGTAGGGCGTGCGGCCGCGCAGGTCCTCGCGCAGCGGCAGGTCGGTCAGCTCCACCCTCGCGCCGATCACCGGCTTCATCGCGTGAACCTCGCTGTGACGGCCTGCCCGTGCGCGGGCAGGTCTTCCGCGTTGGCCAGCGCGACGACCTTGCCGGCGACCTCCCGCAGTGCTTCCTCGGAGTAGTCGATCACGTGGATGCCGCGCAGGAACGTCTGCACGGACAGCCCGGACGAGTGCCGCGCGCAGCCACCGGTCGGCAGCACGTGGTTGGAGCCCGCGCAGTAGTCGCCCAGCGACACCGGCGAGTGCGCGCCGACGAAGATCGCGCCGGCGGCCGTGATCCGCTGCGCCACCTCGCGCGAGTCGTGCGTCTGGATCTCCAGGTGCTCGGCGGCGTAGGCGTTGACGACCCGCACGCCTTCGTCCACGGAGGACACCAGGACGGTGCCGGACTGCTTGCCGGCCAGCGCGGTGCGGATGCGCTCGACGTGCTTGGTGGCACCGATCTGGCGGTTCAGCTCGGCGTCCACCGCGTCGGCCAGCTCGGCGGAGTCCGTCACCAGCACCGACGCCGCGAGCGGGTCGTGCTCGGCCTGGCTGATCAGGTCGGCGGCGACGTGCACGGGGTCGGCGGACGAGTCGGCGAGGATCGCGATCTCCGTCGGTCCCGCCTCGGAGTCGATGCCGATCAGGCCGCGCAGCAACCGCTTGGCGGCCGTCACGTAGATGTTGCCCGGGCCGGTGACGACGTCGACCGGGGCCAGTTCGGCTCCGTCGGTGTCCACGCCGCCGTGCGCCAGCAGCGCCACGGCCTGCGCGCCGCCCACGGCCCACACCTCGTCGACACCCAGCAGCGCGGCGGCGGCCAGGATGGTCGGGTGCGGCAGGCCACCGAACTCGGCCTGCGGCGGCGAGCACACCACCAGGGACGCCACGCCGGCGATCTGCGCGGGCACGACGTTCATCACGACCGTGGACGGGTAGACCGCGAGGCCGCCGGGCGCGTACAGGCCGACGCGCTCGACCGGCACCCACTTCTCCGTCACGGTGCCACCGGGCACGACCTGGGTGGTCGTGTCCGTGCGGCGCTGGTCGGCGTGCACCCGGCGGGTGCGCTCGATGACCTCTTCCAACGCCTCGCGCACGGCCGGGTCCAGCGAGGACAGAGCGGACGAGATCTCGGCAGCGGGCACGCGGACGGAACCGGGACGAACCCCGTCGAACTTCTCCGTGTACTCCAGCGCCGCTTCGACGCCGCGCTCGGCGATCGCGTCCACCACGGGCCGCACGTGATGCAGAACCGCGTCCACGTCCACTTCGGCGCGCGGCACGATGGCGCGCAACTGAGCGGGGGTCGTGGTGCGACCTCGCAGGTCGATGCGGTTCAGCATGACCTACAGCCTAGTTCCTGCAGAAATCTGTCAACGGTCAGCCCGCTATCGGCGCTACTCAGCCTGTGACGGCCCGGCCACGCTCGGTCGAGCACCACTCCGTCGCAAACCCCTGCTGATGATGGAGGAACGATGTTCAGCAAGAGCCGCGGCAAGATCGCCGCAGTGCTCGCCATCTGCCTGCCCGTGCTGGTCGCGGGCATGGCGACACCCAGCACGGCCGATTCCGGCCGCTATCTGCTGGAGGTCACGGCGAACACGTCCGCCGAACGCACCCAGGTCGCCCAGATCGGCGTCGACGTGCTCGGCGCGACGAAGCTCACCACGATTTCGGTCGTGGCGGACAAGTCCCAGTACCGCGCCCTGCAGGCGACGGGACTTCCGATCAAGTACCTGGGCGACTTCGAGCAGCAGCTCAAGAGCCTGGGCAAGGTCGACTTCTCCGACCCGGTGCCAGGCCAGGTCGGCACCCAGGACTTCCCGTCCGGCTACGCCGGCTACCACAACTTCGCGGAGACGACCGCGGAGCTGCAGCAGACGGTCCGCGACCACCCGGCCCTCGCGAGCCTGCGCAGCATCGGCAAGAGCTACCAGAACCGAGACATCTGGGCGCTCAAGGTCAGTGACAACGTGGCCTCGGACGAGAACGAGCCGGAGGTGCTGCTCGTCTGCGGCCAGCACGCCCGCGAGCACCTGACCGTCGAGCAGTGCCTGCAGATCATCAAGCGCTACACCGACAACTACGCCAACTCGGCGATCAAGAACCTCGTCGACAGCCGCGAGGTCTGGATCGTCCCGATGATGAACCCGGACGGTGCCGAGTACGACATCGCCACCGGCTCGTTCCGCGGCTGGCGCAAGAACCGCCAGGGCAACGGCACCGACCTCAACCGCAACTGGGGCTACAAGTGGGGCTGCTGCGGCGGTTCCAGCGGCAGCAGCACGTCGGACACCTACCGCGGCACGGCGGCGTTCTCCGCACCGGAGACCGCCCGCATCCGCGACTTCGTGAACTCCCGCGTGGTCGGTGGCACCCAGCAGATCAAGACGTTCATCGACTTCCACTCGTTCTCGGAGCTCGTGCTGTGGCCGTACGGCTACACCCGCGCCGACACCGACACCGGTCTCAACGCGGACGAGGCACGCGCGTTCCAGACGCTCGGCCGGCAGATGGCCGCCACCAACGGCTACACGCCGGAGCAGGCGAGCGACCTGTACATCACCGACGGCAGCAGTGACGACTGGATGTGGGGCCAGCACAAGATCTGGGCCTACACCTTCGAGATGTACCCGAGCAGCGGCGGCCTCGACGGCTTCTACCCGCGCGACACGGTCATCGCCTCGCAGACGGCGCGCAACGACCGGGCCGTCGACCTGTTCATGAGCTACTCGGACTGCGTGAAGCGGGTCATCAACCAGACCTGCTGATCCTCTCCAGCGCCTGATCGATCTCTTCCGGCGTGACGAAGTAGTGCGGGGAGGCCCGCACTACTTCGTCCAGGCCCCGCCGGGTCATGTCGATCAGCGTCGACGCCTTCTGAGAGACCGTGACGGCGACGTTCTCCTGCCACAGCCGGTCTTTGAGCTCCGTCGCCGGCACCCGGTCGCTCGTGAACGTGACGATGCCGGAGCGCCGTTCACCGAGGTCCTGGACGGTGATGCCGGGGATGTTCGCCAGACCCTCGCGCAAACGCTTGGCGCGCTCTTGAACCTCGGCCTCGATCACGTCCAGGCCCTTGGCCAGCGCGTACTTCACGGCGGCGATGAGGCCCAGCCGGTCCGCGACGCTGCACTCCCACAGCTCGAACACCCGCGCGTCGTCGCGCGGCTGGTAGCGGTCGGGCGCGACCCACTCGGCGGCGCTGTGGTCCATCAGCCGCGGCTTCAGCCTGCGGCGCACCTCGTCGCGCACCACCAGCGCGCCCGTGCCGCGCGGCCCGCGCAGCCACTTGCGGCCGGTGCACACGAGCATGTCGTAGTCGAGGCCGCGCAGGTCGATCTGGCCGGTCGACTGGCAGGCGTCGAGCAGCACGAGCGCGCCGACCTCGTGCGCCTTCGCCGTGACCTCGCTGACCGGGTTGACCAGGCCGCCGTTCGTGGGCACGTGCACGAGCGAGATCAGCTTGACCCGTTCGTCCAGGTCGAGGGCGGCGACGTCCAACTGCCCGTGCGAGTCGGACGGCACGACCTCGATCGTCGCGCCGGTCTCCTCGGCCCGGAGCAGCATCGGCACCGCGTTGCCGCCGTACTCGACCTCGGTGACGAGGACGCGGTCGCCCTTGCCCAGCGGGACGGCGTCGAAGGCCGTGAGCCACGACCGGGTCGCGCTGTCGGTGAACGCGACCTCGGACGGCTCGCAGCCGAAGAACCCGGCCAGCACGCCGTACCCCGCCTCGACGTCGTCCCGCCGTTCCGCGGCGGCCCGGTAGCCGCCGATCTCGGTCTCCCGGCGGAGGTGCCCGATCACCTCGTTCACCACCTCGGCGGGCGGGATCGAGGAACCGGCGCTGTCCAGGAAGATCAGGTCGCTCACCCGCACCACTGTGCCACCATCGAGGTCATGGGGGCTCGGACTTTCGGTTACAGCGCACAGGTGAAGCCGTTCCTGTGGGTGTTCATCGTGGTGACACCGCTGGAGATCCTGCTCGTGGAGCTGATCGTGCCGTGGTTCTGGCTGCGGGCCGTGCTGCTCGTGTTCGGTGTGCTGAGCGCGTTGTTGCTGGGATGGCAGATCTGGATGCTCTCCAAGTTCCAGCACTCGGTGGACGATGAGCATTTGTGGCTGCGGTACGCGCGTGAGTTCGAGTACCGGATTCCGTTGGCGGCCATCGAGAACGTGACGCAGGGCACGACGAGCCGGACGCTGCACAAGACCCGGTCCGTTGTGGACGGAACGCTGGTGCTGGAGATCTCCGGCTCCACCAACGTCTCGTTGCGGCTGAGCGAACCGCAGGAGGTCGACCTGGGCCGGCGTGGCGCGCACGAGGTGACGAAGGTCGAGTTCTGGACCGACGACCCCGGCGGCATGGTGCGCGCGCTGCGAAAATAGGCTCACCCGCATGGTGGAGATCCCCTACGGCAAGCGCATGAAGCCGCGGTACGTGCGGTTCCTGATCATCACGGTGGTCGGGGTCGCGCTGGTCGCGTTCGCCCTGGACATCCCGTGGCTGCTCATCACGCTGATCGTCCTGGGCGTGCTGAACACGATTGTCTGCGCGGGTGCTCTCTACGTGCTGACCAAGCAGCCGCACACCGTCTCCGGCGACGAGCTGCGGCTGCGCCAGCTGGGGTTCTTCGACTGGCGCATCCCGACCGCGGACCTCGGTTCCGCCCAGATCGCCGAGCGCACTCACAAGGGGCAGCGCAGCGTCGAGGTGATCGGTGACGCGCTCGTCATCCAGTCGCTGACCAGGACGAACGTGTCCGTGCCGTTCCACGAGCCGCAGCTCGTGGACCTCGGCAAGACGGGCGTGCGGCGGGTCGAGCGCGTGGAGTTCTGGGCGGACGACCCGGAACGCGCCGTCCGCGAGATCAACGCCCGGACTACTTAGGCTCCCACTTCTCCAGGTTCCACCACGGGCCCCAGGCCAGCGCGCCGTAGGAGTTCGGGTCGACCACCGGCTGGTAGCCGTTCCACGAGTCGCGCATCACGTACGCGTGCTCGGGGAAGACCAGCACCGCCATCGACGGCGCGGCGACGAACGCCTGCTGGAAGAGCTTGTACGCCACCGCGCGCTGCGCCGGGTCGATCAGCCTGCGGCCGTTCTCGAGCGCGGCGTCGGCGGCGGGGCTGCCCTGGCCGCGCAGGTCGTAGAGCATCAGGTCGGGGTCGAACGGCGAGCCCTCGCCGTACAGCAGCGCGTCCTGGGCCATCCGCGGGCGGATCGCCTCCCACGACAGGCCCGCGAGCTGCACGTCGACGCCCACGGCCTTGGCGTCGGCCGCGAACGCCGTGGCCAGGTCCGCGCGCAGGTCGTCGCCCAGCGGGTACATCAGCGTGAAGCGGGCGGCGACGCCCTCGCGGACCCGGATGCCGTCCGCGCCGGGCACCCAGCCGCCGACGTCGAGCAGCCGCGTGGCTTCGGCCTTGTCGAAGCGGAACTTCGCGGTGGGGTCGAACTCCTCGGCCAGCGCGTCCGGCACCGGCGTGTACGCGATGGTGCCCTTGCCGTCGAGCAGGCTGTCGATCATGCCCTGGCGGTTCGCGGCGAAGTTCAGCGCGAGGCGGACGGAGGCGTTGCCGGTGACCGGGTTGGCCGCGGGCAGCCGCACGGCGCGGTAGTCGGCGCTGCGGTGGTAGTTCACCTGCAGGCCCGACCTGGCGGCGAACTGCGTGGCGATCTTGGGCGGCAGCACCGTGCCGTCGAACTCGCCCTCCTGCATGCGGCCGGCGCGCTGGTTGTCGTCGGCGACGAAGACGATCGTCGCCTTCTTGACCTTCGGCGCGCCGTCGAAGTAGCCCTCGTTGGACTCCAGCAGCAGCCGGTCGCCCTTCTTCCACTCGACGACCTTGTACGGGCCGGTGCCGACGGGCTGACCGTCCGGGGTCGCCTGCTCGCTGGGCAGGACGCCGAGCACGAGCAGGTGCGGGAACGCCGCCTGCGTCTGCGTGAGGGTGAAGCGGACCGTCGACGGGTCGACCTGCTCGACGCTCTTGAGCGTGCTGAACCGGTCCTTGATCGGGTTCTGCAGCGCCGCGGTGTAGGTGGCGACGACGTCCTCGGCACCGAACGTGCTGCCGTCGGTGAACTTCACGTCGCCGCGCAGCTTGACCGTCCAGCTCAGGCCGTCGGCGGCCGGCTGCGGCAGATCGGCCGCGAGCCGCGGGGTCAGGGACCCGTCCTGGCGGTGCTCGACCAGCCCGTCGTAGATCTTCGACACACCCTGCGCGCCGTAGCCGAGCAGCGGGTTCAGCGTCGTCGGCTCGTCGCGGTCGGCCAGCACGATCGACGTGCCGTTCGACCCACCGTCGGGGCGGGGCGGAGCGGTCTCGGTGCAGCCCGCGACGGCCAGCAACACGACTAGGAGCAGTGGGGAACGCACGTTCGGACCCTACAGTGATCCCCATGCGCGTCGCCGTGAGTCAGATCAGCTCGACCACCGATCCCCGCTCCAACCTGGAGCTCGTCCGCGACGCGGTGCGCAGGGCCGAGGGCGCACGGGTCGTTCTGCTGCCGGAAGCGACCATGTGCCGCTTCGGCGTGCCCCTCGGGCCGGTCGCCGAGCCGTTGGACGGGCCGTGGGCTTCAGCGGTGCACGAGATCGCGGTCCAGCACGACGTCGTGGTGGTGGCGGGCATGTTCACGCCGTCCGGCGACCGGGTGACGAACACGCTCCTCGTCACCGGGCCGGAGATCCACGCCGGCTACGACAAGATCCACCTGTTCGACGCGTTCGGGTTCCAGGAGTCGCGGACGGTCGCGCCGGGGTCCGGCGTGGTGACGTTCGAGGTCGACGGCGTGACGCTGGGGGTGGCCACCTGCTACGACATCCGCTTTCCCGAGCTCTTCCGCGCTCTCGCCGACAAGGGTGCGTCCGCCGTGCTGCTCGGCGCCTCGTGGGGCGCCGGGCCCGGCAAGAAGGAGCAGTGGGAGCTGCTGGTGCGGGCGCGGGCGCTGGACTGCACGTCGTTCGTCGTGGCCTGCGGGCAGGCCTACCCCGGGGATCTCGGGTCGTCGGCGCCCACCGGGATCGGGTACTCGACCGTCGCCGATCCGTTCGGGAACATCGTCGTGCAGCTGTCGGACCAGCCCTCGGACACGATCGTGGACCTCGATCTCGACTCGGTGGCACAGGCCCGCGAAGTGTTGCCGGTGCTGGCGAACCGGCGCTTGACCTCCAGTTAGGTCGAGACCACAGGATCGGGGACATGACACTTCCCGAGCTGCCCGCTTTCGTCCGCAACCGCAAGGAACTCGACGGCTTCAAGCTCTACCGCACAGGGGGAATGGCGTCCGGGAGCAGGCCCGTGGGGTGCGTCGTCCTGGTGACGATCGACACCGACGACGAGGCCACCGCACGGGCGTGGGTCGACTCGGTGTTCGTGGCGCTCGCCAGCGAGCCGAACCCGCACCCCGGCGGCATCTCCGCCGCCTTCCACATCCGGGAGGACGGCAAGCAGGTGATCAACTACGCGGAGTGGGCCAGCGCGCAGGACCACATCGACGCGCTGTCCGACGGCAACGGAGTCGGCTCGAACACCGCCGACTGGCGCCGGGTGCAGAACTTCCCCGGCGCCCGCGGGGTCGGCGTCGAGCGGTACCGGCCGCCGCTAGCGCAGGTCCAGGCCCAGGTCGAGTGACGGGCTGGAGTGCGTGAGGCCACCGACCGCGAGGTAGTCCACCCCGGTCTCGGCGTACCGGAGGGCCACGTCGAGCGTGAGCCCGCCGGACGCCTCCAGCTGCACGCCGTCCGGACGCCGCCGCACGGCCTGAGCGCACTGCTCGGGCGTGAAGTTGTCCAGCAGCACCAGTTCCGCGCCCTCGGCCAGCGCCTCGTCGAGCTGGTCGAGGCTGTCGACCTCGACCTCCATCAGCAGTTCGGGCGCGTGCGCACGGGCCGCGCGGATCGCGGCGCCGACCGAACCGGCCGCGGCGACGTGGTTGTCCTTGATGAGGATCGCGTCACCGAGGCCCATGCGGTGGTTCACGCCGCCGCCGGCCCGCACCGCGTACTTCTGCAGCAGACGCAGGCCCGGCAACGTCTTGCGCGAGTCGCGGACGGCCGCGCCGGTGCCCTCGATCGCGCTCACCCAGCGGGCGGTCTGCGTCGCGATGCCCGACAGGTGGCAGATCAGGTTCAGCGCCGTGCGCTCGACGGTGAGCAGGCCGCGGGTCGGGCCGGTCAGCACCAGCGCCGGCTCGCCGGGGACGGCCTTGTCGCCGTCGGAGGCCTCGGAGAGCACCTCGACCTCGGGCAGGTAGCGCTGGAAAGCCGTGCGGGCGACGGAAACGCCGCACAGCACGCCCGCCGCGCGAGGGGTGATCTCGGCGGTGGCCACGGCCTTCTCGGGCACCGTCGCCAGCGTCGTGGCGTCGAGGCCGTAGCGGAGGTCCTCCTCCAGCGCGAGCTGGATGACCCGGTTCGCGTCGTCCCAGTCGATGCTGCCGTCGATGGTCATGCGACACCCTCTGCGAGAACAGGATCGGCCAGCACGGGCTGACCGGTCGGGGTGAGCCGGACGAGCTGGCTGCGCCGCCACGCCTCGGAACGCTCGGTGAAGTCCGTGCGCACGTGGCAGCCGCGTGACTCGGTGCGTTGCTGCGCCGCCGCGATCAGGGCGCGGGCGGCCGTGGTCAGCGCCGCGTCCTCGACCAGTTCGCGCGACTCCAGCTGCTTGTCCACAGTGGACACGTCGAGCACCGAGCCGACGACGGCCAAACCCTCGGCGTCACGGCCGATCGCGGCGTAGCGGGACATCACGCGTTGCAACAGGTCCCGGTCGGCGACCGGCGCGGTGGGCAGCGCGGGCTCGACCGACCGCGCGGGCGCGATCAGGCCGATGGCGATGTCGGCGGCGACGGTCTCGGCGGCACGGGTGCCGCAGACCAGGCCTTCGAGCAAGCTGTTGGAGGCCAAGCGGTTCGCGCCGTGCAGGCCCGTGCGGGCGACCTCGCCGATCGCGTAGAGACCCGTCACGCCGGTGCGGCCGTCGACGGTGGAGACCACGCCGCCGCAGGCGAAGTGCGCCGCCGGGGCGACCGGGATCGGGTCCACGGCCGGGTCGATGCCCACCGAGACGCAGGCCGAGAACACGGTCGGGAAGCGGGTCGCCATGTCGTGCAGCGCCGTCGCGTCCAGGAAGACGTGGTCGTCGACGCCGCCGGGTCCGGCCGCCATGTGCCGGGTGATCGCGGCCGCCACGACGTCGCGCGGCGCCAGGTCTTCGAGCGGGTGCACGCCCTTCATCACGCGGGCGCCGGTCGCGTCGATCAGCACGGCGCCCTCACCGCGCACGGCTTCCGTGACGAGCGGGCACCGGCCGCGGGCGCCGCGGCCCGTGTACAGAACGGTCGGGTGGAACTGGATGAACTCGACGTCCGCGGCCAGCGCGCCGGCCCTGAGCGCCAGCGCCAGCCCGTCCCCCGTCGCCACCGAGGGGTTCGAGGTCGCCTGGTACATCTGACCGAGGCCGCCGGTCGCGAGCAGCACGGCGGGCGCGGTGAGCACACCGGGCACGCCGTTGCCGTCGAGCACGAGCAGTCCGGCCACGGCACCGAGCGGCGTCTTCACCGCGTCGACCGCGACGTGGTTCTCCAGCAGGGGAACCCGTCCGTCCACAGTGGCCTTGAGCAGGGCGCGCTCGACCTCGGCGCCGGTCGCGTCGCCACCGGCGTGCACGACGCGGAACGCGCTGTGGCCGCCCTCGCGGGTGCGTTCGAGCAGGCCGTCCGGCTTCGCGTCGAACACGGCACCGCGCTCGCGCAACCGGGCGACGGCCGCGGGGCCGTCGGTGATGATCGCCGCGACGGCCGCGTCCTCGCAGAGGCCCGCGCCCGCCGTCAGCGTGTCCTCGATGTGCCGCGCGACCGAGTCGCCGACGTCGTGCTGGTCCTCCATGACGACGGCGACGCCACCCTGGGCCCACCGGGTGTTGCCGTCGTCTCCCGCGGCCTTCGTGACGACCAGGACCCGAAGTCCCAGCTCACGAGCCCGCAGCGCGGCGGTCAGACCCGCCACGCCGGTGCCGACCACGATCAGGTCGGCTCGCGCCTCCCAGCGCGCGGCCATCACTCACCGCCGCCGGGCTGGCCGATCTCGATCATCCGCTGCACGGCACCCTGGGCGCGCCGGGCGGTCTCCAGGTCGACGTGCACCTCGTCCAGGCCGTCACGCACGCAGCGCAGCAGCGCGGCCGGCGTGATCATCTTCATGTAGGTGCAGGACGCGCGGTCGTTCACGGCGCGGAAGTCGATCTCCGGAGCGGCCTTGCGCAGCTGGTGCAGCATGCCGATCTCGGTCGCGACGAGCACCTTGGTCGCCTTCGTCGAGCGGGCCGCGGTGATCATGTCGCCGGTCGAGAGGATCTTGACCTTCTCCGCCGGGACGATGCCCTCGCCGCTCAGGTACAGCGCGCTCGTCGCGCAGCCGCACTCCGGGTGGATGAAGAGGTCCGCCTCCGGGTTCGCGGCGGCGCGCTCGGCCAGCTCAGGGCCGTTGATGCCCGCGTGGACGTGGCACTCGCCCGCCCAGATGTGCATGTTCTCGCGGCCGGTCTCGCGCTTGACGTGCGCACCCAGGAACTGGTCCGGGCAGAACAGCACCTCGCGGTCCGCCTGGATCGACCTGACGACGTCGACGGCGTTCGAGGACGTGCAGCAGATGTCCGTCTCGGCCTTCACCTCGGCGGTCGTGTTCACATACGACACGACGACCGCACCGGGGTGCTCCGCCTTCCACTCGCGCAGCTGCGCGCCCGTGATCGAGTCGGCGAGCGAGCAGCCCGCGCGCTCGTCCGGGATCAGCACGGTCTTCTGCGGGGCGAGGATCTTCGCGGTCTCGGCCATGAAGTGCACGCCGCAGAAGATGATGGTCTGCGCGTCGGACTGCGCGGCGATCCGGCTCAGCGCGAGGGAGTCGCCGGTGTGGTGGGCGATGTCCTGGATCTCGGGCAGCTGGTAGTTGTGCGCCAGGATGACGGCGTCGCGCTCCTTCGCGAGGCGCAGCACCTCGTCTCGCCACGCGGCGTTCGGCTCGACTCCGCCGTACACACCCGACGCGGTTCGCTCCACGGTTGCGGTAGCGACCATCACTGCCTCCTCGATCCGGGGTTTTCGCCTACTGGTCGAAAACGTGGCCGATAGTATCAGCCAGGTGGCAGGTGTGGGGCACGAAGTTCTGGCCGCTGTGTTGCGGGTGAGAGGTGCGTCACTCCAGGTCATGCTGTGGGAGCGCGCTCGGGAACCACACGCTCACCGCTGGTCGTTGCCGGGTGGGGAGCTGCGGGTGGACGAGGACGTCGAGTCCTCCATCCGCCGTCAGCTGGCGGAAAAAGTCGACGTGCGACAGTTGTCACACGTCGAACAGCTCGCCGTGTTCAGCGCGCCCGACCGCGTTCCCGGTCCCCGCGTCGTGGCGACGGCGTTCCTCGGACTGGTGCCCTCGGACGTCGATCCCGAACGGCCGGCCGACACGGAGTGGCACTGCGTGGAGAAGTTGCCCGCGATGGCGTTCGACCACGCGTCGATCGTGCATCGAGCGCGGCACAGGCTCGGCTCGAAGCTGTCGTACACGAACGTCGGCTTCGCACTGGCACCACCGGAGTTCACGATCTCCCTGCTGCGCGACCACTACTCCGCCGCCCTGGGCTACCGCGTGTCCGCGACGAACCTGCAACGGGTGCTGTCACGGCGGTTGTTGCTGGAGCCCACGGGCGGTACCGCTCCCCCCGGACCGTCCGGCGGCCGCCCAGCGGCTTTGTTCCGGTTCAGCGCCAAGGCAATCTTGGTGACTGATCCGTTCGCCGTGCTCAGGCCGCCCGGATCCGGCCGTCCGGCGGGCGGGAGTGGCACCACGTAACGTTGGGCGCGTGGCAGAGACGCTTCCGTTGTTCCCGCTGGGCACCGTACTGCTGCCCGGGGCGTCCTTGCCGTTGCACATCTTCGAACCGCGCTACCGGCAGCTCGTCGTGGATCTCATGACCGGTTCCCTGTTCGGCCGGACGTTCGGCGTCGTGTGCATCAAGCAGGGCTGGGAGGTGGGCGCCGACAACATCCACTCGCTGCAGGACATCGGCTGCTCGGCCGACCTGCTGGACGCGCGCCCGTTGCCGGAGGGCCGCTTCGACATCGTGACGCGCGGGGTGCGCCGCTTCCGGCTGCTCGACGTCGACACGACGGCGGCGCCGTACCTGCTGGCCCACGTCGACTACCTGGACGACGCTCCCGTGCCCGAGGCGGCGCAGGAGGTCGTGCCGATCCTGGAGCGCGGCGCCCGCGCGGCCCACGAGCGGTACTGCGGCGCCGCTTGGCACCGCGAGGACTGGTCGGCGCCCCGGGACGACGTCTCGCTGGGGGATCTGTCGTACCTGCTGGCCGCTGACTGTCTGCTGCCCGTGGAGGATCGGCAGCGGTTGCTGGAGGAGAGGTCGCCGGCTCGGCGGTTGCGGCTGGTGCGGCGGATGCTGCACCGGGAGACCGGGATCCTCTCGGCTTTGAAGGCCGTTCCGGTGCCGTTGACCGAGTTCGGGCACGTGCCCAGCCCGAACTAGCCGAGAAATCCCTGGAACGCGGGCAGCACCTGGTTCGGGTGCTCGCCGGGGGTGAAGTGGTCGGCTTCTGCCACGAGGACCTTCTCCGCGTGCGGGAGCAGGTCCGCGAGCGCGCGCAGGCCTTCGGTGAGGTAGTCCGGCGACTTGGTGCCACCGACCAGCAACACCCTGGCCTCGAGAGCCTGGAAGCGCCGCAGGTCCTGTGCGCCCTCCTCCGTGATCCGGATGTCGTGCAGGAGTGTCGGCAGGCGGTCCAGCAGGTCCCGTTCCTCGTCCTGCCCCATGCGCAGTACCGCGGCGAGGAGACGGCTCGGCACGAAACGCAACGCGCGTGGGCCGAACTCCAGGCCCTTGACCAACGTGACCAAGGCTTCCACGCTCTGGCCCGCGTTCAGCTCCTTCTCGAACCTCGCGATGACCGCGGCTTTGCGTCTGGCCACGGTGATCGGGGGCTCGTAGGCGATGATGTGGGTGACGCCGGGTGTGCGGAGGGCCGTGTGCAGCGCGATCACGGCTCCCGAACTGAGTCCCAGGACGCGTTCCGCGCCGGTGGCCGCCAGGACCGCCTGCGCGTCTTCGACCTCGGCGGCGAGACCGTGGCCGGGTGCAGGCGGGCCGCTGCCGTCTCTGCCCCGGCGGTCGAGGACGTGCACGGTGGACTTGGCCGCCAGTGCGTTCGCCAGGTCCTGGAGTCCTGCGGCTTCTTCCATCGGACCGGGGACGACCAGGAGGCCGGGTCCGCTGCCGGTGGTGGTGTGGGTGACGGTGGTGCCGTCGACCGAGGTGACGATGTCTGCTCCCGGTGCTCGTGGCGTGCTGCCGTGGTCTGTGCGACCTGAACGCGTGGGTACGCGCGGATTGTTGAGCCGTGTCGGGGTGACCGGATGAGCCGTGTCGGGGTGACGGGGCGACCGGATGAGCCGTGACCGCGCACTGTTGGACCGCCCTCGCCGGATGAAAGCGACCGGCCCTCACCGGTCGAGCCGCCGTGCCGCGTGACGAGAGCCCGACCGCGCCGCCTGTCGAGAGCCCGACCGCGCGGCCCCGTTGAGAGCCCACGCGGCCCCGTTGAGCCCACCGCCGCGCGGACCGCCGGGAGCCCCAACGCGCGGCCGTTGAGAGCCCACTGCCGAGCGGACCGCCGAAAAACGACCACGCGGACCGCCGAGAGCCCGCCGCCGCGCGGATCGCCGAAAGCCGACCGCGCGGACCGTTGAGCCGCACCAACCGACGCCACCCAGTCCACTTCCCCCCGCCGATCGTCGGATCGTTGAATTGTGGCCTTGTGGGATTGTTGAACAATCCTTACTCTGAGTCCCACATCACACTCGACCACTCCTCCACCACGCTGCGAGGTGTCCCATGAGCACGTCCACGACCGAGGACACAGGCCGTTTCGCCTGGTTCCACAGTCTCGGCCAGAAGGGCAGGCGCGCGTTCGTCGGCGCCTTCGGCGGTTACGGGCTGGACTCCTACGACTACTGGGTCCTGCCCCTGAGCCTGGTCGCGATCACCGGCTACTTCGGCCTCACCAAGGCGGAAGCAGGCATGCTGGGCACGAGCACCCTGCTGATGAGCGCCATCGGCGGCGCGGTGGCGGGCGTCATGGCCGACCGGCTCGGCCGCTCCAGGACGCTGATCATCACGATCGCGGCCTACGCGTTCTTCACGGTGCTGTGCGGCTTCGCGACCAACTACGAGACCCTGCTGGTCTTCCGCGCCCTGCAGGGACTGGGCTTCGGTGGCGAGTGGGCGGCCGGGGCGATCCTCGTGGCCGAGTACTGCAAGCCGAAGTACCGCGGCCGCACGGTGGCGTTCATCCAGAGCGCGTGGGCGGTCGGCTGGGGGCTCGCGGTCCTCATCAACACGCTGGTCGCCACGCTGGCGGACCCGGCGATCTCCTGGCGCATCATGTTCTGGACGGGTGCGCTGCCCGCGGTCCTCATCTTCTACGTGCGCCGCAACGTCGACGACGCACCGGAGACCAAGTCCCAGCCCAAGGAACGCGGCACGTTCCCGAAGATCTTCCGGGGCCCGATCCTCAAGACCACGCTGTTCGCCGCGCTGCTCGCGACCGGTGTCCAGGGCGGGTACTACACGCTCGCGTTGTGGCTGCCGGCGTTCCTGCAGACCGGGCGCGGCCTCACGATCATCGGCACGGGCGGGTACCTCGCGTTCCTCATCACCGGCGCGTTCATCGGGTACGTGTCCGGCGGCTACCTCACGGACTACCTGGGGCGCAAGAAGACCTTCACGGTGTTCGCCGTCGCCAGCGCGGTGCTGATCGTCGCCTACACGCAGATCCCCAACGGTGCCAACACGTTGGTCATGTTCCTCGGCTTCCCGCTCGGGTTCTGCATGAGCGCCATCTTCAGCGGCTTCGGCAGCTACCTCAGCGAGCTCTACCCGACCCGGCTCAGGGGTACGGGACAGGGCTTCACCTACAACTTCGGGCGCGCGTTCGGTGCCGTCTTCCCCGGCGTGGTCGGGTTCATGGCGGACCGGCTCGGCATCGGCGGTGCGATGCTGTTCGGGGCGGCCGCGTACGGAATCGCCGTCATCGCACTCGTCTGGCTGCCGGAGACGGTCAACAAGGAGCTCGAATGACGACCGCGGGACGAGCGCCGGGACAGGCGCAGGCCAACCTGATCGCCATCCCGAAGGACTGGGCGTACGACTTCCTGCTCTTCACCCACCGCAACCCCAAGCCGTGCCCGGTGCTCGACGTGCTGGACGCGGGCGAGACGGTCAGCGCGCTCAAGCGGGACGCGGACGTGCGCACCCACGCGCCGCGCTACCGGATCTGGGAGTACGGCGAGCTCACGGCGGAACCCGAGAACGCGACCGGGTACTGGCGCGACGACCTGGTGACGTTCCTGATCGGCTGCAGCTTCACGTTCGAGACGGCGCTCACCAACGCGGGAGTGCCGCTGCGGCACGTGGAGCAGGGCAGGAACGTCTCGATGTTCGTCACGGACATCCAGTGCAGGCCCGCCGGACGGCTGCACGGACCGATGGTCGTGTCGATGCGCTGGATTCCGGAGTCCCTTGTGGACATCGCGCACAAGGTCACCGCGCTCATGCCGTCGGTGCACGGCGCCCCGGTCGGTGCGGGCGACCCCCGGATGCTGGGGATCGAGGACGTCGGCGCACCGGACTTCGGGGACGCCGTCGAGCACGAACCTGGTGACGTGCCGGTGTTCTGGGCGTGCGGGGTGACTCCTCAGGCCGTGCTGATGAAGTCCAGGCCGCCGTTCGCGATCACCCACGCGCCCGGTCAGATGTTCGTGACGGACATGCCCGACTTCGCCTACCGGGTCGGATAGGCGCCCACGAGGGCGGTGCCTCAGCCGAGGCGCCGCCCCAGGTCGTCGAGGCCGTTCCAGGCCGCGCAGCACCCGTAGGCCAGCGCGGCGGCGAGCGGCCACGCCAGGATTCCCCACCCCGTCTCCAAAACCGGCGCCACGAGCAACGTGTCGTTCGGCTTGATCTCCGCCGGGCTCGGGTACAGGCCGCCGGCCAGGCTCCCGCCGAAGTCCTGCGCGAACCACGCCGCGGCGAACGAGCCCGCCGTCATCGCCAGCATCACCACGGGGCCGCGCCGCTGCCGCATCAGCCACACCGCGATGCCCGTGATCACGCCCGCTCCGAGGCCGATCAGCACGAACACCATCAGCGCGTCGAGCCGGTGGTAGCTCTCCAGGCCGATCGGGTAGAGCTTGTTGTCCTGCGGCGACACGACCTTGAGCTGACCCGGCGCCAGCCGCGACCAGAGGAACCCGGCGGGGAAGGCACCGATGAACGTCGTCAGCGCCACCACGAGGCTCGGCAGCAGATCCCGCTTCACCACCACCTTCGGCCGTGGCCGGGGGTAGTAGTGGTAGACGTACGGCGGCTCCGGCACGGGTTCGAGGCGCACCGGCGCTGCTTCGTCGTCCATTCGCGAGAGGTTACTACCGAGCCGAGGTGATCTCGCCGTGGCGGCTGCAGCGCGCCGCCCAGCCGTCCGGGGTCACCTGGACGACCATGCGGCGCGCGCACTCCGAGCAGTACCGCGGCGGGTCGATCATCGACAGCCGCTGACGGCAGAACCCGTGGTCGCCGTCAGCTTCCTCTTTGCCGCAGAACGAGCAGTACGTCATCTGAGTCGTCGTCACAGGGTCTGGCTCAGCGCCTTGATGGGCATCGACAGCTCTTCGAGCATGTCGAGGTCCTGCTGCGCGGGACGGCCGAGGTTCGTCAGGTAGTTGCCGACGATGATCGCGTTGATGCCGCCGAGCATGCCCTGCTTCGCACCCAGGTCGCCGAACGTCAGCTCACGGCCGCCGGCGAAGCGCAGGATCGTGCGGGGCAGCGCGAGCCGGAACGCGCCGACCGTGCGCAGCGCCTCGGCACCCTCGACGACCGGGTAGTTCTCGTACGGCGTGCCGGGGTTCGGGATGAGGAAGTTCAGCGGGACCTCGTCCGGCTCCAGCTCCGCGAGCTGCACGGCGAACTCCGCGCGCTGCGCCAGCGTCTCCCCCATGCCGATGATGCCGCCGCAGCAGACCTCCATGCCGGCGTCGCGGATCATCCGCAGCGTGTCCCAGCGCTCCTCCCAGGAGTGTGTGGTCACGACCTCGGGGAAGTGCGAGCGGGCGGTCTCGAGGTTGTGGTTGTAGCGGTGCACGCCCATGGCCACGAGCTCGTCGACCTGCTCCTGCGTCAGCATGCCGAGCGAGCAGGCGATCTGGATGTCGTTGCCGTCCTCGCGGATGGCCTTGATGCCGTCGCGCACCTGCGAGAGCAGCCGCTTGTCCGGGCCGCGCACGGCCGCGACGATGCAGAACTCGGTCGCGCCGGTGTCGCGGGTCTGCCGCGCCGCGCGGACCAGGCCGGGGATGTCCAGCCACGCCGAGCGCACGGGCGAGGGGAACTGGCCCGACTGCGAGCAGAAGTGGCAGTCCTCGGGGCAGCCGCCGGTCTTGAGCGAGACGATGCCCTCGACCTCGACCTCGGGGCCGCACCAGCGCTCACGGACCTCGTGCGCCAGCGCGAGCAGCTCGGGGATGCGGTCCTCCGGCAGCTCCAGCACCTTCAGCACCTGAGCCTCGGTGAGCCCGACGCCTCGTTCGAGCACCTGCTCACGAGCTTCGTCGAGCACGTCGATCTGTTCCGGTGCTGCGGTCACGGTCTCTCCTCCTCTGTGGCCTGGCGAGCCAGTGTGCCTCACTGAATCCTTCATCGTGCAGCGATGTAGGTCACTGGACCGCGAATTGAGCCGCGAACGTCTCCGGGTCGAACTCCCCGCCGAACCAGGGTGAAAACGATCTCTTGGCGACGGCCAGGAAGTCCACGGGACCGAGCTTCGTCACACCCTGCGGCAGCGCGCCGAGCAGCGGAGCGCCCGCCGCCTCCGGCAGATCGGCCAGGTTCGTGAGCGAGGCGAGGTCGGGGTGCGGCGGCCAGCTGCCCACCACGACACCGATCGACTCGAGCCCACGCCGCTGCAACGCCTCGGCCGTCAGCGCGGTCGCGTTCAGCGTGCCGAGCCCGGCCTGGGCCACGATCAGCACGGGCGCGTTCACCGCCCACGCGATGTCGGCCAGCGTCGAGCCGCCCTCGTCGAACCGCACCAGCAGCCCGCCCGCGCCCTCGACCAGCACCAGGTCGTGGGTCTCGTCGAGCGCGGTGACCTCGGCGGCGACGTCCTTGGGGTGGATGGTGGCCATGCCCGCGCGTCTGGCCGCGGTGGCGGGGGCCAGCGGATCGGGGTATCTGGCCAGCTCACGGGTCGTCACGTCGCCCGCCAGCCGCGCCACCTCCGCCACGTCGCCGGGCTCGCCGGGCAGCAGGCCGGTCTGCGCGGGCTTGAGCACCGCGACCCGTCTGCCTTCTGCCCTGGCCAGCGCCGCGATGCCCGCGGTGACGGCGGTCTTGCCGACCTCTGTCCCGGTTCCGGTGATCACCAGCACGCTCACAGGTCCTCACCTTAGGACGTCACCTAACGTGAGGGCATGACCGACGAACTGATCGTGATGTACGGCGCCGAGTGGTGTGGCGACTGCCGCCGGGCCAAGGCGTGGCTGACCCGCAACAACGTGCCGTTCACCTACGTCGACGTCGAGCACGACGACGAGGCGCGCGACAGGGCGATCGAGATCTCCGGACGCAAGCAGATCCCCGTCGTCGTGCTCCCGAACGGCGAGTTCATGGTCGAGCCGACCGACACTCAGCTCGCGGCCGCGATCACTCCCTGACAGATCGCCGCGACGTCGTCGTCCGTGCTGACGAACGGCGGCATCGTGTAGATCAGGTCGCGGAACGGCCTCAGCCACACCCCCGCGTCGACCGCAGCCTTGGTGGCACGGGCCATGTCGGCGGGCTCATGCAGCTGCACGACGCCGATAGCGCCCAGCACGCGCACGTCCCGAACGCCGGGCAACGCGCGTGCGGGCGCGAGTCCTTCGGCGAGCCCGGCGGAGATGCGGGCTACCTCGCGCTTCCAATCCTGCGACAGCAGCAGGTCGATCGACGCCAGCGACACCGCCGACGCGAGCGGGTTGCCCATGAACGTCGGCCCGTGGGCGAGCACCGGCACCTCGCCCTTGCTGATCCCGTCCGCCACCCGCGTGGTGCACAGGGTGGCGGCCATCGTCATGTACCCACCGGTCAGCGACTTGCCCAGGCACATGACGTCCGGGCTGACGTTCGCGTGGTCGGCACCGAACAGCTCGCCCGTGCGGCCGAAGCCCGTGGCGATCTCGTCGAACACCAGCAGCACGTCGTGCGTGTACGCCAGTTCGCGCAGCACGTGCAGGTAGCGCGGGTCGTGGAAGCGCATGCCCCCGGCGCCCTGCACGACCGGCTCGACGATGATCGCGGCGAGTTCTCCGGCGTGTTCCTCGATCAGGCCGGCGAGGTGCTGGACGTACGCGGTGTCCATTTCGGCCGGTGGCGCGTCCGCGAACACCTGCTGCGGCAAGATTCCACGCCACAGCGAGTGCATGCCGCCGTCGGGGTCGCAGACGGACATCGGGTTGAACGTGTCGCCGTGGTAGCCGCCGCGCCACGTCATCAGGCGGTGCTTCTCCGGCCGGTTCTGCGAACGCCAGTACTGCAGGCACATCTTCACCGCGACCTCGACCGACACCGAGCCGGAGTCGCAGAGGAACACGTGCTGCAACGGCTCGGGGGTGATCTCGACGAGCTTCGCGCTGAGCCTGATGGCGGGCTCGTGCGTGAGCCCGCCGAACATCACGTGGCTCATCCTGCCGAGCTGCTCGGTGACGGCCGCGTCCAGCACGGGGTGGCGGTAGCCGTGGATGGCCGCCCACCACGACGACATGCCGTCGACGAGCTCGCGGCCGTCCGCGAGTTCGAGCCGGACACCCGAGGCCCCTGAAACGAGCAACGGCTCCTGGGTGCCCGGCATCGGGCCGTACGGGTGCCAGACGTGCGCCTGGTCGAGCTTCAGCAGGTCGTCCACCCGCAGCACATTAGGCGAGGCGCACGGGCAGGGTGTGCAGGCCGCGGATCAGCGTGCTGTCGCGCCACGCCAACATCTCCGGCTCCGCGGCCAGCGTCAGGTTCGGGAACCGGTCGAGCAGCTGCGTCAGCGCCACGTCGAACTCCAGCCGGGCCAGCGGCGCGCCGAGGCAGAAGTGGATGCCGTGACCGAACGCCACGTGCCCCTGCGCGGACCGCGTCACGTCGAGCCGGTCGGGGTTCTCGTACTTCGCCGGGTCCCGGTTCGCGGCGATCAGCGACACCATGAGGATCTCGTCGGCAGGCACGGTGACGCCGCCGAGGTCGAGAGGTTCCTTGGTGTAGCGGAAGGTAGCGACGTTGACCGGCCCTTCCAGCCGCAGGAACTCCTCCGTGCTCGCCGGGATCAGCTCCGGGCGGTCCTTGAGGATCTGCAGCTGTTCCGGGTTCTTCAGCAACGACAGCACCGCGTTGCCGATGAGGTTCACCGTCGTCTCGTGGCCCGCCACGAGCAGCAGGAACGCCATCGAGATCAGTTCCTCGGTGTTCAGCCGGTCACCGGAGTCGTCGGCGTGCACGAGAGCGGAGAAGAACGTGTCGTTCGGTTCGGCCTCGGCGATGGCCGTGACGTGCTGGAACAGGAAACCGGCCATCGCGCCCGCGGCGGCCTGGACCTGCTCGGGCGTGCCGAAGGTCAGCAGCTGGTTGGACCACTCGCGGAAGTCGTCGCGGTTGTCGATCGGGATTCCGAGCAGCTCGCAGATCACCGTGATGGGCAGCGGGAACGCGAAGGCCTCCAGCAGGTCGACCTCGTCGCCGTCGTTCAGCTTCGCGATCAGCTCGGCCGCGATCTCCTGCACGCGCGGGCGCATCAGCTCGATGCGGCGGGCGGTGAACGCCTTGGTCACGAGCTTGCGCAGCCGGGTGTGGCCGGGCGGGTCCATGTTGAGCATGTGGACGGAGAGCGTGGGCTCGATCTCGCGGCGCACGTGCGTCTGGGTGGCGTGCTTGGCCATCAGGTGGCCGCCGGCCTGGACGTTCTTGCTGACCCTGGGGTCGGTGAGAGCGATCTTCGCCTCGTCGTACCGGGTGACGAGCCAGGCCTTGAGGCCGTGCGGCAGGATCACTTCCCGCGCCGGCCCCTCGGCGCGCAACAGGTCGTTCACCTCGTGCGGGTTCTGGACGTAGTCGGCGGTCAACCGGGTGAGTGTCGTCACCTCACCCAGTTAACCCCGTTTACTCAACCGTCGCCACTATTTCGAGTCCGGCCGTTCCCTAACGGTGGATCGTGATGCCGCGGATGGTCTTGAGGTCACCGAAGAGCGACGGCGTGGTGTTGACCCGGAAGTTGCCCACCACCATCATCTCCTTCGACTTGTCGCGCTTCTGCACCTCCAGGTGCACGGCGACCTGACCCTCGTGCGACTTGAACACGCTCTTCAGTTCTTCGATCAGCTCCGGCGTCAGCGTCTTGGTCTGCAGGCCGAGGACCAGGGGCGGATCCGCGCCGGGGTTCGCCTCCGCGTCGCTGATGTCGAGCGGGACGACTCCGTCGCCGAAGATCGCCATCTTGTCGTCGCGCCAGTTCACCCGGCCCTTCACGCACACGGCGGAGTCGAGCTCCAGGTCGTCGCGCAGGACCTCGTAGGACTTCGGGAAGAACAGGACCTCGATGGACGCGTCCAGGTCCTCGATCACCGTGATCGCCCACGGCAGGCCGTTCTTGTTCACCCGGCGCTCGATCGACGAGATCATGCCCGAGACGATCAGCTCGCCTTCCTTGGGCGGATCGTCGAGCACGACCGCGATCGGCCGCGGCGCGTACTTGCGCAGGATCCGCTCGGCGCCGTCGAGGGGGTGCGAGGACACGTACAGCCCCAGCATCTCCTTCTCGAGGCTGAGCATCTGCTTGCGCGGGTACTCGTCGGTGCCGAACTTGAGGTGCGCGAGCGGTGAGGTGCTGTCGTCCTGGTCGTCGGCGCTGTCGCCACCGAACAGGTCGAACTGCCCCTCCGCCTCCTTGCGCTTGATCGGGACGACGGCGTCGACCGCGTCCTCGTGCACCTGGATCAGCGACAGCCTGGGGTGGCCGAACGCGTCGAACGCGCCGGCCTTGATCAGCGACTCGATCACGCGCTTGTTGCAGGCGACGAGCTCGGACTTGTCCATGAAGTCCGTGAAGGACGTGTAGTTGCCCTTCTCCCGGCGGGTCTTGATGATCGACTCGACGACGTTCGCACCGACGTTGCGGATCGCGCCCAGGCCGAAGCGGATGTCCGTGCCGACCGCGCTGAAGCGCAGCGCCGACTCGTTGACGTCCGGCGGGAGGACCTTGATGCCCAGGCGGCGGCACTCGGCCAGGTAGACCGCGGACTTGTCCTTGTTGTCGCCGACCGACGTGAGCAGGGCGGCCATGTACTCGGCGCGGAAGTTCGCCTTGAGGTACGCCGTCCAGTACGAGATCAGGCCGTACGCGGCCGCGTGCGACTTGTTGAACGCGTAGCCGGCGAACGGGAGGATCGTGTCCCACAGCGCCTGGATGGCCTCGTCGGAGAAGCCGCGCGGGTCGTTGCGCATGCCCTCCCGGAAGCCCTCGAACTCCTTGGCCAGAACCTCGGCCTTCTTCTTGCCCATGGCCTTGCGGAGCACGTCCGCGCGACCCATCGAGTAGCCCGCGACCTCCTGGGCGATGAACATGATCTGCTCTTGGTAGACGATCAGACCGTGCGTCTCGCCGAGGATCTCCTTGAGCGGTTCCTCGAGCTGCGGGTGGATCGGCTTGACTTCCTGGCGGCCGTTCTTGCGGTCCGCGTAGTCGTTGTGCGCGTTCACACCCATCGGACCGGGGCGGTACAGCGCGCCGACCGCGACGATGTCCTCGAAGGTGGTCGGCTGCATGCGGCGCAGCAGGTCGCGCATCGGCCCGCCGTCCAGCTGGAACACGCCGAGCGTGTCACCGCGGCCGAGCAGCGCGTAGGTCTCCGGGTCGTCGAGCGTGAGCTTGTCGAAGTCCGGGACCGCGTCCTTGCCGCGGTTGGCCTCGATGTTCTCGATCGCGTCGCCCATCACCGTGAGGTTGCGCAGCCCGAGGAAGTCCATCTTCAGCAGGCCGATGTTCTCGCACGACGGGTAGTCCCAGCCGGTGATGAACGAGCCGTCGTCGCGGTACCAGAGCGGGATGGACTCCGTGAGCGGGTCCTTCGACATGATCACCGCGCAGGCGTGCACGCCGGCGTTGCGGATCAGGCCCTCGAGACCGAGCGCGGTGTCGAAGATCTCCTTCACCTGCGCGTCGGTCTCCAGCAGCGACCGGACCTCGGCGGCCTCGCCGTAGCGCGGGTGGCTCTTGTTGACGATGCCGTTGAGCGGGATGTCCTTCGCCATGATCGGCGGCGGCAGCGCCTTCGAGATCTTGTCGGCGATCGCGAAGCCCGGCTGACCGTGGTGCACGCGCGCCGAGTCCTTCAGCGCGGCCTTGGTCTTGATGGTGCCGAACGTGATCACCTGCGCGACCTTGTCGGCACCGTACTTCTCGCTGGCGTAGCGGATCATCTCGCCACGACGGCGGTCGTCGAAGTCGATGTCGATGTCGGGCATGGCGGTGCGCTCTGGGTTCAGGAACCGCTCGAACAGCAGACCGTGCGGGATCGGGTCGATGTTCGTGATGCCCATCGCCCACGACACGGCGGCACCCGCGGCCGAACCACGGCCGGGACCGACGCGGATGCCCACGCTGCGGGCGTAGCTGATCAGGTCGGCGACGATCAGGAAGTACGCCGGGAAGCCCTTGTCGATGATGACCTGGGCCTCGAAGTCGCAGCGCTTGATGTACTCCTCGGGCACTTCCTTGCCGGCGAACCGCCACTCGAGACCGCGCCGGATCTCCTTGCGGAACCAGGACGCCTGGTCCTCGCCCTCGGGGACCTCGAAGTTCGGGATGCGGTCCTTGACGGTCCAGATGTCCTCGTAGGACTCGACCATCGACGCGACCAGCAGCGTGTTGTCGCACGCCTCCGGGAGGTCCTTCCAGATCTCCCGCATCTCCTCGGACGACTTCAGGTAGTAGCCGTCACCGTCGAACTTGAACCGGTTCGGGTCGGTCAGCATCTTGCCGGACTGGACGCAGAGCAACGCGGAGTGCGTGTCCGCCTGGTCCTTGGTGACGTAGTGGCTGTCGTTGGTGGCGAGCGGCGGGATGCCGAGCTTCTTGCTGATCTCCAGCAGGCCGTCGCGGACACGGCGCTCGATCTCCAGGCCGTGGTCCATCAACTCCAGGAAGAAGTTCTCCTTGCCGAAGATGTCGCGGTAGTCGGACGCGGCCTGGAACGCCTCGTTGACCTGACCGAGCCGCAACCGGGTCTGCACCTCGCCGGACGGGCAGCCGGTCGTCGCGATGATGCCGTCGGCGTGCTGCGAGACGAGCTCGCGGTCCATGCGGGGCTTGTAGTAGTAGCCCGTCTTGCTCGCCTCGGTGTGCAGCCGGAAGAGGTTCCGCAGGCCGTCCGCGTTGCGCGCCCACATCGTCATGTGGGTGTAGGCGCCACCACCGGAGATGTCGTCGCTGCGCTGACCGGGGTCGCCCCAGGCGACCGGCTTCTTGTGCAGGCGGTTGTGCGGGGCGAGGTACGCCTCGATGCCGATGATCGGCTTGATGCCGGTCTTCATCGCCGTTTGGTAGAACTCGTCCGACCCGTACATGTTGCCGTGGTCACTCATACCCACGGCGGTCATGCCGAGCCGCTCGGCTTCCTCGAACAGCGGAGCCACCTTGGCCGCGCCGTCGAGCATCGAGTACTCGGTGTGCACGTGCAGGTGCACAAACGAGTCCGCCACCGGCAACCCCCTTGTATGGCAAGCGTTTTAGCGCGAATGAGGGGAACGGGAAGGCCCCTGGCGCTCGTCGAGACTAGCCGACTTGTTCCGGCTCAAGAAGCCGACCCGCCAGCGAACCCGCGTTCTCCCGCCACAGCGAAAAAAGGCCGCATCATACGCCCTTCGACGGCCACCGAAGGCGCACGACAGCGCACGTTGTCTTGATCTCGATCGGGTACGCGGTGACACGGAGATCCGGAGCGACGGGTAGCGTTTCTTTCGTGGTGCCCCCCGATCCCGTAGACGCCCGCCTGCTCGCCGTTCTCGCCGAGTCAGGTCGCGCCGCCGTGCACGAGATCGCCCAGCGCCTGGGCATGGACCCGCGCGAGGCCGCCATGCGCCTGATCACCCTCTCGGGCAGCGGACTGCCGTTGCTGGTCGGGGTGGAGTGCGACCCGAACGGTGTGCGCAGGGCCCTCGCGAACGCCGCCGCCTACGGCAACTACATGGGCGGCCCGCCGTCCGGCCCCTACGCGGTGCACCAGAGCGGCCCCCACCCGGTCCAGCAGCCCTACGGTCCGCAGGCTCCGATCAGCCAGCCGTTCCCCGCCCAGCAACCGCCGCAGGCGACGTGGGGCCCGCCCCAGTCCGCGGGCTGGGTGCGCGCGGACCAGCCGCAGCCCAAGCCCGTCGTCTCGCGGACCGGCAAGATCGGCTCGGCGCTGGAGGCGGACAGCCTCGAAGGCGCCCGGCTCACCATCCAGCTGGTCGAGGTCGTCGACCCGGCCGACTTCCTGTTCACGGCGGCCGGCTACAAGCTCGCCGAGGGCGAACGGTCCGTGGTCGTGCACACCGAGGTGACGAACACCTCGCAGATCCCCTACACCTCGCTGCCGGACATGTACCTGGTCCTCGTGACCAAGACCGGTGAGACCGTGACGAAGGCGCCGGTCTCGCTGTCCTCCCGGCCCGCGCACAAGCTCGGCGTGCAGCCGGGCGAGACGGCGGGCGGGCACAGCGTGTACGTGCTGCCGGAGGAGACCCAGGTGATCCAGGTCCGCTGGAGCGTGCGCCCCGAGGTCGACCTGAACACCCTCGTCTGGACCGTCGACGACTAGAGCAGTTCCAGTGCCGCCGCGTGCACGCCCGGCGCGGCCGCCAGGTACTCACGGCTGGTCAGCTCCCACGGCTTGCCGTCCAGATCGGTGACGACGCCGCCCGCCTCCTGCACGAGCAACACACCTGACGCGTGCGCGCGCACGTTGTCGTACTGCCAGTGCAGGTCCATCCGTCCGGCGGCGACCTGGGCGAGCTGGTGCGTCACCGGCACCGAGATCCGGACGTAGAGGGCCTGCTTCGCCATCGCGCTGTAGGAGGCGCCGACCCGATCGGCCATCTCCGGGCCCTGACCGGGCTGGGCCTGGCCGGTACCGGCCAGTGCGCCGTCCAGCGACGTCTTGTCCGAGACCGTCAACCGCACGCCGTTCAGGAACGCGCCGCCGCCCTCGGTGGCCGTGAACATCTCGTCGAACAGCGGGAAGTACACGACCGCGAGCACCGGGCGGCCGTCGCGGACCAGGCTCACGCCGATGTTCCAGTCGGTCATGCCCTGGACCGCGTTCATGTTGCCGCCGACCGGGTCGACGAGCCACCACTCCCCGGAGCCCAGGGCACCGGAGCCGTGCTCGTCGTCGAGCCAGCGCGCCCGCGGGTGGATCCCGGCCAGTTCCGGCCTCAGCAGGTCGACGACAGCGGCGTCGTTGGCTTGGACGGCTGCGACGAGTTCCGTGAGAGAGGACGTGCGGGATTCGGTCGAGTAGCGCTTCAGCATCCGCTCTCCGGCACGGCGGACGGCGGCGGTGGTGGCTGCGAGCACGGTTTCCTCCAAGATTGGCTGTTATGCAAGCGGATCTGAACCTGCTGACGGTGCTGGACGCCCTCCTCGAAGAGGGCAGCGTGATGGGGGCGGCGGAACGGCTGCACCTGTCGTCGCCCGCGGTCAGCCGGACGCTCGGGCGGATCAGGAAGGTGACCGGCGACGACATCCTCGTGCGGACCGGCCACTCCATGACGCCCACGCCGTACGCGCTCGGGATCGCCGACGAGGTGCACCGGCTGGTGCGGCAGGCCAACGCCGTGCTGGCGCCGAGCCGTGAGCTGGACCTGGCCGAACTGGAGCGCACGTTCACGATCCAGTGCCACGACGCCCTCGCCTCGTCGGTGGTGCCCGCGCTGATCGGGCGGATCGCGGAGCAGGCACCGGGAGTGCGGCTGCGGGTGCTCGCCGAGCACTCCGCCGACACCGACGACCTGCGGCACGGGCGGGTCGACCTGGAACTCGGCGGCGGCACGCCCGAACTCCCCGAGTTCCGCTCGGAGACCCTCGGCACCGACGCGCTCGCCGTGGTCATGCGGTCCGGACACCCGTGTGCCGAACTGGATCTGCGCGCGTACGCCGCCTATCCGCACGTGGTGGTCTCGCGGCGTGGCCGGCTGACCGCTCCGATCGATGACCTGCTGGCCGCGGAAGGGTTGCGGCGCAAGGTGATCGCGACCGTGGCGACGGTGCACTCGGCGGTGCAGATCGCGGCCGCGAGCGATGCGCTGGTCACCACCACGGCGATCTTGTGCCGGCCGTTGATCGAGGCGTTCGGGCTGGTCACCCGGCCGCTGCCGGCCGAGTCGCCGGAAGCGCCGATCAACTGCAACTGGCACCAGCGCTACGACTCCGACCTCGCCCACGCGTGGCTGCGCGACCAGGTGCGGACGGTCGTCGGCGAGGTCCTAGTGTCCTGATTCATTAATTCGTGTGCAGGCGTAGGGTTCGGTGGCATGCCGAACCCGAAGCTGCCTGAGTTGCTGCTGTCCGATGACGAGGCCGGCGTGTTGCGGGGC